>NZ_CP163443.1:1251428-1877142 GCF_041053055.1 Streptomyces sp. R41
TAGACCGCGCGGACCGTGAAGCTCTCCTTCTTGCCGTCGGTGAAGGTGAGTTGAGCCGTGTCGCCGGTCTTGAGGTGCTGTTTGTCGGCCTCCTTCTTGGTGATGGCGATGCCGTTGGTGCCAAGGTCGTCCAGCGAGCCGTGTACCTCGCCGAGGTCGAAGACCTTGCCGAGGGTCACCGGGTCGGTGACGGTCAACGCGCGTCCCTTGCCGTCGACTTCGGCGACACCGCGGCCCAGGCCCACGGCGTTCTCGACGGACGGCTGCCGCGCGATCGCGGGGGCCAGCTTCGGGCTGAGCCCGCTGCCGCCCGCGCCGAACGAGGGGGTGCTGACGGCGACGTCGCCCGCGAAGGACCGGGACACCGTCTGGTCCATGGTGGCCTTGAGCGAGGCGCCGAAGACCGTGAACAGGGAGACGACGGCGACGCCGATCATCAGGGCGCTCGCGGTGGCGGCGGTCCGCTTCGGGCTGCGCAGCGCGTTGCGCCGGGCGAGCCCGCCCGTGACACCGCGCAGCTTGTCGAGAGGGCCGCCGAGGACGCGTACGGCTGTCGAGGAGGCGACGGGGCCGAGGACCACGAAGGCGGCGAGGGCGAGCACGGCGCCGAGCCCGGCGAGCCACAGGGACGGATTCGCCAGTACGCCGGTCAGGGTGATGCCGACCGCCAGTGCGGTCAGGCCGCAACCGACGATCGCACGCCCGCGCGAGGCCCCGGACTGGTCGACGGCCGTCTCGCGCAGCGCGGCCAGCGGTGCGGTGCGTCCGGCACGTACGGCGGGCAGCAGCGCGGAGCCGAGGCAGACCACGATGCCGACCGCGAGCGGCAGCAGCATGGACAGGCCGCTGATCACCAAGTTGCCCTCGGGGAACGGGAATCCGATGGCTGGGAAGAGCGCCTGCAGGCCGGCCGCGATGCCGATGCCGCCCGCGAGCCCCGCGGCCGAGGCGGTCACGGCGACCACGCTCGCCTCGACGAGGGTCGAGGCGGTGACCTGACGGCGGGAGGCGCCGAGGGCGCGCAACAGGGCGTTCTCTCGGGTGCGTTGGGCCACGACGATCGCGAAGGTGTTGTGGATGGAGAAGGTCGCGACCAACAGCGCGATTCCGGAGAACACGAGCAGGAAGGTCGTGAAGATGGTCAGGAACTGGCTGGAGATCATGTCGGTGTTCTCCTGGGCCGACTCCTGGCCAGTGATGGCCTCGACTCCCTTGGGCAGGACGGGAGTCAGAGCGGAGACGAGCTGCTGCTCACCGACACCGGGGCCGGCCCGCACGCGGATGCTCGCGGCCTCGCCGGGCTTCGCGGTGAGGTACTTCTCGGCGTCGGCCTGGGTCATTCCGGTGAACGTCACCTGTGCCATGCCGTCCTCGCCGCCGAAGGTCGCGAGGCCCACGATGGTCACCTTGACGGGATCGGGTGTGCGCAGGGTCGTCGTGTCGCCGATCTTCAGGTCGCCCTTCTTGGCGGCGCCCCGATTGACGATGACCTCGCCGGACTTCGACGGGACGCGGCCTTCGGCGAGTTGATACGCGTTGAGCTGGGGATCCTCGATCCAGTTGCCCGCGAGGGTGGGAGGGCCCTGGCCGCCGATGGGCTTGCCGTTGGCGCCGACGAGCTGGCCCGCGCCCTGGATGTCGGGCGCGGCGGCCGCGACTGAGGGGGTCTGCTCGATCGTCTTCACCAGGTCGGTGTCGACGGGCCGGCGCACGCCCTGGCTCTCGCCGGGCGTGGTGATGGTGTCGGCGCTGCGGACGACGGCGTCGGTGCCCTTCGTCGCGTTGCCGAACATCGTGTCGAAGCTGGCGCGCAGCGTGTCGCCCATGACCAGCGTTCCGGCCAGGAAGGCGACGCCGAGGAGCACCGCCAGGAACGTACCGGCGAAGCGTCGTTTGTGGGCGCGCAGGGAGGAGACGCTGATGCGAATCGAGGCGTTCATGACGGCCCTCCCTTTCCGTCGAAGGCCTTCATCCGGTCGAGGACCTTGTCGGCCGTCGGGGATTCCATCCGGTCGACAAGGCGTCCGTCGGCGAGGAAGACGACCTCGTCGGCGTGCGCGGCAGCCACCGGGTCGTGGGTGACCATGACGACCGTACGGTCCATCTGGCGCACCGCCCTGCCGAGGAGGTTCAGGACCTCCTCGCCGGAGCGGGAGTCGAGGTTGCCGGTGGGTTCGTCGGCGAAGACGACGTCGGGCTGCCCGGCGAACGCCCGTGCCACGGCGACGCGTTGCTGCTGTCCACCCGAGAGCTCGCTGGGACGGTGGTGGAGCCGGTCGCGCAGGCCGACGACGTCGACGAGGGCGTCGATCCAGTCGCGTGAGCCCTCGGATCCGGCGAGGTCCATCGGCAGGGTGATGTTCTCCGCGACGGTCAGCGTCGGGACCAGGTTGAACGCCTGGAAGACGAAGCCGATGCGGTCGCGGCGCAGCAGCGTCAGTCGACGGTCGTCGAGCGTGCCCAGTTCGGTGTCGCCGATGAACGCGGCTCCGGAGGTGAGCGTGTCGAGGCCCGCCGCGCAATGCATCAGGGTGGACTTGCCGGAGCCCGAGGGCCCCATGATCGCGGTGAAGCGACCGGCCGGAAAGCCGACGCTCACCCCGTCCAGGGCCCTCACGGCGGTGTCTCCGCTGCCGTACACCTTGACGGCGTCGGTGACACCCGCGGCATGACGCGTCGTGATCACGGTGGTCATGCCGCTCCCCCCTTGCCCGTACGCCCGAACTGCTCGTCCAGGACGGAGAGCCGGCGCCAGTACTCGTCCTCGTCGATCTCTCCGGAGGCGAAGCGGCGGCCGAGCACCGCGATCGGCGAGTCACCCGCCGGGCGGGTGTCGCCGCCGGGGCCGAAGCCGCCCATCGCGCGCCACGGACCGAGACGACCACGCCGGCCGGTGCGGCGCAGGACGGTCACGACGCCGATCACGACGACGGCCCAGATCAGCGGGAAGAAGAGGATCCACGGGCCGGGCCCGCCGTCCCAGTTCGCCAGGGTCTGCATCTCGAGTCATCTCCTCGGTGGGATCTGTTGCGATGCTTCGAGATTGGCTGCGAAAGGGGGTCCCGGTCGTCGTACGGCCAGCGGCCGTACGCGTACCTCCGTGGGAGTACGCGGAGCTTCCTGGGCTGCTCCTTGAAGACCTCGACTTCTGTACCTACTAGTATGTACATTGGCTTCATGAGCACTCCGGACCGGCTGATCGAGTCCACCCGCGAGCTGTTGTGGGAGCGCGGTTACGTGGGCACCAGCCCCAAGGCGATCCAGCAGCACGCCGGTGCGGGCCAGGGCAGCATGTACCACCACTTCAAGGGCAAGCCCGATCTGGCCCTCGCCGCGATCCGCCGCACCGCCGAGGAGCTGCGCGCTACCGCCGAGGGCGTACTGAGCGCGCCCGGATCGCCGTACGCGCGCATCGAGGCGTATCTGCGCCGCGAGCGCGACGTCCTGCGCGGCTGCCCTGTCGGGCGGCTGACGATGGACCCGGAGGTCATCGCGAGCGACGAGCTGCGCGCGCCCGTCGACGAGACGCTCGACTGGCTGCGCGAGCGCCTCGCCGGAATCGTCGAAGAGGGCAAGGAACAGGGTCAGTTCGCGCCCACGCTCGACGCGGAGGAGATCGCCGCGACGATCCTCGCGACCGTCCAGGGCGGTTATGTACTGGCCCGCGCGTCCGGCTCACCCGCCGCCTTCGACACGGGAGTTCGCGGACTGCTCGCCCTTCTCACGCCTCTCCGATAAGGGAGTTTCCGCCAGATGCACGCCATGCAGTACGAGCTCACCTTCCCCGCCGACTACGACATGGACATCATCCGCGGGCGTGTCTCCCGTATCGGGCACCTGCTCGACGACTGGGAGGGGCTCGGATTCAAGACATATCTCATGCGTGAGCGCGGGGTGGACGGTTCGCCGGTCAACCAGTACGCGCCGTTCTACCTGTGGAACACGTCGGAGGGCATGAACTCCTTCCTCTGGGGCGGCGCGTTCCAGGGGCTCGTCAACGACTTCGGGCGACCCGTGGTGCAGCACTGGACCGGTCTCGCCTACGAGGAGGGCGGCGCCGCCGGCTCGCCCGCCAAGGTCGCGGTACGGCGGCGGCAGCCCGTTCCCGATGGAATGGAGCTGTCCGAGGTGATGGAGGAGGCCGTGCGCGAGGCCGGGCGGCTGGCCGCGCTGGACGGCGCGGTCTGCGCGGCCGCAGCCGTCGATCCGCGGCACTGGGAGCTGGTGCACTTCTCGCTCTGGGACCACGACTCTCCCAAGGCTTCGGGCGAGGTCTTCCGGGTGCTGCACATGTCGGCGCCGGAACGCGACCGGCTGCCGCGGGGCCGGCAGTGGTGAACACGGTTCGTCGAACTCGCCCTGGGAAAGGACCTGGTGGAGCGCGTCTTCACCGAGAACCCCGCGCGCGCCTTCGCCGTGGACTGGCGTGAGTGAGCAGCGGCGCTGCCCAACCCACCGGAACCCGTTGACCATTTCTCCGAGGGGACAACACTGACATGCCCTTTGTCCGCATAGACGCGCTGGGGACCGATCGTGACCGGCTCGACGCGCTCGGCCGCGCCGTGCACGACGCCCTGGTGGAAACCATCGGCATCCCACCCGACGACCGGTTCCAGGTCCTGGTCGGCCACGACGGCTTCAGCAGCACGCTGCGTTACGACGACTATCTCGGCGTGCGCCGCGACGACGGCATCGTGTACGTCGCGATCACGCTGCGCTCCGGCCGCACGCCCGCGCAGAAGCGGGAGCTCTACCGGCGTATCGCCGAACTCGCCCACGCCTACGCCGGGACGGAGCCGCGCAACGTGTTCGTCACCCTGACCGAGAACGAGTCGATCGACTGGTCACTCGGCGACGGGGTGGCGCAGTACGCCCTGACCTCCGATGCAGCCGATCCGTCGTCGGCGGTTACCCGGAACTAAGCCACCGAGGTGTTCACCGACGGCCGGAGCTTCTCCGCCGCCGTGAGGGCCTCGTGCGCGTCGAAGGCCGCCAACAGCGCCTCGTCCGCAGGGTGTTCGCACGCGCGGAAGGCGATCTGCTCGTACTGCTGGCGCCCTTCCGGCGGCGCGTCCGCAAGTCCGCCTGGGTCTGCGGACGGGTGACGCGGCCGCCGCGCTGACCCGGCTCGACGAGCGCTCGTCGCTGCGCTGTGGAGTCTGACCGGTTCCTGACCTTCAGAACTCGGCCAGAGCCCCTCATACCTCGGCCAGCGCCGCCGGCGGGTCGTCGAGCACGGGCTGCCATGCCAACTCGGCCGCCCCCACGAGGCTGTTGTGGTCCAGCGTGCAGGCGAGGATCGGTACGCCGCCGCTCTGCCCCCACAGGCTGCGGTCGGCGACGACGGCGCGCAGCCGGTCCGGGTCGGCGTCGAGCAGGGTGCGGTGCAGCCCGCCGAGGATGATCCGGTCCGGGTTGAGGATGTTGACGAGACCGGCGAGTCCGAGGCCGAGCCGGTCGATCAGCGCCTCGGTGGCCATGCGGACGCCCGGGTCGGCGTACTGGCCGCGGATCAGGTCGTTGGCCTGCTGGAGCAGCGACACCTCGGGGCCGGGGTCGCGGCCCGCCGCGGTGAGGAAGGCCAGCGGGTCGGCCTCGACGTCGAGACAGCCGCGGCTGCCGCAGTAGCAGGGGCGGCCCTCGGGGTTGACGGTGAGGTGGCCGACTTCGAGGGCGAGCCCCGAACTGCCCGTGTGCAGACGCCCGTCGAGCACGAGCGCGCCACCGACGCCCCGGTGCCCCGTGGCCACGCACAGCAGGTCACGGGAGCCGCGGCCCGCGCCATGGCGGTGCTCGGCGAGGGCGGCGAGATTCACGTCGTTGGCCGCGAACGCGGGTCCCTGGATGCCGGCCGCGCGCACCCGCTCGGCGAAGATCTGCCGCACGGGGGCGCCCGCGGGCCAGGCCAGGTGCAACGGGTTGAGGGCGAGCCCCTCGGGTTCGGCGACGGCGGACGGCACGGCGAGTCCGGCGCCCACGCAGCGCCGCCCGGTCTCGCGGAGCAGCTCGGCGCCCGCCTCGACGACCGAGCCGAGCACCTTCGCAGGATCGGCGTCGACGGTCTCGCAACCGGGCGCCGTCGCGACGATCCGGCCGCCGAGGCCGACCAGTGCGGCACGGAACCCGTCGGCGTGCACCTGCGCGGCCAGCGCGACGGGCCCGTCCTCGGCGACCTCGAGGCGGTGCGAGGGTCGCCCCTGCGAACCGGCCGCCGCCCCGGGCCGCGCGTCGACCCGGATCAGCCCCAGCGCCTCCAGCTCCGCGGCCACCGCGCCCGCCGTCGCCCGGGTGACCCCCAGCTCGGCGGTGAGCACGGCACGCGTCGGAGCACGCCCGGTGTGCACGAGCTCCAGCGCCGGCCCGAGCGCTCCGCGCCCCCGGTCCAGCCGCGTCCGCGTGTTCCCTTCCCCCGCCGCCCGGGGGCCCGCCTTGCCGTTCATGAGGGGGAGTCTCCCATGATCCGCTCGTCCGGTGGCATGTCCGGTGGCCCAGCGCCTGATTCACCGCACGGACCCTGGAAGCCGCTCACCCGCAGAGTGACGTTGAGTCGGCCGGTGAGCCCCAACTCCGGCGGCGCCGTTCCCGCGTACACCCGCGGCACCCCGTGATAGGCGAGCCGCGACGCCCCGCCGAACACGAAGAGATCGCCGCTGCGCAGCTCGACATCCGTGTACGGCCGTGTGCGGGTCTCCGTGTTCCCGAACCGGAAGACGCAGGTGTCGCCGAGGCTCAGCGACACCACCGGCGCGTCCGACTTCTCGTCGCTGTCGCGGTGCATGCCCATGCGGGCGTCGGCGTCGTAGAAGTTGATCAGTGCGATGTCGTACGCGGCGGTCGCCGCACGGGCTCCGAGGGCGTCCGTGACCGCGCGTCGGCCGAGCTCGTCGAGCCATCGCGGGAAGGGTTTCACGGGGGCGCCGTCGGCGACCGTACGTGCGTACCGGTACGGGTACCAGTGCCAGCCCAGGCAGACCTGCCGGGAGGTCATCGTGCCACCACCGGGGGTGCGCACCGTGCGAAGGCCGGCCGGTGGGCGGGCCCAGGCGCGGCAGGCCTCCAGGAGCTCCCGCTGGCTGTCCGCGTCCAGCCAGTCCGGGACGTGCACCTCGTCGGGCGCGATCTCCGTCCGGCTCCGGGGGAACAGCTCGGCGTCCATGGACATGGCTCCATCCTCGCGCACCCGGCCCGACCGGGGCTGAGCTGCGGCTCGGTCGAGCGGCACCGGGGAGTGCGGGCGGCGTGGGGGCGTGCCCGGGCCTCCCCGGGGTCGCTTAGCCTTGACCCACGATGAACGACCGGATGAGCACACCCTGGGGCGAGTACACACTCGCCCGCTTCCCCGAGGACCCGCGCGAGCAGCTGCGTGCCTGGGACGCCGCCGACACGTATCTGCTGCGGCACCTCGCGGAGAGCGGGACCCCCCTGACCGGATCGGTCGTGATCGTCGGCGACCGCTGGGGCGCGCTCGCCACGGCGCTGGCGGCGCACCGGCCGACGCAGATCACCGACTCCTTCCTCGCACACGAGGCGACTCGGGCGAACCTGGCGCGGGCCGGTGCCGAGGAAGCCGCCGTACAGCTCCTCACCACGCAGGACACCCCTCCGGAGCGCATCGACGTGCTGCTCGTCCGGGTGCCGAAGAGCCTCGCCCTGCTGGAGGACCAGCTGCACCGGGTGGCGCCCGGTGTGCACGAGGGGACGGTCGTCGTCGGCACCGGAATGGTCAAGGAGATCCACACCTCGACGCTGAAGCTCTTCGAGCGGATCCTCGGCCCGACCCGCACCTCGCTGGCCGAGAAGAAGGCCCGGCTCATCTTCTGCACCCCGTACCCGGGCATCGCGCGGGACACCAACCCGTGGCCGTACAGCTACGAGCTCCCCGACGGCATCGGTCCGGTCTCCGGGCGCACGGTGGTCAATCACGCGGGCGTCTTCTGCGCCGACCGTCTCGACATCGGCACCCGATTCTTCCTCCAGCACCTTCCGCGCAGCCGCGGTGCCGAGCGGGTCGTGGACCTGGGCTGCGGAAACGGGGTCGTCGGTACGGCGATCGCGCTGGCCAATCCCGAGGCCGAGGTGTTGTTCGTCGACGAGTCCTACCAGGCCGTGGCCTCGGCCGAGGCGACCTACCGGGCGAATGCCGACGGGAGCGCGGAGTTCCGCGTCGATGACGGGCTGGCGGGTGTACCCGCCGCAAGCGTCGACCTCGTGCTCAACAATCCGCCGTTCCACTCGCATCAGGCGACGACGGACACGACGGCCTGGCGGATGTTCTCGGGGGCACGGCACGCGCTGCGGCCGGGCGGCGAGCTGTGGGTGATCGGCAATCGTCACCTCGGCTACCACCTGAAGCTGCGCCGCCTCTTCGGCAACAGTGAACTCGTCGCCGGCGACGCGAAGTTCGTGATCCTCAGGGCCGTCAAGAAGTAGCGCCGCGCAGTACGCGCGGTGAGGCTCCGAGTTCGCGACGGCACGCCTTGTTGAAGGCCTGCAGATCGGGGATGCCGACGGAGGCGGCCACGGCCGGGATGGAGAGCGTCGAGGCGCGCAGCAGGTGGTGGGCGCGCTCCAGTCTGCGGCGGCGGATGTAGGCCACGACCGTGGTGCCCGTCTCGGTGCGGAAGAGCCGGGTGAGGTGGTTGTGGGAGACCCCGGCGGCGCGGGCGATCTCGGGAATGGCGAGCGGGTCGGCGAGGTGGGCCTCGATATGGGCGATCGCCGTGCTGACCGCGGGGTGGGGGCCCGGGCCGGTGACGGCGGGCGGGGTCAGATGGGCGATGCGCCACAGCGCGGTCCAGATCTCCGCCCGGGTGCGCTCGGGTGCGCCGGGGGCCGCCGCGATCGCATGGAGCAACAGGTCGAAGAAGGTGGGGAGTTCGGGTCCCGCGTCCTGCATGACGGGGACGGTGCGGGGCGGGCCGACCGGGGCGATGCGCAGGTGGGCGTAGAGGTGTTCGGAACGGCCCTGGTAGCGGTAGCGGACCGTGGTGCCGGGCGGTACGAGGCTCACCCGGCCGGGGCGGATGAGGTGCGCCGTACCGTCGACGGTCAGCTCGGCGTCGTACTGGTAGAGGTGCAGCTGCCACAGCTCCGGCAGCCGGAAGACGTCCGTGGGGCTCGCGACGCCGTGCACGCCGACGCCGATGTTGACGACGGCGGGTGGCTCGCCCAGGTGCAGCTCGGTCTCCCGCATGGTGAAAAACTACCAGCAGTGGTGAGTGGGGCCAACGCGCCGACCTGGGGCGCCGCCCTACGTTGGGGCACATGACCAACACGTTGGAGCACACGACCGGCGGCCCGCTGTTGAGTTCCGTGCGGATGGCGCACTTCGTGGCCCACGGCTCACTGCGGCTGGACGCCGTGGTGCCGCCCGAGATGAATGCCGAGGGGATGGAGGTGCTGCGCGATGGCCTGCCCGAGGTGCCCTACGGCAGCCCTGTGCCGGACGCCTACCCGGAGGGGTCCTTCGCCCGCCGACTCCTCGAACTCCCCTTGGTGGCGGGAGCGTTGCGCAGTCTCGTCGGACCCGGCCCCGCCGTCGACCATCACGCCGTCCACATCCGCCGCCCCCGCGAGGGACGGGCGCAACCGCTGCACGGAGACGCGATCATCGATGTGCGCACCGACGCCTTCGACGTCCAGTTGATGTACTACCCGCAGGACGTCACCCTCGACATGGGCGGCACCCTGAGCGTGCCGGGCAGTCATCTGCGGCGCACCAACGAGTCGGACACCGGGCGCTACCAGAACCTGCGCGGGCAGAGCCGACTGGTCTGCCCGGCCGGTACCGTGGTGTTTCTGCACCATGGGCTGTGGCACGGCGGCCGGCGCAACGACAGCGACACGGTCCGCTATATGTTCAAGATCCGCTTCAATCCGACGGTGCGGCAGCGGCGGCTGTGGGACACCTCGGACCTCGGGGACCCTCGCGTCGCCGAGGAACTGTCCACCAGCTTCCCTTGGTACGAGCCGGCCACCGGCCGCCTCGAGATCTACAACCGCGTCCTGATGTGGCGCGCGCTCACCGGGGACGACTCCTTCGACCTCGACCATTGGGTGACCCGGGTCTCCAACCGCCCCCAGGGAGACCTCGCATGAGCATCCGTCAGCAAGTTCTGGTCCTCTACCTCGCCACCTCCGCGCTGGACTCGGACGTGGTGGGCTGGTCGGTCTACGACGGCACCGGCCGCACGTCGCCCACGACCGGGGACAGCGACGAACCCCCGTACACGTCAGGCGTGCACGCCCTGGAGGACGGCTGGCGGCTGTTCCAGGCGGCGCAGCTGATCCCGCCGTATCCAGGGCATGAGTACGACGTGTCGTTCCTCAAGCACGAGTTCTTCTTCGAGAAGCTGGTCGAGACCGGGGCCGGGGCCGGGACCGGAGCCGAGGCCCGGGCCGGGGCCGGGGCAGCCTGAGGTCAGCCCCGTAGGACGCCGATGAGCCGTGCCACCGCCCGCGCCATCGCCTCCCGCCCCACGCTGAGGTACTTCCGGGAGTCCACGGCCTCGGGGTGGGCGGCGAGGAACTCCCGGATGGCGCCGGTCATCGCGATGTTCAGCGCGGTGCCGACGTTGACCTTGGCGATGCCGCCCATGACGGCCGCTGCCAGCTCGTCGTCCGGCACTCCGGAGGAGCCGTGCAGGACGAGCGGCACGCCGAGCGTCGCCGTCAATCGCTTGAGGAGGCCGTGGTCGAGGGTGGCGGTGCGCGTGGTCATCGCGTGCGAGCTGCCGATCGCCACGGCCAGGGCGTCCACGCCGGAGTCGGCCACGAAGGCGCGGGCCTCGGCGGGGTCGGTACGGGCTCCGGGGGCGTGCGCGTCGAGCGGCGGCTCACCGTGCTTGCCACCGACCTCCCCCAACTCGGCCTCGATCCACAGGCCTTGTGCGTGTGCCCAGTCCGCGGCAGCCCGGGTGGCGGCAAGATTCTGCTCGTACGGCAGACGTGCCGCGTCGTACATCACGGAGCTGAACCCGGCGCCGGGCGCCTGCCTCAGCAGGTCGTCGCTCTGGACGTGGTCCAGGTGCAACGCGACGGGCACCGAGGCACGTTCGGCCGCAGCGGTCGCGGCGCGGGCCAGCGGAAGCAGCCGTCCGTAGCGGAACTTCACCGCGTTCTCGCTGACTTGGAGAACGACCGGAGCGTCGACGGACTCGGCTCCCGCGATGACAGCCTCGACGTGTTCGAGGGTGATGATGTTGAACGCGGCGACGGCGGTCCGCGCCTGGGCGGCCGCGACGACCAGGTCACCGGTTGCTGCGAGGGGCACAACTCCTCCTTCTCGGCGGGTGGTCGAGCCGGTTCAGTGGGCGGCCGGGCTGAGGATCACCGAGCGGGTGAGGTGGCGAGGCTGGTCGGGGTCGAGTCCGCGGGCCGCGGCGACGGCGACCGCCAGCCGCTGGGCGCGGACGAGTTCGGCGAGCGGGTCAAGAGCGCCGGCCACCCACAACCCGCCGGTCTCCCGTACCTGTTCGGCCAGCCCTTCGGGCGCCTTGCCGAGCATCCAGGTGGCGGTGCCCCGGGTAGTGATGCTGATGGGGCCGTGCCGGTACTCCATCGCCGGGTAGGCCTCGGTCCAGGCGAGCGAGGCCTCACGCATCTTGAGCCCGGCCTCGTTGGCGAGCCCGACGGTCCAGCCGCGACCGAGGAAGGTGAACTGCGTACAGTCGACCAGCCCTTCGGGCAGCGGAGTCTCCAGTGCGGTGCGCGCGTCGGCGACGACGGCGTCGGTGTGCAGCCCGAGGTGGGCCCGGAGCAGCGTGAGCGCGGTGGTCGCGAACCGCGTCTGCACCACGGACCGCTCGTCGGCGAAGTCGAGCACGACGATGTCGTCCGCGGACTCCATCACGGGGGTCTCGGGGTCGGCGGTGATGGCGGTCGTACGCGTACGTCCCCGAAGGTGCCCGAGGAGTTCGAGCACCTCGGTGGTGGTGCCGGAGCGGGTGAGGGCGACGACGCGGTCGTACGAGCGGCCGTGCGGGAACTCCGACGCAGCGAAGGCGTCCGTCTCGCCGTGCCCGGACTGCTCGCGCAGCGCGGCCACGGACTGCGCCATGAAGAACGAGGTGCCGCACCCCACGATCGCGACCCGCTCCCCCGCCGCGGGCAGCGCGGCTGCGTGCGCGACGGCCTGCTCGGCGGCGCGGTTCCAGCACTCGGGCTGACTGTTCAGCTCGTTCTCGACATGGGTCATGCCGTACCCCTCCCACATTTGCTTGTTCCTGCAAGATATAGCGAGCTTTCGAGCACAATCAAGCATTCTGCTGGGAATGGGGTGCGCTAAGGTCGCGGAAGATCGAGGAATGGAGAGTGCGGATGTCGCGCGACGCCCGCTGGAAGGCGCTGCTGGAACTGCTCGTGGAGCGGGGCCGGTTGGATGTCGAGGAGGCCGCGGCCCAGCTCGAGGTGTCGGCCGCGACGATCCGGCGCGACTTCGACCAGCTCGCCGAGCAGCAGATGCTCGTACGCACCCGGGGCGGCGCGGTCGTCCACGGCGTCTCGTACGAACTGCCCCTGCGCTACAAGACCGCCCGCCACGCCTCCGAGAAGCAGCGCATCGCGAAGGCGGTGGCCGACCTCATCGCCCCGGGCGAGGCGGTGGGCCTGACGGGCGGCACCACGACGACCGAGGTGGCCCGCGCCCTGGCCGTCCGCCCCGATCTGGCGTCCGGCTCCCCCGCGCTGACCGTCGTCACCAATGCGCTGAACATCGCCAACGAGCTGGCCGTGCGCCCCCAGTTCAAGATCGTGGTGACGGGTGGGGTGGCGCGCCCGCAGTCGTACGAGCTCATCGGTCCCCTCGCGGACGGCGTGCTCGGCCAGATCACCATCGACGTCGCCGTGCTCGGCGTGGTCGCCTTCGACGCCACGCACGGCGCTGCCGCCCATGACGAGGCGGAGGCCGCGATCAACCGCCTCCTGTGCGAGCGCGCCGAGCGCGTGATCGTCGCCGCCGACTCCAGCAAGCTGGGGCAGCGCGCGTTCGCCCGGATCTGCCCGGCGGAGTCGGTGGACACGCTGGTCACGGATGCGGCGGTGGGGTCGGAGATGGTGCGGCGGTTCGAGGAGGCGGGGGTGGGCGTTGTCGCCGTGTGACGGCTGACAACTCGGTTCACGGCTGAGCAGTTGACTGCCGGGTCACGACCTGAGGGGGACAACTCGGTTCAACAGCAGCCGTTGGCTGCCGGGGTCACAGCCTGAGCGGCGACAACTCGGTTCACAACCGGGGGCCTTCCCCTGGGCCGACAGCAGCCCCATGGCTGGGCACCCGCCCGGACCGACGGCCCGCGCCTGCCGGGCGCCGCCCGGCCTGCTCCCCGACCGTGCCGGGCCGACGACCGCGGGCCCGTGACGGCCGCGCGGACACCACCTCCCGCTGCCGCAATCATGAGAAAATGTGCGAAATCGGCAACGAGGTGGCGGCGCCATGACGGACGCGGGGATCGACTACGCGGCGGTGTTCCGAGCCCTGCCCGGCATGGTGGCCCTGCTGACGCCCCAGCTCGTGTACGCGGATGCCAACGAGGAGTTTCTGCGCATGTCCGGGCGCACAAGGGAGCAGCTGATCGGCCGCCACCTTTTCGACGTCTTCCCGGACAACCCGAACGACCCCACCGCGACGGGTATGCGCAACCTGGAGGCCTCGCTGACCCGGGTGCTGGCCACCGGCGAGCGCGACTCGATGGCCCTGCAGCGGTACGACGTCCAATCCGTCGAGCAGCCCGGGCAGTGGGAGCAGCGCTTCTGGAGCCCCATCAACGCGCCGGTGCACGACCCGGACGGGAAGGTGGTGCTGCTGGTGCACCGGGTCGAGGAGGTCACCGAGCTGATCCAGGCCCGCGGCGGCCCGAGCGGGAGCCGGTCCCGAGTGCTGGAGGCCGAGCTGTACACGCGCGCCCGCGAGCTGCAGGAGGTCAACGAACGTCTGCGCCTGGCGCACGCGCGCGAGCGCGAGGTGGGGCTGGCCCTGCAGAAGGCGATGCTTCCCGCGCCTCGCCAGCTGGAACACCGCCGTGTCGCCGTGCGCTACCGACCCGCGGTCGGCTCGCTGAACGTATGCGGCGACTGGTACGACCTGGTCGACCTGGTGGGCGGCAACCGCATCGGCGTGGCCGTGGGCGACGTGGTCGGCCACGGGCTGGAGGCCGCCGGTGTCATGGGCCAGCTGCGCAGCGCGCTCACCGCCGCCTCCCGTGTCGCCGAGGGCCCCGCTCAGGCCCTGGACGTGCTGGGACGTTATGCCCACGTGGTGGACGGCGCCGAATCGGCCACCGCGGTCACGACCTTCATCGACTTCGACCACCACACCATCGCCTACAGCAGCGCCGGCCATCCCCCGCCCGTGCTGGTCCACGCCGACGGTCGCGTGGAGTTCCTCGATCAGGCCACCGACCCGCCGCTCGACGCCCGCCCCGACCCGATCCCGAGGCCACAAGCCGGCACCACGTTCACCGACGGCGCCACCGTCGTGCTGTACACCGACGGCCTGATCGAACGGCGGGGTGAAGACATCGACACCGGGCTCGACCGCCTCGCCACTTCCCTGGTCCGCCACAAGGAGGCCGACCCCGAGACCCTCGCGGACGCCGTCCTCCACGAGCTGCTCCCGCCGGGGGGCGCCACCGACGACACCGCGCTGATCATCGTGAGGTTGTGACGCGTACGGGGGGTGGGCGTAGCCGACGTCGAATGGATGCATACCGGGCTGCTACGCCATGCGGGGGATCGGCCGGGACATACAGTAATCGGGTGGTGACGTCGAGGCATCCTGCCTGTTGAGTGGTGCCGACCTCCCTGCCGACTACGGCAATCAGACGCCCCGGCTACTGCTTTGGCCCGGCGCTTTCCCGCCCGCCGCAAGGGCATCGCGTGTCCGTCCCGACAGAACAGGAGCCCGGCATGCTCATCACCCACCTCGCCCTCGTGTCCGAGACCGACCAGATCACCCCGTCCCAGCTCACCCGGGTCGCCGCCGCACTGCAGAAACAGGCCACCCGGGACTTCGACCCGATCTGGAAGATCCCCGCCACCGTGGACGCCTTCGACAGGCTCAAAGACGTTCCGGTCGGCTACTGGCCCATGATCGTCCGGGACGACATCCAGCAGTCCGGAGCGGCCGGCGTCCACCTCGACAACAACGGCCAGCCGTTCTCACTGATCGAGTACAGCGACAGCTGGTCGCTGACCGCCAGCCACGAAATGCTGGAAATGCTCGGCGACCCCGGCGGCAATCGGCTGGTCGCGGGCCAGTCCCCCAAGGCTGACCAGGGCGTGGTGGAGTTCCTGGTGGAGGTCGCGGACCCGTCGGAGGCGCCGGAGAACGGCTACACCATCAACGGCCTGCTGATGTCGGACTTCTTCACCCCGCACTTCTACGACCCGGTCGCCGCCCCCGGTGTGCGCTACAGCTTCACCGGCAAACTGGACGGCCCCCGAAAGATCCTGCCCGGCGGCTACATCAGCTGGCACGACCCGGTCACCGACCACTGGTGGCAGCAGATCTGGTTCGACACCGACCAGCCTCGCTTCCGTAACCTGGGCCGTCTGACGGCCCGCGCGGGCAGCCTGCGCTCGGCCATCGACTCCCGGACGGGGACGATCAAGCGCATCGCCACCAGCGGCCCGCGGTCCGATCGCTTCGCCGCCGCCCGCACCCTGACCGCCGCGGTGAAGGAGTCCACCGCCTCCCGCGCCGACGCGTGGCGCATCCAGATCGACGAATTGCAGGCCGGCCCCGTCATCGAAGGCGCCTGGGAGGGCGGCGAGCACGACAATGAGTAGGACTAGCCCACTCGGACCGCCCGGGAAGGAGGTGCGCTGTGGCAGACGAGAAGAAGGGCAGCGAGGACCGCGCCGACCACCTGCATGCGGTGATCGATCGCCTCACGGCAGGACCAGCACCGGAATCGGCCGCCGTTGTCCCCAAGGGGCCCGGTGGTATGAGCCTGCGTGAGGCCATCCAACGCCGGATGCAAGAACTCGATGCCTCCGAAGGCGACTCCCCGCCCACGGAGCAGACGGCGAAGCCGGATGCCGAAACGTCCTGAGCCCACCGACCCCATCGACGCATGCCGTCTCGAGGCTGTGTCGGCGACACACCGGTCACGCACGCGGCGGTGGGGCTGGAGGCCGTCCGGTGCCCCGGCACCGGACGGGTGGCCGGGCACCTACGGGTGGCCCACGGGAGGTTCCCTGCCTCGGCAACACGGGCGGTGGATGCACGGGGCAGACGGCTTGGACAGCGGCCCGGTTGGACAGCGGCCCGGCGGCCGGGCGTCTCAGGGCCGGCCGGTCACGAACCAGTCGAGTGCCGAGGTCAGTTCCGCCGGCTTCTCCACCGGCAGTTCGTGGCCGGCGTCCACGATCCGCACCACGGCGTCCGGGTAGGCCTTCGCCATCCGCAGCATCTGTGAGATGGGCAGTTGGATGTCGTGGTAGCCGTGCACCAGCAGGGTGGGCGTGCGGATCTCGCCGACCCGGTCGAGGACGTCGAAGGCCCGCATGGCGCCGTAGAGCGTCATGACCACCTCCCGCGGTGTGTCCGCGGAGGCGCGCACGTACTCCCGGATCTCCTCGCGCGGATAGCCGGGGGCGAAGGCCCGCTGGATGTTGGCGGCGACGAACAGCTTGAAGGGCACCAGCGTGGATACCCCCATCAGCAGACCCCGCCCCCGGCTGTAGGTCATGCGGCTGATCGAGTTCACCAGCGCCATGCGCTCCACCCGCTCGGGGTGCGAGAGGGCGATGGTCTGCGAGATCATCCCGCCCATCGAGTGGCCGACCAGGACGAACCGCTCGACCTTCAGGTGGTCGAGGAGGGCGAGGACGTCCCTCGCCAGCTCCTCGATCGTGCGCACCCCCGCCCCGCTGCTCTCGCCGTGTCCGCGCAGGTCGAGGCGTATCACCCGGCGCTTCGGGGAGAAGTGCGCCAGCTGGTGGTCCCAGCGGTGCCGGTTCGCCGTCCAGCCGTGGATGAACACCAAGGGCACACCGTCGCCGTCGCGGGGGCCCTCGTCGTCGTACGTCAGTGCTGCGCCGTCGACTTCGAGCTGCGGCATGGTGCGCCTCCTGCGATGCGGTCCGGTTACTGCCCGGTACGGTAGCCGCCCGCCCGGGCCGCCGTCACCGTCGTTTGCCGAGGAAATCGAGGATGTGCCCGAATACGTCGAGGGCGGCGCCCCGGCCCAGGAACGTGTCCAGGTGGCCGTAGCCGGGAATCTCGGTGTACTCGACGTCCAATTGGGGCTGCCGGTGGGCGAGTACCTCGTGGCAGAGCTTCTGGGAGTTCAGCCACAGGCCGTTCTCACTGCCCGCGAGCAGCAGGACGGGGGTGTCGATGCGGGCGGCCGCGTCCAGGGCGTTGGGCGGCAGTGCCCGGTAGCGGTGGTCGGTGTCGTGCCAGCGAACCACGCTGCGGGCCAGTTCGATGCGGCGCAGATGCGGCAGGATCCACAGCGGCGCGGGGCCCAGCAGCTCCGCGAGCCGATTGTGGGTGGCCTCGGACAGATGCGCGTGCACGAACAGCGAAGCACCCGTGCCCCACGCCGAGTTGTGCAGGATCTGGCAGGTCGGATCGGGGCAGCTCGCCTTCCGGGAGGCCAGCGCGAACAGCGGTGTGTACTTGGACCAGAGGCCGACCTTGCGGAAGTCGACCGGGATGTGGTCGATCCGGGTCTTCAGCAGCTCCCCGGCCACCGACATCCGCAGTGACGTGCGACCGGCGAGCTTCGGCGTCAGGAACACGCCCTGGGACACCACGCCGGCGAGGCCCGGCACCAGCCCCGCCGCCATGCTCAGCGAGAGGGTGAGGGAGCCGATGCAGTGGGCGACCACGAACAGCGGCCGGTCGCCGATGCGCCCGCGGATGTGGGCGACGGCCTCGGGGATGTCGTACAGGGCGACGTCGTCGTACGTGTACTTCTGGCCGGTCTCGTTGTACGGCAGCCGGCAGCTGCCCCGCCAGTCGAGCAGCCACGGCTCGTAACCGTCGTCGAGCAGGACGTCGACCAGGTTGCGGGTCTCCGGCAGCAGGAACATGTCGGCGGACGCGGTGTGTCCGTGCAGGAGCAGCACGGCGGGCCGGTCCCTCTCGCCGCTGTCGACGCGGGTCAGGCCGAGCCGGACGCCGTCGCTCGCCCGGAAGGGGATCTCCTCGACGGCCGCGAGGCGGTGGTGGAGCGGGCGCAGGGCGGTGGTGGTCCTGACCCTGCGGAGCGCCGGCCTGGTCCGGGAGGGGGTGGTCGTCCTGAAGATCATCGGTTGTGCTCCGTGAGGGTGGGTGTGCGGCGCAGGTCGAGGAGGTCCGCGGCGGCCCGGGCGAAGGGGCCGAGCAGGCCGCGGCCCATCTCCAGGCCGAACCAGGCGAGCCAGGTCAGTTTGGCGGCCCGTTTCTCCTGGCCGGTCAGGCGTGGGTCGACCTTGATGCCGTCGATCTGGTCGCGTACGTAACTGTCGGCGGGCACGACGACCTCGCCCGCCAGGGTTGCCGGTTCGCCCTCGCGGCCGATCTCCACGGTCAGGGCGCGGGTCTGCCGCCACACATCGCGGCGGGCCCGGGCGTACTTGCGGCCCTCCAGCCACCAGAGCCCGCCGTCGGCGTCGCGCAACCGCAGCCGGTAGCAAAGGAGTTGGTGCCGCAGACCGTGCTGCTGCGGGATGCCCTCCTCGGGGCGTATCCAGACGTCGCCGCGCTCCACGACCAGGGGCTCGGGGTGCACCGCCGTGCACACCAGCTCGCCGCTGACGTCCACCCGGCGCTCCTTCACCAGTTGGTACATGCTCGCGATGGAGAGGGTGAGCGCCATCGAGCAGGGGGTGTCGGCGGGGGCACCGACCGGGCCCACGCCACCCTCGGTCGTCTCGGAGAACCACAGGTAGGGCTGGTCGTCCTTGTGCGGCAGCCGGGCCAGACCGTCCTGGGCGAGCCGCTCGAACGTCTTCAGCTGGGCCTGGGCGTCGTAGCGGGCCGCCGGCTGAAGCCCGAGCGCCTCGACGAGCGCGGCCGTGCGGTCGTCGTCGGCCGCAGGGCCCTTGAGCGTCGCCTCGCACAGCTTGAGGGCGGTGGGGCTCTGCAACACACGGGTCAGGAAGGCGAGTTCGGGCACGGGCTCGGCCTCCAGGCGGGCCAGGGCGTCGGTGCGCCACTCGTCCCAGTCCTGTACGCGTACGTGCATGCCGCCGAACGCCATGTCGCGTACGACGTCGTCGAGGGTGTTGGGCACGCCGGTCAGGTTGTAGTCGTAGCCCCAGGCGTCGGGTTCGCAGATGACGCCTACCGCCACCCGGCTCACCCAGTCCACCGGGGCCGCGTTCAGGTAGCGGAAGGCGGGCACGGTGCGGAAGCGGCCGAAGGCGGAGATGAGGCCGCTGCTGAGGTCCTGCGGGTTGTAGGCGCCGGTCTTGGTGTGACCGCCGATGCCGCCGGGGCGCATCGCCGTGACGATCAGACCGTGGTCGCGGGCCCGGCGGAGCGCGACTTCGGCGGCCCACTTGGTCTGGTCGTATCCGGCTATGAGGCGATCGACGTGGGCGAGCGGGTCGTCCTCGCCCATGGAAGGGATGCCGACCTCGTTGAAGACCGCGATGGAGGAGATGTGGTGCAGCGGCTTGGGCCGGCCGGTGGCCGCCAGTTCGGCGAGGGTCAGCGAGCCGATGACGTTGCTCTGCCGCAGCGACTGGTAGCCGCGCAGGAAGTCCACGGCCGCCGCCACGCCGACGACGCTGTCCAACTCGTGGGCGAGCGTGTTCCACAGGTCGTCGGGCAGGCCGAGGTGCGGGCGCCGGATGTCGCCGGGAAGCACGGTCACCCGGCGGCGGATCTCCGACGACCAGGGCAGCCGGTAGCTCTTCAGCGCCTCGCCGAGCCGGGCGACGGCTGCCTCCTGGTCGGCCGCGCGGACCAGGCAGTAGACGTGGGCATCGCTGTGCCGCAGCAGATCGAGGAGCATGTGGCTGCCGAGGAAGCCGGTGGCGCCGGTCAGCAGGAGCCGCCGGGGTGGCAGCGGCTCGGGCGAGGCGGTCCAGGGCAGACGGTCGGCGAGGGCGAGGTCGGCCAGGATCTGGTCGAGGTCCTCGCGGCGGGCCTTGGCGTACGGGGCGTCGTCGCTGCCGGGCTGGAGGGGGGTCGCCACCGCGGGTGGGGTCCGGGGGGACGGGATCGGGAGGGTGCTCGGGGCGGAGGCCGGGAGGGTGCCCGCGGCGGACAGCGGGAGGGTGCCCGGGGCCGGCGAGGTGCCGGTCGCGGTGTCCGCGTGGACCGAAGTGGGCCTGGGCGCCGGGGTTTCCGACGTGACGTGCGGCGCCGGGGTTCCCGACTCGGCCGTGGTCCAGGTCGCCGCGGGCGCGGGAGTTGCTGATGTACCCGTGACCGACGGGGCGGCCGTGCCCCCGGTCGTCGACAACCAACGCCGGGCGAGGCTGCGCGGCCGGGCGTCGGCGAACACGTCGTCCAGGGCGATCTCCATGCCCAGCGCGCGTTCCAGCTCCGCGACGAGTTCGACGGCGCCGACGGAGGAGCCGCCGGCGTCGAAGAAGTCGGTGTCGGGCGACAAGTGCCCCTCAGGCAGATAGGGCCCCGCCGCGGCGGCGATGACCGCGGAGAGGCCGTCCACGTCCTGGGGCACGGCGGTGCCGACACCCGAATCCGACGCGGTGCCCGTCGCTCGGTCTGTGGTGAAGTCCGCGTGAGCGCCGGTCGGTTGGGATCGGGCGAGGTCCATGGCCAGGCCGGCCGACTCGGGCGAGGCGGAGTCTGTGGCGACGGCGGCCGCCCCGGGCAGGGCCGAGTCCGCGACCGGGCCCCCCGACCCGGCCAAAGCAGCGTTCGCGACGTCGCCAGTCGAACCGAGCCAGGCGGATTCCGTACCGGTCACGGCCGGCGAGAGCATGGCGGAGTCCATACCGCTGCCCGCCGACTCGGACACGGCAGCGTCCGTGACGACGCCGGTCGCCTCGGACGAGGCAGAGTTCGCGACGACCCCAGCCACCCCCGGCGAGGCAGCCTCCGTGACGACGCTGGTCGCCCCGGCCGAGGCAGCGTCCGTACCGGTCACGGCCGGCCGCAGCGCGCCGGAGTCCATACCGCTGCCCGCCGACTCGGACACGGCCGACCCGAGCGAGGCAGCGTCCGAGACGACCCCAGCCGCCCCCGGTGAGGCAGCGTCCGTACCGGTCACGGGCCGCCCGAGTACGGCGGAGTCCGTCCCGACGCCCGCCGACCCGGCCGAGGCCGCCGACCTGACCCTGGCCAGCAGAGCGTCCACGCTGAGTCCGCCGCCGCCCCGCTCGATGGACTCGCCGGTCGCCCGCTGTCCGTCGGCGTACGCCGACGCGTCCTCGTTCACATCACGCATGAGAGCCCTTCACGTTGTGCCTCGTCCTCTCGCTCATTGCTGCCGACGGCCGAAGCCGCCCGGTCACCGGCGCTGCCAGGAACGGAATGCCCGCAGGTGTTCCGGTGTGGCCACGCTCTCCAGACGCTCGTCGTCCTGGTCCCCGCCGCCGAGCGCGGCGAGCAGACGACGAGCCGGTACGTTGCGCGGGGTGCGCTCCGCCGTCAGCCGGACCTTGGCGCAGCCCAGCTCGTCCGCGCGGACGGCCAGCCACTGCAACAGGCGTTCCTCGACGCCTCGGCCGAGCGCGCGGCAGCTCATCAGCCAGGCCAGCACGTCGAGTTGGTCGCCGTCCGGGCGGACGGCCAGCAGGCCGATCTGGCCGTAGTCGCCGAAGCGGTCCCGGGCCGCGACCGTCCACACTTCGCCGTTCTCCCGCCACCGGGCGAGATCGCCGCCGTCGGCCGACCGGGCGCGGAGGGTGAACTGGTTGGTACGGCGGACGAGTTGATCGGCCCGCTGGACATCGGCCTCGGACAGGGCCCGGATGTCGACCTCCAGCTCCAACTGGGCGAGGAACTCCTCGAAGCCGGCCTGTTCGCGCACGGCGTCCCGTTCCCGCTCCTGCTCGTAGAATTCCGCCCGCAGCGCGTCCTCGGCCGTCGCCGCCGCCGGGACCAGCGGCCACAACCGGCCCAGGAAATCCTCCAGTTCGGGCGCCGGCGGGCAGGTCACCGACAGTACTTGCGGCAACGCCGACCGCACTCCCCCGATCTCGACGGGGTTGTCGTCCAGGAACAGGAAGCTGTCCAGACCGAGGTTGAGCGTGCGCGCCGTCTCGGCCAGACGGCCCGACTTCGGGCCCCAGGTGGCGGAGAGCACGCTGAAGTGCTCCGCCTTCAGCAGGCTGTCGGGGCGCTCCAGAACGGCCCGGACCGTGTCCTCGTCGTTGTTGCTGACCAGCGCCAGCAGCGCGCCCGCGGCACGCCACTGCAACAGCCTCCGCGCCAGCAGGGCCCGGGGACCGGCCAGGTCCACCGCCTCCGTGCCGATCTCCCCGGCGACCCCGCCCCACAGGGTCTCGTCGCCGTCCACCGCGATCACCTTCGGCGCGGGCCGCCGCACCGCCCGTACGACCTCGGCCAGTCGCAGCGCCACCGCCGCCTGGAAGCGCGGGGTGAAGGGGAGGTGAGCCAGCCGCTCGGTCCGCTCGTCGAAGGGTTCCTCGACGGCGTGGTGGCGCGTCCAGTCGTCGGGGCGGAGCACCGCGATGCCGGGCAGCTCGGCCAGTTCGGCGGCCATCTCGCGCTCCCAGCGCGCGAGCCGCTCCTCCTCCCGTACGGACGGCAGGAAGCCGACGATCAGCGGCTTACGGGTCCGCTCGGACAGGGCCCGCAGCGCCGCCGGGTACTCGGTGCGCAGCTCGGCGAGCAGCGCGTCGTCCACCGGGCCGAACCGTTCCAGGTCCACCGCCCGCAACAGCACCACGCCCACCGCCGTGGTGGGGTCCGCGAAGACGCCGGACGGGTCGCGCAGGCCGGCAAGCACCTGGTGGTACGGGGCTTCCGCGACCGTCGGACCGCCGTCCCGCGTCCCCTCGTTGGCCGCGGCCTGGCACAGCAGCGGCAGATCGCCGAGCGCGAAGGTGGCGGCCAGGGCGAGCGAGGGGCGCGGGGAGGCAGCGGGCTCCTCGGCGGCCGTGGCTCCAGCCATGGCCCGAGTTTCAGCCACGACCGGGGCGACCTCGAGCGTGGTACCGACCGCTGCCATCGGATCCTCGACCACCGTACGGACCGCTGCCATCGGATCCTCGACCGCCGTACGGACCTGCGCCGCCGGAACCTCGACCGCCTCCGCGAGCAGCCGCACGAACTCCTCCCCCAGCCCGGTGGAGGTCGCCGCGTCCAGGATGTCGAGGTTGTGGTCGAGGCGGACCCGGCCCGCGTCGGGGGTCATGGTGATCATCAGGTCGAGGTCGGTGTAGCCCGTCCCGGCCGGCAGCACCTCAAGGTTGGTGAGGCGGCCCGCCGAGGATCGTACGTAGTTGAAGTACACCTCCACCAGCGGGGCATTGGCGCGGTACAGCCCCTGCTGGGCCAGCGTCGACAGCACGTCCGAGAACATGGCGCCCTTGGCGAGGACCCGGTCGAGGCGGCGGTCGGTGCGGCGCAGCACCTCCTCGATCCGCTCGCCCGGCCGGGCCTCGGCCGGGAACGGCACCGGCACTCCGAAGAAGCCCACCGCGTCGTACGCGTCGGCGTGGATGCGCGTGTCCACGGGCACGGCGAGCACGAACCGCTCCCGCTCCCGCTTGCGCGCCAGCAGCACGGTCAGGGTGCCGAGGCAGAAGGCGGCGGGCGTGATGGCGAGCCCGCTCGCGGCCGCCGACACCCGCTCCATGAGCCCATCGGGGATCGCCACGGTCACACTGCCGGCCCGGTACGAACGCGCCGCAGGGCGCGGCCGGGCCAGGGTCAGGTCAAGACGCGCGCTGCCGTGGAAGGCCTCGCGCCACTCGGCCGCGCCCGCGCCGGGGGCGTCGCCGCTCTGCTGGGCCTCGATCAGCAGATGGATGTCGCGGTTGGTGACGGCGTCGCCGAGCGAGGTACCGGACAGCTCGGCGTCGATCTCCCCCGCCACCAGCAGCAGCGACTGCAGATCGCTCACCGCGTGGTGCGCGCCGAACACCAGGACCTGGCCCCGCACACCGCCGTCGAGCAGCTCGAACCGCCACAGCGACGGGTTCGCCAGGTCGAACGGCGGCTCCAGCAGCCGGCGCAGACCGTCGACGGCGTCGAGTTCGCCCTCAGCGGTCGTCCAGCTCAGGACCGGCTGCGCCACATCGCGTACCACCCGCAACTGCCGTCCGCCTTCTGCACTGTTGACGACCGCCGTGCGCAGGGCGGCGTGCCGTCCGGCGAGCCGGGTGACGATGTCGGTGAGTGTCTCGCGGGTGGTCGGCGTGGCGAGCCGTACGGCCAGGCCGACGCCGTGCGCCGCGTCCGGCATGCCGGGCTGGGCACTGCGCAGCAGCCGTACGACATCGCGGGTCGCGGGCCGCAGTTCGCTCTCGGGCACCTCGACGGCGGCCTCGGCCTGCGGATCCTCCTCATGCGCCGCGGTGTTCCGCTCGGGGAGCGCCTCGCCCAGCGTCCGTGCGAGGCTGCGGACATCGGACGCCGAGAACACGGCGGCGGCGGGGAGCTCGACGCCCAGCTCGCGGGCGAAGGCGTTGCGCAGCCGCACGAGCATGAGGGAGTCCAGGCCCAGTTCCTTCAGGGCCGAGGTCGCGAAGACGTCCACGACACCTCCGGAGACCTCGCCGACCCTGGCCCGTACGTACGCTTCGAGCCACTCGGCGCGGTCCTGGTTTGTCGTCGCCGCGAACACCTTCTTGACGAGGCCGTCGGAGTCCGCCGTGCCCACCGGGACGGTGACGAGGTCGCCCAGGATCGGGCGGGTGCGCGCCGCGTCCGGGTCGAGCGCCAGCATCTCCCAGTCCAGGGCGATGGGCGCGAGCTGGCGGCGGGAGGTCGCCAGCACCCGGTCGAACAGTTCGCCGCCGTCCTGCGGGGAGAACGCGACCAGTCCCGACCGGCCGGCCTCGGCGGCCCGGGCACCGGACTCGGTGACCATGCCGACGCCCTCCCAGGTGCCCCAGTCCAGGCTCAGCGCCCGTCGGTCGGTCCGGGCGAGGTGGTGTGCCCAGGCGTCGAGGAAGGCGTTCGCCGCCGAGTACGGGCTCTGCCCGGCCGAGCCGAGGAGACCGGCCGCCGAGGCGAAGAGGACCAGGTTCCCGGCTTCCGGGATCAGCTCGGTGAGCAGGGCGGTGCCCAGGACCTTGGGGGCGAGGACGCGCAGGACGCGTTCGTCCGTCAGGTTCGCCACCGTGGCGTCGTCGAGGACACCGGCCGCGTGGACGACTGCGGCGATGGGGCCGGCTTCACGTCGTACGGCCTCCAGGGCGGCACTCAGGCCGTCGCGGTCCGCGACGTCGGCGCGGGCCAAGTGCACGGTCACGCCGCGCTCTTGGAGGCCCTTGATCCAGCCGGCGGTGTCCGCGTCGGGCGTGCCCCGGCTCATCAGCGCCAGTCGGCGGGCACCACCGCGGACCAGTCGTTCGGCGACGACGCGGCCGAGGCCGCCCAGACCGCCGGTGATCAGGTGGACGCCGTCCGGGGTGACCTCGGCGTGGCCGCCATCGTCAGGGCGGGTGCGGGCCAGGCGCGGCACCAGGCGGCCCGACTCCCGCAGCGCGACCAGGCGTTCGTCGTCGGCGTGCCGCAGCTGGGTCCACAGGGCGTCGGTGCCGTCGGTGCCCGGCAGGTCGATCAGCGTGGTCGACAGCTCCGGGTACTCCTGGGCCACCGCGAGCCCGAAGCCCCAGGCGAGGGCCTGCTGAGGGTGCGTCACCTGAGTGCTGTCGCCGGCCGCCTGACTGCCCCGTGCGACCACGAACAGCCGGGGGGCTCGGCCCTGCGGGCGGTCGGCGAGCGTCCGCACCAGGTGCAGGGTGCTCAGGCAGCACAGCCGTGCCGCCTCCTCGGCCGTACGGGCATCCCCGATCTCCGGCGCGTCGAGCGAGGACAGCTGGACCACGCGCTCGGGCGGCCCGTCCGTGAACGCCTCGTCGAACAGCCGGGCCAGGTGCTGAGGATCGGTCGGGTCGAGGATGTACCGGCCCGGGGCCTCCAGGCCGAACTCCTGGCCCCTGCGGGCGATCACATGCGGCACCGACGAGCCGAGACGCTCCGCGAGTTCGGCGGCCACCCCTGTCTCGTCCGCCAGGATCAGCCAACTGCCCTCGGCGGGCCGCTCGTGCGCGTCCGGGCGCGGCTGCCAGCTGGTCTCGAAGAGCGCGCCGTCCAGCGGTGAGAGCGCGGCCAGCTCGAACTCCTCGGCCTCCAGGACCAGTTGTTCGTTCTCGTCCCAGAGCCGCAGGTCCAAGGTCGCCGTGTCGCCGTCCACGGACCGCAGTGCGCAGGTCACCCACGTGGGGGTGGTGCGTAGTCCGGTGAACCGGAGCCGGCCGACCCCGGCGGGCACGAACGCCCGGCCCTCGGGCGCGTTGCCCGGCAGGGCCGCCACGTGGAAGGCGGCGTCGAGGACCGCGGGATGCAGCAGGTGGCCGGCAGCGGGCTTGTCGGCCAGCCGGCCGAGCGCCGCGGAGTCCGCGCGGCGACCCGCTTCCAGACCGCGGAAGGCGGGGCCGTAGTCGATGCCGAGTGTGGCGAGTCGGCCGTAGACGCCCGACAGGTCGACCTCTTGCGTGCAGTGCTCCCGCAGCGCGGCGAATCGTGCGTCGGCCACGGGTTCCATGGCGCCGACGGCGACCTGCCCGACGGCGTGCCGCTCCCACCGCGTACCCCGCTCCCCCGCAGCCGCCGAAGCGATGGTGAAGTCCCTGAAGCCGTCCTCGGCGGGCCGCAGGACGAGTTGCAGCCGTACGGGCCGGTCCGTGTCCAGCCGCAGCGGCTGGATGAACCTGACGTCGGCCAGCCGCACTTCGCCGCCGCCGTGGAGAGCGGAGGCGCCCTCCAACGCCATGCCGAGGAAGGCGGCGCCGGGCAGCCAGACCTCACCGGTCACCCGGTGGTCCGTGAGATAACCGAAACGGCTGTCGCGCAGGTCGATGTCGCTCTGGAAGATGTGCCGTTCGGGCTCGTCGCTGGCCTCGATGTGCGTGCCAAGGAGCGGCGACGCGCCCGACGCTGCGGCCGGGGCGGGCGCGAGCCAGTGGCGTTCGCGGGCGAAAGCGTACGTGGGCAGGTCGATCCGGCGGCCCTCCCGGAACACCACCGGCCAGTCGGGCGTGTGCCCGGCCTCGTACAACTCCCCCAGCCTGCGCAGCAGAACGTCGCGCCCGTCCTGCTGCCTGCGCAGCGAGCCGACGCCGACCGCGTCGATCCCGGCCTCGGCGGCGACCGCCTCGATCGACGGGATCAGCGAGGGGTGCGGGCTCAGTTCCACGAAGTAGCGGTAGCCGTCGTCCAGCATCCGTCGGATCGCGTCCGCGAAACGGACGGGTTGCCTGAGGTTGGCGAACCAGTACTCGGCGTCCAGTCGGTCACCGGGTACGGGTTCGGCCAGCACCGCCGAGTACAGCGGGGTCGGCGTCCGCGTGCCCCGGACGCCGGAGAAGCGGTCGAGGAGCTCCTCGCGGAGCGGGTCCATCAGCGGGGTGTGCGAGGCGAACGCCGTCGACAGCCGTCGGACGGGGATCGCCCGCTCCTCCAGGTGCTGCCGCAGCTCGGCCAGCGCGTCGGTCTCGCCGGAAACGGCCGTGGAATTCTGGCTGTTGACCGCCGCTACGAACAGCCGGTCCGCGTACGGGGCGAGCAGCTTCTCGACCTCGGCGCGCGGCAGCTCGACGGCCTGCATTCCGCCGTGCCCGACCAGTGGTACGACCGCCTGGGCGCGCCCGCTCACCACCGTCACGGCCTCGTCCAGGGTGAGGGCGCCCACGCTGTACGCGGCGGCGATCTCGCCGAGACTGTGCCCGACCACGGCGTCCGGGGTGACGCCGAGCGCACGCCACGCGGCGGCCAGCGCCGCGTTGACCGCGAACAGCACGGGCTGCAGGTACTCCGTCCGGTCGAGAGGGGAGAACTCCTCCGGCGCCCGCAGCACGTTGAGCACCGACCAGCCGACGTGCCGCCGTACCGCCTCGTCGACGCGGGCCAGCTCATCCCGGAACGCCTCCGAGTCGGCCATCGACTCCAGGCCCATGCCCGGCCATTGACCGCCGTGCCCGGCGAAGACGAAGGCCACTTTGCCCGTCTGCTCCTCGCGCGGTGGCGCCAGGGGTTTCCGTCCGGTCGCCAACGCGTCGAGCACGGTGCGCAGTTCGTTCGCGTCGCCCGCAACGATCGTGGCGCGCCGCTCGAAGTGGCTGCGGTGCCGCGCGAGGGTGTGGGCGATGTCCGGCAGGGCGACGGTGTCGTCCCTCAGGTGTTCGGCCAAACGTGCGGCCTGCCCCCGGACCGCGCTCTCACTCCGCCCGGAAAGGACGAAGAGCCGTTTCCCGGGAGGGAGTTCGCCCGTGGGCTCTGCCTCGACCGGCGGCGCCTCTTCCACGATCAGGTGCGCGTTGGTTCCGCTGATCCCGAAGGCGCTCACGCCGGCGCGCCGGACGCGCTCCTGCGACGACGGCCAGTCGACCGCCTCCTGCAGCAGCTGGAGCCCGCTGCCGTCCCAGTCGACGTGGCGACTGGGAGTGTCGGCGTGCAGGGTGCGCGGCAGGGTCTCTTGGCGCAGCGACTGCACCACCTTCATCAGCCCGAGCACACCCGAAGCCGCCTGCGCGTGCCCGATGTTGGACTTCAGCGATCCCAGGTACAGCGGGCGGCCGGGCGGACGCGAGTCGCCGAAGACCTCCGACAGGGCGTTCGCCTCGATCGGGTCGCCCAGCGTCGTGCCCGTCCCGTGCGCCTCGACGTAGTCGATGTCGGCCGGGCCGAGTCCCGACAGCTCCAACGCCCGCCGGATCACCTGCTCCTGAGCCGGACCGTTCGGCGCGGACAGCCCCTGGCTGCGGCCGTCCTGGTTGACGGCCGTGCCACGCAGCACGGCCAGCACCTCGTCACCGTCGCGCCGCGCATCGCTCAGCCGCTTCAGTACGACCATGCCCGCGCCCTCGGCCCAGATCGCGCCGTCGGCGCCGTCGGAGAAGGAGCGGCAGCGGCCGGTCGGGGACAATCCCCGCAGGCGGCTGAACTCCACGAAGGTCTGAGGCGTGACCATCAGCGTCACGCCGCCGGCGAGCGCCAGGTCGCACTCGCCCGACCGCAGCGCCTGCGCCGCCAGATGCAGCGCCACCAGCGACGACGAGCATGCCGTGTCCACCGTCAGCGCCGGGCCGCCCAGCCCCAGCACATACGCCAGCCGGCCGGAGGCCACGCTCAGCGCCGACCCCGTACCGACGTATCCGTCCAGCTGATCGAGCCGGGAGCCCGACAGGTAGTCGCTGCCGAACATGCCGACGTACACACCGGTGGTGCTTCCCGCCAGCGCCGCGGGCACGATACCGGCGCGCTCCAGCGCCTCCCACGCCGTCTCCAGCAGCAGGCGCTGCTGCGGGTCCATGGCTGCCGCTTCCTTCGGAGTGATCCCGAAGAACCCCGCGTCGAAGGACTCGAGGTCCTCCAGGAAGCCGCCTTCCCGGGCGTACGACTTGCCCAGGGCCTCCGGGTCGGGGTCGTACAGCGACTCCACGTCCCAGCGTCCCGCCGGGAACGGACCGACCGCGTCTCGGCCCTCCGCCACCAGACGCCACAAGCCGTCGGGATCGCTCACGCCGCCGGGCAGGCGGCATGCCATGGCGACCAGGGCCACCGGCTCGTCGGACGCCGACGCCGTCGTCCGGGCTGGCTGCGTGTCGGGTGCTGTCCGGCGGGTCGTACGGCTGCCGGTAGCGAGCGCGGTGGTCAGCAGGTACTCGGCGAGCCGGGCCGGGGTGGGGTGGTCGAACAGCAGGGTGGCCGGGAGCTTGGCGCCGATGCGGGTGCCGATGCGGTTTCGGAGGTCGACCGCCGTCACCGAGTCCATGCCGAGTTCGCGCAGCGGCTGGTCGGGGCGGACGGACTCCGCCGAGCGCAGGCAGAGGGCGCGCGAGGCCTCCTCACGGACCAGGGCAAGGACCCGTTCGGCGCGTTCGGCCTCCGGCAGCCGGGCCAGGCGGTCCGCCAGGCCGTCGCCGCCGTCCCGGCCGGTGCGGGGCGCGGGCAGCAGCGAGCGCCACAGACTCGCAGAAGTACCGCCGACGGTGGTCGAGTTGTCGCGCAGGCGGGGCAGGTCCAGGGCCCAGGCGACCAGATGCGGTGCGCCGCGCCGCAGGGAGAGTTCGACGAGGTCGCGGCCCTGGTCGGGGGTGAGGGCGCGGTGGCCGAGGCGGGCCATCCGCTCCAGGTCGGCGTGTTCGGCGGCGAGGCCCTCACCCGCCCAGGCGCCGAAGGACACCGACACGCCGGGCAGGCCCAAGGACCGCCGATGGTGGGCCAGTTGGTCGAGGAAGACGTTGGCCGCCGCGTAGTTGCTCTGGCCCGCGTTGCCTACGACGCCCGCGGCCGAGGAGACGAGCAGGAAGAGGTCGAGGGGCGCGTCGGCGGTGAGCCGGTGCAGGTGGGCGGCGCCGTCGACCTTGGGGCGCAGCACCTGTGCCAGGCGTTCGGGCGTCAGCTCGGCGACCACCCCATCGGCCAGGATGCCGGCGCAGTGCACGACGCCGCGCAGCGGCAACTCATCGCCGATACGGCCGAGTACGTCGGCCACGGCCGCCGCGTCCGCGATGTCGCACGCCGCCACCTCGACCTCGGCGCCGAGCGCGGTCAGTTCCACGGTGACCTCGGCGGCACGTGGGTCGTCGGGGCCCTGACGGGAAGTCAACAGCAGGCGTGGGACGCCATGTTCAGCCAGGAGCCGGGCGATGTGCCGGCCGACCGCGCCCAGGCCTCCGCTGATCAGCACCGTGCCGTCGGCGGGCACCAGGGTGGGGCGGCCGACCAGGTCGAGGACTACGGGGCCGCCGGACGCGATCCCCCGGCGTATCGCCTCGCGGGCAGCCGTGACGGGAAGGACCCGGGTGTGCGCGGGACGCGGCTGCCTGGCGGTGACGGCCTCGCGCAGGGCCGCACCGAGCTGTTCACGGTCCACCGTTTCAGTGAGGGCGAGGGGCAGGACGGCAGCGCCGGTGAACGGCAGGTCGTCCGGGAGCACCGCGACCAGCCGCGCGTCGGCGACCGCCTCGGAGCCGGGCGCACTGTCGGCGAGGGCGACGACCCGCAGGCCGGGGGCGAATTCCTCGACGTCGGCGCCGACCTCGGTGAGCACACCGGCGCACAGTGTCTCGTCACCGGGGAGGCGGGCCGAGTTGGGGTGCACGGCGAACGCGTGCACCTGGATCCTCACCTGGCCGGGGGCCAGGGAGGCCTGGGACGCCACCGCGCGAAGAGTCGGGTCCGCCGGTAGACCGGCCAGCTCGTAGTGGTCCCCGGCCGGGATCCGCAGTGTTTCCGGCGCGCGGGCGCGCACCAGCCGGGGTACGAGCAACGCGCCCGCGCGGAAGGCTAGTTCTGGCTCGTCGGTGTGTGCGGCGGTGGCCGGCAGGGCGACGCCCACGGGATCGGCGCCGTCGAGGTCGAGCAGGGTCAGGCCGAGGTCCGGGTGTTCGGTGCGGGCGCTTCGGGCCAGGCCCCACAGCACCGACTGGGCCAGGCCGGGCACCGTGTCCCCGTCGCCGGCCGCGACCGCGCCGCGGGTCACCCAGACGGTCCGAGTCGGCGCCTCGCCCTCCGGGAGGGCGATCAGGGCCTGCAGCTCGGCCAGTGCCGTGGCCGCCAACTCCTGTGCGGCGACGGCCGGTTCGGCGTCCGTCCCCGGGCGCGGCCAGAATCGTACGAGGACGTCGGCGCCCGTCTCGCGCACCTCGATCCCCGACGCCTCAAGGCCTCGCAAGGCTGCGACGACCTCCGGGTCCGAGCGGTCTCCGACGACGGCCCAGTCGGTACCCGGCGTCCCGGTGGGCTCCTCGGGCGCCGCTGTCCAGACCACCTCGTACAGGTGCCTGCCGCTCTCCGAGCCGCCGTTCAGGTCCGCCGGGTCCACGGCCCGCAGCCGTACGCCCTCCAGTCGGCCCGCCGGGAGACCGTCCGCGTCCCACAGCGTCACGTCCAGGGTGAGGTCTGTCCCGGAGCCGCCCGATCGGCGTACGCGCGCGGTGAGTTCGCTCGCGCCGCCGAGCGGCAGGACGCAGCGGCCCACCGCGACCGGCAGCAGCACGCGGCCCTCGGACGCGTCGAACGCGGCGGTCACGTGCAGCGCGGCGTCCAGCAGCGCCGGGTGGACCGGGTACGGGTCCGCCGCGTCGCGGACCACGGACGGCAGCGAGAGCCGGGCCAGCAGCTCGCCGTCACCGGTCGCGACCGCCGACCGTACGCCCTGGAAGGCCGGGCCGTAGCCGAGGCCGAGCCCGGTGAGCCGCTCGTACGTCTCCTCGCTCCAGGCCGGTTCGGCGGCCTGCGGCCACACCGGCGGCTGCCCCGCCGTCACCGGTGCGGGCTCGGCCGCCGACGCCGTGGCGTGCAGGGTCCAGCCCATGGCCTCCTGGCCGCGCGGACGGCTGTGCACGGTGATCTCCGGCACGGGACCGGCGGTGGACACCTCGACCGACACCTCGGCCGTGCCGGACTCGGGCAGGGTGAGGGGCGCGAGGAGGAACAAGTCGGTGACGTCACCCGGATCGTCCGGGCGGGCCACGGCGAGCGCGGCGCGGCACAGCTCCATCAGTGTGGTGCCCGACACCACGGTCCGCCCGAAGACGGTGTGGTCGGGCAGCCAGTCGGCGGTGGCCGTGGACCACTCGTTGCGGAAGGTCCAGCGGGTCTCGTCCGCGGACTGCAGCTGGATGCCGAGCAGCGGGTGCGCGGCACGGTCGAAGAGGCCCGGGGCGCCGGCGGCGGACTCGGGCTCGATCCAGTAGCGCTGCGGGTCCCAGGCGTACGTCGGCAGGTCCGCCGGTTCGGCGTCGGCGACCACGCGGCGCCAGTCGATGTGCCGTCCGTGGACGTGGAGTTCGGCGGCGGCGCGGTCCAGGCAGACGGGCCCGTCCTCGTCGCGACGGAGCGATCCGACGGCGACCAGGTCGTCGTGGCCGGCGTCCTCCGCGACGGTGCGCAGTGCGGTGAGCAGGGACGGGTGGGGGCCGAGTTCGACGAAGTGGCGGTATCCGTCGGCCGCCATGCGCTCCACGGTGGGCCCGAAGCGGACGGGTTCGCGGAGGTTGGTGTACCAGTAGTCCGCTTCCAGCTCCTCGGTGACCGGCTCGCCGGTGACCGTCGAGTACCAGGCGACGGAGGTCGGGTAGGTGATGACACCGTCGAGTTCGTCGAGGATCGTCGCGCGGACCGGCTCGACCTGGGCGCTGTGGGAGGCGTAGTCGACGTCGAGGCGGCGGGCGAACACCTGCGCGCGGTCGAAGTCGGCCAACAGCGCTTCCAGCGGCTCCACTTCACCGGCGATCACCGTCGAGCGTCCGCTGTTCACGGCGGCGACGGAGACCCGGCCGTCGAATTCGGCGAGGCGTGCCTCGACCTCGGTGTGCGGCAGGGCGACGACCGCCATGGTGCCGGAGCCGGACAGCTCGGTCAGGGCCTGGCTGCGCAGGGCGACGACCGCCGCCGCGTCGTTGAGGCTGAGCGCCCCGGCGACACAGGCCGCGGCCACCTCGCCCTGGCTGTGCCCGATCACTGCGTCCGGGCGTACGCCCCGAGCCCGCCACACGGCGGCCAGGGACACCATCACGGCGAAGAGGACCGGCTGGACGACGTCCACGCGGTCCAGGGGCGGGGCGCCCGCGTCACCGCGCAGGACGGCCGCCACCGACCAGGTGGTGAACGGGCGCAGGGCGGCGTCGCAGCGGTCCAGTTCGTCCACGAACACCGGGGAGCCGTCGAGCAGATCCCGGGCCATGCCGGCCCACTGGGAGCCCTGACCGGGGAAGACGAAGGCCAACTTGGCTGCGGGCAGGGCCTGTTGGGGGCCGACGGTCAGGTCGGCGTCGGGCTGCCCCTCGGCGAGACCGTGGAGCGCGGTGAGCAATTCGTCGCGGTGGGCGGCCTGGACGACGGCTCGGTGCTCGAAGTGCGTGCGGTGGTGGGTCAGCGTCGCGGCCGCACCGGACAACGGCAACTGCGGCTGCGCCGCCAGCGCTTCGGCCAGGCGGGCCGCCTGCCCCTGGAGGGCGGGGAGGGTACGGGCGGAGAGCGGGAAGAGGATCTTTGCGGGCAGTTCGACGGTAGGCTCTTCGAGGGGCGACGGTTCGGAGAGCTCCGGCTCGATCGTCTGCTCGTCGGCTCGGCTCGGCTCGGCGGGCTGTCCCGAGCGCCTCCCCTCGGCCGAATCGTCTTCGGCGGGCCTCGGCTCGGCAACCTGCCCTTTGACCCGGCTCCGCTCCGCGGGCAGCTGTTCCGAGCGGTTCCCCGCGGCCATCTGCTCTTCGACGTGCCTCGGCTCGGCAACCTGCGCCTCAGCCTGGCTCGGCTCGACGAGCAGCGGATCGGAGTGCTCCGCCTCGGCCGAATGGTCTTCGGCGGGCTTCGACTCGGAGGCCTGCCCTTTGACCCGGCTCCGCTCGGCGGGCAACTGTTCCGAGCACTTCCCCCCTGCCGCCTGCTCTTCGACGTGCCTCGGCTCGGGTACCTGCGCCTCGGCCTGGCTCGGCTCGGCGGACAGCTGTTCGGAGTGCTTCGCCTCGGCCGACTGCTCTTCGACGTGCCTCGGCGCGGCAACTTGGCTCGGCTCGACGGGCAGTGGATCGAAGTGCTCCGCCTCAGCCGAATGGTCTTCGGCGGGCTTCGACTCGGCCAACTGCTCCCCGACAGGCCTCGACTCGGCCAACTGCTCCTCGACGGACGGCCGTTCGGCGGCCTTCGGCCGTCGAGTCTGCTCTTCGGCAGGCCTCGGCTCGACGGGCAGCTGTTCGCCTGGATCAGGCTCAGCAGTCCGCTCTTCGACTCGCCTCGGCGGGGCGGCCGGCGCTTCGACCCGCCTCGGCCCGGCAGGCGGCTGCCCAGCGGTCAACCGCTGGGCGGGCCGTCGCTCGGCTGCCGGCCGTGCCAGGTCCTCCGGCGCCTCCTCCAGCACCACGTGCGCGTTCGTCCCGCTGATCCCGAACGCGCTCACCCCGGCCCGCCGCACCCGGTCGCCGCCTCGCGGCCACACCTGGGCGCTGCTGTGCACGCGGAGGCCGCTGTCCGGCCAGTCGACGTGCTCGGTCGGGTTCTCGGCGTGCAGCGAGGCCGGGAGCAGTTCGTGGCCGAATGCCAGCACCGTCTTGATGACGCCCCCGATGCCCGCCGCGGCCTGTGTGTGCCCGATGTTGGACTTCAGCGAGCCGACGCCGAGCGGCCGGCCGGCCGGACGGCCCGGTCCGAAGACGGCGGCCAGCGCCCGCCCCTCGATGGGGTCGCCCAGCCGTGTGCCCGTGCCGTGCGCCTCGACGTAGTCCAGGTCGTCCGGCCGGAGCCCGGCGGCGTCGAGCGCGGCGCGCAACACCCGCTCCTGGGCGGGGCCGTTGGGGGCGCTGAGGCCCTGACTGCGCCCGTCCTGGTTGATCGCGGACCCCTTGACGACCGCGAGGACCCGGTCGCCGTCCCGGCGCGCGTCCGCGAGCCGTTTGAGCAGCACCAGGCCGCAGCCCTCGGCCCACACCACGCCGTCCGCGTCGGTCGAGAACGGGCTGCACCGTCCGGACGGCGAGAGCCCGCGCAGTCGGCTGAACTCGACGTGCCCGCGCGGCGTCACAAGGAGCGTCGCGCCGCCCGCCAGCGCGAGGTCGCACTCGCCGCTGGCCAGCGCCCGCGCCGCCAGGTGCAGGGCGACGAGGGAGGAGGAGCAGGCGGTGTCGACGGTCACCGCCGGGCCCTGGAGGCCGAGGGTGTAGGCGATGCGCCCCGAGGCCACACTGGACGCCGAGCCCGTGCCGACGTGCCCGTCGAGCTGCCCCAGTCCGGCCGAGGCCAGGTACCCGCTGTCGTACAGGCCGAGGTAGACGCCCGTGGAGCTGCCGTTCAGCGTCTGAGGGACGATCCCGGCGCGCTCGATCGTCTCCCAGGTGGTCTGCAGCAGGAGCCGCTGCTGCGGGTCCATGGCCGCGGCCTCGCGCGGCGAGATCCCGAAGAAGGGCGCGTCGAAGCGGTCGATGTCGGAGAGGAACCCGCCGCGCAGGGTGTACGCCTTGCCGGTGGCCTCCGGGTCGGGGTCGTAGAGCCCCTGGGTGTCCCAACGGCCCGCGGGCACCTCGGTGATGGCGTCCTCGCCCGCGACCAGCAGCCTCCACAGCGCCTCGGGGTCGTCGGCGCCGCCGGGGAAGCGACAGGCCAGGGAGATGATCGCGATGTCGTCATCGGCCCGCGCGGCCGTGCTCGCCGACGTCGCGTCCGCCGCCGTCGCGACGGCAAGCCCGTCGTCGAGAACCGCCTCGGCGAGCGCCGCGATCGTGGGGTGGTTGAAGACGAGGGACGGCTCCAGGGACCGTCCGATCAGCGTGGACAGCTCCGCGGCCACTGTCACCAACTGACGTGATCCCAGGCCGAATTCGGCGATCGGACGCTCGGGGTCGAGGGTCAGCGGGTCGAGCCCGGCCTCCTCGGCGACGGCCGACACAAGCCAGGCCCGCACACCCTCGGAGTTCGTGACGGACGTCTTGGGGGTCTGCTTCGGGGAGTCGTTCGCAGGCATCTGGAAAAGGTGTCCTCATGAACTCGGGCTCAGGCGATTTCCGTACGAGCGGGACGGCTGGAATGCCCGGTGGGCGTACGGCTGAAGTGGCCGGCGCACGACGGATTCGGGCAGCGCGCGACCAGGGGTGGCCGGTGTGCGACCGGTACGACCGTGATGCCGCCGCCGACGCGGACATGCCCGTCGGCGGCGGGTGACGTCATCTCGTGGCGGGCTCGCCGACCACCGAGAGGGTGCCGTCGAGGTACGCCGCCCGGGAGGCACGGCGCTGGATCTTGCCGCTGGACGTCTTGGGGATGGTGCCGGGGTGGACCAGCACGACGTCGCGCAGCGACAGGCCGTGGGCCTCGCCGATCGCGCTGCGGATCAGGTCGGTGATCTTCTCGGTCTCGCCCGCCGCCTCCGGGGCCGTCTCGGCGACGACGACGGGCTGCTCGCCGAAGACTCCGCCGTCCACGGAGAAAGCCGCGGTGCAGCCGGGCCGCAGCGCCCAGTGGCACATCTCGGCGGACAGCTCCAGGTCCTGCGGGTAGTGGTTGCGCCCGTCGATGACCATCAGGTCCTTGAGGCGGCCGGTGACGAACAGTTCGCCGTCGCGCAGGAACCCGAGGTCGCCGGTCCGCAGGAAACGACCCTCGCGGTCCTTGAGGGTGGCCCGGAAGGTCTCGCGGGTGGCGAGGGCGTTGCGCCAGTAGCCCTTGGCGACGCTCGCGCCGCCGACCCAGATCTCGCCGACCTCGCCCTCGGGCAGCTCCTCCTGCCGCTCGGGGTCGGCGATCACCACGGTCGCGCCGGGACCGGGCCGCCCTGAGCTGACCGCCGCCGCGTCCGCCGCGCCGGCGTGCGGCCCGGTCTCGGCGGCCTCGATCAGGGTGGGCGGGGCCTGCACCGAGCTGCCGGTGACCATCAGGGTGGCCTCGGCCAGGCCGTAGCAGGGGTACAGGGCCTCGCGGCGGAAGCCGACCGCTCCGAAGGCTTCGGTGAATCGCCGAAGGGTGGCGGCCCGCACCGGTTCGGCGCCGTTGAAGGCGACCTTCCACCGGCTGAGGTCGAGTCCATCGAGGAGGTCGGGCGTGGCGTGCTTCAGGCACAGCTCGTACGCGAAGTTGGGGCCGCCGCTGGTGTGCGGGCGGTAGCGGCTGAGGGCGGTCAGCCAGCGCTGGGGCTGCTGCAGGAAGTGCAGCGGTGAGAAGAGCGTGGCGGTCACGCCGAGGTAGACCGTGTTCAGGACCGGGCCTATGAGACCCATGTCGTGGTACACGGGCAGCCAGCTGACGAACAGTTCGTGGTCGTACTCCGCGATCGTGTCCGGGGTGTGGCCCATCCGCTCCGTGATGACCCGCTCGTTGTCCAGCAGGTTCCCGTGGGTCACCATCACGCCGCGCGGGGCGGAGGTGGACCCGGAGGTGTACTGGAGGAAGGCGACCGAGTCGGCGGTGAGGTCGGGTTCGCGCCAGGAGTCGGCCGCCTGGTCGGGGATGTCCTCGGTGGCGACGCAGGTGATGCCGTCCAGTTCGGGCAGGTGTTCCGCCATGGCTCCGAGGGTGGCGATCACCTCGCGGCCGCCCAGGATCACCTTGACGTCCGCGTCGGCTATCAGGCGCTTCATGCGGATCAGGGCGCGGTGGTTCTGCGAGCGCCCCTGCGGGGGCACGCCCGGCACGGCGACGACTCCGGCCGACAGGCAGCCCAGGTAGCCGCAGATGAACTCGAGGCCGGGCGGATACAGCAGCATCGCACGGGAACCGGCCAGGCCGCGCTCCTGCAGCCAGGCGGCGACGGCTCGGGACCGGCCGGCCAGACGCCCGTAGGAGATGTCCTGGATCTCTCCGTCACAGTCACCTGTGACGAGATAGCGGTAGGCGGTCCGGTCGGGCTGTTGCGAGGCATGCGCGGTCAGCAATTCGACCAGGGAACGAGCCATATGACGAGTCTCACCTGTTCGGATAAATGAGCGAGGGAAACTGGAGTTCGAAGGCCGCGTAACGCGTACGCGCTGAAGCCGCGGACACCTGGCCCCCTTGCCAGACCGTCCGTCTCGGCCAACCCGCCCGAAGAGCAGCAGCGATGCGTGCGCCGGCTCCTCGTGACCCCCGTCAGCTTGCTACCAACGAGTAGCACGATAGCAAGTCTTATCCGCTACGCAGAGGTAACCCTGGGTATTCAAAGGGGAATTGGACAATCTGACGCCCCGTTATGGAAACGCGCCAGCGGCCCGCGGATGCCTCGCCACCCATGCGGCCTGCGGAACTGCTTCCGGCACCTGCCGGAAAGGCGGTCACTTCGTCGTATGGCCGTCCGTGCCGTAGTGGTAGAGCTCACTGATGCGGATGCAGTGCCTTCTTCTCCCCGCCGCCGCCGAGCACCGAACACCTCGCCCACACCCCCTTCGCACAGGCGCTGCGCGCCTTACCTCAGCTGCCCGGAGGCTCGGAAATAACGCAACCTTTCGGCCAACCCGGTTGTCTCAGCCAATATCAGTCACATAGCTGTCTTGGGGGACACAGTGAGACGAATCAGAAAAACATGGGTGACGCTGGCGCTCATGGGCGCTGCGCTGGGGATGGCGCCGGTACCGGCCGACGCCGCCACGCTCACCACCGCACAGACCACTGCCTGCCCCACCGGTTGGGGCAGCCTGGACAAAAAGGCCGCCTCCAGCACGACGGCGCCGCTGACGGACATCAGGACCGGCCGCCACGCCTGCTACGACCGGATGGTCTTCGACATCCCCGGCGGCGGCAGCGACGGCCTCGGCTACTGGGTCAGGTATGTCGACCACCTCTACCAGGACGGATCGGGTCGCCTCATACCTGTCGGCGGCGGAGCCGTCCTCGAGGTGCGCGTGGCCGCACCCGGCTACGACCCCGAGACCGGCGCACCCACCTACCCCGCGCGGGCAGGTCGCCCCCTGCCGGGCGTGGACCTCACCGGATACCGCACCTTCAGGGACACTCGGTTCGCGGGCAGCTTCGAGGGCGAGACGCAGGTCGGACTCGGAGTCCGCGCCCGACTGCCCTTCCGGGTAGTGCAGTTGACCGACCGTGTAGTGGTGGACGTCGCCCACAACTGGACGGGCGCACGCTGACAGCCGGCGGTTCGCCAGGCGGTACCGCCTCGAGCGGAGAGGCGGTACCGCCTGGCAGCGGGCTGCCCGTCGGCCGGAAGGCTTCTTCCAGCATTCACGACACCATCATGTCCAGGCTGTTGAGCACGTCCGGGATCGAACTAGCGTCTTCTGGTCCGCTCGAACCAACAGAAGTAAGGCTTTCCATGTCCTCAAGACATTTCCTCGCCTGCGTGGCGCTGGTGCCGGTATTCGCCTTTCCGGTGGCCGCTCATGCGACCACGGAATCCGGCTCCGGCACGCCGCCTCAGAAGACCCACTTCGACCTGCAGGCCCACCGCGGCGGTATCGGTATGACGACCGAGGAGTCCCTGGAGGGATTCGGCAAGGCGCTGCGCCTCGGAGTGTCCACCCTGGAGCTCGACACCCACATCACCAAGGACGAGAAGGTCGTCGTCAATCACGACCGGCAGATCAGCGCCCAGAAGTGCCGTGACACGGCGCCGGTCACGCCCGGCGACCCGATGTTCCCGTACGTCGGGAAGTACATCAAAGACCTCACGCTGGCCCAGATCAAGACCATGGACTGCGGTTACCAGCAGCTGCCCGGTTTCCCCGAGCAGGAGGTGGTCAAGGGTTTCCGGATGGTCGAGCTGAAGGACGTCCTGAACCTGGTCAAGAGCTACCGCGCCAAGCAGGTCACTCTCAACATCGAGACGAAGGTCGAGGCGGGCGCGCCCGAACAGACCGCGCCGCGTGAGCTGTTCGTGCGTCGCGTCTACGAAGAGATCCACGCGTCGGGCATCGAGGACCAGGTCACCATCCAGTCCTTCGACTGGGGCGCCCTGAAGGCGATGCACAAGCTGGCGCCGAAGTGGCCGCTGGTCGCGCTGACGAACTACGACTTCCTCCAGGTCGGCCGGCCCGGCTCCTCCCCCTGGCTGGGCGGGATCGACGCCGACGACTACGGCGGCGACTTCGTGAAGGCAGCCGCCACCATCCCCGGTGTCAAAGCCCTTTCCCCCAACTACGGCTTCCCGCAGAGCGGCAAGGTCGGCGACCCGGGCTTCCGTTTCTACCCCGACCCGACGATGATCTCCGAGGCACACGCCAGGGGTCTCAAGGTCGTCCCGTGGACCTGCGACGATCCGGCCACCGTCGAGGCGCTCATGGACATGGGTGTGGACGGCATCATCACCAACTACCCCAACCACGTACGGCAGATCATGGCCGACCGCGGCATGCGCCTCCCCAAGGCCTACCAGCCTCGCTGATCACAGGCGAGCGGCACAGGACGGCGCCCGGCCGGAACTCGCTCACGCCGCGGCGCGCCGCTTCGCCCGCCCCTTGTGCAGGAAGCGCCGCAACCGCGTCTGCGGCCAGGTGTTGATCACGTCGTCCTTGGTCAGCCAGCCGCGCTGCGCCGTCCCCACGCCGTAGCGCATGGCGGCCAGGTCGAGGATGGAGTGGGCGTCGCTGTCGATGGCGAACGTCACGCCGTGCCGCCTGGCCCGCAGGATGTCCTCGTCGCGCAGGTCGAGCCGGTGCGGATGGGCGTTGATCTCCAGGGCCGTGCCGGTACGCGCGCAGGCGGCGAAGACCGCGTCGAGGTCGACGTCGATGCCCGGCCGTTTGCCGAGGATGCGGGTGGTGGGGTGGCCGATGATGTTGACGTACGGGTTCTCGCAGGCCCGTACGATGCGGCGGGTCAGCTCAGCGCGCCCCTGGTTGAAGTGCGAGTGCACCGAGGCCACGCACAGGTCGAAGCCGGCCAGGAACTCCTCCGGCCAGTCCACCTCGCCGTCGGGGTCGATGTTCAGCTCCACGCCGTGCAGCAGCCGCATGCCGCCGCGACTGCCGTGTGTGTCGTACGTGCCGTCGAGTTCCTGTACTTGTTCGCGCTGGGCCAGCATCCGCTCGTCGGTCATCCGCTGCATGTACAGGTTCGGTCCATGGTCGGTGATCGCGTAGTACGCGTAGCCGCGCTCCGCGGCCGCGGCGATCATCTCCTCGAGCGAGGCGAGGCCGTCGGTGAGGTCGGTGTGCGTGTGCAGGTCGCCCCGGAGGTCCGCCTCGGTCACCAGGTCGGGCAACTCGCCCCGCAGCCCGGCCTCGATCTCTCCGCGGTCCTCGCGCAGTGGTGGCGGGATCCACGGCAGGCCGAGCCGTGCGTACACCGCCTCCTCCGTCTCGGAAACGATCTTCTCCCCGCTCTCGACGTCGAACAGTCCGTACTCGGAGAGCTTGAGCCCCTGGTGCACGGCCAGTTCCCGGGTGCGGATGTTGTGTGCCTTCGAGCCGGTGAAGTACTGCAGGGCCGCTCCCCAGGAGTCCGGCGGCACGACACGCAGATCGACGGCCAGGCCCTTGGTGGTGCGGATGGACGTCTTGGTCTCACCCCGCGCGATGACCTCCGTGACGTACGGCAGTTCGGTGAACGCCCGCATGATCGGCGCCGATTTGGTCGCCGCGGCCAGGATGTCGATGTCGCCGATCGTCTCGCGGACGCGGCGCAGCGACCCGGCGTACGTGCACCGCCGGCAGCCGGTCACGCCGGACAGTTCGGCGACGATGTCCTCGGCCAGGTCCATGGCGACATCGAGCAGGGCCCGGTCTCCGGAGGACTGCAGGAGAGCGATGCCGTGGAGGATGTTCTCCTCCGTCTTGGGCCCGAAGCCCTTCAGGTCGCGCAGCTTCTCTTCGTGGATGGCATCGGCCAGTTCCTCGATCGAGGAGATGCCCAGCTCCTCGTACAGCGTCATCGCCTTCTTCGGGCCGAGTGCGGGGATGGCTGTCAGCCCTCGGACACCCGCGGGGATTTTCGCCCGCAGTTTCTCGACGGCGGACACGCTGCCGCTGCGGAAGTACTCGACGACCTTCTCCGCGATCGACTTTCCGACGCCGGGGATCTCCTGGAGACCCTTGATGTCGAGCGTGGACACGTCTTCGTGATAGCCGCCGATCGACCGGGCAGCCTTCTCGTAGACACGTGCCTTGAACGCGTCGCCTCCGGTGATCGAGATCAGGTCCGCGTATTCGTGGAACAGCGCGGCGATCTCGTCGTTGGACCGAGCCACACCTCCAGAGTAGGCACGTTCACTCGAGGTGGTCCTCGCACCACTCCCTGGCCGCCTCGGCGACCTCCTCCAGTGCGCCGGGCTCCTCGAACAGGTGGGTGGCACCGGGCACCAGGCGCAGCGAGTGCGAGACCCGCAACCGCAGGGCCGCCTCCTGGTTCAGCCGCAGAACTTCCCGGTCCCGGCCGCCGACGATGAGCAGGACCGGGGCCTGTACGCGGGGCAGGGCATCGTCCGCCAGGTCCGGCCGACCGCCCCGCGACACCACGGTCAGAACGCGTTCCGGCCGCTCCGCCGCGGCCACCAGAGCCGCTGCCGCCCCGGTGCTGGCGCCGAAGAGGATCACCGGCAGTCCCTTGGTGTCGGACTGCGCCGCCAGCCAGTCGATCACGGCAGCCACGCGGCTTCCCAGCAGCGGGATGTCGAAGCGGTGCTCCCGCGTCCAGGCGTCCTCACGGTCCTCGCGTTCGGTGAGCAGGTCCATCAGCACGGTGCCGAGTCCGGCAGTGCGCAGGTGTTCGGCGACCATCCGGTTGCGGGGGCTGTGCCGGGAGCTGCCGCTGCCGTGCGCGAACAGCACCACCGCCCGGGCCGACGCCGGCACCACGACATCGCCCGCGAGCGACTCGCCGCCGACGGGCACCACGACCGACTGGGTGATCATGACCGTCGTCTTCTTCCTTGGGTCGTACGGTCCTGTGGCCGATGTTTTCGGTTCCTTCACTCCTTCTCACCGCGTACCCCATACGCTGGATACTGATCGCTCATGAGCGGAGCGAACACACCCTCGCCCGTCGCCGTATGGCCTGGCGCGTCACGGGGTACCCGTCCGCACGAGGCACCACGGCTCAGGGCCGCCGGAGGTGGTGGGCATGGTCGGTGACACGGACGACGACATCCGGCTGCGGCGCCAGGGCGGCAGCGGCCACCGGGCGCTGCCGCACACGGCCGACATGCGGATCGAAGCGTGGGGAGCGAGCCGTGAGCGCTGCCTGGTCGAGGCGGTGCTGGGGATGGTGGAGTGCTTCGCCGACGTCGCGGCGGCGCGGCCCACAGCCGTGGAGCACGTCCGGCTGGCGAAGGTCAGTGAGGACGACCTGCTCACCGCACTGCTGGACGAGGTCATCTTCCGTCTCGAGGTGGACGGCAGAGTGGCCGTCGACGTGGAGGCGGACACGGTCGACGGCTGCCTCGACGTACGACTGGCGCTGGCCGAACTGGCAGACGTGGAGATCATCGGTGCCGTGCCCAAGGCCGTCTCCTGGCACGAACTGCGTATCGGACCCGACCCGTACGGCTGGTCGTGCGCGGTGACCGTCGACGTCTGAGGCATCCCGCCCGCACTCAGTCGGGCGACGTGTGAGGCGCCCCGTCCCGCACTCCGTCCGGCGACGTGTGAGACGTGCGGTCGGGCGGACACGCGCGACCGGGCGGGAACGCACGACCGCGCCCGAAGCCTCAACCCTTCACCACGCCCAGCGGCACCAGCCGGGCGACCGTTCGGCACAGCCCCGCGCCCTCGCTCGCCGCCACCACCGCGCCGACGTCCTTGTACGCCTCCGGGGTCTCCTCCGACAGCCCGCGCAACGACCGGGGCCGCACCGCGATGCCCTGTGCCTCCAAACGGGCCCGCAGCTCCTTCCCGCTGGTCGCACGTGCGGCCTGGTGCCGGCTCATGACCCTGCCCGCGCCGTGGCAGGTGGAGAAGAACGCGTCACCACCGGGAACGCCGGTCAGGACGTACGAGGCCGTGCCCATGGTTCCGGGGATCAGCACCGGCTGGCCCACCTCGCGCAGGTCCTCCGGGAGGTCGGGATGTCCGGGCGGGAAGGCGCGGGTGGCGCCCTTGCGGTGGACGCACAGCAGGCGCGGCGCTCCGGCCACCGGATGGGTCTCCATCTTGGCGAGGTTGTGGGACACGTCGTACACCAGCGACAGCCGGGCGCCCGCGGCGCGGCGGAAGACCCGGCGGGCCGCGTCCGACAGCAACTGGCGGTTGGCGCGACCGTAGTTGGCCGCGGCGGCCATCGCACCCAGGTAGGCCTGCCCCTCGGGCGATTCGACCGGGGTGCAGGCCAGCTGCCGGTCGGGGACGGTGATCCCATAGCGGGACATGGCGCGGTCCATCGCCCGGACGTGATCGGTGCAGATCTGGTGGCCGAGGCCGCGCGAACCGCAGTGGATCATTACGCACACCTGGCCGGCGGTGAGCCCGAACGCGGCGGCGGCCGTCTCGTCGTACACCTCGTCGACCTGCTGCACCTCGAGAAAGTGATTGGCGGACCCCAGGCTGCCCACCTGCCCCAGGCCCCGCTCCCGTGCCCGCTCGCTCACCTGGCCCACATCGGCGTCGGCGACCGCCCCGCCGTCCTCGCACCGCCTCAGGTCGCGCTCCTCGCCGTACCCCTCCCCCACGGCGTACCGGGAGCCGCCCCGGAGGATCCGCTCCAGCTGTCCGGGACGGATGGACCGCCACACCCCGCCGGGTCCCGCGCCACGCGGGATCGCCCGGTCCAGTCCGTCCATGACCGCGGTCAGCGCCGGCTCGAGCGCCCGCCGGTCCAGGTCGACGGCGAGCAGCCGTACCCCGCAGGAGATGTCGAAGCCGACCCCTCCGGGCGAGACGACACCGCCGTCGTCCACGTCGGTCGCGGCCACCCCGCCGATCGGGAAGCCGTAGCCCCAGTGGATGTCCGGCATGGCGTACGACGCGGCGACGATGCCTGGCAGCGTGGCCACATGGACGACCTGCTCCAGCGATTTCTGGGCGTCCCTGAGCAGCGCCCGGGACGCGAATACCACCCCGGGTACCCGCATCTGCCCCTGCGGGTCGATGCGGAAGCGGTGGGGACGTTCCTCGACCAGTTCCACGGCAGCCTCCCGTGCCCGGCATCCCCACGTCCGGGGTACCCCACGAGACACTTCCCTACCGTCCCGACGCCCGGATCCTCGATGCGACGGACGGAACGTGGTCGGTAGGCAACGTCTCGATGCGGCGACGGCTCCTAGAGTGGAGGCATGGCCGGCGGGGCGGTGACGCTGTTCGTCTGCGGTGACGTGATGCTCGGGCGCGGTGTCGATCAGATCCTGGCGCGGCCCGGTGATCCCGCCCTGCGGGAGGATTACGTCCGGGACGCCCGGTCGTACGTGCGCGAGGCGGAGTCGGTCAACGGTCCGATTCCGGTCCCGGTGGATCCGTCCTGGCCGTGGGGTGACGCGCTGCGGTTGCTGGAGGCGGCCGCCCCGGACGTCCGGATCGTGAATCTGGAGACGGCCGTGACGCGCGGTGACGCGTTCGCGCCCGGCAAGGCGGTCCACTACCGCATGCACCCGGCCAACCTGCCCGCTCTCGCGGTGATCCGGCCCGACGTCTGCGTGCTGGCCAACAACCACGTCCTGGACTTCGGCCGCGCGGGCCTGGAGGAGACATTGGACTCGCTGGCCCGCGCGGGCGTGCCGACGGCGGGCGCGGGGCGGAACAGCGACGAGGCGTGGGCGCCCGTGGCGGTCCCCGTCCGCACCGGTGGCCGCGTGCTCGTCCTCGCCCTGGGGACGGTGTCCAGCGGCATCCCGCCCGGCTGGGCGGCGAGCGCCGACCTGCCCGGTGTCGCCTACGTTCCCGACCTGTCGGCCGGCGCGGCCGCGGCGGTGGTCCGGCGCGTGCGGCAGGCGAAGCGGGCGGACGACATCGCGGTCGTGTCCGTGCACTGGGGGTCCAACTGGGGCTACCGCGTTCCCCGGGAGCAGATCCGCTTCGCACACGCGCTGGTGGACGGCGGCGTCGACATCGTCCACGGGCATTCCTCGCACCACCCCCGCCCCCTCGAGGTGTACCGCGACCGGCTGATCCTCCATGGCTGCGGCGACTTCATCGACGACTACGAGGGCATCTGCGGCTACGAGGAGTTCCGCGACGACCTCCGGATCGCCTACCTCGTCACGGTGGAGGCGGACACGGGACGGCTGACCGGCCTGCGCATGGTGCCGCTGCGGGCCCGGCGCATGCGCTTGGAGCCCGCACCGGACGAGGACCGCGACTGGCTGCGCGCCACCCTCGACCGCATCAGCGACGGTGTGCACATCACCCTGGAGCCCGACGGCACGCTCTCGGCGGCGCCCTCAACCAGCGCAGACGCGACGGGAACCGGCCCGTGAACCAGTGACTGCGGCTCACGCCGCTCGGTGTCCCGGCGTGCCGCCGCCCGGGGCCGTTTCGCCCCCGCTCACCGACCGCCGTGCAGCGCCTCGAGCACATCGTCGTCCGTCAACTGCTCGAAGTCCTGGTACCACTCGCCGACGGCCATGAACGCGCTCGGCCGGTACAGGCATACCACGTCGTCGGCCTCCTCCCGCATGAGATCGGCCCCACGTGGCGAGCCGACGGGTACGGCCAGGATCACGCGTTCTGGCGCCTGACGGCGTACCGCACGCAGCGCGGCGCGTGCCGTCGAACCGGTCGCCAGCCCGTCGTCGACGAGAATCACGGTCCGGCCGCGCAGCGGTGGTGCCGGCCGGCCCTGCCGGTAGCGCTCCTCGCGGCGGCGCAGTTCGTTGCGTTCCCGCTCGACCACGTCTGCGAGGTCCGACTCGGTCAGCCCCAGCTGGTCCAGGGACCGCTTGTCGAAGAGGGGAGGGTCGTCGCCCGCGATCGCGCCGATGCCGAACTCCTCCTGGAACGGGGCGCCGATCTTGCGTACGACGAGCACGTCCAGCGGGGCTTCGAGCGCCCGCGCGACCTCCCGGGCGACCGCGACCCCGCCACGCGGCAGGGCGAGGACCACCGGATCCGGAAGGGTGCCCTTTTCCTGCAGGACGCGCAGATGTTCCCCCAGCTCCCGCCCTGCCTGCTCACGGTCACGGAACTGCATTGCCTCAGCTCCCTCGCATCACGGGGATGCCGGTCAGCACCGTTCTCCTCGTCTGTCCCGAGTACCCCACGAGGCACCGTCCACACCATTCGCCGAGAGCCCGCCCGTGGCGGTGCCGACGCGGTCTGCGCCGGTTCCGCACAGCGGCTGGTCTCCACCTGGTGGCGGCGGGAAATGGTGCACGTGCCCGGCCTGATCCGGTCGTCATGCGGACGAGAACGCTGGGCATCGGGGAAGCATCCAAGACGTCAGCGGACACAGGGAGATGTCGCGTTCCATACCTGGGGGCGCCGTCGACACCACCGCCGCCGTTCACGGCGCGCGGGCATGCAGCAGGCATGCGCTGCTGCTTCTCCGCTCCCCTCGCCGCCCTGTCGTCCCTGCCCGCTCCTTGCGAAATCCTCCGCTCCGGTGTCCTCCTCGCTCCCGCCCTGCTGCGGGCCGCGGCCGATGCTCTGCACGACCCGGCGCGCCGGAACCGCCCCGGTCACCCCGACTCCCTCGCGGCCGTCAATCTGGAACTGGTCACCCTCGCCGAGGACCACGCCGTCATCACCTGGTACACCGGAGTGCCCGGCACCGGGGACGGCCTCGGCCACATGCTCCCCGCGATCACGGAGGGTGAGGTTGTCTACGGCACCCACCCCGCCCGACTCAACCGCAGCGCGGCGGAGGACCGGTCCACCGCGCATCACCACGTGGAGCTCACGGACCTGGAGCCGGGGCAGACCTACTACTACCGGGCCCTTTCGCGGGGCGTGGCCGCGACGCCCACGCCGCTGCACCTGGTCCGCGGCAACGCCGTCGGGACCAACCACCATGGGCTGGGCTCAATTGGAGGTCCGTACTCCTTCACCACGCCGCCGCCTCCTCCTGGGCGGCATGTGCTGTCGATCGCGCTCTGCAATGACCTGCACCTCGGGGAGACCACCGCGGGCCTGATGGCAGGCGTGCCCCTGATGCGCGGGGTGTCGCAGGAGCCTGGGCGCGCGCCGTATCCGGAGGTCATGAGCCGGGCCCTGGTGGACGAGGCCCGCCGGCGCGGAGCCGACCTGCTGCTGGCCGCGGGAGACATCTCGGCCGGGGGTTCACCGCGCGACTTGGCCGAGGCCAAGCGGATCCTGGACGGTTTCGGTGCCCATGGCCGGGACTATTTCGTCGTCCGCGGAAACCACGACCGGCCAGGGCACGGCAACTTCGGTTCCCGCGCGGGCAGTTGCGGGGATGCCTTCAGCGAGGAGTTCCTCGGCGGCGACGGTCCCGCTTACTTCGCCCGCGACCTCGGCGGGCTGCGGATCATCGGGCTGGACACCTACAAGAAGGACGGCAACGGCGCCGACTCGGGCGGACTGGGTGCCGAGCAACTCTCCTGGTTCCGGGCCCGGTTGAAGGAACACAAGGACCAGCCGACGCTGGTGTTCGGCCACCATCCGCTGGCCGTACGGGACTCCGTGTTCCCCGTGACCGGCGGACAGCGCCTCGACCGCCGCGAGGCCCGCTCCATCCTCGACGCCTACGCCGGTGCCCCTGGCGTCTTCCTCCACCACGCGGGCCACACCCACCGCAACAAGCGCACGGTCCTGGCGCAGGCCCCGCACGTCACGATGCAGGAGGTCGGCGCCGCCAAGGAATACCCCGGCGGCTTCTGCCTGCTCCGGATCCACTCCGGTGGATTCGCCCTCAACCACTTCAAGTCCAGCGGCGTCCCGGCCCGCGAATGGGGTGAGCGCACTCGCCGCGTGGCGGCGGGGCTGTGGCCGCACCACGCCCTCGGCCGCTCTGTGGGCGACCGCAACAGCGTGGGCGCACACGACCTGTCCGGCATCGTCCGCCCGGCCGAGAGGCCTCACGTGTTCGCCGGTCGGTGAGCCCTGACCGGGTGTGGGACGCCATCCAGGCGGCGCGGAGGCCCCACACACCCGGTCGGGGCGCGTCATGCAGAGGAGCTGTGCGGGGGGTTCGAGGGGCGGCCCGCGATGCGCGCGCGGCTGATCAGCCGTTCCCGCTCACCCGTTCGGCTGACGATCTCTCAGCCGAAGGCCCTGACGGCCTGGTAGTACGTCCACGCCGTACTGTCGCAGGCGGTCTTCGTCCCGCCGCTGTAGTTGGTGCAGACGCGCTTGAGGTCCTCGTAGAAGGCGCTGTCGAGGCGGGACTTATTGGCGCTGAAGGAGCCCGCGGCCTTGTAGTTGCGGTAGCCGAAGTCGTGGCGGGCGCAGGACACGGCGAAGGGGAAGCCGAACGGGTTGTCCGGCGAGGAGGAGCAGTAGTCGGTGGACCAGTCGAACTCGTATGTGGACCAGGCGGCCTGGTTCGCGCGTGCGGCGGCCCAGAGGTTGTAACTCGACGCGCTGGTCTGGGTCCAGCTCGAGAGGACCTGGGGTTTGTCGGCGGGAACAGCGTCGGCGGCTGTGGCGGTGGCGGTGACGGTGATGAGCGCCAGGGCTGAGGCGGCAAGTCCGGTGGCGAGTCTGCGGTGCATCCCACACCTCCATGAGGCTGCGATCCGTCCGTCGGACCGCAGGTTCATGACAAGATGATCGGCACCTCGACAACCCCTTCACACCGCTTGTGTCCTAATGGCCCATTAACTCTTGGATATGCCAGGAGATCTGAGCATGAACCGGACCGGAGATCCGGACAGCGAACCGCTCCGCCGGGTCGGCGGCGACCGTGGGTCGGCGCCTTTCACGGGTATAGCTGTCGTGCCAGAAGCAGCAGCCGACGCCATGGACAGCGGCCGCTCGACACCCAGGGACAGGAGCAATCAATCGTGGACATGAGACTCGAGGTCGTGGTGGTACCGGTCACCGACGTCGACCGAGCCAAGGACTTCTACTCAAAGCTGGGATGGCGGCTCGACGCCGACTTCGCCAATGGTGAGGGCTTCAGGGTCGTGCAGTTGACTCCGCCCGGCTCGCCCGCCTCGGTCATCTTCGGCACCGGGGTCACCTCGGCCGCACCAGGATCGGTTGAGGGCCTGCACCTCGTCGTCTCCGACATCGAGGCGGCCCGGGCCGAGCTCGCCGACCGCGGCGTCGAGGTGAGCGAGGTGTTCCACGACGCGGACGGAGTGTTCCACCGCGCCGGGACCGAAGGACGGGTGCCCGGCCCGGACCCGGAACGCCGCAGCTACACCTCGTTCGCTTCGTTCAGCGACCCGGACGGCAACGGCTGGGTGTTCCAGGAGATCACGACACGACTGCCGGGCCGGTGACGGAATCCCCGGCCTGCCGTCTCGACCATTCGGTCGCAAGCAAACTTCCGGCCCGCGATCGGTATCCGGACCGGCAAGCCTTGTGAGGGCCGGGCCTTACCCGCTTGGCGAATGGCGAATGGGCGTCTGCGCCGCCTTCCACGCGGCGCAGACGCCCATTCGCCATTCGCCAAGCGGGGAGTCCCTGCATCGCAGGCCACCGACACCCACCGCCGAGCGACATGGCGCCGTGGCCCATAGGCTGGCTTCAGGTCGCAGCGCCGCGCAATTCGCCGACGCTCCCGTCACCGCACGTCGCCGTCCCCCGCGGCACGTGCATTCACTACATTGCGCACCACCGCCGTCTCGGCGGACGGGCGATTGGGGAGGATCTCATGATCGCAGCGGTGGACCCGGACCGCTCGGAGTGGGACGTGATCGTGCTCGGCGGCGCTGCCGCCGGTGAGAACGCCGCCCAGTACGCGAGCCAGTTCTCCGGCCTGTCCTCGGTGCTCGTGGAGAACAGTCTGCTCGGCGGCGAGTGCTCGTACTGGGCATGCATGCCCAGCAAGGCGTTGCTCCGGCCAGTGGAGGTGGTGGACGCGGCCGCCCATCTGTCAGGAGTGTCGACGCGGCTGGACCCCGCCGGGGTACTCGCCCGGCGCGACAGTGTGATCAACGGGCTGGACGACACCTCCCAGGTGACATGGGCTCTGAACACCGGGATCGACGTGGTGCGCGGCTACGGGCGGCTGGCCGGTGAACGCACGGTCGTGGTGAGCCTGCCAAACGGTTCGACCAGGACGCTGACGGCCAGGCATGCCGTGGTCATCGACACCGGTTCCTCGCCGGCCGTACCGGATGTCCCGGGATTGCGCGACGCGCTCGCGTGGACCTCACGTGATGTGACCACGATGGGTGAAGTGCCACGTCGGGTGGTCGTCCTGGGCGGCGGAGTAGTCGCCTGCGAGGCCGCCACCTGGCTGAACGGGCTGGGAGCCGAGGTGACGATCGTCCATCGCGGCGAGCGGCTGCTGGCCCGGTACGAACCGTTCGCGGGGACGCTCGTCGGCGAGGAGCTGAAGGACGTAGGTGTGCGGCTGTGCACGGGACGCAGCCTGTCCCACGTGCAGCGGTCCGACGCTCGTGACACCGGCCAAGGCCGCGTACACGGCGGCGAGGTGAGTGTGACCCTCGACGACGGCACGGTCATCGTGGCCGACGAGGTCGTCGTGGCCACCGGGCGCACCCCGAACACCGACGACATCGGCTTGGAAACTGTCGGCCTGTCCCCCGGTGGGTATATCGACGTCGACGACCACCAGTGTGTGCGGGGAGCGACAGGCAGCTGGCTGTACGCCATCGGCGACGTGTGCGGCCGCGCGCTCCTCACCCACATGGGCAAATACCAGGCACGTATCGCCGGAGAGGTCATCGCGGCACGAGCCGACGGATCGGCCGACCTGCCGTCCGCCGCTGCGGGACACATCGGGTTGCCCCAAGTCGTCTTCACCACCCCCGAGGTCGGCAGCGCGGGCGCAACCGAGCAGCAGGCGCGGGAGGCGGGGATCGATGTCGAGGTCGTCGAGTACGACCTCGGCGCGCTCGCCGGAACCTACGTCATGCGCTCCGACTACCGCGGCCGGGCCAAACTCGTGATCGACCGTGCGGGCGATCTGGTGGTGGGGGCGACGTTCGTCGGCGCCGGCATCGCCGAACTCGTGCACTCGGCGACCACCGCGATCGTGGGACGCATCCCTCTGGCCACCCTGTGGCACGTCGTGCCCAGCTATCCCACAGCCAGCGAGATCTGGCTACGCCTCCTGGAGACGCTGCGCTCGCAGCGCCATGCGGCACCCGGCGCGTGAGACGCCCCCGGTCCGCGAGGCTCCATCCCTGTCGACCACCGGCTTCCCGATCGGCTTCACGGGACAAGTACCTGCCAAGTGAGGGAAACGGCAGTTGAGAGAACGGTCGGATCACTACTATTCGATCAGTTTCGACTCCTGCCCTGTTTTCGGGCGGACAACTCTTCTCTACGGGGACATATGTTCATACGTTCTGCCGCTGTCGTCCTGTCGGGCGCTCTGGCCCTGTCCGCCCTCGCCGTTACGACGGCCGACGCCGATGCCGGCCAAGGGGACACCCAGGTCATCCAGGTCGTCGTCAACAACGGCAAGTCGGTGGTGGTCGGCGCCACCGCGACGAAGACGATCACGCTCAGCATCACCGCCGATGACAACTCGGGGATCAAAGACGCCTACGGATGGCTCTACCACGGCCCGTTCGACAACCCCGACGGCTTCGCCGGGCCCGGTTCCGACACTCCGCTGACCTGCGCCCCTGTCCCCGGAAGCGTCACCGCCTCCACCTGCACCGCCAGCATCACCATCGACCCCAATGCGACCCTCATCAACTCCAACGCCGGTACCTGGCACGTCTGGACCTCCGTCGACGCCAATGACTTCGACTTCGTCCAGAAGGACAGCGCGGGAACCTTCCTGATGAAGCGTGCCGCCAAGCTGACCGCCGATGCCTCCCCCGAGCCGGTGGCCGCGGGCAAGACCATCACCATCAAGGGTGCTCTGACCCGCGCCAACTGGAACAACGGCACCTACGGCGGCTACACCGGCCAGTCGGTGAAGCTGCAGTTCCGCAAAGCCGGCACCACCACCTACAGCACCGTAAAGACGGTGACCAGCGGTGTCGGCGGCGCTGTCACGGCCACCGCGACCGCCTCCGTGGACGGCTACTGGCGCTGGAGCTTCGCCGGGACCAGCACGACGGGGGCGGCCAACGCCTCGGGTGACTACGTCGACGTGACAGCGGGCTGACCTGGCGGGCACCGAACCGGGAAGGTGGCCGATGGCTTCCTGACCGGCCCGGAGGTACGGAGAACCCGGTGCACCGCCCCGGGGCCGGCATCGGCCTCGGGGCGGCCCGCCTGCTCGTCGCTCAGCGTGCCTGCCGCCGTGGTCAGCGCGCCGGAAGCGTCCGGGTCTGCTCGATGCGTACGGCGTCCAGGGCCTGCGGGTCGAGACCGAGCAGCCGCAGGATCGTCGGAGCGATCTGCGTGGTACGCACCGCTCCGCCGACGCGCACGCCGTGCGGGGTGGCGGCGCCGGAGACGACGAGCGGGACGTCGAGGTCGTCGGCGTGGGCACCGCCGTGCTCGGCGATCTTGCCCTTGCCGCCGGTGTAGACGACGCCGTACTGGGTGATGCCGACCAGGTCGGGCACACGGGGGTCGCCCTGCCGGACGTGGAAGTAACGGGCCGCGCCCGCACCGGCGTACAGGGTCTTCAGGCCGCTCGCCGTGAAGGACTTGGCCTCACCGCCGACGCCGTTGCCGGTGCCGGTCTGCGCGAGCAGGTACGCCTTGGCGAAGTCGGTGGCGGCCTTGGAGCGGTCGGTGAGCCAGACGAGCATGGCGTCGTCGTCCACGGCGTGTGCGACCAGGTCACCGGAGCCCGGGTGAGCCGTCTTCCAGGCGGAGTTGAGGCCGTCGAGCAGGGGACCGTCGTCGATGCGGGTCAGCGCCTTCGGGTCGGTGGGCGACTGCCCGTGCTTGGAGGACAGGATGACCGTGGTGCTGTCGTCGAGGTTCCGCTTGTGGAGTTCGGCGAGGAACACACCGACCTGCTGGTCGACGAAGGCGAGGTTCTTGGCCAGCAGCGGGCCGGGCACGCCCTTCGCCTGGTAACCGCCCGCCAGCCCGTCGGAGGTCGGCAGCTTCTGGGCGGTCGAGACGGACTGGAAGTTCATGCCGAAGACGGCCGGGGTTCCGACCTGGTGGGTGCCGCCGTGGTCGTAGCCGTCGATCTCGTTGAGGACGGCCCGCACCTTGTAGCCGTCGTACTGCTCGGTCGCCGCGTTGTCCTTCGTCCAGTCGTCGCCCGCCGGGTAACCGACCGCGGCGCTGTTGATCTCGGGGGCGAACAGGTCCTGGATGCCGTCGCCGGAAGGGCCGTTGAGGATGTCGTACGCGGCGTGCTTGTCGGACCACGCGGTCCGCAGCCCTGCCTTGCGGACCACGTTGAAGACCGTGTTCACCTTCAGGTACGAGTGCGGGTAGACCGGCGTGCAGGTCTTCGGGTCGACGGGCAGCTTCGACGAGTCGATGAGGCTTGCGGGGTCGCCGGTCATCTTGGGGATGCTGCCGGGCAGGCCGCTCAGACCCTGGCCCGCGTCGAGGGAGTCCTTGTTCTCGTCGAGGTCCTCGGTGAGGTCGACCTCTGCCCCGGGCTTGGCACCGGCGCAGGTGGTCGTGCCGGCCGGGAGGAGGGCGGAGTTGTACGTGTCGTCGTAGTAGACGCCCGTGGTGCTCGGGTTGCCGCCGGTGAGCTGGCCGACCATGCCGGGGAACGAGTCGGAGGGGACCGTGGTTCTCGCGTGGGTGTACTCGACACCGCCGGCGGTGAGCCCGGCGAGCGCCGAGTGGGGGTGGCGGGCGATGTACCAGGCCAGGTCGGACTGGTGCATGCCGTCGACGGACAGCAGCAGGACGTGCCGGGCCACCGGGTGTGCCTGCATGGGGACATGCGCCGAAGCGGGCGCTGCGGCCGTCGCGGTGAGTGCGCCGACCGCGGCGAGTGCACCGGCAGCGGTCATGACGGTGTGAGCAGGGCGGAGTTGACGTCGGGTCATGGGGTTCTCCTCAGGCTGTGCGCGGTTCCGTGCGGGGCAGGTAGAGCCTGCGAACCGTGCACCGACATCCGAGAGGGCGAACGTGTACGGAAGCGGACTTCCGTACCGTGTCCTGCCCAAGAAACGCATCGGCGCGCGCAAAGACCTCGAGCCCGCCCCGTCGACGGGGCGGGCTCCGGTCGCCGAAGTCAGCCGGCCTGCTTCACATCGGTGGAGCGACGGAGCCGACGCGTCCGTAACACGCCGCCCACCGGGCGAGATACGGCGCCGAGCCGCGGCTGCGTCAGAAACGTCGCCTGGTACGGAGCAGGAACAGCAGGCCCGCGATCATGAGAACCGTTCCGGCCGCGGCCGGCCAAAGGGTCGTGCCGGTCTCGGCCAGCCCGCCCGTGACCGCCTGAGGCTCCGTCTGCGACCCGGCTGCGGGAGCGTCCCCGCCCGCGGGCGGCGTTTGAGTGCCGACTGCCGCCGCGGTGCTGTGCTCGTCGTCCGAGCCGGTCTGCGGCTGAACGGCCGCATCGGTCCCGGCGGCGGAGGGCGACGCGTAGGTCTTCGGCGTGGCAGAGACCTTGGGAGTGGCCGAAACCTTGGGAGTCGCACCGTTGTGGTCGTCGTCGCCGCCACTGCTACTGCCGCTGCCGCTGCCGCTGCCGCTGCCCGAAGGTGCCGTGCCCGGCGACGTGGTGGGGGGCTGTGACGACTGCTCGCCACCCGAGTTACCAGGGTCGGTATCGGAGTTACCGGGGTCGGCCCCGGCGCTGCCGCCGGACGAGGCGTCAGGAGATGGTGACGGCGTGTCCTGCGGCTGCTCACCGGCGCCGGCGCCGCAGTCACGACCGGAGTTGATGCAGTCCACCACCTGGTTCATCAGGTTCCCGGTCATGACGCTGATGAAGTCGTCGTGGTCGGTGATCGGCTTGTGCAGCTGCTCGGGGAAGCCGTCGACCGCGTAGGCGTTCTTCACCTGGCCGTCCTGGATGACCGGCTGCGGCACGCTGTACACCAGACGCATCGTCAGTTGCGGGATCGCCTTGAAGCCGCCCGTGCAGTTGCCGCCCGCGTCGGCGAACGCGACGTGCGTGCGGTGGTTGGCGCTGTCGATGTTCTGGCCGTCCCAGCAGCTCTGGAAGGCGAAGGTCCGGACCACATCGCTGCCCTGCGGGCAGATCGGGTACTTGTCCGTCAGCTGCACCTTGTTCTCGAAGCCGGTGCAGCTCCAATGCGCGTTGGCGTTGCCCGGGCCGTTGGTGAAGGCCTTCGCGTCACCGGTGATGATGCGCAGGAACTGCGGCATCGCGACGACCTTGCCGGTCGGGCTGCCGACGTACTCGATCTGCGCCTGCTCGGCCACCAGGATCTTGCCGACGTTGCCTTCCTTTCCGCCGCCGTCGGCGTTCTGGTCGAAGTCCTGCGTACCGTCCTGGACACGGACCACCGGCCAGTAGTAGGCCGACAGGTCGTCCTTGTTCTGACAGCTGGTCCCGCCCTGGAGGAACGTGTCGTTGCTGGAGAACGCGTTGACCTTCTGGTTGCCGACGTAGTCGTGCAGGTGGTGTGCGCCGTTGGCCACGCCGGGCGCCACGATCACGTTGTCGGTGTTGTGGTTCCCGTTCGCGTTCTCACCGCACAGCGTGGTGAACGTACCCGTCGAGGCGTCGCGGGTCTTGCCCGGCTTCGCCGGGACGTTCGGCGCGACCTTCGTGATGTCGACGAAATCCGAGGCGACGGGACCGCCGGCGGCCTGACCGCCGTTGTTCTGTTGGCCGTTGTTCTGTTGACCGCCGCTCTGTTGGCCGTTGTCACTCGGGCCACCGGAGGCGTTCCGCGCCGGGTCGGCCGTCACTGCGGTGCACGTCGCAAGGCCGTCGATCGCGCCCGGGGCGGTGCCGCCCACCTGCTGGTAATCGGCCTTGATCCGGCCAATGACGTCGGTCCGCTTGTCCTTGAGCGGCCCGAGAATCGTGTTCTGGACGTAGTCCGCGTCATTCGCCTGCGCCTGCCGCGTCGCGGCCAGCCGGGTGTACGCCTCGGTGATCTGCTTGTCGAGCGTCGCCAGCTCCGCGTCCACCTGCGACTTCGCCGCGCTGGGCACGTTGGTCAGTTTCTGGCCGACGTCGGGACAGTCGATCGTGGCCGTTGCCGACGCAGGAAGCTGGTCGCTTCCGCTCGGGTTCGGCTGCTGGACCGACTCGCCGCCCGAGCCGCTTTCGGTCGCGGAGGCGTAGACGTTCACCGCCACCAGCCCTCCGCCGCCCAACATCAGCGCGACCGCTGCAAAGGTCGCGCGCCGTGCGCCCGTAGGGCGTCTGCGCGTGCTGCGTCTCAAGGAAGTACTCCTGCGCCTCGTGGCCGACTGGCATGGAAATCCCCCGCCCCATACGGAAACCAGCTCGGCAGTGTTCAAACGCCTCACGAATTCACAGCAACCTGGTAGAAGGTGGCGACTCCTTCGTAGGTGACGTCGGGCCGTATTCGTCCCGCCAACGGTGCGCCGGCGGAAGCCGATCGCGGGGTGTCCGTGGCCGACGGCTCGGCCGACGCGGTGGTCGCGCCGGTGGACGCCGTCCGCTCAGTGATCTTGGCCGACGGCTTCGCCGACGCGGTGTTCGCACTGTTGGTGCCGAGAGCGGTCCTGGCGCTGCGCGATGGGGATGGCGGATCCCTGCCGGACTCGCTGATCCGGCACCGACCTACCTGACCCCGTGGCAGACGACGGTCGCGGTTCTCGCCTTGGTCAAAGCGTTAAGCCGCGACCACGACACCGCACCCGGCGCCTCCCGTGGCACGGTCGACGAGGCCACATGAAATCCGACAACCCTTTCCTGAGCGCGGGCGACTGACGCATAGTGATGGCGCTGTTCTACGGCGTCGGCCATTGGAACAGCCGGTTCAACGTGATGCTTCACATGCCCGCGGACCGGACTCGCGCCGGCCCCATCGTGGTCGTCCCCCCGTTCGGACAGAAGCACTTCGCCGAGGGCGCCCTGACCGGGGCGACAACCCATGAAGGAACAAGATGACTCAGAAGAAGGCCCTGGTGGTCCGAGGCGGATGGGAGGGACATCAACCGATCCAGGCCACGGAGCTGTTCCTGCCCTTCCTCCGAAGCAACGGGTACACCGTCCGGATCGAGGAGTCGACCGACATCTACGCCGACGCCGCCGAGTTGGCCGGCACCGACCTCGTCGTGCAGTGCGTGACGATGTCGGAGATCACCGCCGAGCAGCTGTCCGGACTGAGCGGCGCGGTTGTGGCCGGCACCGGGTTCACCGGCTGGCACGGCGGCGTAGCCGACTCGTTCCGCGCCTCCTCCGACTATCTCCACCTGGTGGGAGCCCAGTTCGCGACCCACCCGGGCAAGGAGCCGTGTGAGCGTCGGGGGGATGCGGAGGACAACTACCTGCCGCACGCCGTCAACATCACCGAGCTCGGCCGCGAGCATCCCATCACCGCGGGCATCGAGGACTTCGAGCTGTACACCGAGCAGTACTGGGTGCTCCACGACGACCTCTGCGACGTCCTGGCCACCACCACCCATCCCGCCCGGCCGTGGCAGCCCTGGCACCGGCCGGTCAGCTCGCCGGCGGTCTGGACCCGTCGGTGGGGCGCCGGGCGCATCGTGGTGACGACACCGGGGCACAGCCTCGACGTGCTGGAGAACCCCAACGTCCGCACCGTCATCGAGAGGGGCATGCTGTGGGCAACGCGCACCGCATCGGCGTCGTAGGTCTCGGAGTGATCTCCCGTGCGTACCTGGACACGCTCCTGGGCCATCCTGCCGTGCGCGTCACCGCGGTCGCCGACCTCGACGCCTCCCGGTCGGCCGCGGTCGCCGCCGAGCTGCCCGGCGTCGAGGCACTGACCGTCGAGGAGTTGCTGGGCACCCCGGACGTGGACACGGTGCTCAACCTCACGGTCCCCGCGGCCCATGCCGAGATCGCCCTCGGCGCCATCGGCCGGGGGAAGAACGTCTACGGAGAGAAGCCGCTGGCCGCCACCCTCGTCGATGCCCTCGCCGTCATGGAGGCCGCCGCGAAGGCGGGAGTCGATGTGGGGTGCGCGCCGGACACCGTCCTGGGCACCGGAATCCAGACGGCGCGGGGGGCCGTTGAGGCGGGGAGCATCGGACGCCCCTTGTTCGCCTCGGCCGTGATGGTCACCCCGGGACACGAACGCTGGCATCCGCACCCCGACTTCTACTACACCGCCGGGGGCGGTCCCCTGCTGGACATGGGGCCGTACTACCTCGCGTCCCTGGTCCACCTGCTGGGTCCGGTGCGGGCCGTGATCGGGGCGTCCAGCCGGCTGCGCGCCGAGCGCGTCATCGGTTCCGGCCCGCGCGCCGGCGAGCGGATACCGGTCGAGGTGGACAGTCATGTCTCCGGTGTGCTCGAGCACGCGTGCGGGGCCCTGACGACGATCACGACGAGCTTCGACGGCGTGGCCACCACGGCCGCGCCGATCGAGGTCCACGGTGAGACGGGGACCCTCACGGTTCCGGATCCGAACGGCTTCGACGGCGAGGTGCGGCTCCTCGAACTCGGCGACACGCACTGGCGCCCGCTCCCGCCGTCGGCGGGCTACGTCGGCGGCGCACGGGGTGTCGGCCTGCTCGACTTCATCGCCGCCGACGGGCAGCGCGCGCCCCGCGCGAGCGGTGATCTCGCCCTGCACGTGCTGGAGACGATGAGCGCCCTCCTGCGCTCGTCGGCCGAGGGGCGACGGATCGAGCTGACGACATCGACAGTTCCGCCCGTCCCCGTTCCGCTGACGACCGCCCAGGAGTGGAGAGGACACGCCGCCCGCCGACCCACATCACAGTGAAGCCGATGGGCGCGATCGGCCTGCGGCAGCGCGGCATCCGGGCAGGCATGCCTCCAGCCGGGGCCAACGCGATCCGGACCGCAGCGAGGTGCGCTCACCATGACGCGCGTCGAGGGGCACACCGGACGGAACAGGGACTTCCGGCAGCGCCTGACCAGCCTGCGGACGGGTGCCTGTCGGTGGGCATGCCACCGAAGGCGAACCGCGCCTGGCGCGCCGCGATCGCCCGCCGGGCGCCAGGAGTGGTCGGTGATGCTGAGCGACGCGCACGCCGCGTGACCCCATGACAGGCAGCGGCGACAAGGGAGGCGGCACCCATACGCCGGCAGGTGGGGTCTACCGGCCCCCTCGTCCTACCTGCCGGCCCACTGCGGCAGCCAGGGCGGGCGATTCCTCGCGCGGTGTTCAACCGTCCGCGCTCCGGCCGGGAGGTCAGTTGCTCTTGTCCGGCTGCGGCGTGGTGGGGTCTGCAGGGTTGGCGCGGAGCATGGCCTTGTAGAGGGCGTCATGCTCGGGCGGGTCGGGCAGGAGGCCGCGGGCGGGGGCCTCCAAGGACTGGATCATGAGGCCGATGACGCGTCGCCAGGCGTCGGGGGCGGCGTCGCCGCAGGCGTTGACGACGCCGGCGTTGGCCATGTGGATCAGTACCAGGTCCGAGGGGTCGAAGTCCTCGCGCAGGCGGCCTGTGGCCTTCGCGCGGTTGATGAGCCGCACCATGGCCTCGTAGGCCTCGTTGCGGCGCTGTTCCAGGGCCTTGGCGGTGGGGAAGGTCGTGGTCAGGACGTCGGCGAAGCCGTAGTCGGCGGCCTGCATCGCGCAGGCGGCCTCGATATAGCCGGTGAAACCGTGCCAGGGGTCGGGGTCGTCGAGGGCGGTGGCGACCGCGTCGGCGTAGGCGTCCATCCGGTCCAGGAAGACGGCTTCGACCAGCTCCTCCTTGGTGGGGAAGCGGCGGAACATGGTGGCGATCCCCACCCCTGCCTCCCGGGCCACGGAGGCCATGGAGGCGCCCAGGCCGTCGCGCCCGAACACCCTGCGCGCCGCGGCGATGATCCGCTCCCGGTTGCGCTCGGCGTCGCTGCGCAGAGGCTGCGCGGCGGGGTCGTCGGGGTGTTGGGCGCCAGGGGTCATGCAGGCCAGTCTAGCAATCGGATTGCCCTATCCATTTTTGCTGGTACCGTGGTCAGGGACGAACCGGATAGGGCTATCCGGATCGAATTCGGATAGCCCTATCCAGATTGGGCGTCTCCGAGGCGTCCGGTGCCTGCACCGGCGGCACGGAGCTCTCCATCGCCCGACACACCGAAATGCCCCGAACGAGGTTTTACGAAAGGATCGCTGTGACCAGCATCGCCATCGTCGGAGCCGGCCCCCAGCTGGGCCTGGCCATCGCCCGCACCTTCGGCTCCCACGGCTTCGACGTCGCCCTGATCTCCCGCAACCGCGAGAAGCTCGACGGTCTCGTCGGCAAGCTCACCGCCGAGGGCATCACCGCCGCCGCGTTCCCCGCGGACGTACTCGACCGGGACGCGCTCACCCAGGCGCTCAAGGACGCCGCCACGCAGTTCGGCGGGATCGACGTCCTGGAGTACTCCCCGGTCGGAACGTTCGGCATCACCGCTCTGACCGCTCCGGCCGAGACCGAGCCGTCTCATGTGGAGTTCGAGATGAACTTCCAGCTGTACGGGGCCATCGTCGCCACCAAGGCGGTGCTGCCTGCGATGCGCGAGGCCGGCGCGGGCACCCTGCTCTACACCACCGGCGCCGGCTCGATCTGGCCCGACCCGCGGGTCGCCAACGTCAACGCCGCCGCCGCGGCGCTGCGCAACTGGGCGATGAACCTGCACAAGGAGCTGGCCGACGCCGGCACCGGTATCCAGGCCGCCCACATCGGCATCGACTCGTCGATCGGCGTCTCCGTCATCCCCGGCGTCGAGGCGGCCAAGCCCGAGCAGATCTCCCCCCTCTACTGGGAGCTGCACACCACCAAGCGCGATGAGGCCGAGCTCGTCTTCAAGCTCTGAGACAGCACTGACTCCCTGGTCGAACCCTGATCGCGCCGCGGCGGTGGCACGCCGCGGCGCGATCCCAGAGAAGGGTTCCGCTCCGATGAACGTGTTCCTGTGGATCGTGCAGGGTCACCCGGCCGCGGCGCTGAGGTACGGCCCGGTGATGGACATGTCGCCGCCGAACTGGGCGACCTGTGAAACGGTCACGTTCTCGAAGGTGACTGTGCGGGTGGGAACTGCGGGGTGGGAGAGCCACGGGGGCAGCGCGTCGGGCGTGACGGTGACGCTGCGGTCGGCTGGGAGCGGAGCGCCGCCCAGTCCGACGAGCGTGCCGGACAGCTTCTGGGTGTACAGAGTCACCACGTCCTTGCCCTTGACCGTGGATGTGGTCGCGGGCTTGGCCCGCAGACGCATCGCCGCCCGGCCGCGGCCCGCCGTCAGGTCGAGGTCGCGGAAGTCCAGCGACCGTGCCGTGAACTTCAGGACCCGCTTGGACCCGGCCGCAGTGCGGACCGTGACGACGCCGCGGAAGGCACTGCTGTGGAGCACGAGTCTGTCGGCGCGCAGCAACCAGGGGACGTTCGCCGGGCGGGCCGGCAGCTGGTCGACCGGCGCGCCGGCACCTGCTGGTGCCTTGGAGGTGTGGATGCCGCCAGGGACGAGCAACGCCTTCGAGGCCGCTGGTGTGGCGAGCTGTAGGACCAAGGGCAGGGCGGCCACTGCCAGCGCGCAGGCGAGGGGCCGCAGCGGCCGGCCGGCCAAGCGGCTCTTCACCGTACTGCCCAGATAGCAGGCCTCGGACTCCGGCCCGCTTGCTGCACAGCCGGTCAGGTCGTCACGTGCCACCGTGGTCCTCACCCGCGGGGATGGTCGTCGATGCACGGTTCGCTGCGGGCTGCGACCCGGCGGCGCCCGTCGGAGGAACCCAGGCACAGGCGAGGGATCCGCCGATCAGGCCGGAAATCAACCCGATGAAGAGGCCCCCGAAATTGGCGACGGGAAACGAGATGAGGGCAAGCAGAATGACCGTGATCCCTGCGAACAAGCGCACCTGCTGGTGAAACCAGAGGGAGATGCCCAGGGCCACGAGCAGGACCCCGATGATCAGCGACCCCGCGCCGGCGGAGGTCGACAGGGCCAGTGGGACGGCCCCGAAGTTCAAGTGCGCGTACGGAAAGTAGATGATGGGCAAGCCCGCCGCGAAGGTGAACAGTCCTGCCCAGAAGGGACGTTCGCCCCGCCAGGTCCTGAATCCCCGTCGGGCGTCGGCGGCAGCGACACGCAAGTTCCGGCGTCTGCCGAATAGTTCGAAGAACACGTGGGCTTTCCATGATGTGCGGCGGGCTGGAGTGTGCGGCGAGCGGGCGCGGAAGGTGCGTGCTCCGTGCCGATGGGTCAGAAGCACTCGTGGTGGCCTTGTTTGAGCCGCACATCGAGGCCCGGAACGTTGAACGTGGCGGCCGAGACTGCGACCGTGGTGAAGCGCACGTCGCTCAGGGAGGCCGAATCCGCCTGCTGGGCAACGCCGTTGGGATCGAAGAACCGGGAGCTCCTGTCCCCCCGACTGATCGGGCCCTTGCTGATCGCTCCCGTCGCCACACCGATGTCGAGGTCGTCGAAATTCGCCTGTTCGCTCGACAAGGATGTCGCGTCGAGGAACAAGTTCCTCGCCTCGATCCGCCTCCGTTCGCCGCCGGTGATCCTCAGCGTGTACGAGCCCAGGACCGGGATCGGGACCACCACGGACTGGCACAGCCCGCTGATCTCCGCACGGCTGGCCCCGGTGACCACGACCGGCACGAGGGTGCCCTTCCTCGTCACATCCACTGTGCCGTAAATGCTCAGACCACGGACGTCCAGAGTGTCCAGGGCCACCTGGAACTTCTGGCCGGAGATCAAGAACGACGCGGCCAGTGCTCCTTGCCCCATGCCGATACCGAGGGCCGCGGCGGCCAGGACACTCGGGACGAGAACGGTGGCGAAGCGCTTCCAGGAGGTCCTGCCGGCGCGGTGCAGCATCCCGTCTCCTCCGATCATGAGGTGGGCCCGCCGATGCCGGACAGGGGTGGGCGACGTCCCTTTCTCTAGTGGCGGATCCTAGGCTTCCCGGCCCGGCAGCCGACGGCACGTCAGGTCGGCCAGATGGGTGATGCAGTTTCCGTTGCGGCATCCGGATGACACGCGGTGCGGTGACACGATCGATGTCCGCGATCTGCCGGCGATCACCGAGTGGACGCACGTCGGGTTTCTGCGGTGGATGCCGTGCCGCTTCGACCCCGCAGTGCGGGGTCGCGATCCCTCACTGGGACGGGCTCCCGTAGAGCCACTTCGCCCAGCACACGTCAAGGCGTGGCTAAGCCCGGTGCACGTCGTCGTGCACCAGGCCGGCGATGTGGGCGATGAGCGTCTCGAGGATGTCGGTCCAGGCGGACTCGTCACCAAGCACGAGGTAGTTGAGGGTCAGACCGTCGGTCATGGCAGCCAGATAGCGGGCCAGCACCGAGACGGGCACGCGGAGTTGGAGGTTCATGCTCCGGGTCAACTGGTCGATCAGAGCGGCGTACGCGTCGCTGTACAGCTCGTACTGCCGTCGGGCCAGATGCTCGAACCCCGGCTCTCGCAGGGCGTATTGCGTCAGTTCGTAGGTGAGCATGTGCTCGTCGGGGTGGGCGCGGACGTGGTCCCAGTACGCCTGGAAGCCGGCCCGGACCGTCTCCTCGAGCGTGGCCCTGGTTCGTAGCGCGTCCTTCACCACTGTCACGGAGTGGTCGGTGAGGGTCGTGATGACGGACTCGACCAGGGCCTGCTTGGAATCGAAGCAGTAGTGGAAGACGCTCAGGGACACGCTCGCCTCGGCGGCGATGGACCGGGTCGTCGTCTTGGCGACGCCGTCCCGGGCCATCGCCCTGATCGCCGCTTCCGTCAGCTGCCGGCGCCTTTCGGCCAACGGCATCCGTGCCATGCGGGTGTCCTTCGTGCTCGTGCCGCAACTCAGCTGCTGTGGACGCCCACTTCGTAGAGCGAGTATCCCCAGTTGGTGCCGCGTTCCAGTCCGTGGATACGGACGTATCGGGCCGGCGTGCCGGTGAACCGGGTCGTGTCCAGGCCGCCGTCGCCGGACGTCGTGGACCAGGCGGTCTGCCAGTTCACTCCGTCGGTGGAGAGTTCGATGCGGTACGACTTGCCGTACGCACGCTCCCAGTCGAGCGTGACGCGCCCGACCAGGTGCGTGGAGCCGAGGTCGATGCGCAGCCACTGGTCGTCGCTCCAGCCGCTGGCCCAGCGGGTGTCCCGCGTGCCGTCCACGGCGCGGCCGGGTGCGTAGCTCGTGAACGGGTTCCACTCCGCCGAACTGGCCGTGGCCGCCGCGCCCTTGGCGAGGTTGGCTCCGGCCTGGTGCTTCTCGGTCGCGCCCCACGTGCCGAGGTAGGACTCGGCGCCCCGGAAGAGGTCGTTCACCACGTCCTGTCCGCCGACGAGCCGGATGTCCTCGATCCAGTCCGGCACGAGGCCGTAGTGCGCGGCTCCGTCGGTGTTCAGGTCCCAGGTGCGCTCGCCGGTGGTCTGCCTGTCGATGACGGAGCCGCCGTCGACGCTGCGGAAGGGGTACGTGACCTTGTTGGCGGCGTCCGCGCCGCGCGGTGCCGGCCAGCCGCCGACGCCGTTCATGTCCGTTCCGTAGCCGTAACCGACGTCGTACTTGTCCCGCAGAGCCTTCGTGCGGTTGGCCTCGGCGACGAATCCCTGCGAGCCGTGCATGTACTGGGCGACGAAGCCGCCGAGGCCGTAGACCCGCTCGGTCCAGTTCAGATCCATCCAGCTGTGCGAGGAAATCACGCCGGGATACGAATCGGCCTCGAAGATGTCGAGCGCGCGACCGACGGCCTTGACGCTCATATGGTCGATCTCCAGCATCATCTTGCGTTGCATCATGCCGCGCACGGCGTACTCACCGAGGTCCGTGAGACCGCGGGTGTTGCACTGGGCGTCGCTGTCGTACGAGGGGGCCTCCACGCCCGCCGGGAGTTTCCCCTCGGCCTCGGACGCCGAGGCTCCGTTGATGGGGTTGTCGTGCTGCGGGCCCGTGCACTTCTCCGTCTTCCAGAAAGTGCCGGTCGACAGGAACTGCCCGACGTTGATGGCCGTTCCGAGCGCACCCTCGTCGAAGCGCACCCCGCACAGGGCGTTGTCGAACTTGTGGCACAGGAACATGCTGCGCACGCCCAGCGCGTACAGCTCGTCCAGCCCTGCGTCGATGTCGGCCTTGCTGCACTGCGCAATGTCCAGGACCTGCTTGCAGCCGAACGGCTCGGAGGTCTCGACGCCCAGGACGACCGCAAGTTTGCCCTGCTTGATGACCTCGCGGGCCTGCTCGCTGTCCGTGACGATCCGGAACCAGCCCTTGCCCGTACCGCCGTACATCTTGTCGACGTACGCCTGCAGGTCGTACGTCAGCTTCGCCTGCAGTCGGATCGACGTCATCTCGTCGCAGCTGCGGTCCTTGAAGAAGTACACCGAGCAGATCACGCCGTTGGTGACGAGGTCGTTGACGAGCACCCGCTGGCCGCCGCGCCAGGCCCGTTCCACCCAGGCGTAGTAGTTCTGCTGGTGGGTCAGCGAGTCGTGCGCGGGCCAGTCCTGGAACGTGGGCCAGCCGACCGGGTCGTGTCGGCCGTCACCGCCCTTGGTGATGAAGTCGAAGACCGCGAGCGAACCGTCGGGGTAGTGCTCGGGACAGTCCTTGAGCGCGTCGGCGATCCCGGCCTCGGAGAACGTCTTGCCGCAGATGAGTCGCCCGCCGAAGGCCTCGTTGGCGAAGAGGTGGTCGTGGGCGTCGACGAAGCCGCGCACTTCTCCTTCGGCGTCGGTGCCCGTGAACGGCTCGCCGGTGACGTTGATCTGGGAGTCCGGGGTGGGGCGTGCGGTCGGAGTCCACCAGTCGTTGCCGGCGGCCGAACTCGGCGTGGGGCCGAGGGCCATGGCCAGCACGAGGAGGAGCAGCGACACAAGAGTGACGTCTTTGCGCCTGCGGCACGAGCATCGATCCACGGTCATTACCCACATCCCTGGTCGGCGGGGATGACGCGGTCAACGAGCAGACCGGCGAGGGTCCGAAGACAGCCCTCCGTCTTGTCATGACCGGTGCAAGTTACCGACGAGGATCACGGCTGACACATTCCGAGTCAAGAGTCCCGGACGATTGACCTGATGACCCCGTGACGCCCGTCCCCTCGGCCGGAGCATGTGGCCCGGGTCGGGAAACCTGGACTCCTTGGTCGTCACAGCAGCCGTCCCTTCGCATCAGCGCCGACGGCCAGGTCCGCCGACGGATGTCGGCTTTCGTACGGAGGCCCGCGAGTTGGGCGGGGGTGGGTGGGGTCCCGTACCGAGCCGGACAGGGCGGACCGGGGGACGGGCCCGACCCGTCGGCGCGCGCCTCGGTGATGGGAGCCGGACGTGACGCGGCTGTGACCCGGAACTATGACCTCCACCACAGTCCAGTCCCCCGGACCCTGATGAGCTGGCCCGATGCGCAGAGCCGCCCCCCTCTTAGTGGTCCTCACCTCAGCACTCGCCCTCACGGCGTGCGGGCACCAGGCCGACCCGCCCACATCCTCCGCGGGGCCCACCTCGTCGGACGACCCGAGGTTCCTGCCGCTGGCCGCGTACGACATGCCCGAAGACGACGGCCGTACGGTCGGCAGGGCCCGGTGGACGCTCGCCAAGGAGTGCATGGCCCGCCTCGGTTTCGACAGCCTGAAGAACCTCGCCACCGATCCCCAACCCGCCTGGCTCCAACGCCCCTCCGGCACGGGCGTGCTGACGGCCGTCCTGTACGCCTCGGACGACCTTCGCTACGGCATCCAGGACCCCGAGCAGGCCGCGCGGTACGGCTATCACGCGGCGCAGGCCGAGTATCAGCGCCGCTACTCGGAGAAGAAGTGGTCCCTCCCCCAATACCTCGCGCTCACCGGCGAGTTCGTCGGGGACGACCCGAAGACCGTCCACGGCCACCGCATCCCGGAACGCGGCTGTCTCGGCGACGCGGACCGCACGATCCACGGGACGAACCGGCAGGACCGGAAGGATCCGGTCCTGGACCTGGAGACCAAGAGCCTCCAACAGGGCATGCGGGAGCCGGCCTGGAAGAAGGCGGACAAGGCGTGGTCGGCCTTCATGCGGAAAGCGGGCTACCACTACGCCACCCCCAGGGACGCCGAGATCGGCAGCGACCGCAACCGCCAGGAGCTTCAGGAAGAGCTGACCGGGCGGCAGCACGACCCCGCCGTGCCGTCCGACCTCGAGAAGAAGACCGCGACCGCCGACGCCCGCTGCAAGCGGCAGAACGGCTACGTCCGCACGGTGCACGCCATCGACGTTCGCATCCAGAACCAGCTCATCGCCAAGAACCGAACGAAGCTCGCGGAACAGCGCCGCTGGAACCGCGACGCGGCCCGTAAAGCCCACGACATCCTTGAGGACCGGTCATGAGGACCGGCCTGCCGCAACCCGCGCTCGTCGGCGTCCCGGGCCTGACCTTGTGCGGAGCGCGACGGCTGGTCCGGCGGTGCGGCGGTGTCGTCGAGGACGCCACAAGGCGACCCACTGGCCTTGAGAAGGCTCGCCGCTCCTGATCCGCCCTTCCAGCCGTCGCCGGCATCGCTGTGGCGTGGCCTGGGACTCCCCCTTTCGGGAGCTCTGGTCCGCAAGCTCAACTCGTGTCGACAACGGCAGCACCCGGCAGCCGCTTTCAGTCAGCGGCAGACGGGGCAACGAGCCATTTCAACTGGCGGTGAGCCTGAGCAGGAAATTGCAGCCGCTCTTCACTGCTCCAGCCAGTCTTCTCTCTTGCCTGACCTCCCCCACCGACCTAGCCTTACTTTGTGCCGCTAATAAACAAAACCCGATCGCACAGCGTCGTGCCGGGCAACGACCTCACCCGACTCCGCATCGCCCTCACCGTCTTCTTCGCCCTCGACGGCTTCATCTTCGCCGGATGGGTCGTCCGGATCCCGGCCATCAAGGAACAGACCGGTGCCTCCGCCAGCGCACTGGGGCTCGCCCTCCTCGGCGTCTCCGCCGGTGCGGTGATCACGATGACGCTCACCGGACGCCTGTGCCGCCGCTTCGGCAGCCACCCGGTGACGGTGGCCTGCGGCGTACTGCTCTCACTGAGCGTCGCCCTGCCCCCGCTGACCCACTCGGCGCTCGCCCTGGGACTCGTCCTGCTGATCTTCGGAGCCGCATACGGCGGGATAAATGTCGCCTTCAACAGCGCCGCCGTGGACCTGGTGGCCGCACTGCGGCGGCCGATCATGCCCAGTTTCCACGGCGCCTTCAGCCTGGGCGGCATGATCGGCGCCGGGCTGGGCGGGCTGGTCGCGGGGTCCCTGTCCCCGACCCGCCATCTGCTCGGCCTCAGCCTGATCGGGCTGCTGGTGACCGCCGTCACCGGACGTGCCCTGCTGCGGCACGAGCCCCCGGCTCCGCCGGATCGAATGCCGCAGGAGGAGCGCGTCCCGCGTCGCCTGGACGCCCGCACCCGCGGACTGGTCGCCGTCTTCGGCCTGATCGCCCTCTGCACGGCGTACGGCGAAGGAGCCCTGGCCGACTGGGGCGCGCTGCACCTGGAGCAGGATCTGAAGGCCCACCCGGGCATCGCGGCCGCCGGCTACTCGTGCTTCGCCCTCGCCATGACCATCGGCCGACTCACCGGAACGACGCTCCTGGAACGCCTCGGGCGGACCCGGACCGTGGTGGCGGGCGGCACCACGGCCGCAGCCGGAATGCTGCTCGGTGCTCTCGCCCCCTCGGTGTGGGCGGCCCTGCTCGGCTTCGCGATCACGGGCCTCGGGCTGGCCAACATCTTCCCGGTCGCCGTCGAACGCGCCGGCGCACTCGCCGGCCCCAGCGGTGTCGCGACCGCGTCCACCCTCGGCTACGGCGGCATGCTCCTCGGACCGCCCGCCATCGGGTTCATGGCGGACTGGTTCTCCCTGCCCGCCGCCCTCACCAGCGTCGCGGCGCTGGCGGCGGTCGCCGCCGTCATCGGATACGGGACACGGCGGGCAACGGCGAGCTGACAGCGCACCGTTACGCCACCGAGTTCCCGCTCACCGGACGCATGGCCTACCGCTCAGGCCGCACCCTCGCGCGCCGTACGCGCGGCCCTGGCCAGGTCCATGTCGGTCGTCTCGGGATTCTCCAGGCGGCGTTCCAGCTCTTCCGGTGTCCAGCCGGCGGATGCGCGCCCCCGGGCCACTCCCCCGACCCGCCCACCGCACACCTTGCCCTCGACCGCACTTCATCCGGCACACTCGCCGCATGGAGATTCCGGAGTTCGTGGAAACCCTGGACAGGGAGGGCCGGTTGCTGGCCGCGGCGGCCGAGGAGGCGGGGGTCGACGCCAAGGTGGCGACCTGCCCGGGCTGGCAAGTGCGTGATCTGGTGCGGCACACGGGGATGGTGCACCGTTGGGCCACCGCGTTCGTCGCCGAGGGATACACCTCCTACCACCCTGACGGAGGCGTGCCGGATCTCGACGGTGGTGAACTCACGGCCTGGTTCCGGGAGGGCCACCGGCGGCTCGTCGACACGCTCGCCGGCGCCTCGCCCGGGGTGGACTGCTGGAGTTTTCTGCCCGCGCCCTCGCCGCTCGCCTTCTGGGCGCGGCGGCAGGCCCACGAGACGACCGTACACCGGGTCGACGCCGAGTCGGCGCTCGGCGGGGAGCCGACCGCTGTGGCCACGGATTTCGCGGTGGACGGGATCGACGAGTTGCTGCACGGCTTCCACGCGCGCTCGAGGAGCAGGGTACGGACGGAGGCGCCGCGCGTCCTTCGGGTGCGGGCCACGGATACCGAGGCGGTGTGGACCGTACGACTGTCGACGCAGCCGCCGGCCAGCGACCGGGAGGAGCGAGGAGACGCGGACTGCGAGCTGGCCGGACCGGCCGCGCGGATCTACCTGGCGCTCTGGAACCGTCTGCCGTTCCCTGGCGTGACGGGCGACGCCTCGCTCGCCGAGCTGTGGCGGGAGAAGTCGCGGATCACCTGGAGCTGACGGTGAGTCGTACGAGAGCGCCATGAACTGACAGGGGCGAAGTACGAGTTGGCCTGAAGCTGACGCGGGCGAAGCATAAGATGGCCTGAAGCTGACGAGGCCGAAGCCCGAGGTCACCCGGGGCTGAGCGAAGCGGGTCCGGTCACCCGGAGCCGAGCGGGCCAGGCCCCATCACTCGCAGGCGGTGGCCGGACCGCCCGCCAGCATCCGCGTCAGCACCGCGCGCTGCACCGGCAGTACATCGCCATGCAGCCGGCGCCCCTTCGGCGTGAGGCACACGCGGACGCCCCGCCGGTCCTCCTCGCACATCCCGCGCGTCACCAGACCGTCCTTCTCCAGGCGGCCGATCAGCCGCGACAGGGCGCTCTGGCTCAGGTGGACACGCTCGGAGATCTCCTGGACGCGGTACGAAGCGCCGCCGTCCGACGCGGTGCCCTCGGCCAGTACGTCGAGCACCTCGAAGTCGCTGGCGCCGAGGCCGTGCGGATGCAGTTCGCGGTCGAGCTCGCAGAGGGTGCGCGCATGCACCGCGAGGATGTCGCGCCACTGGTTCACGAGCCCTTGCTCGGCCTTCGTCGCCGCCATGGGCGCACCGTAGCAAAGAATCGACTTTGTTGCATCGGAATTAAATGCATTTGCATTGGATGCATGTGCATGTAGTGTCTCGGTCATGACCTCTCCGCTCACCCACCCCGCGCCCCAGGGACGCTGGACCCCTCGACTGTGGGGCACCCTGCTCGTGCTCTGCGCCGCGATGTTCCTGGACGCGCTGGACGTGTCGATGGTCGGCGTCGCCCTGCCGTCCATCGGTTCCGAACTCGACCTCTCCACCTCGACGCTCCAATGGATCGTCAGCGGCTACATCCTGGGATACGGCGGACTGCTCCTGCTCGGCGGACGCACGGCCGACCTGCTGGGCCGCCGCCAGGTCTTCCTGGTGGCCCTGGGCGTCTTCGCGCTCGCCTCGCTGCTCGGCGGACTCGTCGACTCGGGTCCGCTGCTGATCGCCAGCCGCTTCATCAAGGGCCTGAGTGCGGCGTTCACCGCGCCCGCGGGCCTGTCGATCATCACCACGACCTTCGCCGAGGGCCCGCTGCGCAACCGCGCGCTCTCGATCTACACCACCTGCGCGGCCACCGGCTTCTCGATGGGCCTCGTCCTGTCCGGCCTGCTCACCGAGGCGAGCTGGCGGCTGACCATGCTGCTGCCCGCGCCCATCGCGGTCATCGCGCTGCTCGCGGGTCTGAAGCTCATCCCGCGCAGCGAGCGCGAGAAGGACCATCGCGGTTACGACATCCCCGGCGCCATCATCGGCACCGCCTCGATGCTGCTGCTCGTCTTCACCGTCGTCCAGGCACCCGAGGTCGGCTGGGGCTCGGCGCGCACCCTGCTCTCCTTCCTCGCCGTCGCCGTGCTGCTCACCGTCTTCGTGACCGTCGAGCGACGCAGCCCGAGCCCGCTGATCCGGCTCGGAGTGCTGCGCTCCGGCAGTCAGATCCGCGCCCAGCTCGGTGCGATGGCATTCTTCGGCTCGTACGTCGGTTTCCAGTTCCTGGTGACGCTGTACATGCAGTCGCTGCTGGGCTGGTCGGCCCTGCACACCGCGCTCGCCTTCCTGCCGGCCGGAGCGCTGGTGGCGCTGTCCTCCACGAAGGTGGGGGCCGTGGTCGACCGGTTCGGGACCCCGCGGCTCATCGCGGTGGGCTTCGCCCTGATGGTCGTCGGGTACGCGCTCTTCCTGCGCGTCGACCTCGACCCCGTGTACGCGGCGGTCGTCCTGCCGACGATGCTGCTGATCGGCGCGGCCTGCGCGCTGGTCTTCCCCTCGCTCAACATCCAGGCCACCAACGGCGTGGACGACCACGAGCAGGGCATGGTGTCGGGCCTGCTCAACACCTCGGTCCAGGTCGGCGGCGCGATCTTCCTGGCCGTCGTGACGGCGGTCGTGACCGCGAACTCCTCCGAGGGCTCCTCGCCGCAGGCCGTCCTCGACAGTTACCGGCCCGGCCTGATCGTGGTGACCGGCATCGCTCTCGCGGGTCTGCTGATCACCCTGCCGGGCCTGCGGACACAGCGTCCGCAGCAGTCCATCGTCGTCGCCAAGTCCCTCCAGGAAGAGGCGGAAGCGGAACGCGTGGCGGTCCGCGACTAGGGGGACGCCTCCAGCGCGTGCGTCCGGCGGGGGTCCCTGCCCCGCCGGACGCACGCCTGTTTGACTCGACGGATGGAGAGCAACGGGGGACGCGAGTGGATGAGCCACACCAGGGAGCGGCGCACTCAGGACGAGCGGGACGCGGTCACCGTCGAGATCGGATACGCCCTGTTCAGCGCGGCGTTCGTGGCGGCGGTCGGGTTCGGGGTGGTGGCCGGACCGGCGCTGTTCCTCGATCTGTCGGGCGCCGCGGTGCGGACGCTGGTCGCCTCCGGGGCCACGCTCGCCGCCGTCCTCTTCGTGCTACGGGTCGCCACCGTGCTGATTCGCTTCGGGCGCGCGGGCGCGGCTCAGCCCAGCCAGCCCGGCCGTACCAACCCCGACTCGTAGGCGAGGACGACCAGTTGGGCCCGGTCGCGGGCGCCCAGTTTGACCATCGTGCGGCTGACGTGGGTCTTCGCCGTGAGCGGGCTGACGACCAGGCGGCGGGCGATCTCGTCGTTCGAGAGCCCGATGCCGACCAGGGCCATCACCTCCCGTTCCCGCTCGGTGAGTTCGGCGAGGGAGGCGGCGGCCGCGGGCTCCTTGGAGCGGGCCGCGAACTCCGAGATCAGCCGGCGCGTCACCCCCGGGGAGAGCAGGGCGTCGCCCTCGACCACCGCCCGTACCGCGCGCAGGAGTTCCTCCGGCTCGGTGTCCTTGACCAGGAATCCGGAGGCTCCGGACCGGATCGCCTCGAAGACGTACTCGTCCAGCTCGAAGGTGGTGAGCATGACCACCTTGACGTCCTTCAGGTCGGCGTCGTCGGTGACGCGGCGGGTCGCGGCGAGGCCGTCGAGCAGGGGCATCCGGATGTCCATCAGGACGACGTCGGGGCGCAGTTCGCGCACCTTGCGCACCGCCTCCTCGCCGTCGGCCGCCTCGCCGGCCACCTCGATGTCCGGCTGCGCGTCGAGCAGCGCCTTGAAGCCTGCCCTGACCAATGACTGGTCGTCGGCGAGCAGTACGCGGATCACCGGTCCTCCTTGACCCTCAGGGGCAGTACGGCCAGCACACGGAAGCCTCCGTCGTCGCGCGGGCCCGCCTCGATCGTGCCACCCAGGGCCGCGGCCCGCTCCCGCATTCCGGCGAGCCCGTTGCCGCTGCCGCCCGCGTCCGCGCCGGTCGCGGGGCCGTCGTCGTCGATCCGCAGCCGCAGCGCGCCCTCCGCGGATTCGAGCCGCACGCGCGCGTGCCGCGATCCCGAGTGCCGTACGACATTGGTGAGCGCTTCCTGGACGATGCGGAAGGCGGCCAGATCGGTGCCGGGCGGAAGCTTCGGGACCTCGCCCTCGATCTCGACCGTCAGGCCGGCGCCCGCCGCCTGTTCGACGAGTTCGGGGAGCCGGTCGAGTCCGGGCGCAGGCGCGCGCGGCGCCTCCCCCGGCGCACGCAGTGTGTCGAGCACCTGGCGGACCTCGCCGAGCGCCTCCTTGCTGGCCGCCTTGATGGTGGTGAGCGCCGTGCGCGCCTGCTCGGGGTCGGAGTCGAGGAGCGCGAGGCCGACGCCGGCCTGGACGTTGATGACCGAGATGCTGTGCGCCAGCACGTCGTGCAGCTCGCGGGCGATCCGCAGCCGCTCCTCGTCGGCGCGCCGCTTGGCGGACTGCGCGCGCTCGGCACGCTCGCGGGCCCACTGTTCACGGCGTACGCGGACCAGTTCCGACAACGCCACGATCGCCACGATCCAGGTGGCGACAATGCCCTCCTGCCCCCAGGAGGCGGGCCCGTCCCCCGCCGGCGGCAGCCATCGATAGAGCCAGTGCCCCACCAGCACATGCCCGACCCAGAACATCCCGACCGCCGCCCATGCCGCTCTGCGGTGCCCGGCGACGACCGCGCTGAAGCAGCCCAAGGCGACCACGAGGAAGACGGGCCCGTACGGATATCCGGCGCCCAGATAGACCATGGCGACGGCGGCCGTGCCGAAGGCCACGAGCACCGGCTGCCGTCGCCGCCACAGCAGCAGGCCCGACCCCACCAGCAGCAGCGTCCGCGCGAAGAAGTCCAGGTGAGCTCGGTCGCCCGCCTGGGAGTGGGCCGCGACATTGGAGCCGATGAGCACGAAGGCGGTCAGCAGCAGCGTGGAGCGCCACGGCCAGTGGGCGCGGCGCTCCTCGTCGTCCCAGCGGTTCCACCCGGGCGGCCCGTGCCGCCACCACGGGGGTGGACCGCCCCACGCCGGGGACCTGGGAGTGCGCTGCTCTTCCATGACCGCCACGCTAGACGGGACGGGGCGTCCGAGGCGTCCGCCGGGCGAGGTGATCAGGCGTACTCCCCGCGGAGTACCGCTGGGCTTGCCGGCGCACGCCCAGCCGGTGGGCGGCGAGGTCCGTCCGAGGCATTCAGGGCCCGGTCGCCCGGCCGGAACCCCTCCCCTTGCCGTTGGCGCCGGTGGTCGTGGTCGTGCCGGTCGGCCGAGGGAACACCAGTCCCACACCGTGGGCGAGCTGATCGGCCGCCTGCCGGAAGAACGTCTCGCGGTCCTCCACGACCCGGTTGAACTGCCCGAACAGTTCGAAACCGATCAGCCCGTAGAGCTGCGCCCACGCGGCCACGAGCGCCGTCACCACCTCCGGCGGAAGGTCGGGCGCGAGCTCGGCGGTCATCCGCTGCGCCTCGGCCTTCAGGTCGGTGGGCAACGGCGGACGGGCCACCCCCTCGCCCTGATGCGCGTCACGGACGATGCCGATCAGGAGCAGGCCCACGCGGGAAGCGGCCGGGACGGTCGTCTCCGGCGCGGTGTACCCGGGCACGGGCGAACCGTAGATGAGCGCGTACTCGTGCGGATGCTCCAGTGCCCACCGGCGCGCCGCCGCGCACACAGCGATCCAGCGCTCCCGGGGACCGGCGTCGGCTACGTCGGCGTGCGCCGACTCCGCGGTCTCGCCAAGGGAGTCGTACGCGTCGATGATGAGCGCGGTCAGCAGGTCGTCGCGGCTGGGGAAGTAGCGGTACAGCGCGGAGGAGACCATGCCGAGCTCGCGGGCCACGGCCCGCAGCGAGAGCTTGGCAGCACCCTCCGCCGCGAGCTGTCTGCGCGCCTCGTCCTTGATGGCCGCGGTGACCTCGATCCTGGCTCGGGCCCGTGCCCCTCGTGCGGTACTCATGCGGGGCAGTGTGCCACATTTCCAGAGCAGTGCACACAAACGAGAGCAGCGAACTAATTCGAGAGCACTGCTCTTGCTTTGGATCACCGATCTCGTGCAGACTGCTCTCAAGCGAGAGCAGTGCTCACAAAACGGAGCGGCGCTCTCTCAATCGATGGGGGTCACCATGTCCACTCACGTCCAGAAGCCGGGCTGGTTCACCGTGAACGTCTTCAACCGAGCGGTCGCCTGGATGACCCGCCGCGGCATCAGCGTCTGGGGCTCCCGGGTCCTGGCCGTGCGCGGCCGCAAGAGCGGCGAGTGGCGCACGACCCCGGTCAATCTGCTCACCGTGGACGGGCAGCAGTACCTGGTCGCCCCCCGCGGCCATGTCCAGTGGACGCACAACATGCGGGCCGCGGGAGGGGGCGAGCTGCGACTCGGCAAGAACGTGGACGCGTTCACCGCGACCGAGGTCGCCGACGACGACAAGGTCCAGCTGCTGCGCGCCTACCTCAAGCGCTGGAAGGCCGAGGTCGGTGTCTTCTTCAACGGCGTCGGCCCCGACTCGTCGAACGAGGAGCTGCGACGCATCGCCCCCGACCACCCGGTGTTCCGGATCACGGTCAAGCCGTGACCCTCTGAGGGCGGGCCGTCCGCCCTACCGGTCGAGCGCGGTCAGGGCGCGCCCGGCCATCGGGTGGCTGCGGACGAGCTCGCCGAGCGAGGTCGAACCGCGCGTTATCCCCGTGAAGGCCTTCCAGGCGGGCCTGAAACTCGTGATCGCCGCGTGGAACATGCCCGGGCGGCGCTCGAAGACGGTCAGCAGGCGCTTGCCGACACTCATCTCGACGCCGAGTCCAGCCTTGATCGCGAAGGCGTAGTTCAACGCCTGGCGCCGGGTGTCCACCGCGTCGTGCGCCTCGGCGATCCGTACCGCCCACTCGCCCGCGAGCCGCCCGGAGCGCAGTGCGAAGGAGATGCCCTCACGGGTCCAGGGTTCGAGCAGTCCCGCCGCGTCACCGCACACCAGCACCCGGCCGCGCGAGAGCGGCGAGTCGTCGGCGCGGCAGCGCGTCAAGTGGCCGGAGGAGATGGCCGGTTCGAAGCCGGCGAGCCCGAGGCGGGCGATGAAGTCCTCCAAGTACCGCTTGGTGGCGGCGCCTTCGCCGCGCGCGGAGATCACGCCGACGGTGAGCGTGTCCCCCTTGGGGAACACCCACCCGTAACTGCCCGGCATGGGGCCCCAGTCAATGAGAACCCGTCCCTGCCAGTCCTCAGCGACCGTCTCCGGCACCGGGATCTCCACCTCCAGGCCGAGATCGACCTGGTCGAGCTTCACGCCGACGTGCGCTCCTATCCGGCTGGCGCTGCCGTCGGCGCCGACGACCGCCCGCGCCAGCACGGTCTCACCGCCCTGCAACACCACCGCGACGGTGCGCCGGTCCGGTACGGCCGACCCGTGCTGTTCGACGCGCGAGACCGTGACGCCCGTACGCAACTCTGCGCCCGCCTTCTGGGCGTGCTCGACGAGCTGCTGGTCGAAATCGGGCCGGTTGATCAGCCCGAACAGCATCTGCTTGGAGCGGCGGGTACGCACGAAGCGGCCGTCGAGCGAGAACGTGACCGCATGCACCCGGTCCCGGAGCGGCAGCTCGAAGCCGGGCGGCAGCGCATCGCGCGAGGGGCCGATGATGCCGCCGCCGCACGTCTTGTAGCGGGGCAGCTCCGCCTTCTCCAGCAATAGGACGCTGCGTCCCGCGACCGCTGCCGCGTAGGCGGCCGAGGCCCCGGCGGGCCCCGCGCCGACCACGACGACGTCCCACACCCGCTGCCCGTCGTCCGCCGAAGAGTTCTCGCTGCTCACGATGGTCTACTGCTCCCAGTCCAGCCGTCTTCCGCACGTGTCTCCCGCATCCTACGGCGGGCATCGCCGCAGGCCGCTGTGGGAGGATCGGCAGCGTATGCGCCCTGCACACCAGTACGCGCGTACGCACCACACGATCACCTGTACACAGAAGTACAACGTCGCACCTACAAGGAGCGTGCCCATGTCGTCGAATCCGGTCGCCGAGACCGTCGCCTCGCTCATGCCCCGGGCGAAGGCGGAGCTCACCGAGCTGGTGGCCTTCAAGTCGGTGGCGGACTTCGACCAATATCCCAAGAGCGAGAGCGAGGGCGCCGCGAACTGGGTCGCCGACGCGCTGCGCGCCGAGGGCTTCCAGGACGTGGCATTGCTCGACACCCCGGACGGCACGCAGTCGGTGTACGGCTTCCTGCCCGGGCCCGAGGGCGCGAAGACCGTCCTGCTGTACGCGCACTACGACGTGCAGCCGCCGCTGGACGAAGCGGCCTGGGTGACGCCCCCGTTCGAGCTGACCGAGCGCGACGGCCGCTGGTACGGACGCGGCAGCGCCGACTGCAAGGGCGGCGTCATCATGCATCTGCTCGCCCTGCGTGCGCTGAAGGCGAACGGTGGCGTTCCGGTGCACGTCAAGGTGATCGTCGAGGGTTCGGAGGAGCAGGGCACGGGCGGCCTGGAGCGGTACGCCGAGGAGCACCCGGAGCTGCTGACCGCCGACACCATCGTCATCGGCGACGCCGGTAACTTCCGGGCCGGGCTGCCGACGGTCACCGCGACCCTGCGCGGCATGACCCTCGTACGCATACAGGTGGACACCCTGGAAGGCAACCTGCACTCCGGGCAGTTCGGCGGCGCGGCCCCCGACGCGCTCGCCGCGCTGATCCGCGTACTGGACTCGCTGCGGGCCGAGGACGGTTCGACGACGGTCGACGGGCTTGTCGGCGACCAGGAGTGGGACGGCCTGCAGTACGAGGAGGAGGCGTTCCGTGAGGACGCCAAGGTGCTCGACGGTGTGGAGCTGATCGGTTCCGGCACGGTCGCCGACCGTGTCTGGGCACGTCCGGCCGTCACCGTCCTCGGCATCGACTGCCCGCCGGTCGTCGGCGCGACTCCGTCCGTGCAGGCGGGCGCCCGCGCGCTGATCAGCCTGCGCGTGCCGCCGGGCATGGACGCGGCGGGGGCGACCAAGCTGCTCCAGGCCCATGTGGAGGCGCACACGCCGTGGGGCGCGCGCGTCAGCACCGAGCAGATCGGCCAGGGACAGGCGTTCCGTGCCGACACCTCCAGCCCCGCGTACGCATCGATGGCCGAGGCGATGGCTGTCGCCTACCCGGGCCAGGAGATGCAGTACGCGGGCATGGGCGGCTCCATCCCGCTGTGCAACACTCTCGCCTCGCTGTACCCGCAGACGGAGATCCTGCTCATCGGCCTCAGCGAGCCGGAGGCGCAGATCCACGCGGTGAACGAGGGCGTCTCGCCGGACGAGTTGGAGCGGCTGTCGGTCGCGGAGGCGCTGTTCCTGCGGAACTACGCCGGAAGCTGAGGCGTTCTCGGGGGACATGAAGCCCCTCGACATGTCGTCGCTGTGCGCCTCGCCGCGCACAGCGACGTGCCCGCATCCTGGCCCTGTGCAGCGACCACGAACTGGGAGAACTGGTCGCTGCGGGCCGGCCCCTCGGCTCCGGTATCGGCGGCAGATCCGCGCTGCTGGACGTCGCGGGCCCTCTCGCTTCCCCTCGGAACTCCACGCGCCGAGCAAAGTCGCGACGTCAGCCGACCGGGACCCCGGCCTCCAGATAGAGCGCCGCTCCGCGTTCGCGCGCCCGCAGGGCCCAGCGCAGCCGCTCGTAGCGCACGGGCGGCAGCAGATCGGCGGCCTCCTGCTCGGTGGCGAAGCGCCAGTCGCGCAGTTCGGGTCCGGGCAGCAGCAGACGGCTCGCCGCTGCCGTGTCGAGTCGGCCGCCGTCGAACAGGAGACGCAGGCCGCCGAATCCGGGGGGCGCCGGCGACTCCCAGTCGACGACGAGAAGGCGGGGCACCTCGTCGAGCGTGATGCCGGTCTCCTCGACGACCTCGCGCATGCCGGCGCGCGCCGGGGCCTCACCGGGTTCGACGACGCCTCCGGGGAATTCCCAGCCGGCCTTGTACGTCGGGTCGACGAGCAGCACCCGGTCCTGCTCGTCGAAGAGGAGCACGCCCGCGGCGACGGTCTCCGCGGTGGGTTCGGGGGTCTGCACGATGTCGCACACGGGTACATCCCCGGTGCGTACGGCATCGGCGATGCGCAGGGCGGTCTCGTACGGGGTGAGCGCGCTGGTGTCCACGGGGTGAGCGTCGGCGGTGAGCCAGGAGGCGAGCGCGGCGCGATAGGGCTCGATGTGGTCGTAGGACCACTGGCGCACGCGCATCTCACCGTCGGGCAGGTCCGGGGGCACCTCGCGCCCAGCTATTCGCTCGCGCAGGATCGTTTCCGCCGGGGCGAGGAGCACGTGCCGTACGGGGATCCGGCGTGCGGCGAGGCCGCCGAAGATCTCGTCGCGGTACTCCTGGCGGAGCAGGGTCGTCGGGACCACGAGGACGCCGCCGAGTTCGGCGAGCATGGCGGCCGCGGTGTCGACCACGAGGCGTCGCCAGATCGGCAGGTCCTGGAAGTCACCGACCTCGGCGAGGCGTTTGGCCGGCAGCAGGTGCGTGAGTGTGCCGCCGATGACCTCGGGGTCGAAGAGCGTGCTGTTCGGGATCAGCTCGATCAGTTCCCGTGCGGTGGTGGTCTTCCCCGCACCGAACGCACCGTTGATCCAGACGATCACGGTTCCCCCTCTTCTGTTGGCCCCCTGTGGCTTGCCCGCTCCACCCTGCCACGGAAACCAGGCCCTGATGAGGGCGCCGACAGCGCGGCGCCGGTGCCCCGTCCCGGGGGCACCGGCGCCATGGTCCGAACCCGTCAGCCGTTGCGTCCCGGTGCCTTCTCGTCCACGGCCGGGCTGTCGCTGCCGATCGTGTGATCGACGGTGCTCAGCGTGTCGTTGACGTTCAGATCGCCGAGGACGTCGCCGTCGACGGCGTGGGACGGGGTGATCGCCGCGACGACGAACCCGGTGGCGAGGGAGGCGATGGCGAGCATGCTGCGCTTCTTCATGCCCGGTTCAACTACGGACCCGACGACGAGTCACGGGTAGGTCACGCAACTTCATCTCGCCCTCATCGGACACATCCACAGCACTACCGTCATCCCACTCGAAACATCCCAGGGGGGACGAGATGACCAATCCGTACACCACACCACAGGCCCCAACCACCCGCACCGCTCCGGGCTGGGCCCGCAAGCGCTACGTCCTGCCCGCGCTCGCCGTGACCCTCTTCATCGGTGTCGGCATAGGCGCGAGTGGCGGGAACAAGACCGAGAACGCCGCGGCGAAGCCCCGCCCGACCGTCACCGCCACAGTCACGGCGGAGGCCACGGCCACCCGGACCGCGATGGAGACGGTCACGGCGACGCCCTCCGCCACCGTGACCGTCCGCACGACGAAGACCGTACGGGCGACCGTCACCGCGCAGCCCGCCGCGGGCGGTGGCGGCACCGACGACAACAGCGGCGGGGGCACCGTGTACTACGAGAACTGCGACGCCGCGCGTGCGGCGGGGGCCGCGCCGGTACGCGTGGGAGACCCCGGCTACGGCCGGCACCTCGACCGGGACGGGGACGGCGTCGGGTGCGAGTGAGGGCGCATCAGCCGGCTCAGTCGAGGGTGAAGGGGTCCCTGGACAGCGACTGCCTCTGGTCGGAGAAAAGCCCTTCCGGCGGCGGCGCGATCGGCAGCGGCTCGTGGTCCTGGTGACCGTCGGCGCAGCGCGCGAACGGCCCTGTGACAGGGTCCATCAGAGCACGCACATGCGGGTCGACGTGGTGGAGCCACCAGTTCGACATCCCCAGGGGACCGTCCCAGCGCAACGCCTCCCAGGCACGCCAGACACAGTCCAGCCGAGAGAGCGCCTCGGCGTGGCGAAACCATTCCGGGCACCATACGCGCCCGGAGTCAGGGGTGGGACTCGGAATGAAATAGACGAACCGGTCGGCTACGAATTCGCTGACGTTCGGATACCACAGTTCCGCCGGGCGGGCGGCGCTCTCCTCGTCCCTCCTGATGTCCTCGGCCGACTCGCCCCGCTCCTCGTCATGGAGTGGTGATGTCATGGCGTCATGCTCCTCTTCGCAGCCGTACGTCAGTGGCCTCGCTGTGAAGGCCGATGCGGTCCAGAACCCTCGCGAGCCGGGTGACGGCCCATCTCAGGTCGGCCTGCCTGCTCGGGTCCCGGTCCACCAGACCCCGGTAGAGGCGGACGGCCCGTCGCGCCGGTGCCACCGCCCGGGCGGCCCGCCGCACGTCGTGTCGGCCGCACAGGCTCAGCGTCCCGGCCAGTCGGGAAAGGAGCCATGCGGTCCGGTCCGGTCGTTCGTCGGAGCGCCCGGCCAGCTCCTGGCAGACCTCCTCCGCCTCGAGCGCGGTGAGCCAGGCCGCGACCTCCTCCCCTGCCATGGCCCGCCCGTCGGCCAGCCGCAGGAGAGCGCGGCACAGGGGCTGCTCGTGGCCGGCCCGGTCCGCGGTGATCAATTGGCGTCGAAGGCGCACCTCGTGCTCCGAGATACGGACGGAGTCGCGGAAGCGGTTCGTCCTCAGCAGCGCACGGCTCAGCTCCGCACAGGTGTTGGCCAGGTCCACCTCATGTCTCGCGTCCCCGGCCGACAGCTCCACGCGCAGCTCATACGCCTCACTCAGTACGGGAACCGCCCGGTCGGCCGTAGCCCAGAACATCCCGTAGCTGGTGCCGAGGTCATGCAGGCAGAAGGCCAGCCCCTGGCGTCCCTCCGCGTCGACGTGGGACAGCCGGCGGTAGAGGGGCAGCGCCTGGCGGAGCAGGATGCGCACCGCGACGTGCCGGTCGTGCTTCCAGTAGAGGTCGGAGCCGTCGTGGAGGCTGGTGGCATACCCCTGCGTGTAGAGGCTGGGGGCGTATTCACTGAGGCGGCGCCCGATGGCAAGGGCCTGGTTCTGGACGGCGAGCGCGTCCGCTGGGCGGCCCAGGACGTCGTAGGAGCGGGCGAGCTTGAGAGCGATTCCGGACTGCGCCTCCAGGTTGCTCGCGCTGAGCGGCAGTCTGGCGCGTGCGCAGATCTCGAGGGCCTCCTTGAATCGCTCCACCGCCGCCTGGTGGTCGCCGGCACCCGCGTGGAAGGTGGCGAGCATGCTGACCGAATGGGCCCAGCCGGGCTCGATGATCCCGTACGGATCGCGTGCCAGAGCCCGCCGATGCTCGATGGCCTCTCCGATGGTCTCCCGCGCCGCGGCGTAATCCCCCTCGTCGAAGTGCTCACAGGCGAGGTTGTGCAGCAGCTGCGCCAAGGTGGAGCGGTGGACTGCGGGAAGATCCCCGGCCAGCGGGCGCAGCAGTTCGATCGCCTCCCGTTCCAGCGCCATGGACTCGCCGCCCGGCCGTGAGGCGGCGTTGTAGTCGACCGCCAGGCCCATCAGAGCGCGCGCGAGGTCGGCGGAATAGGCGTCGCGGTTCTCTCGCGCCAACTGGCGGGAGGTCTCGACCGCCTCCTCGCTCAGAGACAACGACTCCGTATTACGCTGCAGGCGCCAGAGGTTCGCACCTCGTGCCACCAGCGCCTTGGGGAGCAGGAGCGGGTCCAGATCGGGGTGTCCGGCCACCAGTACGCGGGCGCGCCGGACGGCCTCGTCCGTGTGGTCGTCGGACCTGGCGATCTGGTCGAAGGGAATCGAGCTCGGGTCGAGCTGCCAGACCACGTGCGACTGGTTGATGAGTGCCCGCACCAGGCCGCTCTCGCGCTTCTCCCCCTCCTCGCCGCCCTCAGCAGTCAGCGTGCGGAAGAGGCTCAGCGCCTGATCGCCGACGCGGTGCGCCTCCATCAGACATCCGGTCATGCGCAAGGCGTGCGACAGCGCCAGCAGCGAGTCGGCCCGGTCCGCGCGGTGCGTCATCGCTCCGTCGTCCGCCAGCCCCTCGCGGATCGCCGCCGCGTCACCCGCCGCCTGCCGGGCGTCCTCCCAGTCGCCGACCGCCAGGTGCCGCTCGGCCAGGTTGTGCAGCGCCCACGCGCGGTCGCGGAGCGACTGTGGGTCGTCGCCCTTGGCGCGGCACAGCCCGCTCAGTTCGCGAGCGACGTCGAGCGCGTACTCGCGCAGCACATGGGACTGGTCCGGCAGTGTGTCGGAGTGTGCGCGCAGCACGGTGGCGGTCAACGGCGCGTCGGCGGGCACGGAGCGCAGCACCTCGCGCAGCCGGTCGATGACGATGTGCGCCCAGCGCGTGCGGCCCTCGTTGGCGTGGGCCACGGCAGACCGGGCCAGCACGGTGAGGGTCTGCACGCGCTGGTGGTCCGGGGCCCGGGCGAACAGTCTCCCCAGCAGTCCCGCGTCGCGGATGATCTGCTCGGAGGCGTGGTACTCCGCCAGCCGGTCCGGCTCCAGCTGGCCCCAGTAGCGGTCCTCGGACGACGGATACAGGTCACGCAGCCAGTCGGCGATCTCCGAGATGAGCCATGGCGGTTCATCGGGCAGCAGCCGGGCGATGGTCCCCCGAGCCTCCCGCTCCTCCTGTGCGGGACACAGCACGGCCGCCGCCACCGCCTGCGCGAGCAGGTTCTTCTCCCGCCGCCCCATGCCCCGCTCGTCGGCGGTGTCCTGCCAGTACCTCTTCTCGTGGCCCAGGAGCTCGGCCTCCAGCGCGCCGTCCCCGGTCGACCCCTTGTCTCCCTTGGGGGTTCGAGCGCGGCGCAGCAGCGTGACCAGGGCCGCCATCTGCACGGCCAGCGCTGTCTCAGCCCCCGGGCCCGCGCCGGGGCGGCGGGCGACCGGGACGGCGTCCGCGAGCCCGGGCCAGTCGAGGTCCGGCTCGCCGGTCGCCTCCGCCAGGCGGCGGGAGAAGTCCCGGGCCGCCGCCCGGAACGCATGCTCCCGGTCCGCGACGCCGGGGCTGAGCGCGTGCAGCCTGGTCTCGCGGAGGGCGCCGGTCGCTCTGTCCTGCCACGAGCCCAGTGAACGGGCAAGCAGCAGCAGGCGTACCGGATGTCCGGCCTGCTCGGTGTGCTCCCGCAGCTTCCTGACCAGGTCGGGCCGGGTCTCGGCGTAGTCGACGACCAACAGCAGCGGGTGCTGGACGGCGCGCAGCACGTGCAGGTCGCCCGGCTCGCGGGCCACCTGACCGGCGACCCAGCCGAGGCCCCGCAGCCGCGCCATCAGCTGCCGTGCCAGCCGGGTCTTGCCCTGCCCGCCCGGGGCGGTGAGTACGCGGACAGCGGGCAGGCCGTCCGGCTCCGTCCGGCACCACCGCTCCAGGTCGTCGAGCGTGTCCTGTCTGCCGTGGAACGACACCACCTCGGCGTCGGCCCGCAGCAGCATGGTGGGGGAGGACACCTCCCGTTTGGGCGGCGCCGGCTCCAACAGGTGGGCGAGCTCGGCCGGTTCGGGCTGAGGGTCCACTGAGGTCGCCTCGCGGACCACCGCCCGGAAGTCGTCACAGGCCAGCAGGTCCTCGCTGCGGGTGTACGTCAGCCGCGTGCCCTGCCTTGGCCGACGGTCCGCTCGCACGACGCCGATCAGGAGCTTCTCACCGGAAAGGAAGACGGCCGCGCCCGACATCCCGGACCACGGGGTGGACTTCGCGGCGGTCTCCTCGTCGAGCCCCGCGGTGTCGATCTCCAGCAGTCCGGTGGTGTCGTGGATCTCGAAGGGCACGCCACCGTGCGGCCTGATCCGGCCGATCAGCAACTCCCTGTTCCGGCCGGCATTCGTTTTCTGCTGCCGCGGGAATCCCAAAGCGGCGACCTGAATTTCGGACCCGCCCGTCACGCACCGGCCCCAGCGCTGCGGGCGGCGGCCCAGGGCGCCGCGCAGCGAGTCGGGCGTCGGCCATTCCGGGTCGTCGGCCGGGATCTCCAACAGGGCTGCGTCCACGGTGTCGTCATACCGTCGCCACCTGACCTTCGCGGGGGACCGCCCAGCCGACTCCGGGAGGGACACGGTGATCCCCCCTTGCACGTTCAGCGGTGGCAGCAGATGCGCGGCGGTCAGGACGAGCCGCGGCGCGATCAGATAGCCGCTGCCGAAGCTTGCGGCGCGGACCTGGACTACCTGCTGTGTCTGCATGAGTACGCCCCCGGGTTACTCGACTTACTCGACGTCGCCCACGGCCACGTCCCCGCCGCCGCGGTGCTCCGGGTTCAGGCGTAGGGTCACGCGCTGGGTGGACCGTGCCGAGCGCTCCCGGCGGGCGTCGGCCTCCACGACGCCGAACCGCAGCTTCCCGCCGCCGCCCCCTGTCCGCACCAGCTCGATCTCGAACTCCGCGGTGATCTCGCCCAGCACAAAGCGCAGTTGGGAGTCCTGGCCGCGGCGCTGCGCCTCCGACAGCTGGGTTCGCAGCACCTCGATGGCGTCAGCGAGGTCCAACCAGTCCTCGTCGTCCTCACTGCGCATCATGTGCCACCTTCCGACCTCCGACACCACGTCATCATGCGCAGACATCGTAATGCTCTGAGTCTTCAGGAATTCGCAGAACTGTCGTACGGCGCCCTGGTACTTACGTAGGGCTGGCGTGGACGCAGCCGTGCACGACCCGCAGATCGGACGACCAGTCATCGGCGTGCCGTGTACCGCTGCCTGGGTAGGCGGTGCAAGTTCAGCCTCAGCCCTTGGTCGACCCCAGCGTCAGCCCCGCGATGAAGTGCCGTTGCAGCAGCAGGAACACCAGGATCGTCGGGAGGGCGACGAGGACCGAGCCCGCGGCCAGCAGGTTGTAGTCGGTGAAGAACTGGCCGCGGAGGTTGTTCAGGGATGACGTGACGGGGAGCTTGTCGGGGTTGGAGATGAAGATCAGGGCCCAGAGGAAGTCGTTGTAGATCCAGGTGAATTCGAGGGTGCCGAGGGCTGCGAGGGCGGGGCGGCAGAGCGGGAGCGTGATGCGCCAGAACTGGGTCCAGACGCCCGCGCCGTCGACGATGGCGGCCTCCAGGATCTCCTGCGGCAGCGTCCGCATGAAGTTGGCCAGCACGAAGACGCAGAAGCCCAGTTGGAAGCCGATGTTGACGATGATGACGGCCCAGTAGGAGTCATACATCGTGAGTGAGTCGGACATCCACCAGGGCAGCGGGATCTTGTTGAACAGGACGTACAGCGGGGTCACGATCACCTGCTGGGGCAGCAGGTTGCCCGCTGTGAAGAACATCAGCAGCACCAGGCCGCCGCGCAGTTTGAGACGGGAGACCGCGAAGGCGACGAACGAGGCGAGGAACAGGGTGATCAGAACGCCGGGCACGGCGATGAGCAGCGTGTTCGTGAAGTACTTGCCCATGCCCGACTCGGTGTAGGCCCGGCGGTAGTACTCGAAGGACAGGTGCTTGGGGAAGGAGAAGTAGCCGTGCTGTGCCGTCTCCTCGTACGGGCGCAGCGAGGCGTACACGGCGAGCAGGAGGGGCGCGAGGAAAGCCAGGGAGACGCCCATCAGGAAGATGTGCACACCCCAACGGCCCCGGCGCACAGGGGGCTTAGGGGCGTCGACGGGCGCGGCGGCCCGTCGGGTGGCCGCGCCGGCGCGGATGTCGGCTGTCATCGGTCGCGCGCACCTCGCAGCTCTTGGACCAGGAACGTCACGATGAACCCCAGGGAGACGGTGAGCAGGACGACCGCGATCGCCGAGCCGAATCCGATGCGGCTGGCCTCGCCGATGATGTTGTCCGTGATGAGGACCGAGAGAAGTTCCAGGCCGTTGCGGCCCTTGTTCACCGCGTAGACGATGTCGAACGCGCGGAGCGCCTCGATGACCGTGATGACGCCGACGATGACATTGACGGGCCGCAGGGTCGGGAAGACGACGCGGAAGAAGGTCTGGCGGGCGTTCGCGCCGTCGATCGCGGCCGCTTCCTTCAACTGCGGGTCCACGGACTTGAGTCCGGCCAGGTAGAGGATCATGACGTAGCCCGTGTGCCGCCAGCTCGCCGCGATCATCATCATCCAGAGGTTGAGGTGCGAGTCGCCGAGCCAGTCGATGGGGTCGTCGTGGTTGTTCAGGATCGTGTTGACCACGCCCTGGTCGGTGCCCAGGATCAGCTGCGCGATGAAGCCGACGATGGCGAGCGAGAGCACCACCGGCATGTAGATCGTCGACTGGTAGAAGCGGCTGAAGCGGACGCCCCGGTCGATGAGGACGGCCAGGAACAGGCCGAAGGGCGTCGCGATCAGGCCGAGGAAGAGCAGCCACAGGACGTTGTGGCGGACGGCCGGCCAGAAGACCGGGTAGTTCTCGACCATGTTCTTGTAGTTGTCGCCGCCGACCCAGTGGATGTCGCCGACGCCGTCCCAGGAGGTGAAGGACAGTCCGATGGAGGCCAGCGTCGGACCCCAGATGATGACGATGTCGAGCAGGATCGGTATGCCGAGGAGCACGCTGAGGACGACGACGTCGCGGCGGGTGAACCGCCGCAGCCGCCGCCCTCCGGTGCGCCGTGGGATGTTGAGCGCCACGGAACGTCTTCCCCCAGGTTCAGCCGACGGGCGACGAGAAGATGGTCTTCTTCTGTCGTTCGATGCTGTTGCAGAGACCGTCGACGTCCTTCGGATTGCCGATGAAGTCCTGGATCGCCTTGATCATCACGGTCGAGGCGAAGTCGGGCCGGGTGTCGCGGTCCATGAACTGTGAGATCTGTTTGGCGCCCGAGACGAGTTGGGCCGATTTCTTCTGCAGGGCGCTGTACTTGGAGGTGTCGGCGCCGTCGTTGACCGCCACATTGTTGGGGTCGAGGGCGAGGTAGGTGTCCTCGGCCTTGGGTGTGCCGAGCCACTTCAGCAGGGCCCTGGCGCCGTCGAGGTTCTTCGACTTCTTGGCGACGAGGAACCCGTCGATGGGCGCCTCCACTGCGTCCTGCGCGTACTGCGGGTCGATCTCGGGGAAGGCGAAGAAGTCGATGTCGTCACGCTCGCTCGCAGGGAACTGGGTGCCGGGGTGCGGCATTCCGAAGACCGCCATGCCCGTCTTGCGCTGCTGGAGGCTCTGCCCGGCCTCCTCCCAGGTACGGCCGAGGGCGCCCTTCTGGTAGTACGGCATGAGTTCGCGCCAGGTGTCGAAGACCTTCTTGACCTTGGTAGCGGTCCACGACTCGTCGCCCGCCATCAGCGACTTGTGGAAGTCGTATCCGTTCAGACGCATGTTGATGTAGTCGAAGGTGCCCATCGCGGGCCAGCCGTCCTTGTCGCAGAAGGCGACCGGAGTGCCGTCCTTGGACATCTTCTTGGCGAGCGCGATGAACTCGTCCCAGGTCTTCGGCTGTTGGTAACCCTTGCTCTGGAAGAGGCTCTTCCGGTGGAAGACCGCCCACGGGTAGTAGTAATAGGGCACGAAGTACTGCTTGCCCGCGTGCGTGGACTGTTCCTTGAGCGCGTCGGAGAATCCGCTGAAGCCGCTCCACACGTCGCTGATCTCGTGCAGGAGCCCCTTCTCCGCGAAGTACTGCATGCGATATCCGGCGAACCACATGAAGACGTCGTCGGGCGTGCCCTGGAGATAGCGGTTGATGTTCTCCTGGAAGTCGTTGTGGTCCTTGGTGTTGACCTTGACCTTCTTGCCGGACTTCTTCTCGTACGCCGCGAAGGCCGCCGCGTACGCCTTCTTGGGGACCGGGTCCGACGCGTTGGACCCCACCGTTACTTCGTTCTTGTTTCCACCGGGTCCGTCGCCGCACGCGGACAGCAGGGCGGGGAGTGTGAGCGCGCCGGCTCCGACGGCCGCACCACGCAAGAGATTTCGCCGGGACATCCGATGTCCTGTCGTGCCTCCGGGCACGATGAGCCCCTTCAACGATGACTGTGCCATGTCCCCCTCCTCGGGGTGCCACCCAACACAACCGAACGCGAGGCTTGGATCTCACTCCCAAGTGGGGGTGCCGTCAAGGGTTCCGACGAGATATCGAACAACCGTTACCACTTCTCTTCCAACAGAGTCGGACAGGTCCTACCGTAAACGCGCACCATTGTCGCGGACATGTAGACATCCAACCTTTCGCGAGTTCGGAGGAACGTAACGATGCGTCACCTTCACACCCGCACAACCCGCCGAAGAGTGGTCGGAGCGCTGGCCGCAGGACTGTTGTGTACGACCGGGCTCATGGCGCCCGCCTTCGCCGCCCCCGCCCAGGAACCCGGCTCCCCCACGACGGCGGACGGCCTCGCCCTCACCCCGCCGATGGGCTTCAACAACTGGAACTCCACGCACTGCCGCGCCGAGTTCAACGATGACATGGTCAAGGGCATCGCGGACATCTTCGTCGACAAGGGCCTCAAGGACGCCGGGTACCAGTACGTCAATCTGGACGACTGCTGGGCCCTGCCGTCCCGAGACGCGAACGGCAAGTTGGTGCCCGACCCGGTGCGATTCCCCCATGGAATCAAGGCGGTTGCCGACTACGTGCACGCCAAGGGGCTCAAGCTCGGCATCTACACCAGCGCGGGCACCAAGACGTGCAACAGCGCGGGATTCCCCGGCGCTCTCGGCCACGAGTACAGCGACGCCCAGCAGTTCGCCGACTGGGGTGTCGACTACCTCAAGTACGACAACTGCAACAACCAGGGCGTGGACGCCAAGTTGCGGTACACCACAATGCGTGACGCTCTGAAGGCGACCGGGCGCCCCATCGTCTACAGCATCTGCGAGTGGGGCCAGAACAAGCCCTGGGAATGGGCGTCGGACGTCGGACATCTGTGGCGTACGACCGGGGACATCAGCGACAGTTGGGGCTCGATGCTGTCGATCCTCAAGCAGAACCTGCCGCTCGCCCCGTACGCCGGTCCCGGGCACTGGAACGACCCGGACATGCTGGAGGTCGGCAACGGCGGCATGACCGACACCGAGTACCGCTCGCACTTCTCCATGTGGTCGATCATGGCGGCGCCGCTGCTGATCGGCTCCGATCTGCGCAAGGCGTCCGCCGCGACCTTCGACATCCTCGACAACAAGGAGGTCATCGCGGTCGACCAGGACCCGCTGGGCAAGCAGGGCACCGTGCTCTCCTCCGAGGGCGGACGCTGGGTCGTCGCCAAGGAGATGAAGGACGGCAGCCGGGCGGTGGCGCTGTTCAACGAGACAGGCAGCGCGCAGCGGATCGCCACGACCGCGCGGGACGTGGGCCTGCCCGAGGCGGACGCCTACACACTGCGCGATCTGTGGCAGCACAAGAGCTACAACACCGCGGGCACCATCTCGGCGACCGTCCCCGCGCACGGAACCGTGCTGGTACGGGTCTCGGTCGACCCCCAGTGGGCCAAGAACCCGCCCGCCGTGGAACTCGGACTGGACGGAAGCCCGTTGGTCGAGGCGGGCAGGACGGCCTCCCTGACGTCGACTGTCACCGACCTCGGCCGGACGCCCGCGCAGCGCGTCTCCGTGACCTTGAGCGGACCGGAGGGCTGGACGGTCGCGGCGACCTCGCCGACGGGCGCGGGCACGGTGCCGACGGGCCGAGCCCTGCGTACGCAGTGGAAGGTCACCGCCCCCGCCGGCGCGGCCTCGGGCGCGTACGACCTGACGCTGAAGGCCACTTACCGCTCACCGACCGGTGGACGCGCCGAGAGCGTGCTGCCGCTGAAGGCTTCCGTGGTCGTGGCGCCGCCTTCCGGGGTCTCCTCCCTAGGTGACCTTCCGTGGCTGTCAACGGCCAACGGCTGGGGGCCGGTTGAGCGCAATACGAGCAATGGTGAGAGCGCCGCGGGCGATGGTCATCCGATCACTCTGGGCGGAGTCGTATACGCCAAGGGGCTCGGAGTGCACGCCGAGAGCGCCGTCGAGTACTACACGGGCAAGGCGTGCGAGACGGTCACCGCCGACGTCGGCGTCGACGACGAGAAGGGCGCCAAGGGCACCGTCGCCTTCGAGATCTGGGCCGACGCAACGAAGGTCGCCTCGACCGGAGTCCTCACCAACGCTATGCCGGCCCAGCCGATCACTGCCGACGTGACCGGTGCCCAGGTGGTCCGACTCGTCGTCACCGACGGCGGCGACGGGATCGACTCGGACCACGCGGACTGGGGGAACGCCCAGCTCAGCTGCTGAAGCCACGGAGGCGGGGTGAAGTCATGTCGGCCGGTCCCCCACGCTCGCCGTGTCCGCCGGCTTCGCCCTGAGCCCTGAGCCTGAGCCCTGAGTGGGGAAAGGGGGCGGTTGGGGGTTTGTTTCGCCCCCTCCGCCCCTTCCCGTCCCGTACCGGGGCGCTCCCCCCAGACCCCGCACCTCAATCGCCGGAGGTGCTGAAACTTACCCGCGCTGGAGGGTCCAGAGCGGCCGACCCTGGCCGCTCAGACGCCCGCCGCCGTCGCGCTCGGATTCCTGCTGAGCGCGGCCGCGGCCGCGCCGACCAGACCGGCGTCCGTGCCCATGAGGGCGGGCGCCACAATCAGCCGCCGTACGAAGGACAGTGTCGCGTAGTTGGCCAGGGCCTCGCGCAGCGGCGCGAACAGGACGTCGCCCGCCTTGCCCACTCCCCCGCCGATGACGGCGATGTCGATCTCGACGAGGGTCGCCGTGGCCGCGATGCCCGCGGCGAGCGCCTGCGCGGCCCGTTCGAAGGAGGCCACGGCCACCGGGTCGCCCGCACGGGCGGCCTCGGCCACCGCGGCGGCCGAGGTGTCGCCGTCGGGGCCGGGCCGCCAGCCGCCCTCCAGCGCGCGGCGGGCGATGTTCGGACCGCTCGCGATGCGCTCGACGCAGCCGCGGGAGCCGCACGGGCAGGCGTCGCCGTCGAGGTCGACGCTGATGTGCCCGATGTGGCCGGCGTTGCCCGTGGGGCCGGGGTGCAACTGCCCGTTCAGGACGAGCCCGCCGCCCACGCCCGTGGACACCACCATGCACAGCGCGTTGTCGTGGCCGCGGGCGGCGCCCTGCCAGTGCTCGGCCGCCGTGATGGCCACGCCGTCGCCGATCAGCCCGACGGGCAGCCCCGCCGTGGCCATGCGAACCCTCTCGACCAGCGGGTAGTCGCGCCAGCCCGGAACATTCACGGGGCTCACCGTGCCCGCGGAGGCGTCCACCGGGCCCGCGCTGCCGATGCCGACGGCCCGCGCCCTGCTCCACAGCGGGGAGACCGACAGCTCGCCGATGACCTCCTCGACGGCCCGCATCACGGTGTCGCCGTCCTCCTGCGCGGGCGTCGCGCGCTGCGCGCGCAGGAGGATCCGGCCGTGGCCGTCCACCAGCGCTCCGGCGATCTTGGTGCCGCCGATGTCGAGCGCGGCCACGAGGTCGGTGTGCATCTGAGTCAGGTCTCCCGGTGAACCTTGAGAAAAGGGCAGGCCGGTCTCGCGGTGCGGGCGCAGGCCAGAGATTGCGGTGGACAGTCTCTCCCGCATCTGACAACGTTGTCCAGGCTCTATGCTCGACGCCACATCCTCATACAACCCCATGGACCGACGCATCCCCGTGGACGACAGGACAGGACAGCACATCGTGGCCGAGACCGCCCACCGAGCAGACCGCCACTCCGGAACTCGCTACGGAAACCGTCCGACCATGAAGGACGTAGCGGCGCGTGCGGGAGTCGGCCTCAAGACTGTCTCGCGTGTAGTCAACGGCGAGCCGGGGGTCACCCCGGACACCGAGCGCCGCGTCCAGGAGGCCATCGACGCGCTGGGCTTTCGCCGCAACGACAGCGCGCGGGTGCTGCGCAAGGGCCGCACCGCCAGCATCGGCCTCGTCCTGGAGGACCTCGCGGACCCGTTCTACGGGCCGCTGAGCCGCGCGGTGGAGGAAGTGGCCCGTGCCCACGGCGCCCTGCTGATCAACGGCTCCAGCGCCGAGGACCCGGACCGCGAGCAGGAACTGGTCCTCGCCCTGTGCGCGCGCCGCGTGGACGGGCTCGTCGTCATTCCGGCCGGTGACGACCACCGCTATCTGGAGCCCGAGATAAAGGCGGGTGTCGCCACCGTCTTCGTGGACCGCCCGGCCGGAAAAATCGACGCCGACGTCGTCCTGTCGGACAGCTTCGGCGGAGCCCGGGACGGTGTCGCCCACCTCATCGCCCACGGCCACCGCCGGATCGGCTTCATCGGCGACATGCCCCGCATCCACACCGCCGCCGAGCGGCTGCGCGGCTACCGAGCCGCCATGGAGGACGCGGGCATACCGGTCGAGGACACCTGGATGTCCCTCGGCGTCACCGACCCGCAGCGGGTGCGCAAGGCGGCCGAGGACATGCTGTCCGGCCCCTCCCCCGTCACCGCGATCTTCGCCGGCAACAACCGCGTCACCGTCACGGTCGTCCGTGTCATCGCCGAGCGCGGCCGTCCCGTCGCCCTCGTCGGTTTCGACGACATCGAGCTCGCCGACCTCCTCCAGCCCGGCGTGACCGTCGTCGCCCAGGACGCCGCCGCGCTCGGCCGCACCGCCGCCGAGCGCCTCTTCCGTCAGCTCGACGGCCATCTCGTCACCCCGGAGCGCATCGAACTCCCGACGCGCCTGATCACGCGCGGCTCGGGGGAACTGCCGCCCGCGCACTGAGCCATGGGCGCCCCGGACCCCCGTACGCTCGAAGCCCTCGGCCTCGCCGAGGCACCGCGCGACCATCCGTTGAGCTATCCGGGCGCGTGGCCCGAGGAGTCCGGACTCCTCGACGGGGACCGGCTGTTGCCCCTGACACGCCTGGTGCACGAGGACCGCGTCCCGGTCGTGGCCGTCGGCTCCAACGCCTGCCCCGGCCAACTCCGGCACAAGATGGCGGAGTTCGAGGTGTCCGGCACGATTCCGATGGTGAAGGCGCGGGTCGCCGGCATCGGCGTCGGCGTGTCCGCCCACGTGAGCCTCATGGGGTACGTGTCCGCGTCGCCGTTCCATGCGCCAAGTGCGGTCAGCGAGTTGTTCGTCACCTGGCTCGACTCGGACCAGCTCGACGTCATCGACAGGAGCGAGGGAGTTTCCTCGGCGACCGGGGCGTACGACCGGGCGTGGCTTCCCTCGTCCGACATCCGGATCGAGTTGGAGTCCGGTGAGCGGCTGCCCGGTGCGTACGTCTACGTCAACCGGCGTGGGGTCCTTCACGACGGTGCCGCGGTGCCCCGCGCGCACCTCGGCGAGCGTGCGCTGCTCGTTTCGCTCCTCGCCGAATCACCGCGCCTGCGGGAGCTGTTCGGGCGGACGCCCGAGGAGTTCTGCGCGCGGGCGCGCTTCGACAGGGCGCTCTGCGCGCGTGGAACCCTGCTGTTCGCCGAGGAGCGGCTCACCATGGCCTCCGGTCTGGAGGGATACGTCTAGGTGGGTCGCTCCGCCCTCGACGGTGCGGGCCACATGCGGCTGGTCACGCCCACGTGGCGGCGGAGCCGCGCAATCTCACGGCCCCGCGCCCCTTGCGGTGGCTCTCTACTTCCCCGAGATGGTCAAGTCTCCTCGCCTCGGGCTCGCAAAGCCCTCCAGGCCCGCCCGCGTCAGACCCGTGACCCTCGCGACCTCCGCGATGTCCAGGGCGCCGCAGTCCAGGCCGCGCAGGAGGTAGCCGCTGAGGGCCTTGGCGGTGGCGGGCTCGTCCATGACGTCGCCTCCGGCGTGGGCGGCGTAGCGGGCGAGGCGGGCGGCGGCCTGCTCGAAGCCCTCGCGGTAGAAGGCGAAGACGGCCGCGTAGCGGGTGGGGATGTGGCCGGGGTGCATGTCCCAGCCCTGGTAGTAGGCGCGGGACAGGGCACGGCGGGTGAGGCCGTAGTGCAGGCGCCAGGCGTCGTGGACCTTCTCGGTCGGGCCGATGGGCAGGACGTTGGTGGAGCCGTCGCAGACGCGTACGCCGGTGCCCGCGGCGGCGACCTGCATGATCGCCTTGGCGTGGTCGGCGGCGGGGTGGTCGCTGGCCTGGTAGGCGGCGGAGACGCCGAGGCAGGCGCTGTAGTCGAAGGTGCCGTAGTGCAGACCGGTGGCGCGGCCCTCGGCGGCCTGGATCATCCGGGCGACGGTCGCGGTGCCGTCGGTGGCGAGGATGGACTGGCTGGTCTCGATCTGGATCTCGAAGCCGATCCGGCCGGGCTCCAGGCCGCGCGCCTTCTCGAACTCCTCGAGGAGCCGGACCATCGCGGTGACCTGCTCCGCGTACGTCACCTTCGGCAGCGTAAGGACGAGCCCGTCGGGCAGGCCGCCGGCCTCGATCAGGCCGGTGAGGAAGATGTCGAGGGTGCGGATGCCCCGGTCGCGTACCGGCGCCTCCATGCACTTCATGCGGATGCCCATGTACGGGGCCGCCGTGCCGCTCTCGTACGCCTCGGCGATCAGCCGGGCCGCGCGCGCCGCCGCCTCGTCCTCCTCGGCGTCCGGGCGCGGTCCGTAGCCGTCCTCGAAGTCGACGCGCAGGTCCTCGATGGGTTCGCGCTCCAGCTTGGCGCGTACGCGGTCATAGACGGGCTCGGCGAGCTCGTCGCTGAGGCCGAGGACGGCGGCGAAGGAGGCGGCGTCCGGGGCGTGCTCGTCGAGGGCGGCGAGGGCCTGGTCGCCCCAGGAGCGGATGGTGTCGGCGGCGAACACGTCACCGGGGACGTAGACGGTGTGGACGGGCTGCCGGGTGCCGGGGTCTCCGGGGTAGCGGCGCTCCAGTTCGGCGTCGACCGGGGCGAGGGAGGCGCTGATCTCCTCGCTGACGGCGCCCGCGAGGCTCGTCGCCACCTTCTCCTGCTGACCCTGACCCATCCCACACCCTCCACTTTTCCGCACTACGGAATCAACAATCCGTAGAATGAAGTTATCTGGGGACCTTCCCGCCGGTCAACACCCTCTTGGATCGCGGGACACCCCGACGCCCCGGCCCGTTCACTCTTGTCTCCGTTCCTTCTTCCACACTGCGGTGCACACCCTTCATCCTGACTCGCGACCGAAGGAGCGCACGTGTCGAACTCCACCAGAGTGACCCGGCGCATGGGGCTCAGGACCGCGGCGGCCGCCGCGATCGCCATGCCCCTGCTCAGTACGGCGCAGGCCTCCGCCACCCGGCACGGCGGCCGCCGCCTGGACGTCATGACCTTCAATCTCCGCTTCGCGAGCGGCGCCGAACCGAACAGCTGGAAAGCGCGCCGCCCCGTCATGCGCGAGCTGCTGCGCCGGGAGCGGCCGCATGTCTTAGGCACCCAGGAGGGTCTCTACCAGCAGGTCCGTGACGTCGGGACCGACCTCGGCCCGCACTACGAGTGGATCGGCACCGGCCGCGGGGGCGGCAGCCGCGACGAGTTCGTGGCGGTCTTCTACGACACCCGCCGCCTCGCACCGGTGGAGTACGACCACTTCTGGCTCTCCGACACCCCCGCGGTGATCGGTTCGAACACCTGGGGCGGCGTCTGCATCCGTATGGTCACCTGGGTCCGCTTCCGTGATCGGCGCGACGGGGAGCGGGAGTTCTATTTCCTCAACACCCACCTGGACAGCGCGAGTCAGAACGCACGCGCGCGTGGCGCCGCTCTGATCCGCGAGCGGATCGCCGGCCTCGACCGCTCTCTGCCGCTGCTCGCGACCGGCGACTTCAATGTCGCGGCCCACAAAAATCCGGTCTACGACACGATGCTGGGCGCCGGTCTCGTCGACACCTGGGACACGGCGGCCGAGCGCGGCCCGCTGTACGCCACCTTCCACGGCTACAAGCCACTGGTCCCGGACGGCGACCGGATCGACTGGATCCTCGCCACGCCGGGCGTGACCGCACACCGGGCGGCGATCAACACGTACGCCCTCAGCGGTCAGTTCCCGAGCGACCACCTGCCCGTGCAGGCGTCTCTGACCCTGGGATGAGCCGAGGCCCCCGTGACCGCGACGGTCACAGGGGCCTCGTGCCTCGGGGATGCTCAGCCCTTGCGGGACTTGATCTCCTCGGTGAGCTGCGGGACGACGTCGAAGAGGTCGCCGACCACGCCGTAGTCGACCAGGTCGAAGATCGGGGCCTCGGCGTCCTTGTTGATCGCCACGATCGTCTTGGACGTCTGCATACCGGCGCGGTGCTGGATCGCGCCGGAGATGCCGGAGGCGATGTACAGCTGCGGCGAGACGGACTTACCGGTCTGGCCGACCTGGTTGGAGTGCGGGTACCAGCCGGCGTCGACCGCGGCGCGCGAGGCGCCCACGGCGGCACCGAGGGAGTCGGCCAGCGCCTCGATGATCGAGAAGTTCTCGGCGCCGTTGACACCACGGCCGCCGGAGACCACGATCGCGGCCTCGGTCAGCTCGGGGCGGCCGGTCGACTCGCGCGGAGTGCGCGCGGTGACCTTGGTGCCGGTGGCCTTCTCCGAGAAGGAGACGGACAGTGCCTCGACGGTGCCGGCGGCCGGGGCGGCCTCGACGGGAGCCGAGTTCGGCTTGACCGTGATGACCGGGGTGCCCTTGGAGACGCGGGACTTGGTGGTGAAGGAGGCGGCGAACGCGGACTGCGTGGCCACCGGACCCTCGTCACCGGCCTCCAGGTCGACGGCGTCGGTGATGATGCCGGAGCCGATACGGACCGCGAGGCGGGCCGCGATCTCCTTGCCCTCGGCGGAGGACGGGACGAGCACGGCGGCCGGGGAGACGGCCTCGTACGCGGCCTGGAGCGCGTCCACCTTCGGGACGACCAGGTAGTCGGCGTACTCGGCGGCGTCGTGCGTGAGGACCTTCACCGCGCCGTGCTCGGCGAGCTGGGCGGCGGTGTTCTCGGCACCGGAGCCGAGGGCGACGGCGACGGGCTCGCCGATGCGGCGGGCCAGCGTCAGCAGCTCCAGGGTGGGCTTGCGGACGGCACCGTCCACGTGGTCGACGTAGACGAGAACTTCAGCCATGGGATTGGTCTCCTGCGGATTGCGAAGTCTGAGGGGCGTTAAGGGGGTTGGGCCTTCAATGCTGTGCCGGTCCGGGGGACGCCCCCCGGACCCCGGCAACTAGATGAACTTCTGGCCCGCGAGGAACTCAGCGAGCTGCTTGCCGCCCTCGCCCTCGTCCTTGACGATCGTGCCGGCGGTGCGCGCCGGGCGCTCGGCCGCGGAGTCCACCTTGGTCCAGGCGCCCTCGAGACCGACCTCGTCCGCCTCGATCTCCAGGTCCTCCAGGTCCCAGGACTCCACCGGCTTCTTCTTGGCGGCCATGATGCCCTTGAAGGAGGGGTAACGCGCCTCACCCGACTGGTCGGTGACCGACACGACGGCCGGGAGGGAGGCCTCCAGCTGCTCCGAGGCGGAGTCGCCGTCGCGGCGGCCCTTGACCACGCCGTCCTCGACGGAGACCTCGGAGAGCAGCGTGACCTGCGGGACGCCCAGGCGCTCGGCCAGCAGCGCGGGGACGACACCGGCGGTGCCGTCGGTGGAGGCCATGCCGGAGATGACCAGGTCGTAGCCGGCCTTCTCGATCGCCTTGGCCAGCACCAGCGACGTACCGATGACGTCGGTGCCGTGCAGGTCGTCGTCCTCGACGTGGATGGCCTTGTCCGCGCCCATGGAAAGCGCCTTGCGCAGCGCGTCCTTGGCGTCCTCGGGGCCGACGGTCAGCACGGTGATCTCGGCGTCGTCGGCGTCCTCGGCGATCTGCAGCGCCTGCTCCACCGCGTATTCGTCGAGCTCCGAGAGCAGACCGTCCACGTCGTCACGGTCGACGGTCAGGTCATCGGCGAAGTGCCGGTCGCCAGTGGCGTCGGGCACGTACTTCACAGTGACAACGATCCTCAAGCTCACGCCGGCTCTCCTACTGCATCGTCATTTCTGGGCTGCCTTCTTTCAGGCAGCATAGGCGCCTGAAGCGGCCGATCCCGGTCGGGGCGACCCGCGCTCCGAACGAAATATTACTCGTCAGTACACCCACTGAATGCCCACTAAGCAAGCGCTTTGAACTGTGACCTTGGCAACGCTGCGTAACCGACGGGTAGGACCGGCGAGTAGGACTGCCGAGTAGCTTCAGTCGCGCAGCCCGTTGAACCGCCCCTGGTGGTACAGGAGCGGGCGGCCCGCGCCCGAGGGGTCGCCGAGAACGACCTCGGCCAGCACGATGCGGTGATCGCCCGCGGGCACACGCGCGACGACCCGGCAGACGAGCCAGGCGAGCACGTCGTCGAGGACGGGAACTCCCTCGGGCCCTTTACGCCATCGGGTGGGCGCGCCGAAGCGGTCGGCGCCGCTCCTGGCGAAGGTGGCGGCCAGCTCCTGCTGGTGTTCGCCGAGTATGTGGACGCCGACGTGATCGGACTCGGAGATCGCGGGCCAGCTGGAGGCGCCGGTGCCTATGCCGAAGGAAATGACCGGGGGCTCGGCGGAGACCGAGGTGAGCGAGGTGGCGGTGAAGCCAACGGGGCCCCCGCCGCCAGGAGCCGTGATCACGGCGACACCGGCCGCGTGCCGCCGGAAGACGGAGCGCAGCAGGTCCGCAGAGGCGAGCTGAGGGGTGCCGAGGTCGGGCGTGGCCGTCATGGAACTGTCCTTCTGGGTGGAATGACGAGCGGGTCCGTGGCTGCTCAACAGCCAGGACACCGCGCACTCGCGGTGCGGGCCAGGTCCACGTGGACGCGCTCGAAGAGAAGGAGTTCCGGGGGCATACGGTCAGGCTGACGATAGTTGGTGCGCGCAGTCAAGTACGTCCCGGCATCTGGGAGATGCGTCACCATGATCGCCACGGCCTCACACGGCCTCTCCCAGCGCGGCGATCACATCCGCTTTGCGGGGCTGACCGGTGGCGCGCCGCACGACCCGCCCTTCCGCGTCGAGCACCAGCACGGTCGGGGTCTTCAAGATGTCGAGTTCGCGGACGAGTTCCAGGCGGTCCTCGGCGTCGATCTCGATGTGGGACACGCCCGGGACCATCTCGGCCACCTCGCCGAGGACCCTGCGTGTCGCCCGGCACGGGGCACAGAAGGCGCTGGAGAACTGGACGAGTGTGGCCCGTTCGCCGAGCCCTTCCCCCAACTCCGCCGCGCCGAGCCGCTTTCCGCCGTCGCGCCCGCGCACTCTCACCCTCCCGCTCCGCCGCTGATGCAGCACTCCGTACGCGCTCGCCAGCGCGAGCACCACCACGCACACCACAAGTCCGGTCATCCTCTGCACAAGCATTCACGAGACCGCAAAGATTCCCGACTCCACGAATCCCGCCCCGTACGGAATGCTTGATTCATGGACATCGATGTGAGGGGCCCACGATTCGGCGCGGCCGTGACGACCGTCGTGCTGGCGGTCGTGCTGATCACCGGCAGCGCATGGCTACTGGCCTGGCAGGTACTGGCGTTCGCGCTGGGCGCGGCGGGCGGAGTGGCGCGCTCTCCGTACGGCTGGCTGTTCCGGAAGGTCGTACGCCCGCGTCTTGGGCCGCCGACGGAGTTCGAGGCGCCCGAACCGCCGCAGTTCGCGCAGGCGGTCGGACTCGTCTTCGCCGTGGTGGGACTGATCGGCTACACGGCGGGACCGCAGTGGCTTGGGCTCGCGGCGGCCGGCTGCGCGCTCGCGGCCGCGTTCCTCAATGCGGCGTTCGGGTACTGCTTGGGATGCGAGATGTACCTGGTCGTGCGGCGCGTAACGGTTCGCTCGGAGTAAAGGTGAGTTAAAAGCCCGAGGTGGATCAAGCGGGTTACGTGACGAGGATCTCGCCGCTCCGCGGCACCAGGACTGGCCACTCGTTCGTTCTTGGGGCACGATCTGCGCAATGCCGTAAACCTACGGCTGCGTAACTTTCCCGCCGGGAGACCCCTTCCCAGGCAGAGAGAAGGGTCCACCCCGTCCATGGCTGAGCTTGTCTACCGTCCCGTCGTCGGTCTCGCCCAGACGTTGTTCAAGGCTTGGGACCTCAAGATCGACTGCAAGGGATCGGAGAACATTCCGCGCTCGGGCGGCGCCGTGCTGGTGAGCAATCACATCAGCTATCTGGACTTCATCTTCGACGGTCTGGCCGCCCTGCCGCAGAAGCGTCTGGTGCGCTTCATGGCGAAGGAGTCGGTGTTCCGGCACAAGATCTCCGGTCCGCTCATGCGCGGCATGAAGCACATCCCGGTCGACCGCAAGCAGGGCGAGACGGCCTACGAGCACGCGCTGAAGTCGCTGCGCTCCGGCGAGATCGTCGGCGTCTTCCCCGAGGCGACCATCTCGCAGTCCTTCACCCTGAAGAGCTTCAAGTCGGGTGCCGCGCGCATGGCCCAGGAGGCCGGCGTCCCGCTGATCCCGATGGCCCTGTGGGGCACCCAGCGGCTGTGGACCAAGGGCCACCCGCGCAACTTCAGGCGCAGCCACACCCCGATCACCATCCGGGTCGGCGAGCCGATGGAGGCGCCCCAGGACCAGTACGCGGGCGCCATCACGCGTCGGCTGCGCGAGCGCGTCCAAGAGCTCCTGGAGGCCGCGCAGCGCGCCTATCCCGTACGGCCCAAGGGTCCGGACGACACCTGGTGGATGCCCGCCCATCTCGGCGGCACGGCACCGACCCCCGAAGAGGTGAAGGCGGCCGAGAGCCGCTGAATCTTCACCTCCGGCTCGGCCGGGGGTGCTGAATCGTCACTCCGGGGCGTGCACGGTGATCTGCGCCCCGGGGCTGAACTTCTCCAGCAGCTCGGCGAGTTCGGCGCCCGCGGCCTCGACATCGGCCACCGGCATCGGCGCCAGGCTCTCCAGGAGGAAGATCGCCGACACGGACTCTTCGGTGAGCCGGGTGCGCGGCCCCTGGCGCCAGTTCCAGCGTCGGCAGGTCACGCCCGCGTCGTCGCGCCACACCACCTCGCCCGTGTCGGGGTGCTCGACGACCTCCTCGCCGCCCGCGACGGTCACGAAGTCCTCGTCGCCCGTGGCGCGCACGAGCCGCATCGCGCCCTGGATGTGGCCGGTGTCCTCGCCGCCGACCGGGATCAGGTGGGCGACGCTGATCGCGTTGTAGACGTCCACGAGGACATTGATCCTGGGCAGTCCGGCGTCCGAGAGGGCGCGCTTGGCCAGGGCCTCCGCGGAATTACGGGTGCGCGACGGCTTGGAGCCGAACGCCGCGTACACCTCCCGCCAGGCCACCATGTGCGGGTCCTCGTGCGGAGCCGAACGCCGCGTACACCTCCCGCCAGGCCACCATGTGCGGGTCCTCGTGCGGAGCTCGACCGTCCAGTCGCCGTGCCAGTCGCCGGGCCGCGTCGTCGAGCAGCGCCGAAGTCCCCTCGGTGCTGGGCCCGTTGACCAGTGCGTACGCCTCGATGGCGACGTGGGTGAAGCCGGGCGCGAGGGTGCGCACCTGGTCGGACACGGTGAGCGTGAGAGTCATCGTCCGCCTTGCCTGCCTTGCCTCAGAGTGCGGTGGGAAGCGTCTGCCACAGGGAGGGCCGGTCCGAGGCCTCCCTGAGGGCGCGCAGAACGGCCGGGTGAGGTTCAGCGTACAGTACCGGGTAGTCCACCTCACTGGACTTCGGGTCGGGAGTCCAGGCCAGCCGCTCGCCGTCGAGCGAGAACTGCGCGTCGACGCCGGGCTTGTTCCCCCGGCAGTCCTGCCGATGCCAGGCCCCGTCGAACCGGACGGCCACCAGACCGTGCACGGCATGCCCACTGCCGTCGTCGTGCAGCAGCGACTGGTAACACAGGGCGGTCGGGATGTCCTCCGCCCGCAGCAGCGCGGCCAGCGCGTGCGCCTTGGCGTGGCAGATGCCGGTGCGCAGTTCCAGCACGTCGGACGCGCGCCAGGTGACGCGCAGGTCACCGGCGTCCTGCGAGTGCGGAATCGCGTCGCGCACGAACTCGTACGCGGCCTGCGCATAGCCATACGAGTCGGCGGCGCCCTTCGCGAGGCGTGCGACCACCTCGCGGACAACCGGATGATGATGGTCGATGACCTCGTCGGCGACCAAGTAGGCGGACAGGTCAGGGGTTTCCTGGATGAGCTGCACGCCCGCAGAGCATAGGAATACGACCGACCGAGAGTCAATGACTTTTCGATCGGCCGTATATCTATGCACTGCTGCCCAGGCTAGTGGTGGGCCATCTCCTCCTTGAGAGCCGCCACGAACCCGTCGACATCGTCCTCGGTCGTGTCGAAGGAGCACATCCAGCGGACGTCGCCCGCGGCCTCGTCCCAGAAATAGAAGCGGTAGCGCTTCTGCAGGCGCTCGCTCACGTCGTGCGGCAGCCGCGCGAAGACCGCGTTGGCCTGGACCGGGTAGAGGATCTCGACGCCGTGCACCGCGCGCACGCCCTCGGCCAGCCGCTGCGCCATCTCGTTCGAGTGCCGGGCGTTGCGCAGCCACAGGTCCTTGGCGAGCAGCGCCTCCAGTTGTACGGAGACGAAGCGCATCTTGGAGGCGAGCTGCATCGACAGCTTGCGCAGATGCTTCATATGGCTGACTGCGTCCTGGTTGAGGACGACGACGGCCTCGCCGAACAGCGCGCCGTTCTTCGTCCCGCCCAGCGACAGGAGGTCGACGCCGACCGCGTTGGTGAACGTCCGCATCGGGACGTCCAGGGAGGCGGCCGCGTTGGATATCCGGGACCCGTCCAGGTGCACCTTCATGCCGTGCGCGTGGGCGTGGTCGCAGATCGCGCGGATCTCGTCGGGCGTGTAGAGAGTGCCCAGCTCGGTGCTCTGGGTGATCGAGACGACCTGCGGCATCGCGCGGTGCTCGTCGTCCCAGCCGTACGCCTGCCGGTCGATCAGCTCGGGGGTGAGCTTGCCGTCGGGCGTGGGCACCGTGAGCAGCTTGAGGCCGCCCATGCGCTCGGGGGCGCCGCCCTCGTCGACGTTGATGTGCGCGCTCTCCGCGCAGATCACCGCGCCCCAGCGGTCGGTGACCGCCTGGAGCGCGACCACGTTCGCGCCGGTGCCGTTGAAGACCGGGAAGGCCTCGGCCGTGGCACCGAAGTGGCTGCGGATGATCTGCTGGAGATTCGCCGTGTAGTCGTCCTCGCCGTACGCGACCTGGTGTCCGCCGTTGGCCAGGGCCAGGGCGGCGAGCACCTCGGGGTGAGCCCCCGCGTAGTTGTCGCTGGCGAAGCCGCGGACGGCCGGGTCGTGGTGACGCCGGGCGTCGGTCTTCGGAGGGTTCACGGCTTCTCGGTCAGCCACAGACGGTTTCCGTTCACTTCAGCGGCGGACTTCTCCCAGACGCCGGCGATGGCCTCGGCCAGGTCCTTGACGTCCGTGAAGCCCGCGAACTTCGCGTTCGGGCGCTCGGCGCGCATCGCGTCGTGCACCAGTGCCTTGACCACCAGGATCGCAGCCGCCGACGTCGGCCCCTCGGCGCCCCCGGCCTTGTGGAAGAAGTCGGCCATGGCCAGCGTCCACGCCTCGGCGGCGGCCTTGGCGGCGGCGTAGGCGGCGTTGCCCGCGGTGGGCTTGCTGGCGCCCGCGGCGCTGATCAGGAGGTACCGGCCACGGTCGCTGCGCTGCAACGCCTCGTGGAAGGCGAGGGTGGTGTGCTGCACCGTGCGGATGAGCAGCAGCTCCAGGAAGTCCCAGTCGTCGAGGCTGGTCTTGGTGAATGTCTCGCTGCCGCGCCAGCCGCCCACGAGGTGGACCAGGCCGTCGACGCGGCCGAAGTCCTTCTCGATGCGGGTGGCCCAGTCGCGGGTCGACTCCAGGTCGAGCAGGTCGACCGTGTCCCCGACGACGGTGGCGCCGCCGTGCCCGTAGCGGGCCGCGTCCACGGCCTCCGCCAGACGCTCGGGGTCATTGTCCGAACCGACGACGGTCGCGCCCGCGTCGGCAAGCCGGGCCAGCGTCGCGCGCCCGGCGGGTCCACCCGCGCCGGCCACCGCGATCACCGCACCGCTGAGAGCTCCGTTGCCCATCTTCTTCGCCTCCTGAGCGTCCTGGACGCGGGCGCTCACGCGGCGGCCCGCTCGGCGCTCGCCGCGGTGATGCCCTTGGTGGAGGCGATCACGTTCTTCAGCTTCTTGGAGAGCGCCTCATAGAACATGCTCAGCGGAAACTCGTCCGGAAGCACGTCGTCCACGAGCTTACGCGGCGGCTGGGTCAGATCCAGGGCGTCCGGACCCTTGGCCCAGCGGGAGCCGGGGTGCGGGGCGAGGTAGGTGGAGACCAGCTCGTACGCCTTGAACCAGTGGACCAGCTTGGGGCGGTCGATGCCGGCCCGGTAGAGGTCCTCGATCTCGGCGCACAGCTGGTTGGTGACCTGCGGGGCGCGCTGCCAGTCGATGTGCAGCTTGTTGTCGGTCCAGCGGACGACGTCGTGCTTGTGCAGGTACGCGAAGAGCAGCTGACCGCCGAGGCCGTCGTAGTTGCGGACGCGCTCGCCGGTGACCGGGAAGCGGAACATCCGGTCGAAGAGCACCGCGTACTGCACGTCACGGCCCTGCGGGAAGCCGTCGGCCTCCAGCTTCACGGCCTCCTTGAAGGCGGTGAGGTCACAGCGCAGCTCCTCCAGGCCGTACATCCAGAACGGCTGGCGCTGCTTGATCATGAACGGGTCGAACGGCAGGTCGCCGCGGCTGTGGGTGCGGTCGTGGACCATGTCCCACAGCACGAAGGCCTGCTCGCAGCGCTGCTGGTCGTGGACCATGGCGGCGACGTCCTCGGGCAGCTCCAGGCCCAGGATGCCCACGGCCGCGTCGGTGACGGCGCGGAAGCGGGCGGCCTCGCGGTCGCAGAAGATGCCGCCCCAGGAGAAGCGCTCGGGCGCCTCGCGCACCGCGATGGTCTCGGGGAAGAGAACGGCCGAATTCGTGTCGTAGCCCGCGGTGAAGTCCTCGAAACTGATGCCGCAGAAGAGCGGATTGTCGTAGCGGGTGCGCTCCAGTTCGGCCAGCCAGTCCGGCCACACCATGCGCAGGACGACCGCTTCGAAGTTGCGGTTCGGGTTGCCGTTCTGCGTGTACATCGGGAAGACGACCAGGTGCTGGAGCCCGTCCTCGCGGTCCGCGGCGGGCTGGAAGGCCAGCAGCGAGTCGAGGAAGTCGGGCACCTGGAAGCCGCCGTCGGCCCAGCGCCGCAGATCCTTCATGAGCGCCTCGTGGTAGGCCGCGTCATGCGGCAGCAGCGGGGCGAGCTGCTCGATGGCGTCTATGGCACGGCGTACGGCCAGATCGGCGTCGGACGCGTCGGGGGCGCCCTCCGCCTCGAAGTCGATGGAGCCGTCCTTGGCCTGCCAGGGCCGGATCTCCTCCACGGCATCCTTGAGCACGGGCCATGCCGGGTGCTCCACCACCCTGGCCACGGGAGGAACCCGCTCCTCCGTACCCACCTGCACAAGAATTTCCGTCATGTCCCATCCTCCACGGGAGAACCTCGCGTTTGGACACCGTATGCAAGTGAGGTTCCTTCCCGCAAGGGGAGACTCTGGAGATTATCCTGCACACCCCCCGTCTTCACCGCTCTTTTTCCTGTCGGACACCGCGGAGGCGATTACTTCCGCTACGCGCCACTGGGCTGCGCGGGCATCCGCGAGAAGCTCGGGGAAGCCGAAGAATCCGTGGAACATACCCGGATGGTGATCCTCGGTGACCGGTATGCCTGATTTACGCAATTTATCCGCGTATGCACGACCTTCGCCACAGAGGAGATCGAAGCCCGCGGTGACGATGTGGGTCGGCGGCAGGCCGTGCGGATCGGCCAGCAGGGGGGAGGCGTGCGGGTGCGTCCGGTCGCCGTCGGGCCCGAAGTACTGCTCGACGAACCAGCGGCCATGGGCCGGCTTGAGGAAATACCCCTCGCCGCCCCACCGGGAGGTGTCGCCCCGTGGCCGTACGTCGGTCGCGGGATAGATGAGCACCTGGAGTGCGAGCTCCGGTCCGCCCCGGTCGCGGGCGATGAGCGCGGCGACGGCCGCCAGGTTTCCGCCCGCGCTGTCGCCGGCGGCCACCAACGCGCCCGGATCCCCGCCCAGTTCGCCGATGTGCTCCGCGGCCCAGCACAGCGCGGCGTACGCGTCGTCGACGGCCGCGGGGAAGCGGGCCTCCGGCGCGAGCCGGTAGTCGACCGAGACGACGACCGCACTGGCGTCCCGGCACAGGGCCCGCGTGATGGGGTCGTGGGTGTCCAGGCCGCCGATGACCCATCCGCCGCCGTGGAAGAAGACGACCGTGGGGCGCGGCGCGGGTGGCTGAGCCCGATCCGAATCCGGCTGCGCCTCCTGCCGCGGCTCCCGCTCCGGCTGTGACAGCGGCTGCGGCTGCGGCTGCGGCCGATAGATCCGCACGGGGATCTCCGGTGCCCCCTTCGGACCCGGTATCGCCCGGTTCTCGACCGAGCCCACGGCCGGCGGCTCGAAGGGCCACGCGGGCGCGGCGGCCAGGATGCGGCGGGCCTCGGCCGCGTCGGTGACGGCGCCTCCGAGGTCCGGGAAGTGGACACTGATGGCGTCGATGAGGGCGAGGACGTCGGGCGCGGGTTCGGTGGGCATCGCGGCACCTCTCCAGGGGGTGGAATGAACTCCCTTGCCTGAGCAGAGACATGACTAGCCGTCAGTTCTACAAGTGGCAAGGGCGGCGGCCGCCGGTCAACCGTCACGGGACTCGCCCACCCCAGAGTGACCCGTCCCGGCCGCCCGACATGGATCTTCCCTGCCAGGCGCCGCCATTGCCCCGCGTACGAACGGGTACATCGCACAGCGGGGCCATTAGGCTGCGGCCTTGCCGCGTGGGCGCCGCCGTCGGTTCCACGCGCGAGCCGAGCCGCCGTCGACGGAAGCGAGTCGAATCTTGAACTTCCTCACCATCGGTCATCGCGGAGTGATGGGTGTCGAACCCGAAAACACCCTCCGTTCCTTCATCGCCGCCCAGCACGCGGGCCTCGACCTGATCGAACTCGATCTGCATCTGAGCAAGGACGGCGCTCTCGTCGTCATGCACGACGCCGAAGTGGACCGTACGACCGACGGCTCGGGGCCGATCGCCGAGAAGACGCTCGCCGAGCTGCGCGCGCTGGACGCGGGACACGGTGAGCGCGTCCCCGTCTTCGAGGAGGTCCTGGACGCCGTCAGGACGCCGCTGCAGGCCGAGATCAAAGACCTGGCGGCGGCCAGGGCACTGGCCGAGGTCATGCACCGGCGGGACCTGGTCGGGCGGGTCGAGGTGTCGTCGTTCCACGACGAGGCGATCGCGGAGATCGCCCGCCTCGTGCCGGGCGTCCGCACCGCGCTCATCGCGAGCCGCTATGGCATCGATGTCGTGGAGCGCGCCACGGAGGCCGGTGCCGAGACGGTCTGCCTCAACATCCGCCGGCTGAGCCTGGAGGTCGTCGAGGCCGCCCGCAAGGCCGACCTGCGGATCATCGGCTGGGTGGTGAACACCCAGGACCAGCTGCGGCTGGTGCGCGCCTTGGAGCTGGACGGCGCGACCACCGACTATCCCGAGATCAAGCGCACCGGCCGCTTCACCGCGTGAACGTCACGCCAGCGGCTTGACCAGCAGCTCGAACTGCAGGTCGTCGCGCTGCGGAATGCCGAAGCGCTCGTCGCCGTACGGGAAGGGCGTCATCTTTCCCGTACGGCGGTAGCCGCGCCGCTCGTACCAGGCGATGAGGTCGTCGCGTACGGAGATCACGGTCATGCACATCTCCGCGACACCCCAGATCTCCCGCGCGTGCCGCTCCGCCTCCGCGATGATCACCTTGCCCAGGCCCCCGCCCTGCAGCGTGGGGCTGACCGCGAACATGCCGAAGTAGGCGTGGTCGCCGCGGTGCTCGAGCTGGCAGCAGGCGACGACCGCGCCGTCCCGCTCCACCGTCAGCAGTCGGCTGTCGGGCGAATTGATGACGGCGAGCACGCCCTCGGGGTCGGTCCGCTGCCCTTCGAGGATGTCCGCCTCCGTGGTCCAGCCGGTGCGGCTGGAGTCTCCGCGGTACGCCGACTCGATCAACGCGACCAGGGCGTCCACATCGGAGTCGGTGGCATCGCGGAAGGTCAGTCCGGTGGAAGCGGCGGTGTCCATGGAGCGTTTCTCCGTTCGGTGGCGCGGCTCGGGCACCGACGAGCGTAACCCTCCCCTAGGCTCCGGCTGCATGGTGCATGTACTGAGCAGCCGGACCCTCCTGCGCCCCACCGACCCGGAGCGCTCCCGGACCTTCTACGGCGAACAGCTGGGCCTGGCCGTCTACCGCGAGTTCGGCACGGGCCCCGAGCGCGGGACCGTCTACTTCCTCGGCGGCGGCTTCCTGGAGGTCGCGGGCCGCTCCGAGACGCCGCCCTCCCCCGCGCTCAAGCTGTGGCTCCAGGTCGCGGACGTGACGGCTGCGCACGAAGAGCTGACGGCCGCCGGTGTCGAGGTGCTGCGGCCGCCGGTGAAGGAGCCGTGGGGGCTGATCGAGATGTGGATCGCGGACCCGGACGGGACCGAGATCGTGATCGTGGAGATCCCCGCCGAACACCCGCTGCGCTACCGCCCCTGAGGGCATCTCCAAAAGGATTGAACTCTGTTCAGGAAAAGCTGAGCCTTGTTCAGGAATCGACTTTCGCCCGGATTATTGAGCCGCAAACAAAGCCCTTAACTCAACATCAACCTTACTGACGCGTATTCAGAAACAACCAAATCCAGCCCTTCCGCTGGAATTAACAATTCCACATCCAGTGGTGCATAGAATGGATCAACCATGGCCCGTCACGGGGCACCCGCGAGCTCCGGCAGGGACTTCGGAGCAGGGGAGGGCAAGTGGAGAAGCCGCTGCGCTTCAAGATTCTCGGTCCGCTGAGCGTGCTCGCGGACGACGGACAGGTGAAGGTGGGCGGGCCGCGCCACCGGACCATTCTGGCACTGTTGTTGCTGAATCCGGAGAGGACCGTATCGGTCGACAAGCTGGTCGACGCGGTCTGGGGAGACCAACCGCCCGCCACGGCACGTACACAGGTATCGATTTGCATAGCCGCCTTGCGCAAATCATTCAGGAAAGCTGGAATCGCCGAGGAAGTCATCGTCACGGCCCATCCGGGATATCTGCTGCGCGCCAGTGGACATCTGCTGGACAGCCTCGAATTCTCGGCGCTCGTCTCCGCTGCCGAGCGCGCCGTGCAGGAGAAGCGGCTGTCCGATGCTGCCCGGCACTACGCCGAGGCGTTGCGGCTGTGGCACGGTCCCGCGCTGGCGGGCGTGACCGGAGCGGCGGTGGAGGACGAGGCGCGGCGTCTGGAGGAGTTACGTCTCAACACCTATGACGACGCGATCGCCGTCGAGCTGGAACTCGGCCATCACCAGAGAATCATTCCGGAACTCGATGCCACGGTGCGCGCGCACCCCATGCGTGAGCGCACCCGGCACCATCTGATCACCGCGCAGTACCGTTCCGGCCGCCGTGCCGAGGCCATGGAAACGTTCCGCCTCGGGCGCCGCCTGTTCATCGATGAGCTCGGCCTCGAACCGGGCCCCGCTCTACGCGAGTTGCACGACGCGATCCTGCACGACGACGTATCTCCGGCCGCGGGCGAGCGGGGGCCGTCCGCCGCGGAGCACGAGCAACCGCGGGATCCGGTGGGCAAGCCCTTCGAACTTCCCCCGGACGTACCGGGATTCACCGGACGTGTACGGGAAATGGCACTGCTGGACGCCCTGCTCGAGCGCACCGACGAGGTGCGCGGGCCGACGGCCGGGCTCATCACCGGAGTCGGCGGACTGGGCAAGACCTGCCTGGCCGTGCACTGGGCGCACAGCGTCTCCGAACACTTCCCCGACGGTCACCTCTTCGCCGACCTCCGCGGATACGACGAGAACCACGAGCCGGCCCCGGTCGGCGAGGTCCTCGGCCGGTTCCTGCGCTCGCTGGGTGTACCGGGCGACCGGATCCCGGTCGGTCTCGAGGAGCGGGCCTCGCTGTATCGCAGCATCCTGGCCGAGCGGCGGGTGCTCGTGGTCCTCGACAATGTGCATTCCTACCCGCACATCGTGCCGCTGCTGCCGAGCAGCCCCGGCTGCTGTGTGCTGATCACCAGCCGGGAGCAGCTCGCCGAGCTGGTCGCCTGGCCGCCGCAGTGCCGGGTGCAGCTGGGCCGGCTGACCGGACCCGAGGCGGTGGAGCTGCTCGGCCGCATCGTCGGTGAGCGGCGCGTCGCCGACGATCCCGCGTCCGTCGCCCGGGTCGCGGAGCTGTGCGACCGACTGCCGCTGGCCCTCAGGATCGCCGGGGCGCGACTCGCCGCCAAGCCGCACTGGACGGTGGCGCGGCTCGTCTCCCTGCTCAGCGACGAGCGCCGCCGGCTGGACGAGCTGAGCGAAGGCGAGTCACAGGTCAGGGCGGGCTTCGCGCTGAGCTATCGGTGCCTGAGCGACGAAGCGGCCCGGCTCTACCGGCTCCTCGGGCTCCTGGAGGTACCGGACTTCGCGCCCTGGCTGGGCGCCGCGCTCGTCGACGCGGATCCCGCGACGGCGGAGCGGCTCCTGGAGCAACTGGTCGACGCCCAGTTCCTGGACGTGACCGGCGCGGACGCGATGGGCCGGCCGCGCTACCGCTTCCAGAACCTCTTGCGGCTGTACGCCCACGAGCGCGCCCACGGCGAGGAGTCCGAGCAGGAGCGGCGGACCGCCCGTGAACGGGTCTTCCGCAGCGCGCTGTCCCTGGCGGAACTGGCCCACCGGCGCTTCTACGGGGGTGACTTCAGCGTCCTGCACGGCACGACCCCGCGCCGCCCGCTGCCCGACGACGTCGCCACAGATCTCGCGGCCCGGCCGCTGCGGTGGCTGGAGGCGGAGCGGCTCACCCTGTCCGCGCTGGTGGAGCAGGCGGCGGAGCTCGGTCTGGACGAACTGGCCTGGGATCTCACCATGTCCACGGTGGTGCTCTTCGAGACCCGTGACCACACCGACGACTGGCGTGCCTGCGCGGAGCGCGCCCTCGCCGCGACGCGGGCCGCCGGGAACGTCCGGGGGCAGGGCGCGATGCTGCACATCCTGGGTGCGCTGGAGATGCGGCTGCGGAGGTTCCCGGAGGCCGACGAGTGCTTCGCCGCCGCGCTGGCGCTGCACACACGGGCCGGGGAGCGGCACGGGCGGGCGCTGGTGCTGCGCAGCATGGCGATGATCGACGAGATGCGCGGCGAGCTGACGAGAGCGATGAGCCGCAGCACCGAGGCACTGGAGGTCTTCCGCGAGGTGGGTGACCTCTCCTCGGAGGCCCATGTGCTCAACAACATGGCGCAGATCGAGCTCGACCGCGGTCATGTCGACCGGGCGGCCGAGCTGGGCCGGGAGTCCGTCCGGGTCGCCGAGGCCATCGGTGACGGCGGCTCGCGCAGTGTCGCGCTCGCCACCCACCGGCTGGGCCGGGTGCTGCTGGCCCAGGGCCGTTTCGCGCGGGCCGAGGAGGCCCTGCTGCGCATGGTGCGGATCGTGCAGGACAACGCCGACATGCTGGGGCTCGCGCACGGGCTGCTGGCGCTCGGGGAGGTACGGCTCGGGGCGGACCGCCCGGAGCAGGCCCGGATGACGTTGACGCAGGCCCTCGACGCGGCGGAGCAGGTCAGCAATCCGCTGGTCGAGGGGAAGATCAAGCTGGTGCTGGGCGAGGCCTGCGGGAAGTGCGGTCACCGTGCCCGCGCGCTGCGGTATCTGGCGGAGGCCCGGGACTGCTTCGCCCGTATCGATGTGAAGCCCTGGCTGGAGCGAGTCGACCGCGCCCTCGAAGCGCTGGGCTCCGAAAGGGCTCCGGCACTTCCGGCGCAGACGTCCACCGCGGGCGGGTCACCGGATCGTGCGAGCACGGCGCGGGCTGCGGCCGCGACGTCGGGACGACGCCGCTGAGGGGTGCGGCGGCAGGCCGGACTGCCGGCGGAGTGCGGGACGAAGGCGGATCGATAGTGGCCCGAAGCCGCATGTCTCTAGTTTCGATTGCGAACGAAGGGGACGGCGCCGGGCGCTTTCCCCTCACCCGCACCCGCTACGGCAAGACTCGGGAGTCGCAATGCAGAACATCTGGAGCACGACGGCCAGGCAGATAGTGATGGTCTGGATCATCGCGCTCTGCGCGCTCGGCGCGGCAGGTTCCCTGGCCGCCGCCTCCACCGGCGCCGGCCCGGCCAGCACGACGGTCGTCAGCCCCGACGAGGAGGACTGGCACTGAGGTACCCGCCGTCGACTGACCGGTCCGGCTCCGCTGCTGCGGAGCCGGACCTGTGTCGGCCCGATTCAGGCCGGATGTGGAGCCGTTGGCAACGCTGTCATCAGTGCGCCGCGGTGGACCGTTCCCGTTCGCGATGTGCACTCGCGAGGGATTCGGCGAAGAGCAGCACCAGTTCGTGGAAGCGGTACAGCGGACGGCCGAGGCGGTCGACGCCGCAGATGTCGAGCAGCGCCGCGTCCACCAGGTGCTCCAGGCTCTCCTCCGCCGCGGACTCGGGCTCGGCGAGATGCCGGGCAGCGCGCTGGGCGGGGAACGGCTCCGTGCCGATCCCCGCCAGGCGGACGAGCGTACGCCCGGCCTGTCTCGGCAGCTGCCGCAGCGACGGGAGCAGCGCGCGACGCAACTCCAGCCCTCCGTAAGAGAGTTCGCGCAGCCGCTGCTCGGGATCGGCGAGCCGGGAGGCCAGCCAGGAGACCGGCCAGTGCGAGCGCGCGGCCAGTCGGCTGCCCGCTATGCGCACCGCGAGCGGCAGTCCTCCGCAGTAGGTGAGCACCTCGTTCGTGGCGTCGGGCTCGGCGAGCAGCCGCCTGCGGCCGACTCCGGCCGCCAGCAACTCATACGACGTGTCCCGCTCGAAGGGGGTGAGGACGGTGGTGCGTGCCTGGGCCACCCGGGTCAGCCTCGCCCGTCCGGTGATCAGGACGGCGGCCGCGGCGGACCCCGGCAGCAGCAGGTCCAGCTCCCGGCTGTCGACAGCGCCGTCGAGGACCACGAGCAACCGCCTGCGCGCCGTGCGGGTGCGGTAGCGGCGGATCAGTTCGTCGAGGTCGGCGGTGCGCCCCGTGCCGTCGACCGGTGCGCCCAGGGCGCGCAGCAGGACCGTCAGGACCTCCCCCAGCTTCTTGGGGCGGCCGTCGGGGTGGGCCAGTTCGGCGAAGAGCTGGCCGTCGGGGAAGTGCGCGGCGCTGCGGTGCGCGGCCCGTACCGCGAGGGCGGTCTTACCGACCCCCGCCATGCCGGTCACGAGCAGGGCACGCGGCCCGTCACCCTTGCGCGATTCGGCCAACTGCTCGCACAGCGCGGCCAGTTCCTCCTCGCGCCCGATGAAGTCCTCGATGTCCGGAGGCAGTGTCGCCGGACGAGGCTCGTAGGGATCGCGCGGATCGCCGTCGCCGTACGACGCGGAGACCACCGTACGGGCCGGGGCTCCCTTCTTCGTGCCGAGGCTGCCCACGAGGACGGCCTGGTAGGTGGCGCCGAGGGCTTCGCCGGGCTCGATGCCCAGCTGCTCGTCGAGCACTTTGCGGCCCTCGTGGTACGTGTGCAGCGCGTCGGCCTGCTGGCCGCAGCGGTAGAAGGCCGTCATGAGCTGGGCGCGCAGCTTCTCGCGCAGCGGGAACTCGGCGACCAGGCCGGTCAGTTCGGCGGTCAGCTGCTCGTGCCGGCCGAGCTCCAGATCGGCCTCGACGCGGCTTTCCAGGGCGTGCAGCCGCAGCTCTTCGAGGCGGGCCAGCTCGGCGCCCGCCAGGTACTCCGTCACATTGCCGAGCGCGGCGCCCCGCCACAGCCCGAGCGCCCGGCTCAGCTGGGTGCTGGCCTCCAGATGGCGCCCGCGGCCGAGCGCCGTGCGCCCCTCCCGGTCCAGCTGCTCGAACTCCAGGAGGTCGACCGTGCTGTGCGGCGCCCGCAGGACGTACCCCGGCGGGCGCCGGTCGATCTCGACTTCGTCGCCCAGCAGTTTGCGCAGGCGCGACATGTAGGTGTAGATCTGCGCTCCGGCCGTGGCGGGCGGCTCCCACCCCCACAGCATGGAGCTCAACCGTTCGTCGGACACGACGCGCCCCCGGGCGAGCAGCAGGCTCGCGAGGACCGTGTGCACTTTGGATCCGGACAGTGCGATTCTTTCGCCACCCTTGCGGGCTTCCACCGGGCCGAGGACTTGGAAGTCCATTCGGCACCCCCCGTTCTGACATCTGCGGAACTTGGCTCGGTGGAGAAACTATGAAGGACCGTTATTCCTGCGTTATCCGTCGCCTTCTTTGGCTGGCCGGTGCCTTGCGCTAGGCGGAGATGATCCTTCCGAGCGCGGCGGCGACGGCCCGGTGGAGCTCCTTGCCGTTGTCCGAATTCGTCATCACCACACAGCCGGTACCGGACCGCAGCCGCACCGAGGTGAGCGCGCGGAAGCCGGCGGTCTGTCCGCCGTGGCCGAACTCGGGCTCCCCCGGCGTGCCGTCGACCACCGTGCCCAGACCGTAGAAACTGCCGGGAAACGCCTCCGTGAGCATGACGCCCGCGAGCCGCGCGGACAACAGCTCGGACAGGCCTTGGTGGGCGCGGCGCAGCGCCCCGGCGAAGACGGCCAGGTCGGCGGGCGTGGACCACAGACCGCTGCCCGCCCGCACCGGACGCACCCGGTGGCCGCCGGACAGTTCACGTCCGTGCTGGTCGTGTCCGGCCGCGGCGTCCGGTGCGCCGGGTGCCCCGAAGCCGCTGTCCCGCATGCCCAGCGGCTCGAACACCAGCTCCTGGAGGGCCTTGTCGAAGTCCTGCCCTGTGATGTCGGTCAGGAGCTGTTCCACGACCGCCCACTGGGCGCCGTCCTTGCGGAACAGTGAGCCCGGCTCGTGCTCCGCCCGGATCTCGTCCAGGATGCGGGAGAGGTCCGGCATGGCCTCGTCGGGACGCCACCAGGTGGCCTGGGCGCCCGCGAGGCCCGAGGTGTTGGTCAGGCACTGGCGCAGCGTGACGGGCCGCCCGCCGGCCGCCCTGGGCAGCGCACGGCCGATGAGGAGGCCGTCCAGGTCCGCGTCGAGGTCGAGGACGCCGCGGTCGACGAGCCGCAGCGCCGCGTACGCCGTGAGGTGCTTGCTGATCGAGCCCGCCTGGAACCGGGTGCGCAGGGTCACCGGCGCGCCCGTGTCGGCGGAGCGGACTCCGTGGGCGTGGACGCCGACGGGTTCGCCGTCCCGCACGAGGGCGATGGCGGCGCCCGGGATCCGGTGCTCCGCCATGACCCGTTCGATATCGGCCGCGGAGAGGGGTTCGGTGGCGACTGTCGTCATCGTCGTCGTCTTTCCCGTGGGTGTGGTCGTTCCCGCTGGGTCGAGTGCCCTCGCGAGGTCCTCGATCGTGCCGTTGTCCAGGAGCATGCGCAGGGTGATGCCGAGGCCCGCGCGGCGGGCCGCCGCGAGGACATGGACGATCCGCATGGAATCGGCCCCGAGATCGGCCAGCCGGTCCCGGACGCCCACGTCCGGGACGCCCAGCACCTCGGTACAGACGTCCGCCAGGAGCTGTTCGGTCGGCGTGCGGGGCGCGACGTACGCCCGGTCGGCGATCAGCGCGGACCGGCCGGGGGCCGGGAGCGCCTTGCGGTCGATCTTTCCGGCCGCGCTGAGCGGCAGTTCGTCGAGGAGGACGAAGGCGGCGGGCACCATGTACGCGGGCAGTTCCGCCGCGAGCCCGCCGCGCAACGCCTCCTGGTCAGGGCCCGAAGCGCGGTCCACCGCGACGTACGCGGCGAGCCACTTCTCGCCGCCGGCGTCCTCACGGACCACGACGACGGCGTCCCGCACGCCCTCCCGGCTCAGCAACCGCTCCTCGATCTCGCCGAGTTCGATGCGATAGCCGCGGATCTTGACCTGGTGGTCCTCCCGGCCCAGGTACTCCAGTTCGCCGTCCGCGCGGTATCGGGCGAGGTCGCCGGTCCGGTACATGCGGGAGCCGGGCGCCCCGCCGAACGGCTCGGGCAGGAACCGATCGGCCGTGAGCGCGGGGCGCCCCACATAGCCCCGGGCCACACCGGCGCCGCCCAGATACAGTTCGCCCACCACACCTACCGGGACGGGCTGCAGCGCCGGATCGAGCACATAGGCCCGCATGTTGTGGATCGGCCGGCCGATCGGCACGGTGTCCACGTCGGGCTCGACCTCCCAGCCGGTGGCCCAGATGGTCGTCTCCGTCGGCCCGTACAGGTCGACGAGTCGGTCCACCTGCCCGTGCAACTCCCGGGCGAGGGGGAGCGGGCACGCTTCGCCGGTCGTGATCGCGGTGACCGGGCGGTGCTCGAACCCCGCCGCCCTGAGCAGCTTCCAGCCGGCCGGGGTGGCCTGGACATGGGTGACCTCGCGGCCGTCGATCAGCCCCAGCAAGGCCCCTGAATCACCCGTCTCCTCGTCACCGGCGAGCACGACCCGGCCTCCGGTGATCAGGGGCAGGTACAGCTCGGCGGCGGAGATGTCGAACGACAGCGAGGTGGCCGCCAGCCAGATGTGTTCGGGTCCGGCCCCGAATCGCTCCCGCATCGAGAACAGCAGGTTCAGCAGCGAGCGGTGCGCGATCTGCACGCCCTTGGGGCGGCCGGTGGATCCGGAGGTGAAGAGCGTGTACGCGAGACTGTGCTGCAGCCCGTCCGGCGCACCGAGGTCCGGCGCGGAGTCCGGCTGCCGCGCGATCGCCTCCCGCTCGCGTTCCACATCGAGGAGTACGCCGTCGTAGTCGTTCGGCGGATCGGCATGCGTGCGTACGCCGCCGTCGAGGGGTGCCCCGCCGAGGCCGGGGCCATCGAGGGGTACGTCCCCGGCGTCGCCGGCGATCCGCTGCGCCAGCTCCGTCTCCGTCACCACCAGCCGGGCGCCCGCCGCGCGCAGCATGTAGCCGAGCCGCTCGCGCGGCAGCGCCGGGTCCAGGGGCAGGTGGGAGCCGCCGGCCTTCCAGATGCCGAGCAGTACGGGCAGTAGACCGCGGCGGCGGCGCAGCAGCACGCCGACCACCGATTCGGGTCCGACGCCCGCCGCTCGCAGCCGGTGCGCGACACGGTTGGCCCGGCGGTCGAGTTCGCCGTACGTCAGTGTCCCGTCCGCCGCCTCGACGGCCACGTCGTCCGGGCGGGCGGCGGCGGTGTCCGCGAACACTTCGTGGACGCGGCGCGGTCCTTGTCGGGGTTGGCTCGTTCCCGGTCGGGGATTGCTCATTCCCACTCCACCTCGGTGTCGTTCCAGTCCTGGAGGATCTGCGTGCGCTCCGCCTCCGGGACGACCGTCGCCTGCGCGTCACCGTCCGGGCCGACGGCCATGGCCTCCAGCACGGCCCGGTACATTCCGGCGAGCCGTTCGGCGTTGGCCCGGCTCAGTCCGGTGCTGATCGCGCGCAGGACGAGCCGTCCCGGCACATTGGCGAGGGACAGCGTGAACTCGTTCGAGCTGTCGCCCGCTCCCGCCTGTACGTCGACCGTGCCGGTGTCGACCTGGTGGAAGTCCTGGTAGCGGAACATGACGTCGAACAACCGGCGGCCGCCCGCGAGCCGCTGCACGGCGGGCAGCGGATGGCGCCGGTGCCCGTACACCTCGGCCTCGCGGTCGAAGACCTGTCGGACGAGTTCGCCCCAGGTGCGGGCGCCCCGCCGATGGGCGAACGGCAGTGTGTTGAGGTACATGCCGTACACCCGCTCGACGCCTGGCACTTCGGGCCGCGCGCTGTACAACACGCCCGTGTGGAAGGCCTCTTCGTGCGTGAGGGTGCTCAGCACCTTCAGATGCGCGGCCAGCAGCACCGCTTTGAAGGAAGTCCCCGTCTCCGCGGCCAGCGCCCGCAGCGCGGGTTCGATGTCGCGGAACTCCACCGAGAGCTTGAAGTCCTCACGCGGCAGACCGAGCCCGGTGCCCCAGTCCGCCGGCAGGCTCCACGGAGCGTGTTGTTCGACGATCCGCCGCCAGTACGCGCGGTCCTTCTCGGAGTCCAGCGAGGCGAGTTCGGCCGCGATGAAGTCCGCATACCGCACAGGCGCTGGCTGCGGGGTCTCCGGCTCCTCCCCCACCGCATTGGCGTGGTACAGCCCCAGCACCTCCATCAGCAGGGACTGCTGGCTCCAGCCTTCGGTGATGGCGTGGCAGTGCGTGAACCCGAGGTGCCAGGCCTCGTCCGACTCGACGAGCGCGGAGATCCGCAGCAGCGGCGCCCGTTTCAGATCGAACAGCTCGCCGCGCTCCCGTGCGATGTGGGCCCGCCGCGCCTCCTCGAACTCCTCCGCGGAGCTGCCCCGCAGATCCCGTACGACGACTGAGGCGTCGGCCGTCGCGTGCACGAGCTGGAGCGGCACCTCGAAATCCTCCAGCTCGATGGAGGTACGCAGCATCTCGTGCCGCTCCACGACCGTGCGTGCCGCATGGGCCAGCGCGTCCTCGTCGAAGGGCCGTCCGTCCTTGATCCGGAACGTCGACGTGTTGTGGTACTTGTTCAGGCCGTCGTCGGCCAGCATCTCCAGCACCATGCCGAGCTGGACCTGCGAGAGGGGGTAGGCGTCGACGACGTCCTCGGGCAGGGAGTCCCGGACGCGTGCGGAGACCAGCGCGAAGGGTGCCACGGCCGTGGGCGCCGACCGGTCCACCTCGTCCGTGCCGCCGTCGGCGCCGAGCGCCGTCGCGAGTCCTGCCACGGTCCGGTGGCGGAACACATCACTGACCGCCGCCTCGAAGCCTTCGACGCGCAGGGCACCCACCAGGGCGATCGCCTTGATGGAGTGCCCGCCGAGATCGAAGAAGTTGTCCTCGACACCGACCTTGTCCAGACCCAGGACCTGACCCCAGATCGCGGCGATGCTCTCCTCGGTCTCCGAGCGGGGGGCGACGTACGTGTCCGTGGTGGTGGCCTCCGCGTCCGGCAGGGCACGCCGGTCCAGCTTGCCGTTCGCCGTCAGCGGGATCCTGTCCAGGGCGACGAACACGGAGGGGATCATGTATTCGGGGAGCGTGCCGTTCAGCCACTCCCCGAGGGCGTCCGGGTCACCGCCGACGATGTAGGCCACCAGGCGCTGGTCGTCGGTGACGGTCACGGCCGCGTCCGACACGCCCGGGTGAGTGGTCAACGCCGCCCGGATCTCGCCGAGTTCGATGCGATAGCCGCGCACCTTCACCTGATCGTCGATACGGCCGACGAACTCCACCGCACCGTCGGCACGCCACCGCACCAGGTCACCGGTGCGATACATCCGGGCTCCCGGCTCACCGTACGGGTCGGGCAGGAACCTCTCCGCCGTCCGTATCGGATCACCGACATAGCCGCGCGCCACGCCGGCGCCGCCGACGTACAACTCCCCTACGACACCGACCGGGACGAGCTGACGGCGTGCGTCCAGCACGCGCATCGTCATGTTCGGCAGCGAATGTCCGATCGGGACCACGCCCTCGTGAGCCTCCCGGACCGGGAAGACACAGGTGCCGACGGTCGCCTCGGTCGGGCCGTACTCGTTCAGGAGTCGTCCGGCGCCGAGCAGCCGGCGCCAGCGCTCGACAAGGGCTCCGGGAAGCGCCTCACCCGCCACCACGATCCGCGTGGTCAGCTCCCTGATCTGATCGTCGCCCAACTGGCCGCCGATCACCTCGAGATGACCCGGCGTCAGCTTCAAGAAGGAGAACGGGCCGGCCTCCACCAGCGCCTGACCCAGCTCGGTCAGCTCACCGTCGAACAGCCACACCCGCTGCCCGGCAGCCAGCGGCGCCCACACATTCGGCACCACCAGATCGAACGCCACCGACGAGAACACCGGAGCACCGCCCGAACCACAGGACGCCAACTCCTTTACAGCCCAGTCCACATGGTTCGCGAGACTGCGATGTGTGACCTGCACACCCTTCGGCCGACCCGTCGAACCCGACGTGAAGATCGTGTACGCCAGGGAGTCCAGGTCCACCGGCTCCAGCGGCCCCGCCGCTGCCGGGTGGTCCCCATCCGCTCGTACGACCTCCACGGTGAAGCGGTCCGCGTACTCGGCCGACGTCACCGCCACCGACACCCCGGCGTCCGCCAGCATGCCCCCGATGCGCTCCCTCGGCAGTACCGGGTCAAGAGGCACATAGCCGGCACCGGCCCGCCACACCGCCAGCAACGCCACCACCAGGTCCACCGAACGGTCCAGCAGCACCGCCACGGAGGATTCCGGACCCACGCCCGTGTCGCGCAAGCGTTGCGCCAGGCGATTCGCCCGGTCCTCCAGCTCGCCGAACGTCAGGCGAAGCCCCTTCGCCTCCACCGCCACCGCACCCGGCGACTCGGCCGCCCGCTCCGCGATCAGCTCCGGCACCGGCACCTCACGTACCGGTGTCGCTGTGTCATTCCACAACGAGAGCATCAACTCCCGCTCACCACTGGGCAGATACGTGGACTCCGCGCCCCCGTCCACGTCCTGGACCATGGCTTCCAGGACCGCCCGGTACATCGACGCCAGCCGGTCGACGGCAGCCGGGGTGAGGCGGCGGGGATCGGCCGTGAGGAGCAGACCGCTCGCGCGGGCCGCTATGGCGAGGCCGAACTCGGTCGCGCCCTCGCCCATGCCGGAGTCGGCGTCGACGATGTCGGACTCGGCCTGGGCGTCCTGGAGGTCGAGGTAGCTGAAGCGGACGTCCAACAAGCGGGATTCGTCGGCCAGTTCGCGCTGCATCACGGGCATCGGGAAGCGGCGGTGGGGCCAGAGGGCCGCTTCCTGGTCGTAGACCTGGCGGACTAGTTCGCGCCAAGTGCGGGCGCCGCGCCGGAAGGCGAACGGCACGGTGTTGAGGTACATGCCGTACACGCGTTCCGCGCCCAGGATCTCCGGGCGACCGCTGCAGACGAGGCCGGTGTGGAAGGCCTCCTCCGGGGTGAGCAGGCTCATCACCTTCAGATGAGCCGCGTGCAGCACGGCCTTCAGCGAGGTGCCGGTGTCGCTCGCGGCGGCGCGCAACGCCGGCGCGAGGTCGGCGAGCGGAACGCGGACGGTGTGCGCCGGGCGGGGCGTCTCGTCACCGCTCCATCCGGAGGGCAGTTCGAACTTGGCGTGGCCCTCGATGACACCACGCCAGTAGCCGCGGTCCTCGTCCGAATCCAGGGAGGCCCGCTCGGCCGCCACGAAGTCCGCGTACCGCACGGCGGGCGCCTCGGGCGCGGGCAGCGACTCGCCGGCCCGCACCCGTAGGTAGCCCTCCACGATCTCGCTGAGCAGCGAACGGTGGCTCCACCCCTCGGTGATGGGGTGGCAGACGCTGACCGACAGCCACCAGGCCTCGTCCGACTCCACGAGGGCCGAAATCCTCAGCAAGGGCGGGCGCTCCAGGTCGAAGGTGGCGGCGCGCTCCTCGACGACATGCTCGCGACGAGCGGCCGCCTGGCTCCGCTCGTCCTGCCCCCGCAGATCGTGCACGGTGACCGGAATCTCCGCGCTCGGGTGGATGAGCTGCAGCGGTACGGAGTAGCCCTCCAGCGCGAACGACGCCCGCAGCATCTCGTGACGCTTCACCAGCGCCCGCGCCGCCTGCTCCAGCGCATCGGTGTCGAAGGCCCGGCCGTCCCTGATCCGGAACGTGGTGGTGTTGTGGTACTTGTTCAGGCCGTCGTCGGCCAGCATCTCCACCAGCATGCCGAGCTGCACCTGGGCCAGCGGGAAGGCGTCGGCCAGCCCCTCGGGGAGCCTCGCCCTGTCCTCCTGCGAGATCAGGGCGAAGGGTGCCACGACGGAGGGATCCGCCTCGGGCGTACCGGCACTCGCGCCGAGCGCCGTCGCGAGTCCTGCCACGGTCCGGTGGCGGAACACATCGCCGACGGCTGCCTCGAAGCCTTCGGCGCGCAGGGCACCCACCAGGGCGATCGCCTTGATGGAGTGCCCGCCGAGATCGAAGAAGTTGTCCTCGACACCGACGTTGTCCAGACCCAGGACCTGACCCCAGACGGCGGCGATCTTCTCCTCTGTCTCGGTGCGGGGTGCGATGTACGAGTCCGTGGTGGTGGCTTCCGGGTCCGGCAGGGCGCGCCGGTCCAGCTTGCCGTTCGCGGTCAGCGGGATGCTGTCCAGCTCGATGAAGAGGGACGGCACCATGTAATCGGGCAGCATCGGCGCCAGCGCATCACGCAAGCCTTCGCCGCCACCTACGACGTAAGCCACCAGGCGCTGGTCGTCGGTGACGATCACGGCCGCGTCCGACACGCCCGGGTGAGTGGTCAACGCCGCCCGGATCTCGCCGAGTTCGATGCGATAGCCGCGCACCTTCACCTGATCGTCGATACGGCCGACGAACTCCACTGCACCGTCGGCACGCCACCGCACCAGGTCACCGGTGCGATACATCCGGGCTCCCGGCTCACCGTACGGGTCGGGCAGGAACCTCTCCGCCGTCCGTATCGGATCACCGACATAGCCGCGCGCCACGCCGGCGCCGCCGACATACAACTCCCCCAGGACCCCGACCGGGACGGGCAGTTGGCGCGCGTCCAGCACGCGCATGGTCATGTTCGGCAGCGGGCGCCCGATGGGCACGACACCCTCGTGGGCCTCCTCGATCGGGAAGACACAGGTGCCGACGGTCGCCTCGGTCGGGCCGTACTCATTCCACAGACGGCCATCGCCCAGGAGCCGGCGCCAGCGCTCGACAAGGGCTCCGGGGAGCGCCTCGCCCGCCACCACGATCCGCGTGGTCATCTCCCTGATCTGCTCGTCGCCCAACTGTCCTCCGATCACCTCGAGATGACCCGGCGTCAGCTTCAGGAAGGAGAACGGGCCGGCCTCCACCAGCGCCTGACCCAGCTCGGTCAGCTCACCGTCGAACAGCCACACCCGCTGCCCGGCAGCCAGCGGCGCCCACACATTCGGCACCACCAGATCGAACGCCACCGACGAGAACACCGGAGCACCGCCCGAACCACAGGACGCCAACTCCTTTACAGCCCAGTCCACATGGTTCGCGAGACTGCGATGTGTGACCTGCACACCCTTCGGCCGCCCCGTCGAACCCGACGTGAAGATCGTGTACGCCAGGGAGTCCAGGTCCACCGGCAGCGACAGCAGGTCCGCCTCCGGGTGATCCTCGTCCACCCGTACGACATCCACGGTGAAGCGGTCCGCATACTCGGCCGACGTCACCGCCACCGACACCCCGGCGTCCGCCAGCATGCCCGCGATGCGCTCCTTCGGCAGCACGGGGTCCAACGGCACGAATCCGGCACCGGCCCGCCACACCGCCAGCAACGCCACCACCAGATCCGCCGAGCGGTCCAGCAGCACGGCCACCGACGACTCGGCGCGTACACCTCGCGAACGCAGCACGCCCGCAAGGCGGTTGGCCCGGGCGTCCAGTTCACTGAAGGTCAGGCGGACGCCGCCCGCCTCGACCGCCACCGCACCCGGCGACTCGGCCGCCCGCTCCGCGATCAGCTCCGGCACCGACACCTCACGTACGGAGGCGGCCGTGTCGTTCCAGGAGGACAGCACCAACTCCCGTTCGCCGCCCGGCAGGACCGCCTGCTCGGCGTCGCCGTCCGCGTCCGCGGCCATGGATTCGAGGACCGAGCGGTACATGGAAGCGAGCCGGTCGACGCCCGCGCGGCCGATGACGTGCCGGTTGGCGGTGATCACCATGAAGCCGGCGCGGGTCGAGACGCCGAGCAGGAACTCGGTGGGGCTGTCGTCGATGGTCGCAGCGTAGTCGATCAGGTCCTGGTCGACCTGGCGGAAGTTCTGGTAGCTGAAGCGGACGTCCACGAGGCGTTCGCCGACGCCGAATTCGCGTTGCATGGCGCCGAGCGGGTAGCGGCGGTGCGGCCAGACCTCGATCTCCTGGTCGAAGACCTGGCGGACGAGTGCGCGCCAGGTGCGGGCGCCGCGCCGGAAGGCGAAGGGCAGGGGGTTGAGGTAGACGCCGTGGACGCGTTCGGCGCCGACGGCCTCCGGGCGGGCGTTGGTGACCAGGCCGGTGCGGAAGGTCTCCTCGGGGGTGAGCCGGCTCATCACCTTCAGGTGGGCGGCGTGCAGCACGCTCTTGATGGGGACCTGGGCCTCGCTCGCCAGGGCGCGCAGCCCGGCTTCGAGGTCGTGGTACGGGACCCAGGCGCGGTGCAGGCCACGGGGTGTGGTGAGCGGGTCGTCGCCCCATCCGGCGGGCGGTACGAACTTGGGGTGGTCCTCGACGATGCCGCGCCAGTAGTCGCGGTCCTCGCCGGAGTCGAGGGATTTCAGCTCGGCCGCCACGAAGTCCGCGTAGCGCACGGCTGCGGGTTCGGGCTCCTGGAGCGGCTGCCCGTCACGCAAGGCGCGGTAGGTGGTGACGAGTTCCATCAGGAGGGAGTGATGGCTCCAGCCCTCCAGGACCGCGTGGCACTCGGTGAGGGTGAGCCACCAGCTGCCGTCGTTGCGGGTGTGCGCGGTGAAGCGGATCAGCGGGGGCCGGGTCAGGTCGAAGAGTTCGGCGCGTTCCTCGGTCATGAAGGCGCGCAGGGACTGTTCGGCCGCTTCGGCGTCGAGGGCGGTCAAGTCTCGTGTACGGACGGGCGAGTCGACCTGCGACGGGTCGTGGACCAACTGCAGCGGCACCGAGTACCCGTCCAGCGCGAACGAGGTGCGCAGGATCTCGTGGCGGCCGATGACGACCTGCACGGCCTGCTGAAGTGCCTCGGCGACGAAGGGTTTTTCGTCGAGGATCCGGAAGCAGGTCGAGTTGTGGTAGTGGTTGCGGCCGTCGTCGGCGAGCATCTCCACGACCATGCCGAGCTGCACCTGGGCGAGCGGGTAGGCATCGACGACGCCCTCCGGCAGGCGCGCGCGGTCCTCGTCCGTGAGGAGGGCGAAGGGTGCGACGCCCGGTTCCGGGCGGGCGGGGGCCGGGCGTCCGGTGAGGAACTCGACGAGCTCGGCCGGTGTGCGGTGCGCGAAGACGTCGCGGACTGTCACGTCGTACTCGGCGTCGCGCAGCGCGGCCGCCAGGGCGACGGCGCGAAGCGAGTCGCCGCCCAGGTCGAAGAAGCTGTCCGTCACGCCGACCCGGCCGACGCCGAGGACCTCGCGCCAGACCTCGGTCATCCGCTCCTCGGCGGCCGTGCGCGGAGCCACTTGGGTCCGCCCGACGGTGAGCGCGCCCCGGTCCGGCGCGGGCAGAGCGGCCTGGTCGAGCTTGCCGTTGACGGTGAGCGGGATCTTGCCGAGGGCCAGGAAGGCGGTGGGGATCATGTAGGCGGGCAGCGTGCGGGCCAACAGGGCGCGCAGTTCGCTGGGGGCCACGACGGCCTCGCCCGCGAGGACGACGTAGGCGACGAGCCGCTTGTCTCCGGGGGTGTCCTCGCGAGCGACGACGACCGCGTCGCGCACCAGCGGGTGGGCCGTCAACGCGGCCTTGATCTCCCCGAGTTCGATGCGGTGGCCGCGGATCTTGACCTGGTGGTCGATGCGGCCGAGGTAGTCGAGACCTCCGTCGAGGCGTCGGCGCGCGAGGTCGCCGCTGCGGTAGAGGCGGGAGCCGGGCGGGCCGTACGGGTCGGGTACGAACCGCTCGGCGGTGAGCCGTGGGCGGCCCAGATACATGCGGGCGACACCGGGGCCGCCGACATGGATCTCGCCGGGGACGCCGACGGGCACCAATTCGCCGTGCGTGCCGAGGAGTTGCACCTGGAGGTCGTGCAGCGGAACGCCCACGTCATTGCCGTGGTCGGCCTCGAGGTCGGCGTCGGTGACCGGATGGTAGGTGGTGTGTACGGTGGTCTCGGTGATGCCGTACATGTTGACCAGCGCCGTCCGGTCGAGTCCTCGGCGTGCGACCCACGGGCGCAGGGCCGGCATGTCGAGGCGTTCGCCGCCGAACGTGACGACGCGCAGGGCGAGTTCGTCGATCAGCGGGTGACCGTCGGCGGCGAGGGCGACCAGGCCTCGGAACCCGGACGGGGTCTGGTTCAGGACGGTCACGCGCTCGGTGGCGAGCAGGCGCAGGAAGTCCTCCGGGGACCGGGCGGTGTCCGGGGGTACGACGACCAGGCGGCCTCCGTACAGCAGGGCGCCCCAGAGCTCCCACACCGACATGTCGAAGGCGTAGGAGTGGAAGAGTGTCCACGCGTCGTGCTCGTCGAAGCCGTAGTGCTCCTCGGTGACGGTGAACAGGCGCAGCACATTGGCGTGGGTGAGGCCGACGCCCTTGGGGCGGCCGGTGGAACCCGAGGTGTAGATGGTGTAGATCAGGTCGTCGGGGCGGACGCCGGAGGCGGGGGCGGTGGTGGGCGCGGCGGCCAGAGCGGCGATGTCTCGCTCTCCGTCCAGGTTCACCAGGCGGCCGTCGTGGGCAGCGGCGAGGTGCTCGGCGTGGGCGTCCGAGGTGACGACGATCCGGGCGCCGGCGTCCTTGAGGGTGTAGGCCAGGCGCTCCGCCGGATGTTCGGGGTCCAGCGGGAGGTAGGCCGCGCCGGACTTGAGGACGCCGATCAGGGTGGGGACGAGGTCGATGCCCCGGTCCAGACTGACGGCGACCAACTCTCCCGGTCCTGCGCCGAGTTCGCGCAGATGGTGGGCGAGCCGGTTGGCGCGGGCGTCGAGTTCGGCGTAGCTGAGCCGCTGTCCGCCGAAGACGACCGCCGTCGCGTCCGGGGCGGCGGCGGCCCGCTCCTCGAAGAGTTCGTGGACGCAGCGGTCCGGTGCCGGGAAAAGGCGCGGCACGGGCGCGAGGACGGCCAGGTCGGTGTCGTCCAGCAGATCGAGCAGCGACAGGGCGCGATCCGGGTCGGTGGCGGCGGACTCCAGCAGGCGCACGTAGTGGCGGGCGAGCCGCTCGGCCGTGGCGCGGTCGTAGAGCGCGGTGCTGTATTCCAGCGTGCCGTGCACGGAGCCGTCCGCCCGCTCGCCCAGCTGGAGGGTGAGGTCGAAGCGGGAGACGCGGGAGGTGGCGCGCAGCGGTTCGGCGGTCACTCCTGGGAGCCGGAACGCCGCGGTGCGCTCTTGGTGCAGGGTGAAGGCGACCTGGCACAGCGGGGTGCGGGACATGTCGCGTTCGGGCTGGAGCTCGTCGACCAGCCGGGCGAAGGGATACTCCTGGTGGTCGAAGGCGTCCAGGACCGTGGCGCGGGCACTGTCGAGCAGGGTGCGGAACGAGGGGTCGCCCTGCCAGCGGCCGCGTAGCACCAGGGTGTTGATGGCGTAGCCGACGAGCTGTTCCAGTTCGGGGCGGCCGCGCCCGGACACGACGGTGCCGACGGGGATGTCGGTGCGTCCGGTGTACCGGGCCAGCAGCGCCTGGTAGCCGGTGAGCAGGGTCGTGAACAGGGTGGCGCCGTGCGCGGAGCCGAGGGCGCGCAGCCGTTCGGTGAGCTCGGCGGGGAGGGTGACGGGCACGGCGTCGCCCGCCCAGCTGCGGGTAGCCGGGCGGGGCCGGTCGGCCGGCACCTCCAGGGGCGTGATGCCCTCCAACTGTTCGCGCCAGTAGGCGAGATGGGGGTCGAGGGTGCCGTCGGCGAGGCGGGAGCGCTGCCAGGCCGCATAGTCGGCGTACTGGAAGTCGATCGGGGGGAGCGGATCGGACCTGCCTGCCGCGAACTCCTCGTACAGAGCGGCGAGTTCGCCGAGCAGCAGGCCGACGGACCATTCGTCACAGGCCACGTGGTGCAGCACCACGGCCAGGATGTGGTCGTCGTCCGCGAGGCGGATCAGCCGGGCGCGCAGCGGCCGGCCCCGCTCCAGGTCGAAGGGGCGGCCGGGTTCGGCCTCGGCCAGACTCAGTGCCTGCCGCTCCCGCTCCGCCGCGTCGGCCAGCTCCGTCAGATCGTCCACCGGGAGGTCGAACGTACCGGGCGGGTCGATGAGTTGGACCGGCTGCGCGCCGTCGAGACGGTAGCGGGTGCGCAGGATCTCGTGCCGGGAGTGCAGCGCCTCGAAGCCGCGGCGCAGCACGCCCGCGTCGAGCGGTCCCCGCAGCCGCAGGACGACCGGGACGCTGTACTCCCAGCTGTCCGGGTCGAGGCGACTGAGGAACCACATCTGCTGCTGGCCGTGGGAGAGGGCCAGCGGGCCGTCCCGGTCCGCCCGCCGCAGTGCGGCGCGCCGCCCCCTGCGGGCACCGGCGAGCCGGGCGCGCACCAGTTCCTCGCGCTGATCCCCGGCTTCCTGGCCCGTACGAACTCCGCCCGTGCTCATGCTGAGCGCTCCTCCCCCACCGTGTGCTTCTCGGTTTCCGGCCGTAGTGCTGTGTGCGTGCGCGTGCGCTTGTTACGCGGTGGCCTGCTCCATACGGCGGCGCAGGCTCGCCGGGCGCAGGTCCGTCCAGACCTCCTCGATGCGGTCCAGGCACTCCTGCCGGGTCCCCTCGGTGCCTTCCGCGTGCCAGCCCGCGGGCAGGTCCCGGTCCGCGGCCCAGAGGGAGTACTGCTCCTCGTCGTTGAGCACCACCCGGTACACGCGGTCGTCGGTCTGCTCGTCAGCCATGTCGGCTCTCCCTCTCGGAGGTCTGTTCGGACAGCGGACCGGGATACGAACCCGGATCCGCCGTCAGCTTCCGGTGGGGGCCTATACCGGGCCTCTACGCGAACTGTCGGACGCGTCCAAGGCGTGTAGGGGCACAAAGAAGCGCGCGACCCGGTCCCCACGGGGGGAGGGACCAGGCCGCGCGCGGTCTTTCGGCAGGGCGTTCGCGTTTACGCGCGGGCACCCGACCAGTTGGACGATGTCATTCGCGGGCGCCGACCAGTTGGACGATCCGGGAGCGCAGCGCCGCCGATACCGGGAGCACCGTGCCGATGACGGCGAGCACCGTGGAGACGGCGGCGATGCCGACGACCACGAGCCAGGGCGCCACGATCGGGGTCGTACCGAAGAGCTGGAGCAGTGCCGCCCACAGGGCCGCGATGTTCACCGCGGACGCGAGCAGGGCGAGGACGATGCCGATGCCGGCCACCAGCAGCGATTCGGCGACGAAGAACCGTACGACCTGCTTGGGGGTGGCCCCCGCCAGACGGAGCACGGCCAGGTCGCGGCGCCGGTCGGAGGTCGCCATGAGCAGGGTGTTGAGGATCGCGATGAAGCAGAACAGCACGACGATCACGGCGGTGGAGCGCTGCCGCACTTCGATCAGGTGACGGGCGTACGCGCTCTCCGAGGCGACCAGCTCGTCGCGGGTCAGGAAGCGCGCCCCCGTGCCCTGGACGGCCTTCGCGATGGCCGCGGTGGCGGCTGCTTTGTCCGTACCGGGATCGAGGGTGATGTAGGCGCGGCGGGCGAGGCCGTCGCGGGCGTAGGCGGCGGACGGGGCGAAGCGTTCCGGAAGGTACGCGACGTCCTCGCCGCGCATGGCCTTGTAGACCGCCGCGACCTTCAGTGTGGCTTCCTCGCCGTCGCCGAGCAGGATCTTCTGCGTGGTGCCGGCGTCCCAGCCCCACAGGTCGGGGGCGGCGATGCTGTTGTCGTCGAGTTTGTCGAGGGAGCCCTGGGTGATGCTGAGGTCCATGGTCCGCTTGAGCGCGGAGGTGTCCACGACCATGCCGTCGTTCTCGTCGTAGCGGTCCTCGTCACGGGTGTAGACGGTGGTGAGGAGGGGCGCCGCGATCTGCACGCCGTCGATCTTCTGGACCCGGTCGACGACTTCGGGGCTGATGCCCGGGGTGCCGTCGGGGGCGAGCGCGTACTCGGAGGCGACCTGGTTGCGCAGTCCGTGGTCGCGGGCCGCGCCGAGCGAGTCGGTGGCGGCGAGCAGGGACAGGGCGAGGCCCACGGTGAGCAGGATGGGTGCCGCGGTGGCGGCGGTGCGCCTGCGTGAGGTGAGCACGCTCTCGCGGACGAGCATCGCGGTGGGCCCGGCGGAGTTGCGGAAGGGCCACATCAGCAGGCGGGCCAGCGGGCCGATGGCGAGAGGGGCGATGACGGCGGCGGCCAGCACCGGGACCAGCAGTTCGGTGACGTAGGTGTTGGGCGAGAGGATCGTGGCCGGTTTGCCGACCGCGATCCACGCGGCGAGTCCCACGCCGCCGCCGACGCCGAGGGCGCCGATCAGCAGGCGGCCCGGCGTCATACCGGAGTCGTCGACCGCGGCCTCGCGCAGTGCCTCGACGGGCCGTACCCGTCCGGCGCGGTGCGCGGCGGCGGCCGCTCCGCACAGCGCCACCAGCACACCGACGAGGAACGCGCCGGCCAGCGGGGCGGTCACCGTCCAGTGCAGTGAGGGCGTGACGCGGAACCAGGGCGGCGAGATGTCGAGGTCGATGAGCATGTCGGTGAGCAACTGCGCCCCGTACAGGCCGAGAGCCGTACCGAGCGCTGAGGCCAGGGTGCCCACGAGCAGGGCCTCGCCGCGGACCATGCGGCGGACCTGCTTGGGAGTGGCGCCGACGGTGCGCAGCAGGGCGACCTCGCGGCGTCGCTGGATGACGGCGAAGGCGAAGGTGGACGCCACGACGAAGACGGAGGTGGTGCCCGCGACGGACGCCATCACCGGGACCAGCGTGATGGTGTTGTCGAGGGTCTCCCGGTCCTCGGCCTCGCTGGCGTCGGCCTTGTGCCGGTCGTCGCCGGTGAGGACCTCGGCGCCCTTGCCGACGGCGCCGCGCACCTGGTCGATCGGGCCGAGCGCCACCAGGGCCTGGATGCGCGGGGAGATACGGGCGGCCTCGGCGTCGCCGAAGAACACCGCGTTCTCCCAGTCGACCGGGGCGACCGTGCCGGACACCGTGTACGTGGCGACTCCGGCGGCGGTCATCACGGTGACCTTCTCGCCGGTGTGCGCCTGGTCGGAGGGGACGACGATCTCCCGGTCCCCGGAGGGCTGTTGACCGCTCGTCAGCTTGTAGCCACCGAAGCGCGCGACCGCCCAGGGGTGGCCGACCTGGTTCTTCGGGCCGTCGTGGAGCTGGGCGTAGAAGGCCCGGTCGACGACGGTCTCTCCGGTGGCCGAGACCCGGTTCAGCAGGTCCTGCGACACACCCTCGGCCTCGGGCAGCGAGCGGACGCCGAGGTCGTGGTGGGCGGGGTCCCAGTCGGGGTCGGTCGGCAGCACCACGGCCGAGGCCTGGGCGAACCGCTCGGGCGGGCGGTCGGGCAGATCGAGCATCGTCATCAGCAGGACGCCCATCGCGGCGACCTGCGCGACTCCGAGCACGAGCGCCACGATGGTGCCGAGGAACGACACCCAGCGCGCCCGGAGGGTCTGCAAGGCGATGCCGAGCACTACGACACCGCCAGATCGGTCATGCGAGCGGCGACCGCCTCGGCTGTCGGCGTGGTCAGCTCGCCGACCAGCGCGCCGTCGGCGAGGAACACCACGCGGTCCGCGTACGCGGCGACGTTCGGGTCGTGCGTGACCATCACGATGGTGGTGGGCTCGTCGAGCTCGGGATCGTCGGCGCCCTGGCCGCCTGTCACCGGGCTGCCCACCAACTTCCGCAGCACTTCGAGCAGTTCGCGGCCGGTGGTGATGTCGAGCGCGCCGGTGGGCTCGTCGGCGAAGAGTACGGCGGGACGCGTGACGAGCGCGCGGGCCACCGCCACCCGCTGCTGCTGACCGCCGGAGAGCTGGCTCGGCCGCTTGCCGGCCTGGTCCTCGAGGCCGACCTGGGCGAGCGCCCGCAGCACGGTCTGCCGACCGGGCTTGCGGCCGGCCAGCCGCAGCGGCAGCCCGACGTTCTGTGCGGCGGTCAGGGAGGGCAGCAGGTTGAACGCCTGGAAGACGAATCCGGTGGACTCCCTGCGAAACTCGGTCAGTTGGGTCTCGTTCAGGCCGCCTATGTCGGTGCCGTCGATGAACACCCGCCCGGACGTGGGCCGGTCGAGTCCGGCGGCACACTGCAGCAGCGTGGACTTGCCGGATCCCGAGGGTCCCATCACGGCCGTGAAGCTGCCGCGGGGGAAGGACAGGTCGACCTCGCGCAGCGCGCTGACCGCGCCACTGCCCGAGCCATAGGTCTTGGTGAGCGACTCCAGCCGCACTGCGTCATCCATCGATTCTCCGTAGCGTCATGGTGGTGGGGGGACCGGCCGTCAGCTCCCGCTGAGGTCCGGACGCCTCGTCCTGGGCGCTCCGGTCTTCGAGCTCCGCCCCGGGGCGGGTGAACACGACGGTCGCCACCACGGCGAGCAGGGCCATCACTCCGGATGCGATGGCCAGTGTCCCGCGCGTACCGACACCTTCGAGGAGGTAGCCAGTGCCGAGCGCGCCGAGCGAACTCGCCCCGGAGACAAGGAGCATGACGACGCTGCCGACCCTCCCCTGCATGGCGTCCGGCGTGATGCGCACCTGATGGGACATACCGGAGACCGTAACAGCGGCTCCTATATGCGACGTTATGAAGAAGAGAATCCCAAGTGTCACAGGATGCAAGAGAAATACAGTTCCGGGCATGATCAGAGCCCAGGCGACATGCGCGTACATCATCACGCGCCGCATCGGCAGCCGCCTGCTCAACCACCCGCCGGTGAAGGCTCCCAGAAGTCCTCCGACACTGCCGGCCGCCATGATCAGGCCGACCGTGCTCGCGGGTCTGCCCTGCTCCCTGACCAGCACGGCGACGGTGAGGATGAGCCCCTGGAAGACCAGGTTGCTGCCCGCGATGATGAGCAACGCCGAGCGGAAGTAGGCGCGTTGCCACACCCAGCGCAGTCCGCTGGAGATCTCCTCCCGCATTCCCCGGGCGCTCTTGGTCTTGCCGGAACGCTTGTTGTGGGGGATCCGCAGCCGGGCGAGTGTCAGCAGGGACATCAAGTACAGCCCGGTGCTGGACAGGAACGGCACCCAGGCCGACAGGCCGAACAGCACACCGCTCGCCGGGTGCCCGACGAAGTTCACGGCCCGGGAGCGCGCCTCGTTCTGCGCCATCGCGGTGGACACCTGCTGGGGCGGTACGACCCCGCGCACGGCGGCCCGTTCGGACAGCTGGTAGAAGACGGTGAGGCTGCCCTGGACGAAGGCGACGATCGCAATGTGCCAGACGCGCACCTCGTCCCCGGCGAGCGAGACGGCGACCGACCCGATGGCCAGTGCCCGGCCCGCCACGCACACGAGCATCACCCGCCGTCTGTCCCAGCGGTCCACCAGCACACCGGCGGGCAACTGCATGACCAGCATGGGCAGCAGCGCGGCGAAGCCGACCAGGCCCGCGGCGCTCTTCGACCCGGTGTGCCAGAGCACCAGCAGGGTGAAGGCCATGGTGGAGGAGCGTTCCGCCATGACCGACAGCGCGGAACCGCCCCACAGCAGCCGGAAGCGCCCGTTGCTGCGCAGCGGTGGCAGCTTCTCCTCGCCGTCGTCCCGCGCCTCAAGTTCCGTACTGGTCATCGTCCGTCCGCCCAGCACCACTCCAGGACCGCCATCGCGCTGTGCAGCTTGTGCGTGGCCTGCGTGAAGGCGATGCTCGCCGGCCCGTCGAGGATCTCGGCGGTGACCTCCTCGCCGCGGTGGGCGGGCAGGTCGTGCAGGAAGACGGCCTTCGGGCTGGCCTCCCACAGCGCCCGGGTGACCTGGAACGGCGCGAAGACCTCGCGCCAGTCCTCGGTCGGCTTGCTGGTGCCGGTGGTCTGCCATCGCGTGGTGTAGACGGCGTCGAGGTCGGCGGGCAGCGCGGTCATGTCGTGCCGCTCGACCACCTTCGCCCCACTGCGGACCGCCTGCTCCGCCGCCCGGGCGAGAACCTCGGGCGCGACCCCGTAGCCGGGCGGCGTGCGCAGCTCCAGCTCGGTGCCGGGGAACCGGGTGAGGGCCAGCGCGAGAGCGGCGGCGCTGTTGTTGCCCTCGCCGACGTACAGCAGCCGCAGGCCGTCCACCCGCCCGAAGTGCCCTTGCAGTGTGGTCAGATCGGTGAGCGCCTGGGTCGGATGCTCCTCGGCGCTCATCGCGTTGACCACCGACATGTGCCCGGCGGCCGCCCAGGTCCGCAGCTCCGCGGTGGCGTCGGCGGTCCGGGCCACCAGCAGGTCCAGCATCCCGGCGAGCACCCGCCCGGTGTCCTCGCTGGTCTCACCGGTGTTGGTCTGCAGATCACCGGGCCCGAACGTCACTGTCTGCGCGCCCAGGCGCAGCGCGCCGGCCGTGAACGCGGTACGGGTCCGGGTCGACGTACGCCGGAAGTAGACCCCGACGACGGCGCCGTCCAGTGTCTTCGCCCGCGCTCCCGAGGCGAATTCGACGCCTCTCGCCACGATGCCGCGCAGCTCGCCGTCGGTCAGGTCGGTGATGGAGATGAGGTGTCGCGCGGATCCCATGGCGATGGGTTCCCTTCTTGTGGGCCTGGTGATGGTGCAGTGGGCTCAGCGGGCGTCGGTCAGGAGCGCGTCGATCTCGGCTCGCACCCGGTCCTCGATCTCCACGGCGAGCTGCGCCACGGTGGGGCGTTCGAAGGCGACCCGCACCGGCAGATCGAGGTCGTACTCCGTCTGCAGTCGCGAGATCAGCCGTACGGCGAGGATGGAGTGTCCGCCGAGATCGAAGAAGTTGTCCTCGACGCCGACCTTGTCCAGGCCCAGGACCTGACCCCAGATGGCCGCGATGCTCTCCTCGATCTCGCTGCGTGGCGCGATGTACGTGTCCGCGGCGCCGGCCTCCGGATCCGGCAGGGCGCGCCGGTCCAGCTTGCCGTTCGCCGTCAGCGGGATGCTGTCCAGCTCGATGAACGTGGACGGGATCATGTACTCGGGCAGCACGGGCCCCAGAGCGTCGCGAAGGTCGTCGACGCCACCGACGACGAAGGCGACAAGTCGCTGGTCGTCGGTCACGATCACGGCCGCGTCGGAGACCTTCGGGTGGGCGGTCAACGCGGCCCGGATCTCACCGGGTTCGATGCGATAGCCGCGCACCTTCACCTGGTCGTCGATGCGGCCCAGGAACTCCACGGCGCCGTCGGCGCGCCAGCGCGCCAGATCACCGGTCCGATAGATCCGGGCGCCTGGCTCGCCGTGCGGATCGGGCACGAACCGCTCCGCCGAGCGCGCCGCGTGACCGGTGTAGCCGCGCGCGACGCCGACGCCACCGACGTACAACTCCCCCACGACGCCCACCGGGACCGGACGCAGCTCGGCGTCCAGGACCCGCATGTGGACGTTGGGCAGGGGGCGGCCGATGGGTACCACACCGTCGTACGACGTCTCGACCGGGAAGACACAGGTGCCGACGGTCGCCTCGGTCGGGCCGTACTCGTTGAATATCCGCCCGTCGCCGAGGAGTTGACGCCAGCGCTCCACCAGAGCGCCAGGCAGCGCCTCGCCCGCGACCACGATCCGTGTCGTGAGCCCGCGAATCTGCTCGTCGCCCAACTGACTTCCGATGACGTCCAAGTGACCTGGTGTCAGCTTCAGGAATGAGAACGGGCCTGCCTCCGACAGCGCCTTCCCCAGCTCCGTCAGCTCACCGTCGAAGAGCCACACCCGCTGCCCGGCCGCCAGCGGCGCCCACACATTCGGCACCACCAGGTCGAAGGCGACAGACGAGAACACCGGCGCGCCGCCCGATCCGCAGGAGGCCAACTCCTTGACAGCCCAATCGACATGGTTGGCGAGACCGCGGTGCGTGACCTGCACACCCTTCGGCCGACCCGTCGAACCCGAAGTGAAGATCGTGTACGCCAGTGAGTCCAGGTCCACCGGCGCCGGCGGCCCCGCCTCGGGGTGATCCTCATCGGCACGTACGACATCGACCGCGAAGCGGTCGGCATACGCCGCCGAGGTCACCGCCACCGACACCCCGGCGTCCGCCAGCATTCCCTCCACCCGCTCACGCGGCAGCACCGGGTCGAGCGGCACATACCCGGCACCCGCCCGCCATACCGCCAGCAACGCCACCACCAGATCCACCGAACGGTCCAGCAAGACCGCCACCGAGGACTCGGCAGCCACACCCCGCGAACGCAGCACGCCCGCAAGGCGATCGGAACGCGCCACCAGTTCACCGAACGTCAGCCGGACGCCCTCCGCCTCGATCGCCACCGCATCGGGCGACTCGACCGCCCGCTCAGCGATCAGCTCCGGCACCGACACCTCACGCACCGGCGTCACCGTGTCGTTCCACGCCTTGAGCAGGCGGCGTTCCTTGACGGAGGTGATGTCGACGGCAGAGAGGGAGGCATCCGCGTCGGCGGCGACCGCTTCGAGGAGTTGGACGAAGTGGTGGGCCAGACGCTCGACGGTGTCATGGTCGAAGAGGGCCGTGGCGTATTCGAAGGCGCCGATCAGGGAGCCGTCGGACTGCCGCCAGACGAAGAGGGTGAGGTCGGTCTTGGCGACGCGCCAGGCGCCCTGGAAGGCGTCCATGAGGACGTCGTCTGCGGCCACCGAGGTCTCGCCCTCGTCCTGGAGGTCGAAGGCGACCTGGTAGAGCGGGGTGCGCGAGAGGTCACGGTTGGGCTGTAGCTCGTCCACCAGGCGTTCGAAGGGCAGTTCCTGGTGGGCGAAGCCGGCCATGGCCGTGGCCCGGACCCGCTGAAGCAGCTCGGCGAAGGTGGGATCGCCGGTCAGATCGCAGCGCATCACCAGGGAGTTGAGGAAGAAGCCGACCGTGCCCTGAGTCTCCGGGCGGGTCCGGCCCGTCACCGGGCTGCCGATGCCGAAGTCGTCCTGGCCGCTGTAACGCCCGAGCAGCGCGCCGAAGGCGGCGAGCAGGGTCACGTACGGGGTAGCGCCGTGCCGGCGTCCGATGCCGGTGAGGGCGTCGGCGAGTGACGCGGGCACGGAGAACCTGACGCCGGAGCCGTGCGCGTCGCGCTGCGCGGGCCGGGGGCGGTCGGTGGGGAGCCTGAGTTCCGGCAGGCCTGCGAGGGCCTGCTTCCAGTGGTCCAGTTCGCGCGACGACGAGATGTCGGAGGCGTGGGCCGCCTGCCAGGACGCGAAGTCGGCGTACTGCACCGGAAGTTGGTCGAGTTCGGGGGTACGGCCCTCGGTCGCCGCGGCGCACAGTTCGCGCAGCTCGCGGTCGAGGACGACGGTCGACCAGCCGTCGGTGGCGATGTGATGGGCCGTCACCAGCAGGACGGGTCCGCCCTTCGGGACGCGGACCAGGAACGCTCGCCACAGCGGGCCGTCCGTGAGGTCGAAGCCACGGGCGAACTGCTCGCCGAACAGCCGCTCCAGGTGCGCCTCGGAGGCGTCCTCGACACGGAGCTCGACGGTGCCCGGCGCGACGACCACCTGGCGGGGTTCCTCGCCCTCGACGACGTACCGGGTGCGCAGCGACTCGTGCCGGGCCTCCAGCGCGTCGAGGGCGGACTGCACGACGTCGCGCGTGGTGCCGACGGGCAGTCGCAGGAAGAACGGGGCCACCCACTCGGGGCTGCCCGGGTGCATGCGGTCAAGGAACCACAGCCGGTGCTGGCCGAAGGAGAGCGGCAGCGGCTCGTCGCGGCCGACCGGCGTCACGCCCGGTAGGGCGGGACGGGCGTCCTCCAGGAGCTTGGCCTGCGCCTCGACCGTGAACGCGCCGAACAGGCCGCGCAGTTGGATGTCGTCACCGGACGCCTTGCGCAGGGCGTCGGCGAGCCGGGTGAGGACGAGGGAGGAGCCGCCGAGCGCGAAGAAGTCGTCGTGCGCGCCGACCTGTTCGACCTGCAGGAGCTGCTCCCACACCTGGGCGACGAGCCGCTCGGCGGGGGTGCGCGGTGCGATGTACTCGGCGCTGTGTGTCTGCTCGAGGACCGGGTCGGGCAGCGCGCCGCGGTCCACCTTGCCGCTGCTGGTCAGCGGAAAGGCGTCCAGCGGCACGAAGAGCGAGGGGATCATCGGCTCGGGCAGCCGGCCGCGCAGGAAGGTGCGCAGCTCGTCCCGGGGGATGCGGCGGCCCGTCGTCAGATACGCGACGAGCCGCTTGCCCTCCCCGACGACGCGGGCGTCGACGACGGCACCCCGTACATCGGGGTGGGCGTTCAACGCGGCCTCCACCTCCGCCGGTTCGATGCGCACCCCGTTGACCTTGACCTGGTGGTCGGCGCGGCCGAGGAAGTCCAGGGAGCCGTCGGAACGCCACCGCACCAGGTCGCCGGTGCGGTACATACGGCTGCCCGCGGTGCCGTGCGGGTCCGGCAGGAAGCGCTCGGCTGTCTGTCCGGGACGGCCCGCGTAGCCGCGCGCCGTGCCCTCGCCCGCCGCGTACAGCTCCCCCACGACGCCGATCGGCACCGGGTCGAACTCGGTGTCGAGGACGTAGACGCGCATGTGGTCCATGGGCCGTCCGATGGGGACCGCCTCGGTGTGCAGCTCGGGGTCGAAGAGCTGGGCGGTGACGTCGATGGAGCACTCGGTGGGGCCGTAGGTGTTCCAGACCCGGGCGCCGCCCGGTTCGGCGAGGCGACGGCAGAGTTCGCCGTCCAGCGGCTCGCCCGCCGAGCACACCAGACGCAGCTCCGCGCAGTCCGCCCAGCGGGACTCGGCGACCAGCAGGCGCAGCACGGACGGCACGCCCTGGAGGACGGTGACGCCCGAGCCTGCGACCGTTGCGACCAGCAGGGCGGGGTCGGCCTCGGCACCCGTCGGTGCCATGACGACCGTGGCGCCCGCGGCGAGCGGCGTGAACAGCTCCCAGGCGGCGGCGTCGAAGGTGAGCACCGTCTTCTGGAGCACCCGGTCCGCGGCCGTCAGCCCTTGGTTGCCGAGCGACCAGGCGACGCGGCCCGCGATGCCTCCGTGCTGCACGAGCACGCCCTTGGGACGCCCGGTGGAGCCCGAGGTGTAGGTGAGGTAGGCGGCGTGGTCTGCGGAGACCTCCACGCGCGGTGCCGTATCGGGGAGTCCGGCGAGGGTGTCGGCCTCCTGGTCGAGGACCACGACGCCGCCGGGCAGCAGCTCCTCGAACGCGTCGGCGTCGGCGGCGGTCGTCACCACCGTGCCCGCGCCGCTGTCGGCGACCACCCAGGCCGTACGCTCCTGCGGATGTCCGGCGTCCAGCGGCACATAGGCCGCGCCCGCCTTCCAGACGCCGAGCAGCGCCGCGACCAGGTCGTGGCCGCGCGGCAGGCAGACGACGACCCGGTCCTCCGCGCCGACGCCGCGGGCCGCGAGGAGGTGCGCGATCCGGTTGGCGCGCCGGTCGAGCGCTTCGTAGCTCAGCGGCCCCTGGGCGCCGTCGACCGCGACGGCGAGCGGAGTCGACACGGCCTGGTGGGCGATGAGTTCGTGCAGCGGGACTGTCATCTCTTCTCCAGGGAAGGTCATCACGTACGGCGGTGCGGCGGCCCCGCGCGGCAAGGGCGGGTCTGCGCGGCGACGGCGGGCTGCTACGCGGCGGACGCCGGCAGGAAGTCCGCGATGTCGGCGCCCAGGCCGCCGGCGCGGGCCCGGTCCCGTACGAAGCGGGCGAGTGCGAGGTCGAGGACGCCGAGCCCGAAGGGCGAGTACACGAGCGGCCTGCCGGGGCGCGGGTCGAGCGTCGCGGTGCCGCGCAGCAGCGCGCCGATGCTCGCGTCGATGAACTCCCGTCCGCCGGTGGCGAGTTCGGCGAGGTGCACCGAGGTGTTCTCGCGGCACACGTGGTCGGGGTCGTCGACGACATTGTGAGCGCCGAGCACAGCACGGACCGTCAGATCGCGCAGCGAGACGTGCAGCACGACCGTGCCGGGCGGGCAGGCGTCGAGCCCGGTGTGCGGGGTCGCGGCGGTGGTGGCGATGGACACCAGGTCGTGTGCGGCCAGCGCCTCGTCGAGCGTGGCGCAGTGGCGCACGGTGGCCGACGGCAGCAGCCGCGCGTTGTCCTGCGTGAACCGCCTGGCCCGCTCGGGGTCCGTGTCGTACACGGTGAGCCGGTCGAGGCCGGGGTGTTCGACGGCGAGGAAGCGCAGCACCTCGCGGTTGATGACGCCGCAGCCGATGAGCGTGACCCCGGAAGGCCTGCGGCCGCCGAGCAGCATGCGGGCGCCGACGGCGGCCGAGGCGGCGGTGCGCTGCGCCGAGATGAGGGAGCCCTCGATGAGCGCCTCGGGCTGCCCGTTGCGCAGGTTGTTGAGCAGGATCGCGGCGCTGGCGCGCTGCACTCCGGAGGCGATGTTGCCGGGGAAGGAAGCGATCCACTTCATCCCGGCGATGTCGTCCTCGCCGCCTTCCGCGCTGCCGCCGAGGTATCCGGGCAGGCCGATGATGCGGTCCCGGGGCCGGTCGGGAAAGCGCAGGAAGACGGAGTGCGGCAGGCTGGTGCGGCCCTCGTCGTGGCGCCGGTAGGCGTCGGCGACGAGGTCGACGACCTCCTTCTCGCGCCCTTCGAGGAGCCCCGCGACCGTCTGGTGGCCGATGATCAGCATGTTCCCACCGCCATGGTGTGCTCCGGTTCCTTCCACAGGTGGCTCACCTCGCCGAACTGGCGGCGCACCCATTCGTCGTCGTAGATCGTGTCGAGATAGCGGTCGCCGCGGTCCGGGAAGATCAGCACGCAGGTGCTGCCCGCCGGTATGCGGTCCGCGAATTTGCGCAGTGCGGTGGTGACGGCGCCCGACGAGCCGCCCGCGAGGATCGCCTCGCGCTGCGTCAGGGTCCGGCAGCCGACCACGCAGTCGAGGTCCGAGACCAGCACCACCTCGTCGGCGAGCGTGGGGTCGAAGAGTGCCGGGCGGACGGCCGCGCCGTGCCCGGGCAGCAGCCGCGGCCCCGGCGGACCGCCGAACAGCACGCTGCCGAGCGCGTCGACGCCGACCAGCGTCGTGGACAGGCCCCGCTCGCGGATGTACTCGGCACAGCCGGTCATGGTTCCGCCGGTGCCGGTGGCGCAGAACAGGTAGTCCACCTGGTCGTCCAGCGCCTCGGCGATCTCCCGCATGGTCCGGGTGTGCGCCCTCGGGTTGAGCGGATTCGCGTACTGGTTGGGCCAGTACGCGCCGGGCAGGGCGGCCACCAACTCCCGTACCCGGGCGAGCCGGGCCGGCAGATAGGCGCCGGTGTCCGGGTCGGGTTCGGTGACCATGTCGACGGTGACCTCGTACGCCCGCAGGATCGCCAGGTTCTGCCGGGTGGTCTTGGGATCGACCACACAGATGAAGTCGATCCCGTAGTAGCGGCAGATCTGCGCGATCCCGATGGCCAGGTTGCCCGAGCTGGACTCCACGACCGTGGACCGGCCCGGGATCAGCTCGCCGCCCCGGATCCGGCCCAGGAGCATGGACAGCGCGGACCGGTCCTTGACGCTGCCGCCCGGGTTGAACCCTTCGAGCTTGGCGAGGACCCGGGAGGGGAAGCGGGGCAGCAGACCGCCCAGCTCCACCAGATGTGTGTCGCCGATGGCGTCGAGGATGCCGTCGAGCACCGGTCGTGGCGTCATGACCGCAGGCTCCTGCCGGGTTCGTGGTCCATCACGAGGTGGTCGGTCACGGAGTGCCGCCGGGTCCGCCGCTGCCGAGGGCGAGGAGCGCCCGGCGTTCCGCGTCGTCGGTCAGCGGGATCCGGGAGACGCGCTGGTCGGGATCGTCCGCGGCCGCCTCGACGAAGCGGACGAAGAGGTCGAACAGCCGCTCCGCGGTGGCCCGTTCGAACATGTCCGTGTCGTAGCGCAGGGCCACCGTCAGCCCGTACACGTCGCGGGTGATCTCCAGGGAGAGGTCGCACTGGCCTTCCAGATGCGGGATCTCCAGATACGTCGTCTCGATGCCCGCCACGGTCATCGGCTCGCCCGAGGCGGCGCCGCCCATGCCGGGCCCGAACCGGTCGGTGGCGACCATCGTCACCGAGATCCGGTACAGCGGGCCGGCCGTGGCCGCGTCGCGGGCGACCAGCGGGTACGGGTAGGAAACACGCGCGGTCGCCTGCCGGACCCGGTCTGCCGCCCGGTCCATCGCGTCCGCGAGGGTGGTCTCCCGGTCGAACCGGCCGCGGATGAGCACCGGGTTCACGAAGTAGCCCACGACCTCGGCGGCGGACGAGCGCCGTGTGGACGCCGGGCAGGCGAGCAGGAAATCGCTCTGGCCGCCCCAGCGGTGCAGCAGCGCCTGGAAGGCACCGAGCGTGAGGGCGAACGGGGAGACCCCGCGCCGGGCGGCGGTGCGCAGCACCTTGACCGAGAGCCGGTCGGGCAGCCGGCGCAGCAGGCTCGCGCCGGCCTGCGAGGAGACGGCGGGGCGGGGCCGGTCGGTGGGCAGTTCGGCGGCCTGCGCACCGGCGGCCTCCTCCTGCCAGAACTCCGCCTGCCGCTTGCCGCGCGAGGAATCGAGGAGCACCTGCTCCCGCTCCACGAAGTCGTCGTAGGCGACGGGGAGCGGTTCCCAGCCGGGCTGCTCCTCGCCGGTCGCGAAGGCCTCGTACGCCTGGAGCAGGTCGCGCCACAGCAGCCACTGCGAGAAGGCGTCAGTGGCGATGTGGTGGGTGACGACGAGTGCCACGGCGTCGTCGCGGCGGCGCAGCAGTACGGCGCGGAAGGGGCCCTCGGTGTCCAGTCGGAAGGGCCGTCGCACCTCGGCCTTCACGAGCTCGTCGAGCTCCTCGTCCGTGGCGTCCGGCACGTCTTGGACCCTCAACTCGCCGAGTGCGCCGACCTCTTGGACGATGCGGCAGGGCTGTCCGTCGGTCTCCGTGTAACGGGAGCGCAGCATCGGGTGGCGGTTCGTCAGGGCGCGTACGGCGCGGCCGAGGATCTCCGGGTCCGGCGCGGGCGTCATCCGGGCCCCGCCGGCGAGGTTGTACGTCGCGCTGTCGGGGGCCAGGCGCTGCAGCAGCCACAGCCCTTCCTGGCCCACCGACAGCGGGAGCGGTGTGTCGAGGACGGTTTCCACCGTCCGCCCCCCGTGGTGAAGTTCCACCGTCAGACCTCCGCTTTCGCCGTGGCGAGGAAGGCGACGACGTCCCGCACGCGCAGCAGGTCGGCGACCGTCTCGTCGGGCACCGAGAGGCTGTAGTTCTTCTCGACGGCCGCCAGCAGGTCGACCCGCGTGAGCGAGTCCATGCCGAGCTCCTCGAAGCTGGAGTCGGCGTCGATGTCGCCCTCCAGGTCGGGGGCGGTGCGCTGGACGAGGGCGATGACCTCGGCGGTCAGGGCGGCGGTGGTCAACTCGTGCGTGGTCATGTGAGGTTCCGTCTCTCGGGTAAAGGGCGTGTGGATGGGAGTGGGGCCCGGTCAGGGCATGCGGACGACTTGACCCGCGTAGGTGAGCCCGGCGCCGAAGCCGAGCAGCAGCACGTGGTCGCCCGGGGTGGAGCGGCCGCTGTCGTAGAGGCGGCTGAGCGCGAGCGGCACCGAGGCGGCGGAGGTGTTGCCGGTGTCGACGACGTCGTTCACGACGCGCTCGGGCGGCAGCTCCAGCTCCCGGGTGAGCGTCTTGATGATGCGGTTGTTGGCCTGGTGCGGCACGAACCAGTCGATGTCCCCCATGGTGATCCCGGCCGCCGCGCAGGCGCGGTGGGCGACGTCCGGCATGGTCGCGGTGGACCACTTGTAGACGAGCGGACCGTTCATGGCGACGTACTCACGCCCGTCGGGCCGCTCGGTGAGGCCGAGGACGCTGTGCCGGGCGCCGTCGCTGCCCCACACCGCGGGGCCGATGCCGGTGTGCTCGGAGCGCGAGACGACCGCGGCGCCGGCGCCGTCGCCGAAGATGACGAAGGTGTCGGGGTCGTTCGGGTCGATCCAGTCACTGGTGCGTTCCGCGCCGACCACGAGGACGTGGCGCGCCTCGCCGAGCCGCACGGCATTGGAGGCCATCGCCATCGAGTAGGTGAAGCCCGCGCACACGGCGTTCAGGTCGTACGCGCCCGAGTTGGGCAGTCCGATACGGCTGGCCACCTCCGGGGCGATGCCCGGCATACGGCGCTTGCGGGTCGCGGTGGCGACGACGGTCAGGTCGACCTCCGCGGGGTCGATGTCGGCCATGACGAGGGCCTTCTCGCCCGCGGCGACCGACATGGTGACCAGGTCCTCGGCCTCGCTCGCGTGATGCCGGGTCTTGATCCCGGTCCGCTGCTCGATCCACTCGGGGGAGACCGTCGTGAGCGGCGACAGCTCCTCGTTGGACAGCAGCCGGGTGGGCCGGTAGGCGGCGATGCCGGTGATCCGGGACCCATGGGTCGGCGGGGTCAGATAGGTCTCCAACGGGGCCTTCTCAGCCTCGGGTTGTGACATGACGTCCTCAACTTCCCCCGTCCGACGCGGCGTCGGACGGCTCGGCCATGGCCACGGCGATCCGCCGGGGCCCGGTGAACGGCTCGCGCGCGTGCGCGGTGAGCATGTTGTCGACGATCAGCACGTCGTCGCGCTGCCAGTCGAAGCGGACGGAGCCCGCCCGGTAGACGGCGCGCAGATGGTCCGTCACCTCGTCCGGGATGGCTCCGCCGTCGCCGTAGTAGGTGTTGGTGGGCAGGTCCTCGTCGGGGAAGATCGCCCGCAGTCCGGCGCCGACCTCCTCGGCCACGGTGGTGACGTGGAAGAAGGTGGCGTGGTTGAACCAGACGCGTTCGCCGGTCACGGGGTGGCGGTGCACGGCCGCGCGGTTCGCGGTGGTGCGCAGTCCGCCGTCGGGCCGCCACTCGGCGACGATGTCCCGCTCCTTGCAGTACGCGATCACGGCGTCCTGGTCCGTGGTGTTGAACGCCTCCTGCCAGGGCACGCCGAAGCCGGTGTGGAAGTTGCGCACGACCTGCCAGCCGCGCCGCTCGAACTCCTCGCGCACGTCCGGGTCGAGGGCGGCCAGCACGCGCCGGGTGTCGGCGAGCGGGGTGGCGCCCTCGGTGGTGGGCGGCTCGGCGCAGTAGAAGTACAGGACGCCGGGCCACACGGCCTGGTAGGAGTTCTCGTTGTGCAGGAAGATCTCCTCGCCCTGCGGGTAGTCGGTCGAGGTGTAGACCTGCCCCTTGATGGTGCTGCGGGGCGAGGAGCGTTCCGCGTACGCCAGCGGCGGCGTGCCGGAGAAGGCGCGCACCACGGCGTCGAAACCGTCGACTCCGCCGATGGCGTAGCCGCGCAGCAGGACGGCGCCCCGCTGGATGAGCAACTGGCGCAGCTCGTCACGGTGTTCGGCGACGTCGTCGAGGACGGACGCGCCCTCGGCGGCGGCGCGGTGCAGCGCGGGTGCCGTGCCGGTGCCGGCCCAGCCGGGCAGCACCTCTTCTTCAGTGGTCGTCATCGTGGAACCCCCGGCTCAGTCGGACATCGCGACGAGGACCCGGCGGTCACCGGTGAACGGCCGTCGCCCGTGGGCCAGCAGCACGTTGTCGATGAGCAGCAGATCGCCGCGGCGCCAGTCGACGTCGACGGCGACGGACAGGCCCCGGTCGCGGATCTGGGTGACGTACTCGGCGGGGATGGGGCTTCCGTCGGCGAACTTCACCATCTGCGGCAGCTCGTCCTCAGGGAGGATCGCGGCGAGTTCGGCGGCGGTGTCGTCACCGAGCCCGGCGGGGTGCCACTGGTCGGCCTGGTTGAACCAGACCTCGACGCCCGTGACCGGGTGCCGGGTGGTGGACGGGCGCACCGACTCGACACGCAGGCTGCCGTCGCGGCGCCAGGTCCACTCGGCGCCGGTGCCGGTCAGGAACTCCTCGACGTCGGCGCGCTCCTTGGTCTCGAAGGTGTCCTGCCAGCTCTTGCCGAGGCCGTACCCGTCATGCAGGTTCTGCACGTAGCGCACCCCGCCCGCGAAGGCCTCGCGCACCTCGTCGTCGAGCGCGGCCAGCCAGCGGGCGGCGTCGGTGACCGGGGTCGCGCCGCCACCGCCGGGCGTCACCTCGCAGTAGAAGGCGAGCCGGGTCGGCCAGGCGTGGGCGTAGCTCATCTCGTTGTGCATCGAGATGGTGTACTCCTGCGGGTACTCCGTGGACGTGTACACATTGCCGCCGACCTTGGTGCGCGGCGAGTTGCCGTGGACGTACGCCAGTCGGTGCGGCAGCAGCCGGTCGAGCGCCTTGTCGAGCGCCTCGGGCGTGATGCCGAACCCGCGGAAGACCAGGCCCTTCTCGCGGACGAGGAGGTCGTCCAGGCCGGGGTCGAGGGTGTCGATCCGGGCGAGCAGTTCGTCGGCGCCGCCACCGTCCGCGGCCTCGATCTCCAGCGGCGCCCAGGTCTCGGTGTTGGTCATGGAGCTGTCCTCGCAGTCGTGACGGTCGGGTGGGCGAATGCGGCGGCCCCGAAACGGGACGGGTCGAGCCGCGCGGCGATGTCCGCGGTCAGCTCGGCCTCCCGCGGGGCCAGGTAGAAGTGGTCGCCGGGGAACGACCGCAGGTCGAAGCCGCCGGTGGTCAACTCGGCCCAGGCCGTGACGTGTTCGACGTGGCAGCCGGGATCGGCGAGACCGATGTACGCGGTGACCGGGGCCCGCAGCTGTGGCGGGGGCTCGGGGGCGTAGGTCTCGATGAGGCGGTAGTCGCTGCGCAGCACGGGCAGCAGCAGTTCGCGCAGTTCGGGTACGCCGTAGGGGTCGCCGCCGAGGGTGCCGAGCCGTCGGACCGAGGCGAGCAGGACGTCGTCGGCGGCCCGGTGCAGGGCAGTGCGGGGCGCGCGGTTCGGGGCGCCCCGCGCGGACAGGAACGCGTGCACGGGCCCGGGGCCGGTCTCTTCGAGGCGGGCGGCGACCTCGTAGGCCACGGCTGCGCCCATGCTGTGCCCGAACAGCGCGAGCGGCACGTCCCGGTACCCGGCCAGTGCCCCGGCGACCGAGTCGGCGAGCTCGTCCATGGACTCGACACACGGCTCGGCCATCCGCTCCTGGCGTCCGGGGTAGCGCACGGCGAGCAGTTCGACATCGCCCGGCAGCCGGATCGACCAGCCGTGGAAGAGCTGGGCATTGCCGCCGGCATGCGGGAAGCACACCAGCCGCACCCGGGGGGTCCGCGCCGCGGGATAGCGGCGGAACCACAGGTCGTCCGAGGTCACAGGGCCATGCCTCCGTCGACGCGCAGCACCTGGCCGGTCATGTACGCGGCCTGCGGGGAGACCAGGAACGAGGCGAGGGCGGCGACCTCGTCGGCCTGCCCGAACCGTCCCAGCGGAATACGGGTGAGCGCGCCCTTCACGACGTCCTCGGGCAGTCCCGCGACCATCTCGGTCTCGATGAATCCGGGGGCGACGGCGTTGGCCCGTATCCCGTAGCGTCCGGCCTCCTTGGCCAGCGACAGGGTGAGGCCGATGATGCCCGCCTTGGACGCCGAGTAGTTGGCCTGGCCCGCGTTGCCCGCGACCCCGGCGACCGAGGAGAGGGTGACGACGGCTCCCGCACGCTCGCGGATCATCGGCCGGATGACGGAGCGCAGCAGGTTGTACGTGCCGCTCAGGTTGGTCCCTACGACGGAGTGCCAGTCCTCGTCACCCATGAGGGCGAGTGGCCGGTCCCGGGTGATGCCCGCGGACGTCACCACGGCGTCGGGGGTGCCGAGCTCCGCCTCCACCGCGGTGACGAACTCCTGAACCTCCTGGCGGACGGCGACGTCCACCCGGCTGACCAGCGCCCGGCGCCCCGCGTCCTCGATCTCCTTCTGCACGAGCTGGGCCGCCGCCTCGTCCGACCGGTAGCAGATCGCGACATCGAAACCGTCCTGCGCCAGTCGTACGGCGACGGAACGTCCGATGCCCCGCGACCCCCCGGTCACCACCGCCACCCGTGCCGCGCTGCCTTCCCGTCCCATGTCCGAGCCCCCTCATTCGTTCGAGTGAGTCGAGCGTGGGTTCGGTCGCTATATGGGGCCTATACGGTGTCCAGCACGGCCTTCCGAGGACGGGTGCCGAGCCCGGCGCCCGGATGGCCGGTGCGGCAGCCCGGGCTTAGCGTTCTGAGGGGGCTCGCTGCGGAAGGAACGCCATGAAGCTCGACAGGCCGGTGACCGGCGGACCCTGCTGGACCGAGCTCGGGACCAGCGATCTCGAGGCGGCCAAGCGGTTCTACGCCGATCTGTTCGGCTGGCGCTCGGAGACGGATCCGCGCCAGGAGGCAGGCGGCTACACGGTGGCGCACCTCGGTGACGCCGCGGTCGCGGCGATCACACCGCTGTACCAGGACTCACAGCCGGTCGCCTGGAACGTGTCGTTCGCCGTGGCCGACGCGGACGCCGCCGCGGAAGCCGTGACGGCGGCCGGCGGCACGGTGGTCCTCGGCCCGATGGACGTGTTCGACGTGGGCCGCTTCGCGGTGGCGTTCGACCCGGGCGGCGCGGCCTTCCAGCTGTGGCAGGCGCGGGCCTTCCCCGGTGCGGGGCTGTTCAACGCTCCCGGCGCACTTGGCTGGGTGGAGCTGATGACCCGCGCCCCGGACCGGGTCAAGGAGTTCTACACGACGGTGTTCGGCTGGACCGTGACCGCCTCGGAGCATTACCCGCAGTGGGGCATCGACGGTGCCGACTTCGGCGGCATGGTGACGATGGACGACAAGTTTCCGCACGAGGTGCCGTCGCACTGGCTGCCGTACTTCGCCGTCGAGGACGTGGACGCCACGGCGAACGCCGCCGTCCAGGCGGGCGGTCACATGCTCATGGAGCCGACCTCCGTGCCGGAGGGCCCGCGCATCGCCGTCCTGCGGGACCCGCAGGGGGCGGCCTTCGGAGTGCATGTGGCGGGCGAGGAGGGCTAGGGCAATGGCCCACCGGGACGCATCGGGGTGAGCTGGTGGATGCCGTGGCGTGACCGTACCTCCGCGATCGCGGCCACGTCGGGCGGTCCCGGGGCGTCGAGGATCTCGGCGATCTCCTGGATGTAGTGCTCGTGGCCGGCCGGCGCGGCGAGGAAGAGCATCCGGGCGGGTGTGGAACCCGGGTTGGCGAAACCGTGCGGGCAGCCCGAGGGGACGTACATCATGCTGCCCGGGCCGCCCCGCACGACCTTCTGCCCGCTGCCGGCCTCCCAGGTCTGCCAGTCCCCGGTCGTCCTGACCCGCGGCTCGAAGGCCAGCAGATCGAGTTCGCCGTCGAGTATGTAGAACAGTTCCTCGGCTTCGTCGTGGTAATGCGCGCCCACGTCGAACCCGGGCTGGACCTCGGCCTCGAACACCGACCACAGGGCCGAGCGTTCGGCCCCCACCTTGAGCGTCATCCCGGACGAGCCCATCCGGCGGCCGGATCCGGGCGGCAGCACCAGTCCATCGGTCATGGCGCCCATCGTGACCCGGAAGCGGGGCCTCAGGAAGGGTTTCGAGCCAGTGGTGTCACCGCCACCCGATCGATGACGGGGGCGTGTGCGGAGCGCTGCCGGTGATCGTCCCGGTCCTGGCTCCGGTTCGTGAAGGTGAGGGTGTTGGCCCCCTCTTTCAGCGTCACCGGGACGGTGAGGTCGCGGAAGTCGTTGAAGTGGAAGGTGGTGGGGAAGAGGACGCGGCGCACCGGCTCCGAGTTGACGGAGATGTCCGCGTGGCGGCAGACCGGGTCCGGGTTGTAGTGGGTGGCGGGAGCCTGCTCACCGTTGGAGTAGCGGATGGTGAGGGCGTGCCGCCCGGTGTGCGCGGCCGTGACGGTGAGAGTCAGCGCGTTGGCGGCTCCCCCGCCGATGCCGTCGACCGCCTTCCCGCCAGTGGCGAAAGTATGGGCGCCGGTCACCTTCGCATTCCCCGTCACGGTGCCTTCCTCGGCGGCGTACGCGATCGTCCGCAGGCACCCCTCTCCCGGTGCCACCAGCAGTCGGTCCAGGACGAGTCGGCGCGAAGTGGCCGTGACCGTCAGCTTGTTGATGCCGCCGACCAGGAACAGCGGAGTCCGGCCCAGCCGCCCCACCTTCTCCCCGTTGACGGTCAATATGCCCTCTCCATCGCCCAGTTGCTCCACCGTCACGGTCGCCTCGCCGTCGGCCGCCGCGTGTACCCAGAACGTGGCGGTGCCTGAGTGGGGCAGCACGGCGGCACCCGGCCCCGAGGCCCCGCGGTGCGCACAGCTCACGTGCGCACCGCCGCCGAGCACCGCGTACTCGGCCTCGTACAGCGCGGGAGCCGTCACCCGCTCGTCCCGCAGTGCCAGATCGAGCTTGTCGATGATCGCGTCGCCCTTGGTGACGCCGAGGTCGGGGTCCTGCGCGGCGAGCGTGATCGTGTGCCTGCCCGCGGTCAGCCGCACCTGGGTGTCGGTGTGGCCCCACACCGCCCACTTGTAGCCGAGCGGAAGCCGCAGCTCCTGCGGGTCCGCCCCGTCGACGCGCAGAAAGACGTTGGTGGGGCCCTGTTCCTTGACCAGGTCGTCGAGGTTGCAGGAGTTGGCGAAGACGCTCAGGTCGTACGTCCCGTCCTGGGGGACCTCGACGGCGAAGGCGAGGACTCCGTCCGAACCGGTGCGCAGACCGCCGATGTGGTAGGTGCTAGAGGAGGCGAACTTGTCGACGTCCGAGGGCGAACCCTCGGGTCCGTTCCTCGAGTAACCGCCGCCCGTGTACGTGGCGTTCTCGGCCGCGTACGTCGCCCGCCAGCCCACCGACGGCGGTGTGAGCACCGCGCCGTGGCCACCGGGCGAGAGGATGACCTCGTAGCCGGACATCTCGTGGAGGTTGGTCAGCGACAAGGTCACCTTCCCGTCCACGACGGGCAGTTCGCGGTCCTGGAGCCGCAACGGCTGGGCGGACACGCCGACTTGTCCGGTCCACGGGATCTCGTGGAGCCGCACGTGCACCGCGTCACCGAAGACCTCCGCCGGGACCTGCGCGAAGACGATGTCCGCGGCGCCGCTCCCGCCGCCGAACAGCAGTCGGGCCTGCCGCTTGTCCCGGTCGAGCGCGGCGACACCCTGGAGGGTGTACTGGACGTTGGGCCGGGGCGCGGTCACCCGGACCGTGTGACCGGTCATCCGGCCGTAGGCGTTGAACAGCCACCACTGACCGTTGCCCTTGTTCGCCTCGACCGCCGAGTCGTTGAGGTTGCCGTCGATGTTCCAGTACGCCATGTCGGCGTCGATCTTCGACTCCTCGATGGCGGAGATCCACTGGACGATCTGTCCCGGCACGGACAAGTGGTAGTTGTGCGCGTACTCGTTGATGTTCACGGGGAGCGGGCCGATCCCCAACTCACGTTCCATCCGGCGGTACTTGGCGACGTTGGTGCGGATCGCGGCGGGGGTGGAGAGCTCGTGCCAGGTGATCACGTCCGGGAGCACGCCGTGGGCCTTGGCGAACTCCAGGAAGCCCTTGACCTCTTCGTACAGGATGCTGGTGTTGGGGCCCGCGACGCGCGCGTCCGGGTCGAGGCGCTTGATGAGCCGGACGGCGTCCTTCCAGGCGGCGAAGTAGTACCGCGGGTCGGTGCGCCAGGAGATCCCGTTGTAGCTCCATTCCTGGGTGCCGAACATGTTGCCTTCGGGCTCGTTGAACGGCACATACACCACATGGGACTTGTAGTCGCCCATCGCCAGCACCTGCCGGACCTGCTTCTCGATCAGCGTCATGAAGCCGGCGAGCCGCTCCTCGCCCGTGACACCCGGCCACTGGTAGGGGAAGCCACGGTAGATGTCGGACATGTAGACGTAGACGTCCTTGCCTCCGCAGTCGACGAAGGGCGGCAGGATGTCGAGCACGTCGGCGCCGGGGTGCTGGATGCCGTTCTGGGCCTTGGTGGAAACCGTGCGGACGTACATGCCCTCGACGACATTGCGGCTGGGCACGCCGTCGCCGTACAGGCCATAGAGAGTGCCGCTCGCGCCGCCGTGGAAGGGTCCGGTGTCGGTTCCCAGGTCGATGGTGAGCGTCACTCCGTGCCCCTCCCCCGAGGCCTCGATGTCCCTCAAGACCCCGCTCGTCCGACATTTCGTACGGCGGCCGGGGTGCCGAACCGGCCTGCTTGAACGTAGAAGTGGCGCTCACCTCATGTCAACGGTGCGTCACCGCGGCAGTCCCAGTCGGCCTTCCAACTGACCGAGCAACTCGCCCAGCAACTCGGCGAGTTCACGCTGTCGGCCACGATCGATCCCGGACAGGACCGTCGTCTCGTAGGCGAGTTGCTCAGGGAGGATGCCGTCGACGAGTTCGCGCCCCTCGTCGGTGAGCCGGACATGCGCGACCCGGCGGTCACGGGTGTCACCGCGCCGCTCGACCAGGCCACGCTCGGTCAGCTGCTTGAGCCGCTTGGTGACGGCGGCACCGGAGGAGAAGGTCTCGCGGGCGATCTCGCTGGGCGTCAGCTCGTGTCCGGTGCGCCGCAGGGTGCCGAGGACGTCGAACTCTGGCCGGGTGAGCCCGGCCCGGCGCAGCGGGGCGTCCTCGGCCTGCTGCAGGAGCGCGGCACAGCGGTTGACGCGGCCGATGACCTCCATGGGCCCGGTGTCGAGATCGGGACGCACCGTGTGCCACTGCCGCACGACGGCGGCCACGGTGTCTCCGGGCGCGGCCCGTCCGGCGGGAGCGCTCTCGGTCCCGGCCCGTCCGGTCGGGGTGGCGTCCGTCTCCGCCCGCCCGGCAGGGGCGCCCTTTGCCTCGCCCCGTCCGGCGGAGGTGCCGTCCGTCTCCGCCCGCCCATCCGCTGTCGTCATGCCTGTGCGCCCTCCACAGAGTGCAGTCCCTGCCGTCGTACCGTCGCCGCGAGCGTACGGTGTCCGACCTGCTCCGCCCGCATGACCCGCTCTTCCGGCAGGGCGCGCTGCCACCATTCGCCGGCCGCGGCGTCGGCGGTGGCGCGCAGGTCGACGACGGCGGCGGCCAGGCCCCGTCGGGCGGTCTCCAGGGCGCCGGGCTCCGGACGCCCTGCGGCCAGCGTCGCGTCGGCGTGACCGCGGGCGCGCTCCACCGCCAAGAGGGCGTGCTCGATGCGGTCGCCGGCCCGCCGGTTGGTGACGGCGATCGCGGCGACGAAGCCGACCAGCGCGCCCACGAGGGTGTCCACGACGCGGTCGGTGATCAGTTCGCCGGACTGCTGGACCCGTGCGAACTCGGTGATCAGCAGGGCCATCGGGGTGACACAGATGCTGCCCAGCCAGTAGTTGCGGCCGATCAGCGCCTCGGCACCGAAGTTGAAGGCGAGGCAGCACAGCACGAGGACCGTCTGGTTGAGGTGGGCGAGCGGGGCGACGGCCGCGAAGACCAGTACGCCGACGAGGTTGCCGACGACGCGCTGGACGCCACGGCTCCAGGTCAGGGTGACGTTGGCCTGGTAGAGCGAGGCGGCGGTGACCAGCGCCCAGTAGGGGCGGCCGACACCGAGCGCGAGCGAGACATATCCGGCCAGGGCGCAGCCGAGCGCGGTGCGCAGGGCGATGGGTGCGAGGGGGCCGAGCCGGCGCAGCAGCGGCCGTTCACCGAAGGCGAGCGCGGCCTCCACGCCGAGGAGTTCGTCGGCGGTGTCCGCGAGGTCGTCGGGACGCGGCACGGGTCCGGTGCCGCGCAGCTGCCGGGCCCATCCGCGCAGTCGCTCGGGCTCCGTGTCGGCGGGCGCGGCGAGTGCGACCTCGGCGCGCACCACGAGCCGTTCGAGTGCGCGCCGGGGCGCGGAGCGGGCTCCGGTGGACAGCAGCGACTGCCAGGCACCGTGCACGGCGGCGGCCGCGGCGGCGCGGGCACGGGCGTTCTCCGGTGTCTCGACGTATGCCGCCGCGGCGTTCAGGGCGTGCGCGGTGGCGCGCCGCTCCGGCCCGTGCGGACGGACGAGCCCGGGGGCCATGCCGACGATCCAGGCCCAGGCTCCGGCCGCGGCGCCGAGCGCGAGATGCCCCGGCACCTGGGCGAGGGTCTGCGGAGCGAACAGGGAGGCGGAGGAGATGAAGGCGAGGACCACATGGCCGGGCGGACCGATGCGCGTGGCGTCGCACAGCGCCTTCTGGACGGCGGCGAGGAGCGCACCGACCGTGACCAGTACGACGGCGTCCGTGGTGAGCGAAGCCGTGACGAGGGCGACGGCGAGACCGCCGAGCATGCCGAGCACCACCCAGGCGAGCGCGCGGGCCCGGGCGGCGTACGGACGGTTGTGGGCGTAGAGCGCACAGAGCGACCCGGCCATCGTGTACATCGCCAGGTCCAGCCGGCCGAGCGCCAGGAGCGTCAGATTCGGCGGAGCGACCGCGACGACGACGCTCAGCGCGGGCTTGAACCAGATGTCGGAGGGCCGGCCGAGGCGCAGCACGCCGGCCAGCGGGAGGCGCTGTACACGTGGGGGGAGGGGACTGGTCGCACTACTCATGCCCATAACCTTAGCAGGTGTTTTACTTATAAAATATCTCGCGGGTCACATTCCCCACCTGCGGTGCACCCCCGCACGCTCCCCCGCGTACACCCTTGCGCTTGCTTGCGCACCGGCCGGCCCGGGCATGCCCTGACCGACTGTCCACCGACTGTCCGATGTCCGACATCGTCGAGCGGGGAGGTACGCGGTGCACGGACCGGCTTCACCCGGCTGGCTGCTCGTGGTGCTGTGCGCGGCGACCGGGGCCTACTGCCTGCTGCGGATGCGCAGCCCCGTGGAAGAACAGCGCCGCACCGCGGGCGGCGAGGCGCTCATGGGCTTCGGCATGGCGGCGATGGCCGTACCCGCCGCGGTGGCCACCCCGCCACGCTGGGCCTGGCTCGCCTACGCCGCCGTCTTCGGCGCCACCGCCGTACGCGCCCTGTGGACGTCCCGCACGAGTCCGCACCACCTCCACCACCTGATGGGCGCCGTGGCGATGGCCTACATGGCGGGCGTGATGGCCGCCTCCCCGGGACACCACCACGGCGACTCCGGAGTCCCCCTGCTGACCGGCGCTCTCCTCCTCTACTTCACCGGCTACGTCCTCCGCTCCGGCGTCCGTCTGCTCCCCCTGGCAGCCGCCACGCCCGAAGGCCCCCGCACCCTCGGCTGGGGCGACCGCCCCGAACTCTCCCAGGCCTGCCGCCTGTCCATGGGGATTGCGATGCTGGCGATGCTGGTCACGCTCTGAGACCGGGCCGCAGGGATTCGAGCCGTGCGGCGGTACGCGTTCGAGCCTTGGGTGCTGTACGAAACCGTGGCGTACGTCACTTGGTGTCGCAGCCCGTATCCAGCGGCGACGCAGCGCTCATAGGCTTCACCCCATGATGGTCCCCGCGGCACTGTTGCTGCTCGGCGCCCTGGCCGCCGTGGTCGCTCCGCGGCTGCTTGCCCTGGCGGACTGGCCGGACCGTGAACCGGTGGTCGCTCTGTGGGTGTGGCAGTGCGTGGTGGCGGCCGTTCTGCTGTGCTGCGTGTTGTCGATGACGCTGAGCGCGGCCGCCGCGTGGGTGGCGGTGCGGGGCCATGTGTTCGGCCCGGCTCCGCGCTCGGTCGTGGACGCCTACGCGCTGAGCACGGGCGGCGCTTGGGCGGCGACGACCGCCGTGGCACTCGCGTGCGGGGGCGCGTGGACCGCGGCGATGCTGGCCCGTGAGGTCGTACGGGCCCGGGCGCGCCGTCGGCAGCGGCGGGCCGAACTCCTCGTGCGTGCCCCGCTGTTGCCCGGTGAGGAGCCCGGACCGGATCGGCTGGTGGTCCTGGAGGGAGAGCGCCCGGACGCCTGGTGGCTGCCGGGTACGGCACCCCAACTCGTCATCACCACGGCCGCGTTGCGCCGGCTCAAGGGCCGTCAGCTGGATGCCGTGCTCGCCCATGAGCAGGGGCACGCGCGGGCCCGGCACGACTGGCTGCTGCACTGTTCGGCCGCGCTGGCCACGGGCTTTCCGCAGGTGCCGGTGTTCGCCGCGTTCCGCGGCGAGATGCACCGCCTGGTCGAACTCGCCGCCGACGACATGGCGTCGCGCCGCTTCGGCCGCCTCACCATCGCCCTCGCGCTGGTGGAACTCAACGAGGACCGGGGCGTGTTCGGCCCCTGCCCCACCCCGGACGCCCACGTCCCGCAGCGCGTCCACCGCCTTCTCACTCCCCCGGACCGGCTCACGGCGGCACGGCGGCTGCGCCTGACGGCGGCGGGCGCGCTGGTGCCGGTGTTTCCGGTGCTGGTGGCGTTCGTGCCGGGGTTGCGGGCGCTGGGCTAGGCGCTGCTGCGATCCGGCCCGGCCCGGCCCGGCCCGCCTCGCCCGCCTGCGGGTCGGTGGGGGGTCGGGGCCGTGCCGGTACATCCGCCCGTCGCCGGTGGATCAGACGTTGGGTTGTGGGGAGCCGTTTCCAGATCCGGGCGTAAGCGACGGGCATTCGATGTACCGGCACGGCCCCTTCCGTGCGTTCGCGGCTGCGGGTGCGTGGGGGTCCACGTACGGACCCTTCCGTGTGTTCGCGGGTGCGGGTGCGTGGGGCATCCGGCACCGACCCATCCGTACCTCGACCAGCCGCGCCCGCGTGGGGCAGGTGGCACGGACCCGTCCGTACCTCGACCAGCCGCGCGCGCATGGGGCATCCGGCACCGACCCATCCGTACCTCGACCAGCCGCGCGCGCATGGGGCATCCGGCACCGACCCATCCGTACCTCGACCAGCCGCGCCCGCGTGGGGCAGGTGGCACGGACCCGTCCGTGCGTCGGCGAGCCGCGTGTGCGTGGGCTTGCGGCACTGACCGGTTCGCCGCCAGGTCGGTGCGCCGAGGTTGGCCTCCCGTGCGTCGAGTCGGCGAGGATCATCTCCATGCACTTCCCGCCCTACCCGCCGGGTCCGCGCATCTCGGCCCTCGTCGTGGCGGCTCTCGCCGTGCCGTCCGTGCTGCTTCTCCTGCTGGTCGCGTTCTCCTGGCAGCCGCTGCTCACCCTCGACGGCGACATCGCCCGCACCACACACACCTGGGCGGTCGACCAGCCAGGCGTCACCCATGTGTTCCGGATCCTGACGGACTGGGTGTGGGACCCCTGGACGATGCGCGCCGTATGTGCCGCCGCCGTGGTCTGGCTGGTGTGGATCCACTCGGCATGGTGGCTCGCCCTATGGGTGGTGGCCACATGTGCGCTAGGCACAGGGGTGCAGCAGGGACTGAAGTCGGCGGTCGGCCGCGAGCGCCCGGTCTGGCCCGACCCCGTGGACTCCGCCCACTACGCGGCCTTCCCCTCCGGCCACGCCCTGACGGCCACAGTGGTGTGCGGGCTGCTGCTTTGGCTGCTGTTCCTGTACGGCGCCGGGCGCACCCTGCGGCGTACTGCACTGGGCCTGGCCGTGGTCTCCGTCGTGGGCGTCGGTCTGACGCGTGTCTGGCTCGGCGTGCACTGGCCGTCGGACGTCGTGGGCGGCTGGCTCTTCGGCGCGCTGATCGTGGCGCTGGCGGTGGCTTCGTACGAACGATGGTCCGGCGCCAGGCGTTCTTGACCGGCATCGGCCGCGCCACGAAGGATCACCCCATGACGACCAAAGGCGTCCTCTTCGACTTCTCCGGAACCCTCTTTCGTATCGAGTCCACCGATTCATGGCTGCGCGCGGTGCTGGACGAGTCCGAACTCACCCTTCCCGAACCGGAGTTGACCCGGGCGGCGCAGGCCCTGGAAGCCGCCGGCGCACTTCCGGGCGGAGCCTTTCCGTCACAGCCGCTGCCGGACGACCTCGCCGAAGTCTGGAAGGTCCGCGACGAGTCCGCCGAGCTGCACCGGGCCGCGTACACCGGCGCCTCCCGTCAGGTCCCGCTGCCCGACCCTCGGCTCCACGACGCGCTGTACGACCGCCATATGGCGCCGGCCGCCTGGAGTCCCTACCCCGACGCGGCCGACGTGCTGGGCACGCTGCGCGAGCGCGGGGTCGCGGTCGGTGTGGTCAGCAACATCGGCTGGGATCTGCGGCCCGTCTTCCGCGAGCACGGCCTCGACCCGTACATCGGCGCGTACGTGCTGTCGTACGAGCACGGCATCCAGAAACCGGACCCGCGGCTGTTCAGGGCCGCCTGCGACGCGCTCGGGGTCGCCCCCGAGGACACGCTGATGGTGGGTGACGACCGCCGGGCGGACGGCGGTGCCGCGGCCCTGGGGTGCGGGGTGCACTTCGTGGACCATCTGCCGGTGACGCACCGCCCGGACGGACTGCGGCCGGTCCTCGACCTGATCGGCTGAGGCCCCCTCCCCTGTGCGCCTTCAGCCCTGATAGTCCTCGACCTGCGACGACGGGCGGACGCGCGCCTCGTCCGGGTTCTCGCCGAACTCGGACTTCGCGCGCCGCTGGCGCAGCAGGTCCCAGCACTGATCGAGCGCGCGCTCCAGCTCTCCGAGCCGTTCTTGTTCGGTTTCGCTGTCGATCTGCCCGGACGCCAGGGCGTCGCGCAGTCGTCGCTCGTCGTCCACCATCGTCGTGATCCTGGCCAGGATCTGCTCTTGATCCATGTCCGTACGCCTCCTCGGGGACTCCAGGCCACTGTAAGGAGGACTCGGTGGCTCTGCGAGACGTATCGGCCGCCGAAAGTAGCCTCAGCACACCATTTGGGCGTATTGCGCGCCCACCCTGGACGATCCCCCGCGTCGCCCAGGGCGGACGGCAGCCCGAAGCCGACCCTTAAAGGGTCTCGGCCCGAACGCGTTGAGTATAGTTGGCTGGCAGCCAGTCAACGCAGGAGTTACAGCATGTCCCCGCGCAGCGCCTCGGTCAATGAAGAGTTGCGGCGGCGTTCCCGGGAGCGGCTGTTGCAGGCCGCGGTGGAGCTGGTGAGCGAGCGTGGCTACGAGGCGACGACGCTCGGCGACATCGCGGATCGCGCGGGATCGGCCCGTGGACTGGTGTCGTACTACTTCCCCGGCAAACGCCAGCTCCTGCAGTCCGCCGTGCACCGGCTGATGCACCGCACGCTGGAGGAGGCGCTGGAACGCGAGCCGCGTACCGAGGACGGCCGGGAGCGGATGGCGCGGACCATCGACGCGATCCTGGGGCTGGCCGGGAGCCAGCCCGTGCTGATGCGCCAGCACATGGCCGGGCTGCTGCAGGCCGAGGGCTTCGTGCAGTGCCCGGAGCAGCAGCGGCTCGCGCAGCTGCTGCGGGACACAGTCGCCGGGCACGGCTCGCCGGACGCCGCCACCGACTACCCGATGCTGCGCGCGGTGCTCATGGGCGCGGTGTACGCGGCCCTGGTGCCCGGCGTGCCGATGCCGATCCCCACACTGCGGGCCGAGCTGTTCAAGCGCTACCACCTCGACTGGGAGATGGGTGTCCCGCCGGACACCGAGGTGCCCGGCGGGACCTGCGAGACGGATCTGTCACGGTTCTTCACGACCGACCGCCTGCCCGACGATCAGCCCGATCGGACCGCCGCTCAGCCCGAAGAGACCGTCGCTCAGCCCGTTCGGCCCGGCGATCTGCCCAGTCAGCCCGACGGTCGGTCCGATCAGCCCGACGATCAGTCGAAGTAGTCCGGCTGCGTCTGGACGTTGAGCTCGCGCAGATGGACCCACTTCGCCGGATCCGTGCGCCTGTCGCTGAGCTTCAGTACGTCGAAGCCCTTGGCGATGTCGTTCGAGTAGATGTAGCCGTTGTAGTAGTACGCCGACCACGAGCCGCCGATCTGCAGCGTGTCGGTGGACAGCGGGCCGCGCTCGAAGTAGGCGATCTCCTTCGGGTTGGCCGAGTCGGTGAAGTCCCAGACGGAGACGCCGCCCTGGTACCAGGCCTGGACCATGAGGTCCTTGCCCTTGACCGGGATCAGCGAGCCGTTGTGGGCCACGCAGTTCTCGGTGTCCGCCTGGTGGCGGGGAATCTTGTAGTAGCTCTTGAAGACGAGCTTGCGGTTGTCGCCCTTGCCAACGATGTCGTAGATGCCGTCGGCACCGCGGTTCGGGCCGATCGCCGCGTTGCAGGTGGCCGCGCCGCCGCCGCCCAACTCGTCGGTGAACACGACCTTGTTGGCCTTCTGGTTGAAGGTCGCCGAGTGCCAGAACGCGAAGTTCACGTTGTCCTCGACCTGGTCGATGACCTTCGGGTGCTCCGGATCCTTGATGGAGAACAGGATGCCGTCGCCCATGCAGGCGCCCGCGGCCAGGTCCTTGGACGGCAGGACCGTGATGTCGTGGCAGCCGGTGGTCTTGGAGACGCCCGGGTTGGTGGGCGCGCCCGGGTTGCCGCCGCCGTCCGGACCCTCGCCGGGGAAGAGGACGGGGAAGTTCACAACTGCCGCTTCCTCAGGGGCGTTGCGCGGCACCTTGATGACCGAGATGCCGTCGTGCGGGGGCTGGCAGTCGGGGAAGGTGGCGCTCGGCGAGTACGAGGAGACGTAGATGTAGACGTCTTTGCGCTCCGGCACCAGCGAGTGGGTGTGCGAGCCGCACGCGGTCTCGACGGCGGCCACGTACTTGGGGTTCGCCTTGTCGCTGATGTCGAAGATCTTCATGCCCTCCCACGACGACTTCTCGGTCGCGGGCTGCGAGGTGCTGTTGCAGGAGTTGTCGCTGCGCGAGGAGTCGGTGGACAGGAAGAGCAGGTTGCCGGAGACGGAGACGTCGTTCTGCGAGCCGGGGCAGAGCACCTGCGCGACGGTCTTGGGCGCCTTCGGATTGCTGATGTCGAAGATGCGGAAGCCGTCGTAGTTGCCGGCGAACGCGTACTTGCCCTGGAAGGCCAGGTCCGAATTGAGGCCGGTGAAGGCCTCCTTGGGGACATTGGCGAGGTGTTCGATGTTGTCGGAGTGGACGATCTCGTCCTTGCCGGGTATCTCACCGCTCGCTATCGCCGCCTTCGCCTCGGCGGCGTCGCTCTTGGAGACCTGCTCCTGCGCGGCGGGACTGTCCCCGGGATCGGGGGTCGCGGCCGCCGGGCCGGCCGTGAGCAGCGTGGCCAGGAGTCCGGCCGCGGCCGCGGCAACTCCCAGACGTCTGCGCCGCGTTCGGGGGTCGTTCAACAGGATCACTGTGTCCTCCCTTGTAGCCGTTCGCAGTCGAACGGTTCACGGACCCCTGAAGTATCGTCCGTCCCATCGGGAGATCAACAGATGGCAACGTACTCGTAATGAACGTTTTTGATCAGTCACGTGCGGAAGCGTGCTAGGACGGTCATCAACACCCTTGAGGTGTCCGCCCCTTCGTGTGCCACAGGAGGTCGCTGTGCTTGTTCGCCGTACGGCCCGTGCGTCCCTGGTCGCGGTGTCGCTGTTGGTCGCCGCGCTCGCTCTCGGGGGATGTGACTCCGGCTCCGAGACCAAGTCCGGGAAGGCGAGCGGGCCTTCGGTGATCGCACCCGGCAAGCCCGGCGAGGCGGCCGAGACACTCTCGGCCCAGGACGCCGCGAAACAGCGGGCCGACGACGACTCCCCCAACTCGGCGGACTTCGCGTACGCGCGGATGATGATCGAGCACCACACGCAGGCCCTGGAGATGACCGAACTCGCCCCGAAACAGGCCGAGTCGGGCCAGGTGAAGCGGCTCGCCGCGCGGATCGCGGCCGCGCAGGGTCCGGAGATCACCACCATGAAGAGCTGGCTGAAGACACACGACGGCGAGCAGGCCGGCACGGACCACGAGCACGGGACGATGCCCGGCATGGCGACGGAGGCCCAGCTCAAGAAGTTGCGCGCGGCGAAGGGCAAGACGTTCGACGAGCTGTTCCTGAAGCTGATGATCACACATCACGACGGGGCGATCACCATGGCCACGGATGTGAAGGCCCAGGGCAACAACATCCAGATCGAGGAGATGGCCGACGATGTGATCGCTCAGCAGACGAGCGAGATCACGCGGATGCGCGAGATGTCGTAACCACCGTACTCAGCGTCTTGCGTGACGGGGTGCCAGGAATCCCGCGTCGCGTGCCCCGGCGATCAGTCTGAGCGATTGACGCCGACTGTGACCGGTGGCGTACATGACCGCGCGGACCGGGTCGACGCCCCCTTCCTGCGCCGCGCGGTACTCCTCCGCGACCAGCCACCGCCCCTCGACGCCACGCGGCCATGGGGGCCGGGCGCGGCGCCCCGGCCCTTCCTCCGGCTCGCACGACGGGGCAGTCGGCTCGCCGCACGCCCCGAAGAGCGGTTCCTCGATCCAGTCGGCCAGCACCGCGAGGTCGTCGAGGGAGAGCGGCGGCTGGGCCCGTACATCCTCGATCGACACGCCCGCCTCGGACACCACGACGAGCAGGTCGACCTGGGCGCCGTCGTCGAAGGCCAGCCGGGCGTAGAACCACGACGTGGCGCCTTCCTGCTCCTGCACTTCCCACGCGGGCCACACGGACACCGCACCGTCCGCGGGGCAGCGATCGGCCAGATCAAGAAAGGATGCTTCTAGCACACGCGGAACGTAACCGCATGATCACACTCCATACGAACGGACACGCACACGCGCGTCGCGGACCACACCCTGTCAGCGGAGCATCGGCGGTGCGATGCTGGAATCAACAGCGATCTCCTGTCAGCGTTCTCCGTGATCCCTCGGGTAAGGAGTTCGGCCGTGCTGCATGTCGCCGTCGTAGGCTCGGGACCCAGCGGGGTCTACAGCGCACAGAGTCTCGTCCAGCAGAGCCAGGAGCCCGGCGTCCGGGTGGACGTCCTGGACCGGCTGCCATGTCCGTACGGCCTGGTGCGTTATGGCGTGGCGCCCGACCACGAGAAGATCAAGTCGCTGCAGAACAATCTGCGGGCGGTGCTCGAGGACGAGCGGGTGCGGTTCCTGGGCGGGGTCGAGGTCGGCCCGGGCGGGGTGCCGGTGGCCCGGCTGCGGGAGCTGTACCACGCGGTGGTCTACTGCGTGGGCGCCGCCACCGACCGCCACCTCGGAGTGCCAGGCGAGGAGCTGCCCGGCAGCTGGTCGGCGACCGAGTTCGTGTCCTGGTACAGCGCGCACCCCGACTCCGTGGCCGACGGATTCATCCTCGGCGCACGGTCGGCCGTGGTCATCGGCGTCGGCAACGTGGCCGTCGACGTGACCCGGATGCTGGCCCGCGGCGCGGCCGAGCTGAGCCCCACCGACATGCCGCAGGCGGCGCTCACCGCGCTGGCCGCGAGCAAGGTGACGGAGGTCAGCATGGTCGGGCGGCGCGGCCCTTCGCAGGCCCGTTTCACCACCAAGGAGCTGCGCGAGCTGGGCGCGCTGCCGGACACAGAAGTCGTGGTGGACCCTGAGGAGTTGGCTCTCGATCCGGCCTATCTGGACCCGTCGGACCTGCCCGCCGCCCAGCGCCGCAATGTGGAGGTGCTGCGGGGATGGGCCGCCGCGCCGCCGCAGGGCCGTCCGCGACGGATCCGGCTGCGCTTCTTCCTGCGCCCCGTCGAACTGCTCCCCGACGGGGGCCGTGTGGGTGCGGTCCGCTTCGAGCGGACGGTGCCGGACGGACAGGGCGGGGTGACGGGCACGGGGCGGTACGAGGACATCGAGGCGCAGCTGGTGCTGCGCTCGGTCGGCTATCGCGGGGTGCCGATCGAAGGGCTGCCGTTCGATGCCGACCGCGGCACGGTGCCGAATCTGGCGGGGCGGATACTGCGGGACGGCACGATCTCCCCGGGCGAGTATGTGGCGGGCTGGATCAAGCGCGGCCCGACGGGTGTCATCGGCACCAACCGGCCGTGCGCGAAGGAGACGGTGACCTCACTCCTGGAGGACGCCGCCGGCCTCGTACGGCGGGACGTGCCCGAGGACCCGCTCGCGGCGCTGCGGGCGGAGGGGCTGAGGCCGGTCGAGTGGGCCGGATGGCAGGCGATCGAGCGGGCCGAGGCGGAGCTCGGAGCCTCGTTCGGCCGTGGTGTGGTCAAGCTTCCGGACTGGGAGTCGCTGCTGGCGGCGGCGCGGACGGCGCCTTCTTAGCAGAGTCGCGCGGCGTCCTGTGGGCATGACACCTGACGGCAACACACCGGAAATCAACAAACTGTTCAAGCCCCATACGGTCTCGTGCTGTCGAACAGTCCGTCCCCACCCGCCGCTCCAGGAGTGCCCATGGCGACCGCAGCACCCGTGCATCCCGTCGACGAGGTCCCACCCGTACGCCAACTGGCCGCCTTCGGGCTGCAGCACGTACTCGCGATGTACGCGGGCGCGGTGGCCGTTCCGCTGATCGTGGGCGGTGCGATGAAGCTGTCGCCCGCCGATCTGGCGTATCTGATCACCGCGGATCTGCTGGTGTGCGGGACCGCGACACTGATCCAGTGCGTGGGTTTCTGGCGTTTCGGGGTGCGGCTGCCGATCATGCAGGGATGCACCTTCGCGGCCGTGTCGCCGATGGTGCTCATCGGGACGACGGGAGGCGGACTGCCCGCGATCTACGGGTCGGTGATCGTCGCGGGCCTCGCGATCGTCCTGCTGGCCCCGGTCTTCGGGAAGCTGCTCCGCTTCTTCCCGCCGCTCGTCACGGGCACGGTGATTCTGATCATCGGTGTCTCGCTGCTGCCGGTGGCGGGCAACTGGGCGGCCGGCGGCGTGGGCGCGAAGGACTTCGGCGAGCCGAAGAACCTGGCGCTCGCGGCCTTCGTGCTGGCCGTGGTGCTGGGTGTGCAGCGATTCGCTCCTGCCTTCCTGAGCCGGATCGCGGTGCTGATCGGCATCGCCGTGGGCCTCGCGGTCGCCGTCCCCTTCGGGTTCACGGACTTCGGCGGGGTCGGGGACGCCGACTGGGTCGGGATCAGCACGCCGTTCCACTTCGGGGCACCGTCGTTCCACGCCTCCGCGATCATCTCGATGCTGGTCGTGGCGCTGGTGACGATGACCGAGACGACCGGTGACTTCATCGCGGTGGGCCAGATGACCGACCGGCCGATCCAGCCGCGTACGCTCGCGGACGGTCTGCGCGCCGACGGCCTGTCGACGGTCCTCGGCGGTGTGTTCAACACCTTCCCGTACACGGCGTTCGCGCAGAACGTGGGCCTCGTCGGGATGACCCGGGTGCGCAGCCGCTGGGTGGTCGCCGCGGCGGGCGGCATCCTCGTGCTGCTCGGCCTGCTGCCCAAGTTGGGCGCGGTCGTGGCAGCCATTCCGGCGCCGGTCCTTGGCGGCGCGGGTCTGGTGATGTTCGGAACGGTCGCCGCGAGCGGTCTGCGCACCCTTTCCGAGGTGGACTTCAAGGGCAACAACAACCTGACGGTGGTGGCCGTTTCGCTCGCGGTGGGCATGCTGCCGGTCGGGGTGCCGACGGTCTACGAGAAGTTCCCCGACTGGTTCCAGACGGTGATGAACAGCGGGATCAGCGCGGGCTGCCTGACCGCGATCGTACTGAACCTGCTCTTCAACCATCTGCCGGGCAAGGCGAGTTCGACCGGGGTCGGCGCCGAGCCGGAGACCAGCGCCGCGTCAGCTTGAGCCCAGGCGGGCGGCCTGGTCGGCGGCGGCGCCGAGGGCGCTGTCGAGAAGGTCGGGGAAGAGATCGTCCAGGTCGTCCGTGCGCAGGGTGTTCATCTTGGCCGTGCCCGTGCGCCTTGAGCATCCGGCCCCGGACCCGGGTCAGGTCTCCTCGAAGTGGCTGGGCCGGTCGTCCCGGTGGATCAGGCGGCCCCGCCGCTCGGCCGCGGCGCGGGGCATCAGGGTCCAGGTGCCGTCGGCGCGGCGCAGGGCCGCCGAGTGCCATGGGGTGGTCCAGGCGTCTGCCGCGTCGAGGAGGCGGATGCCGAACTTGGGGGCGCCGATGAGCTGGGGGTGGATGGACAGGCGTATGGAGCGGGGGTGGTGGTGGGCGATCAGATCGCCCCAGGCCCTGCTGCGCTGGATGACTCCGTACGCGCGTGTGCGGCACTCGCGCTGCAGGGCGGACCGGGTGCCGGTGAAGTCGGCGGTGTCCTCGACGAGGAAGCGGGTGATGCCCCGGTAGAGGGCGAGGGTGGGGGCGTCGGCGCGGACCTCTGTGCGCAGGGCGTCCAGGGTGGGGGCGTAGCGGTCGTGGACGTGAGCGCGTTTGGCGTCGTGGGGCAGGTCGCCGAGCACGTCGCGCAGGTCGAAGACGGACAGTCTGTGCAGGCCCGACGTCCGTGTCAGCGCGCGCAGTTCGTCGGTGTAGGCGTCTATGTGATCGTCGGGGACACGGATGAGGTCGCCGAAGACATGGCCGTCGGAGCAGATGACGATGCGGGCGCCGGGCGCATGGATCCTCCCGATGTCCGCGCACAGGGCGTCGAGGAAACCGAGGGAGAGTCGTTCGCCCTGGTCGGGCAGGTGGCCCAGGACCTTGGCGGGGTTCGGGGACTTGCAGGGGAAGCCGGGCAGGGTGAACACGACGGGGGCGCCTTGGCGTACGAAGGCGTCGATCTGGCGCAGTTGATGCTGGAACGCCTCCGCGGGCGCGGGTATCGGGTCGGTCGTGCGGTGGTGCGGGAGCAGCAGTTCCAGGATCGAGACGCTGGTGCTGGAGCTCGTGGGGGTGGTGTCCGGCGCGGTCGTCGACGGCACGGCGTTCCTCCGGGAGGCATGCGGGCATGGCGGCATGGCGCCGCGGTGGTCGGGGCCGGGCGCCTTCGGGTGAGCGGGGGTCAGAGGCGTCGGTCGTAGCCGACGGGCAGGCGGTCGGTGCCCCGGCCGAGGACGGCCGGGATCCATTCGAGGTCCTCGTCCTGGACGGCCAGGCACAGACCGGGCAGCCGGGTGAGGAGCGTGCCGAGGGCGATCTGGAGTTTGGCGCGGGCGAGGGCGGCGCCGGGGCAGAAGTGGATGCCGTGACCGAAGGCCAGGTGCGGGTTCGGCGAGCGGTCGAGGTCGAGGGTCTCGGGGTCCTTGAAGCGGCGCGGGTCGCGGTTGGCGGCGCACAGGGAGACGATCACGGAGTCGCCGGCCGGGACCTCGGTGCCGTGCAGGTCGCTGTCCTTGCCGAAGAAGCGCCAGGTGGTGAGCTCGAAGGCGCTGTCGTAGCGGAGCAGTTCCTCGACCGCGCGCGGCAGCAGCTCCGGTTCGTCGCGCAGGCGGACCAGCTGGTCGGGATGGCGGAGCAGGGCGATCAGGGCGGTGGTGATCTGGTTGGTGACCGGCTCCTGGCCCGCGACGAGGAGCTGGAAGATCATGGAGTCCAGCTCCTTCTGGGTCAGTTCGCGGCGGTCGCGGGCCACCACGAGACGGCTGAGCAGGTCGTCGTCCCAGTGCTCGCGCTTGTGGGCGACGACCTCGGCTATGTAGCTCTGCAGGCCGTGCAGCCGGGCCTCGTACCGCGGACGTCCCGGGTCGGTCGGGCCGACCGGCTGGACGACTTTGCCCCAGTCGCGGTCGAAGCGTGCCGCCAACTCCGCGGGCAGTCCGATGACTTCGGCCAGGACCTGGAAGGGGAAGCGCGCGGCGAAGCCGGCGACGAGGTCGGCGGGGCCGGCGGCGGGCAGGGCATCGACAAGACGGTCTGCCAACTCCTGCATGCGGGATCGCAGTTGTTCGACGCGACGCGGTGCGAAGGCGTCTGACACGAAGCGCCGCATGCGGGTGTGCCGGGGCGGGTCCTGATGCAGGAGGTGGACCTGGAGCTGGGAGTGCTGGGGTTCCGGCATGATCGAGGCGCGGGCCCGCCAGCGGTCGTTGCCCAGGTCGTGGTTCTTGCCGAGGCGGTCGTCACCCAGCGCGGCGTGGGCGGCCTCGTACCCGGTGACGAGCCAGGCCGTGACCCCGCTGGGGAAGAGCACGCGGTGGACGGGGCCGCCGTCGCGCATCCGCTCGTACAGGGGATAGGGGTCGCGCTTGTACGGGCAGCCCATGAGCGGGACAGGGGCGCACTGGGGTTCCTCAACAGTCAAGGTGGCTCCTCAGAGGGCGAGTTCGGGCTGGTAGTGCTCCAGCCACAGAGCGAGGTCGACGACGCGTTCGAGGCGGAGCCGGTGGCCCCACTCCAGCCGCTCGGGCGGGGTGTCGAGGCACGGCTTGATGCGGGTCTCGTCGGCCAGGGCACGCACGTGGGCGGTGGCGAGCGCGTCGCGGGCCATGTTCTGCAGGCCGCGGTTGTAGTCGGGGTGGTGGGTGGCCGGGTAGTGGTTCTTCGGCCGGTGCAGGACGGATTCGGGTGCGAGATGGTTGCCCGCCGCGCGCAGCAGGCTCTTCTCGCGGCCGTCGAAGCTCTTCAGGGCCCACGGGGCGGCGAAGGCGTACTCGACGAGCCGGTGGTCGCAGTACGGGACGCGGACCTCCAGGCCCTGCGCCATGCTCAACCGGTCCTTGCGATGCAGGAGTTGGCGCAGCCACCGGGTCAGGGACAGGTGCTGCATCTCGCGCTGCCGATGCTCGGCGGGCGACTCGCCGTCGAGGTGCGGTACGGCGGCCAGGGCGTCCCGGTAGGTGTCGTCGCGGAACTCTCCGATGCACAGGTCGAGTTCGGGGTTCAGCGGCATCGCGGCCTCGTCGCCGGTGACCAGCAGCCACGGGAAGGTACGGGTCGACAGCGCCTTGGGGTTGTGGAACCACGGGTAGCCGCCGAAGACTTCGTCCGCGGCCTCCCCCGACACGGCGACCGTGGAGTGACGCCGTATCTCCCCGAAGAGCAGATACAGCGAGGTGTCCATGTCGCCGACGCCGATCGGCGAGTCGCGGGCGACCACCACGGCCCTGCGGTGCTCGGGGTCGAGCAGGGCGAGCGGGTCGAGGACGACGGTGCTGTGGTCGGTGCCGATGAAGGCACCGGCTTCGACGGCGTACGGGGTGTCGTGGCCGGTGCGCAGCACGTCGCCGGTGAACCGCTCGGCCTGGTCGCTGTAGTCGACGGCGTACGAGCGGACGCGGGAGTCCGGGCCCTCGCGCCGCCGCAGTTCGTCGGCGAGCAGGGCGGTCAGGACGGTGGAGTCGATGCCGCCGGAGAGCAGACTGCACAGCGGTACGTCGGCCTCCAGCTGGCCGCGCGCGGCCGTGCTCACCAGGCTGCGCACACGCTCGACGGTCGCGTCCCGGTCGTCGACGTGAGCATGGGCGCGCAGCTGCCAGTAGCGGTGTTCGCGGATGCCGTCCCGGTCCAGGACGAGGAGGCCTCCTGGTTCGACCTCCCGTACCCCTGACCACACCGTCGGGCCGGTGTTGAAGAGCAGGCTGTACGCCTCCCGCAGGCCGTCCGCGTCCACCCTCGGCCGTATCTCGGGGTGGGCGAAGAGCGCCTTCGGCTCGGAGGCGAACGCCAGGCCCCCGTCGACGGCCGACCAGAACAGCGGCTTGACGCCGAGCCGGTCACGGACCAGCAGCAGCCGCTGCTCGCGTTCGTCCCAGACCGCGAAGGCGAACATGCCGTCCAGGTGGTCGGCGAGCCCCTCGCCCCATTCGGCATAGGCGCGCAGCACCACCTCGGTGTCGCTGCGTGTGCGGAAATCGTGTCCCAACTTCCGTAGTTCGCAACGGAGTTCGTGGTGGTTGTAGACCTCGCCGCTGTAGCTGAGGACGGTGGCCGGGGAGTCGGGGTGGTCGGTCATGGGCTGGACGCCGCCCGCGATGTCGATGACGGCGAGGCGCCTGTGGCCGATGGCTGCATGGCCGCCGAGCCAGACGCCCGAGGCATCGGGGCCGCGCGGGGCGAGGGCGGCCGTCATGGCCTCGATGACGGGGGCCTGGGTGCGGGCGTCGCTGTGGAAGGACACCCAGCCGGTGATTCCGCACATGGTGGGGACTGCTCCTTGGGTCAGTGGGTGGACGGTGGATGCCGGGTCCCGCCGTCTTCGGTGGACGGGATGCCGCGCCCGGCCGCCCTCGGTGGACGGGATGCCGCTGTCCCGCCGTCCTCGGTGGAAGTAATGCCGCGTTCGGCCGTCTTCGGTGGCAGTGACGCCGTGTCGGTCCGTCTTCGGTGGACGGCTGACGCCGTGCCGGGGGTCTGTGTTCAGTAGGCGGCGGGTGCCGCATCGGTGGTCTTCGGCGCGCGGCAAGTGCCGCAGCATCGGTGAGCTTCAGCGCGCGGCGGACGCCGCGCCGGTGGTCTTCTCGTGGCGCGGCCCGGGTGCGCGCCCGCGGCGGGCGGGCAGGGCGAGCAGGGGTACGGCGAGGCAGGCGGCGGCCGCGGCCAGTGCCAGTCCGGCGCGCACTCCGTCGCCAGGCCCGGCTCCGGCACCGGATTCGGAACCGGCCGCGGCGAGTCCGGCCCGTACGCCGTCACCGCCGGCCCCGGCCAGCCCCCAGGCCGCGGTGGCCAGCGCCGGGCCGAGCGTGAAGCCGAGGCTGCGGGCGAGCTGCACCGCGGAGCCGACGGTCGCGGCACGTTCGGGCGGGGCGGCGCCCATGACCAGGGCCTGGGTCGGGCCGCCGTTCAGCCCCATGCCGATGCCGGCCAGCGCCAGCCGCAAGGCCACCTCGGGCGGCGACCAGTCGTCACCCAGCGGGACGAGCAGCAGCAGCCCTGCGGCGGTGAGCGCGGCGCCCGTGACGGCCACGGGCCGGGCCCCGTACCGGTCGGCGAGCCGTCCGCCGACGGGCCCGGCCAACCCCATTCCCAGCGGGAAGGCGAGCACGGTCAGGCCCGTGCCGGTGGCACTGATTCCGTCGTCGCGCTGGAGGTGCAGGGCGACCACGTAGTGCATGGCGGCGAATCCGGCTGCCAGCGCAAGGACGGCGCCGTGCGCGGCGAACAGCCCCGACGCCCGAAGCGCGTCGGTCACCGGTCGGCCGCCGGGCCCGCGCAGCCACCACCACAGGGGTGGTACGGCGGCGATCACGAGCAACAGCCACGACGGTGTGCCGGGCGCCAGAGTCAGCGCCAGCAGCAACGCCGCCACTCCCGTGCCGACCAGCATCGCGTCGGCCAGCGAGCGCCTGTCGGGCCTGCGCGGCCTGCCGTCCCGGGGCATCGCCCGCCAAGCGACGGCCAGAGCCAGTACGCAGAAGGGGATCTTGACCAGGAACACCGCCCGCCAGCCCAGCTGGTCCAGCAGCAGTCCGCCGAGCGCGGGCCCGGTCACCGCGCCGAGCGGGCCGAGCGTTGCCGGCACGCTCATCGCCCGCCCACGCAGTCCCGGCCGTACCGAGCGGATCGCCAGCACGGGCATCAGCACGAACAGCAGCGCCCCGAACGCTCCTTGGGCGACCCGGGCAGCGATCAGCCAGGCCGCCCAGGGCGAGGCGGCAGCGAGCGCGCTGCACAGCGCGAAGCCCCCGGTCGCCGTCAGCAGCGCGGCCCGCAGCCCGGTCCCGTCCAGCCACCGGCCGACGGGCAACAGCAGGGCCACGACGGGCAGTTGGTATCCCAGCACCGCCCACTGCGCGGTCGCGTCGGACACGTGCAGGCCGCGGGAGATGTCCGCCAGCGCCACATTGACGATGTTCATGTCGAGCATCGCCACGAACGACAGCGCGCCCGCCACGGCCACCAGAAGCCAGCGGTCCTCGAACTCCGGCACGTGACCGGGCCGGAACTCGGGTATGTGACCTGGCCGTTCCTCCGTCACTCTTCACCCCTCCCCGTCGCGGGCGGGCTGCCGGACGCAAGCCCCCGTCCCACAAGTCGGTGAAGTACGGGCCTGAGTTCCCGGAGACCTGTGGTCGAAGGCGATCAGCGGGTCGCCCGTCAGCGGATGGTCCACCACGGCCGCCCGCACGCCGAACACCTCCGCCAGCAGAGCGGGGCTGAGCACCTCGCGCGGCGGACCGGAGGCGACCACGCTCCCCTCGTGCAGGACGTGCAGCCGGTGACATACCGCGGCCGCCGCGTTGAGGTCGTGCAGCGACACCAGGGTCGTACGGCGTTGGGCGCGCAGCAGGGCGAGCAGCTCCACCTGGTGCCGCATGTCGAGGTGGTTGGTCGGTTCGTCCAGGACCAGGACGTCCGGGTTCTGGGCGAACGCGCGAGCCAGCAGGACGCGTTGGCGTTCGCCGCCGGACAGCTCCGTGAAGCGTCGCCCGGTGCGGCCGTCCATGCCCACGTCGGCCAGGGCGCGCGCGACGATGTCCCGGTCGGTGGCGTTCTCCCCGGCGAACGCCCGCTTGTAGGGGGTGCGCCCCATCGCGACGACCTCGCGCACGGTCAACTCGAAGTCACCGCCCCGCTCTTGGGGCAGCGCGGCCACGTGCCGCGCCGTCCGGACGGGGGTGAGGTCCCGGAGGTCGGTGCCGGACAGCAGCACCCGTCCGGCGGTCGGCCGCAGATGCCGGTACACCGTGCGCAGCAGTGTGGACTTGCCGCTGCCGTTCGGTCCGATCAGTCCGGTGATCTCGCCCTCGGCGGCGACCAGATGAGCGCCCGACACGACCGTGCGGCCCGCGTACGCGACGTGCAGGTCCTCGATGTCGATCCTCAACTGCCGCTCCCCAGACGCCGGTCCAGCAGATACAGCAGCGCCGGGGCGCCGATCAGCGACGTGACGACCCCCACCGGCAGCTCCTGCGTGTCCATGGCCGTACGGCACACGATGTCGACGACGACGAGCAGCAGCGCGCCGAACAGCGCGGAGACCGGCAGTAGTCGGCGGTGGTCGCCGCCGACGAGCAGGCGGCAGGCGTGCGGGACCATCAGACCGACGAAGGCGATGGCACCGGAGACGGCGACCAGGACACCGGTCAGCACGCTGGTCACGAGGAACAGCTCCCGGCGCAGTCGTACGACGTCGATGCCGAGCCCGGCGGCCGTCTCGTCGCCCATGAGCAGGGCGTTGAGCCCGCGGGCGCGGGCCTGGAGCAGCAGCAGGGCGGCGGGCACGGTGATCGCGGGTACGGCGAGGAGTGGCCATGTCGCCCCGCTCAGGCTGCCCATGAGCCAGAACAGGACGCTGTGCGTCTGCTGCTCGTCTCCGGCCTGGAGGACGAGATAGCTGGTGAATCCGGAGAGGAACTGGCCGACCGCCACCCCGGCCAGGACCAGTCGCAGCGGCGCGAATCCACCGCCCCGCCGGGCCACCGCCCACACCAGGGCGAAGGTCAGCAGAGCACCCGCGAACGCCGCGCCGGACAGGCCGAGTCCGAGTGCCCCGCCCGCCCCGGCGCCGAGCACGATGGCGGCGACCGCGCCGAGCGAGGCACCGTTGGAGATGCCCAGCAGGTACGGGTCCGCGAGCGGGTTGCGGACGAGGGCCTGGACCGCCGTTCCCACCACGCCGAGCCCGGCGCCCACGAGGGCCGCCAACAGGGCGCGGGGGACGCGCAGTTGCCACACGATCAGGTCGTTGGTGCCCGGTCGCGGTGCTTCGCCCGACAGCCTCCGCCACACCACGCCCCACACCTCGCCGGGCGGGATGGACGTCGAGCCCCAGGACACGGCCGCCGTGAGGGCCGCGAGGAGCGCGACGGCGAGAACCGCCGTCAGGAGTCCGGCGGGCAGGGTTCGGGTCCCGGTGGTCCCGCGGCGGGGCTCGGCGGCCTTGCGGCGAGACGGCGAGAGCGCGGAGAACACGGCTAGTCGACCTTGCCGGGGTAGAGCGTCTTGGCGATCGCCTGGACCGTGTCGGCGTTGCCGACACCCGCGATGGTGGTCCGCTCCGAGCCGATCCGCAGGAAGTGACCCGCCTCGACCGCCTTCAGGCCCTTGGTGGCCGCATTGGTCTTCAGCCACTTCTCGGCCTCGTCGAACGCCTTCTTGTTCGCCGCCTCGCTGCCCCGGTCGCGCACGCCCAGCTGGATCCAGTCCGGGTTCTTGGCGATGACGTCCTCCCAGCCGACCTGCTTGTAGTCGCCGTCGCAGTCGGCGAAGACATTGCGGGCGCCGGCCAGGGTGATCACGGCATTGGCGACCTGACGGTTGCAGACGACCGTGGGCTGCTTGGTGCCGGCGTCGTAGTCGAAGAAGAAGTACGTGGGCCGCTTGCTGTCGGCCGTGTCGCCGACGGCGTCCCGCACCGCGTCCACCTTCTCCCGCATTCCCGCGACGAGTTCCTTCGCCTTGGCGCCCGTGCCGGTGACCGCGCCGAGCGAGGTGATGTCGTTCTCGACGGCGGAGAGGTCGGTGACCGGGCTCTTGCGGGTCGAGGCGCAGGCGGTGGACTTCAGGTAGATGTGTTCGATCCCGGCCGTCTTGTACTCGGCCTCGGTCGGCGCGTCGCCCATTCCGCCGCCCATGCCGCCCATCGACGCGAAGGTGTCGATGTAGAGATCGGCGCCTGAGCCGAGGAGTTTCTCCTTGGGGATCACCGTCCGGCCGAGGACCGGGACCCTCTGCGCCTGCGCGTCCAGTGCGGCGGGCAGGGTGCCCTTGCCGGGCGGGAAGCCGGTGCCGATCACCTTGTCCCCCGCGCCCAGTCTCAGCAGCAGTTCGAGGCTGGAGGCATTGCTGGTGACGATCTTCCTCGGGGCGGCGGAGAAGGCGGTCTTGGCGCCCATGCAGTCGGTGACGGTCACGGGGTAGCCGCCCGAGAGGGACTTCGCGGCCGTGTCGCCCGCCGTGTCCTTGTTCCCGTCGCCGCCGCCGTCATTGCCGCAGCCCGCCATGAGCAGGCCCAGCACCACGGCCGTCGTACCCCACCAGACGCGAGAACGCATCGAAACTCTCCAGGATCCACTCGGTTCACGGGCTGACCTCTGCCACCCGTGCCAGTAGTCGGCGCGGACTGCGGTTGAGTTCCTGGGAGTTGGACGCGGAGTGGGTCCTGACGAACGGGTGCCGGTGTTCCGCATCCACGGCGAACACCGGCACCCTTCCCGTCAGCAGTCCCTGTCAGGCGGCCAGCACGCTCGGCGCCTCGGCCTCGGCGAGCAGGGCGACCAGGGTCGCCCGGGCGCGCGCCACGCGGGAACGGACCGTCCCGATGGGACAGTCGCTGACCTCGGCGGCCTCCGCGTAGGGCAGCCCCATCAGCTGGGTGAGGACGAACGCCTCACGACGGTCGTCGGGCAGGGCGGCCAGCAGATCGAGAAGCGCGATGCCGTCGTCGAAGCCGGGCAGGCCGCACGGCTGCGCGAGCTCCACGGCCACCTGCCAGTCGCGGGTGTCACTCAGCCGCGGCCGGGCGGCCGCGTGCCGGAAGCTGTCGATCACCGCACGGCGTGCGATGGACAGCAGCCACGCACGGGCCGAGGAACGTCCCTCGAAACGGTGCAGGCTCCCGAGGGCCCGCAGGAACGTGTCCTGGGCCAGGTCGTCGGCGGCCTGAGGATCCGCCGACAGATGGGCGACGTAGCGCACGACGTCGCGGTGCAGGGCGCGTACGAAGCGTTCGACGGCATCCGGGTCGCCGCCGCGGGCGGCCAGCGCCCAGGCGGTTATCGACTCGTCGATCGATGCCGTGTGCTCGCTCTTCTCGCTTGTGACGCGCGAAACGGGCAGGGCAGAAGTGATCACCAGGTGTCCTTCTCGGGTCATCCGTGATCCGGACCGGCGCGAGAGCGCCGTGGTCCGGTGTGAGGTACGGCCGTACCAGGAGGTACGGCAGATGCCCGAAGCGCGCGCAGGCGCTTCGGGGAACCGGCTGTCTCAGGCGACAGCGGTCCCCACGGGCGGACCCCGAGAGGTGATCGCGTGAACGAGAAGAAGGCGCCGCGGCGCGCGGTCCGAGGAGCCGCGGTGTACGCGGATACGCGGACGGTGCGGCGGCGTGGGCAGCGCGAGCAGCAGCCGCAGTGGGGCGGCGAGGCGGCCGGCCACGGCCCGCAGGATGCGGAACGCGGCGCGCTCGCCGTACGCGAGCCAGAGGCCGCACAGCAGCGCGGCCAGCAGGTGGGCGGCGAGCATGCCGAACGAGGACATGCCGCTCGATTCGGACCCCAGGTGAGCCATGTCGCCAAAGCCCATGTTCCCTATGTGCGCCATATCCATGGAGTCCATATGCGTGGAACCCATGTGCATGGAGCCCATGTCGTGTCCCATGGAGCCCATCGACAGGCCACCCATGCCCATCGAGCCCGAGCCCGAACTCGCCGACTGCGCCAGCGAGAACGCCGAGTGGAGCGCGCCCTGGGCGACCACCACCACGGACACGATCAGCGGCAGCCCGCGCTCCCGGCCGGCCAGGCACCAGCCCGTGCCGCCCGTGACAACGGCTCCGCCGGCCATCGCCCACCAGGCCACCGAGGAACCGGACATCATCACGTGCCCCAGGGCGGCGAGCAGCACACAGACGGCCGCGAACATCGCGGCCCGTACTGTGCGAGAACACCACCCAGCGGTCATGACGGCCATCATCCTTGCATCCGAGGTTCGGTCGCCATGAGTGGGTACGGAAAACCGCCGGGTGTCCCGTCAAGCACGAACCAGTGATCCACATCACTGAACGGGGCTGGAACTCACCGCGATTCCCGGCCGACCCCTATGGCCGACCCCCAAAGGGGCTCAAGACGGGCCCGCCCGGAATCGACGTCGATACTCCGTCGGTGTCGTGTTGAGTTTTCGGCGGAACGCTCGGATGAGAGTGTCGGTGGTGCCGAACCCGCAGGTGGACGCGATGCGTTCGAGGGTGGCTTCGGTGGATTCGAGTTGGTTGCGTGCTCTTTCGACGCGGGCCGACTCGATGTAGGCACTTGGGGTCATGCCGAGTTCGGCCTTGAAGATCCGGGTGAGTTGCCGCTCGCTGACGTGGGCGTATGCGGCGAGGTCCGCGACGGTGAGCCGGTCGCCGATGTTGCCCATGATGTGGTGGCGGAGGTCTTCGATGCGCCGTGTCGTGGAGACGGGTTCGAGGGGAACGCTGAACTGACTCTGCCCACTCGGCCGTTTCAGGTACATCACGAGTTGCCGGGCGACGCGCAGCGCCATGGCCTCGCCGAAGTCGTCGGCGACGAGGGCGAGTGACAGGTCGAGGCAGGCGCTGATTCCCGCGCCGGTCCATACGTCGCCTTCGCGGATGAAGATCGGTTCGGCATCGACTTCGATCATTGGATGGTCGGCGGCGAGTTGTCGCGCGGTCGACCAGTGGGTGGTGGCGCGCTTGCCGTCGAGCAGTCCGGCGGCGGCGAGGATGTGTGCTCCGACGCAGACGGATGTGACCCTCCGTGTCCTGTCGGCGAGTGTCTTCACCCAGTTGACCACTGCGGGGTCGGTGAGGGCGCGCACGCGGCGCTGGCTGTCGACTTCGACCGAGCCGGGCACCAGGAGGGTGTCGATGCTTCTCGTGGACACCTCGTGGAAGGTGACGTCGGGGAGGACGCGTACCCCCGCGGAGGTGGTGACGGGGTCCATGGTCTCGGCGGCGAGGACGACGTGGTAGCCCGTCGCGTCATCGGTCTCCCGCTGCACGAGGGAGAACACTTCCGGTGGCCCGGTGACGTCGAGCAGGTCGACGCCCTCGAAGAGGACGATGACGACGAGTCGTTCGACGGTGCTCATGGGGTCCCCGCCTGGTCGGCAACAGCGATGTCCGGATCTGCATGTTAGATGACATTGCCGACACCCTCTGACGGGCCATAGCTTTCCAGGCGCAGCTCACCGCGCGGGTGGGCCACGAAACCTGGCACGAAACCTGAGGTGGTACTTCCATGGCTACGACGACTCTGCGCGAACTCAACGGCTTCGATGAGACGCCTGCGTCGCTTGCCGATTCGACCCTGATCCTGGTCGACTACCAGAACACCTACGTCGGCGGCGTGATGGAACTGGAGGGCTGGCAAGCCGCGCTCGACTCCGCAGCCGCGCTGCTGGGAAGGGCACGGGAGGCGGGCACGAAGGTCATCCACGTCATCAACGACGGCGGCGAAGGAACCCCGTACGACATCCGAGCGGAGATCGGCCAGATCCACCCTGCCGTAGCGCCGATCGAGAGCGAGCCCGTCGTCGTCAAGAAGGTCCCGAACGCGTTCGTCGACACCGACCTGGGCAAGCACGTCGACTCCGCCGGCAACAAGGACGTCATTGTCGCGGGGTTCATGACGCACATGTGCGTGACGTTCACCGTGGAGGGCGCGTTCCTGCGGGGAAACCGGCCCACGGTGGTCGCCGACGCTTGCGCGACGCGGCCTTTGCAGTCGGCCGGCACCGACCTGACCGCCGGCCAGATCCATCACAGCGCGCTCGCGACGATCGCCGACCTTTACGGGATCGTCGTCGCGTCCGGAAAATTCCTGGTCTGAGCGCCGGCGGCCGAGTGAGGATCAGGGCGTGGTTTGGGCTCGCCGTCCTCGTTGGGTGCGAAGGTGAGGGCCGCCACCCGAGAACGTCAGGTGGCGGCCCTCAGCCGTGCTCCGTCGTACCGCCTTCAGCCCAGCACAATCACTACGACGGAACCGTTGTCGAAGTAGTCGCGGTAGAAGTCTCCACGGTCGCCCCGGTGGCCGTAGCCATAGCCGTAGCCGTAGCCGTAGCCATAGCCGTTGTCACAGTCGTTCCACCAGCCACCACCGTAGCCACAGTGACGGTTGAAATCGTTGGAAACCTGGGTCGGGACGGCTGCCGTCGGGACGGCTGCCGAGGCCGTACCTGCTGCGCCGATCGCGGCACCCCCGGCCATGAGGACGCCGACGGCGGACACCGCGACGAGACGCCTCACGCGTTGTGCATTCATGGACTTACCTTCCTTCCACCCCCACGTGCGGTTTTCGATGCACGAGACGGATGGCCGCGGCCGCAGAGCGAGAAGTCCGGCGCGGTCGTAGGTGTTGCCGCCCGAGTACAAGAAGCAGGGCTCTCGTTCCCTGGTGAACAGGGATCACGCCAACGGTGGGCGTCCCCCGCGTTGCGGCTTTCACCTCTAAATGCTAGTCGCCCATCCATCGCACAGCATCCTGGACGAAATGAGCCAGGGGGCATCGCCCGCACCCCGGTCTGCCACCGCCGACTCGACACATGAGATGACCTGTGAGAGCGCTCCTTGGATCCCCCACAACCGGGTCGCACTCCTTCCTGCCTGACAAGCCCCGTACTAGCGTCGACGGGGCACAGCCCCATCCCTCCGCTCTCTCGGGGACGTCATGCTCCGGACCCAGGAACTCTTCGACAGCGTCACCACCGCAAGCCCCCTGGGCAACGAAGTCCTCGCCCGCGCCGTCGGCGCTCTCGCCGACTGTGAGCAGGCCGTCACGGCGTGTGCGGCGGGCATGCTCGCCGAGAAGGACGCCGACGAGCTGCGCACGGCGATCTGCCAGGACCTGGACTGCGCCGATGTCGTGGCCGCGACCCGGCGCGTCCTCACCCGCGGCAGCAGCCACGACCCCGCCCAGCTCACAGCACAGGTCGAGGCGTGCCGCATCGCCTGCGGGCGCAGCCACGACCTGTGCGCGCAGCACGCGCGGCACCACGAGCACTGCCGCATCTGCGCCGAGACCACGGCCGAAGCCGCCGCCGTCTGCCGGGACGTGCTGGCGGCCGTACGGTCATAGCTGCGGCCGTACGCTCACAGCGCGCCCTCGCCCGGGCGGACCACGACCGCCACGATCCTGATCCGCCCGCCGCGCTGGAAGTGCAAGGTGAACGGCACGAGATCGCCCGCGCGCCACCCCGCCCTGGACCGCACCTCCACATCCAGACCGTGCGGCGACATGGTGAGGCTGCCGCGGGCCGGCACGACGGCCGAGTCCACCGGGTCCCGGTACGCCACCCCGCCGCCCGTGGTGCGGTGACGCGAGAGCGTGATGTCGCCGTCCAGCGCGGACGAGGTGATGTCGACCAACCGGTCCTCCGCACCACCGGAGTTGGAGATCCGGAAGAACGCGGCGGTGTCCCGGGTGGCGCCGTACGGAAGGAAGACGCGCCCGGAGGTGACCTCGATCCGTGCCGGGCTGCCCGCGTTGCCTGAGCCGGCCCAGGTGGTCAGCCCGGCGAGGGCGAGGCTGCACGCGGCGACCGGCGCGAGCGCGGCGAGCAGGGTGTCGGTGAGCCGGCGGCGGGTGGGCCGCCAGAGGTGGTCGGTCATCGGTTGCGGCTCCGAGCGGGCGACGGCGTACGCCGGTGGGGCGACGACGGTCTGCGGCTTCGGGCGGGCATGGGCTGCCAGGCGCGCAGCCGCAGGCTGTTGCCGACCACCAGCAGCGAGCTCAAGGACATCGCCGCCGCGGCCACCATCGGGTTGAGGAGGCCCACCATGGCGAGCGGCACGGTCACGACGTTGTAGCCGAAGGCCCACAGGAGGTTGGCGCGGATCGTGCCCAGGGTGCGCCGGGCGAGTCGTACCGCATCCCCCAGCGCCTCGATGTCACCGCGCACCAGCGTCACGTCGGTGGCCCCGATCGCCGCGTCCGTGCCGCTGCCCATGGCGATGCCCACGTCGGCACCTGCCAGCGCCGCGGCGTCGTTCACACCGTCCCCGACGACCGCGACCCGAAGGCGGTCCGCCCTCAACTGCCGTACGAGATCGGCCTTGTCCTCGGGGGAACAGCGGGCGTGCACCTCGTCGATGCCGAGTGCGTCCGCGACCGCCCGGGCCGGCGCCTCCCGGTCCCCGGTGGCGAGCACCGGGCGCACACCGAGGCGCCGCAACCGGTCCACCGCCCGATAGCTCCCGGGACGTACGACGTCACCGACCTCGATCAGGGCCTCGGCCACCCCGTCCACCCGGACCAGTACGGGCGTGTGCGCGGCGGCCTCCGCCACCGGGAGCGCGTCGGCCAGGGCCGCGGGCAACTCGTCGTCCGGCGCCAGGACTTCGACCAGCCGGCCCTCGACCCGGCCGCGGACGCCCCGGCCCGGCAGGGCACGGAAGTCACCCGCGTCCGGCAGCGGCTGCGCGGGCAGGGACCGACGGGCGTACGAGGTGATCGCCCGCCCCAGTGGATGCTCCGAGCCCTGCTCCACCGCACCGGCCAGCCGCAGCACGGCGTCCCGCCCGAGCCCGTCCGGCGCGGCCGTGACGCGGGCGACGGTCATATGGCCGGAGGTGAGGGTGCCGGTCTTGTCCAGGACCACCGTGTCGATGTGCTGAAGAGCCTCCAGCGCCTGCGGACCGCTGACCAGCACGCCCAGTTGGGCACCGCGTCCGGTCGCGGCCATCAGGGCGGTCGGTGTCGCCAGGCCCAGCGCACAGGGGCAGGCCACGACGAGCACCGCGACGCACGCCGTGATGGCCGCCTGCGGATCGGCTCCGGCGCCGAGCCAGAAGCCGAGCACCGTGACCGCCAGCGCGAGCACGACGGGCACGAACACCCCGGCCACCGTGTCGGCCAGCCGCTGCGCCCGCGCCTTGCCGATCTGAGCCTCCGTCACCAGCCTGGTGATCCGTGCGAGTCGGGTGTCGGCGCCGATCGCCGTGGCGCGTACGAGCAGCAGCCCGCCGACGTTCACGGCCCCGCCGACGACCGCCGAACCCGGCCCGACCTCGACAGGCTCGCTCTCCCCGGTGACGAGGGACAGATCCACGGCCGAACTGCCGTCCACCCTCGCCGTCGGTGGCGACGCGCTCACCGGGCCGCACGACGAAGACCTGCCCCAGCCCCAACTCCTCGATGAGAACGGGCCGTTCGCCCCCGTCCTCGCGCACCGAGACTTCCTTGGCCGCGAGTTGAACCAGCGACCGCAGCGCCGCCCCGGTCCCCCGCCGCGCCCGCGCCTCCAGGAACCGTCCGGCCAGCACGAACAGCGGCACCCCGACCGCAGCCTCCAGATAGACGTGCGCCGTACCGTCCTGCGCGGACGGCAGCAGGCTGAACGGCATCCGCATCCCCGGCGCGCCCGCTCCCCCGAGGAACAGCGCGTACGCCGACCAGGAGAAGGACGCCACCACACCCAGCGAGACCAGCGTGTCCATGGTCGCCGTCGAATGCCGCAGTCCGCGCAACGCCCTTACGTGGAACGGCCAGGAGCTCCACACCGCGACCGGAGCGGCCAGCACGAAGCACAGCCATTGCCAGTTGCGGAACTGCAGGGCGGGCACCATGGAGAGCACGAGGACCGGCACGGCGAGCAGCGCGGTGACCAGGAGCCGTTCGCGGTCGTTCTCCGCGGCCTCCTCGGGGTCTCGCTCGCGAGGCGGCTCGGGCAGCGCGGCCGAGTACCCGGTCCGCTCGACGGTCGCGACGAGTTCGCCGGGGCGGACGTGCGGTGGATGGCTCACCCGGGCGGTCCCGGTGGCCAGGTTGACCGTCGCGGTGACCCCCTCCAGCTTGCCGAGCCGCTTCTCCACACGTCGCACGCACGCGGCGCAGGTCATGCAGCCGACGGTCAGGTCGGTGGTCACCCGGAGATCGGTGGCGGGTTCCGTGGTCATCGGTCGCCTCCCCCGTGCATGTCCTCCATGCCCCCTCCGCCGCCGCTTCCGCCGCCGCTCGCGCCGGGGCCGTGGATGCCGGGCGCGACCGGCCCGGCGGCGGCCCCGGCGGCGTACGACGCCGTGAAGATCAGGGCGAGCAGGAGGAGAAAGCCGCACAGGGCGGGCGGTGGACTGAGCTTCCGAGTCGTCACGCCCCAGGAGTCGGGCCGGTTGGGGCGGGGGTTCCGGGGCCGATGTATGGCGAGCGTCACGTCAACTTGACCCGGTCCTTAAGGACCGGGCTTGGAGGTAGGGCACCACTGGCTGCGGTGTGGCCTCCTCCGTCCAGACACCCTTATGGGGTGGCAGGGACGCGTGACTCACGCCCCGCAGTCCACGCAGCCTCGCCCTTGCGGGCGATGTTGTGGGAAGCGTTCTGGTCTGCGTGGGCAACGACCCCGCAGTTCCGGCAGGTGAACAGGGCCTGGCTTGCCCGGTTCTTCTTGTCGATGTGGCCGCACTCGCAGCACTGCTGCGAGGTGTAGGCGGGATCGACGAAGACCACGGGCACGCCGGCCCTGCGGGCCTTGTAGACGATGAAGTCTGCGAGCTGGGCGAAGGCCCAGGAGTGCAGTGCGACCCGTTGGGGCTTGCGGAGCCGTACCCTCTGCCGGATTCCCTTGAGTTCTTCCAGGGAGATTCCGGCCGAGGTGCGTTCAGCCTCGGCCACGATCGTCTTGGCGATGATGTGGTTGGTGTTGGCGGCGTGGCGCTGTTCGCGCCGGTTGCGCTTCTTCAACAGCCGCTTGGCGGACTTGGTGGCCTTGGCCTGCAACTTGCGGCGCAGGTCGAGTTGCCGCTTGCGGTGCCGGTTCAGGCCGCGCCCGGCTGCCTTGTGGCCGGTGGAGGTGGTGGCGATGTTGACGATGCCGAGGTCCACACCGATGAAGCCGTCCGGCTCGTAGGGATCGGCCTCGGGAACATCGCAGGTCGCGATCAGGTAGAACACACCGTCGCGTTCGATCAGATCCGATTCGCCCTGCCGGTGCTCTCGGAGCGTCTTGAGTGCGTCGGCGGAGCAGGCGAAGCGAATGTTCTTGATACGCCCGGAGGTTGTCCAGATCGAAACGGTCTGCGCGTCGTACTGCCAGCTCAAACACCGGTCGTCATACGGCTGCGCGGCCTCACGCCGGAAGGCGATCGGCTTGGACTCGGCCTTGACGCGACGCTTCGATCCCGGCCTGCCGAGGTTCCCGGCCTTGATGTTGGCCTTGAGTGTCGTGTAGGCGTCGCGAGTCTTCTTGATGACGTGCTGGGCGGCCTGCGCCCCCAGTCCCCGCGCCCGAAGTTCGCCGTAGGTGTGCTTGCGCAGCTCGTACTCACGTGGGACACCGCGCTCGAACGCCACCGCCGACACCCAGTTCGCGGCCTCGTTGACCGTGTGCAAGGTCGCGAGAAGCGCGGCGGCCTGCTCGGCCTCTGGTGTCAGCTTCACTTGCACGACGACCTTCACGGCCGTGATCATATCGTTGCTCTATGTCACCACGCGAGCCAAACCCCCATATCCGCAGGGGCCGTAGGGTCGTCCACACCCTCCACGCTCACTTGGTCTTCACACCCGAGTACCAGCGCGGGCCGTTCACCGACGAGGTCCTGCGACGCTGCGAGGAAGTCATGCGCGCCGTCTGCGCGGACTTCGAAACCGAACTGAAAGCGGCGGCGGGGCGATGCCACGATCAATCATCACTGTCAGAGCAGTCCAAAGAAGCGCTTCCTCCCGGCTCTGAAGAGCCGGGGTTCCGCGCTAGATCAAGCTGAAACCCACAGTGACCCTACATGTTGTAGGTTCTCACTCTGAGCCTCTTACGGATCGGGGGACCCCATGGAGGAACGTCACGCCGGACGCACGGGACGCGGGCCGGTGTCCGTGCTGGCTCTGCTCGTGCCGAGCCTCGGGATCGCCGCGGTGGGCGTGTACCACCTGTGCGGCTTCGATCTGCACGCCGTGCACGGGCGCCCGCACCTCGACGACGGACTGACCATGGCGGGCGTGATCATGGCCGTGGTGATGGCGGGCGCCGCCCTGGGTGATCTCCTCTGGTGGGCGGCGAAGCGCGACCGCCCGGTCGGGGACAACGGAGAGCCCTGCCCGCCTCACGCCTTGAGGAGCCCGCGGCCCAGCCAGTCGGAGTGGCCGCGCACACCCGGCAGGGCGAAGAAGTAGCCACCGCCGGTGGGGGTGATGTAGTCGACGAGCGGCTCGTCGATCAACCGCTCCTGCGTCGCCTCGAACTGGCGGACCACATCCTGCTGGTAGCAGCAGAAGAGCAGCCCCATGTCGAGGTTGCCCGCCTTGTCGATCCCCCGGTCGTAGTTGTAGCCCCGGCGCAGGATCCGCGTGGTGTCGGTCTTCGCCGTACGGGGGTTGGCGAGGCGGATATGGGCGTCGAGCGGGATCGCCTGGCCCTGGGGGTCCTTGGTGTAGCGCGGGATGTCCGTCTCACGCGCGCCGTCGAGCGGGGCTCCGGTGTCGCGGCGGCGGCCGATCATCTTCTCCTGCTCGGTGAGCGAGACCCGGTCCCAGAACTCCACCAGCATGCGGATGATCCGTACGACCTGGTAGCTGCCGCCGACCGCCCAGTCCGGTTCGCCCGCGGAGTCGGTGACCCAGACCAGCTTGTCCATCTCGCGGGCGGAGGCCGTGTCGGGGTTGGCGATGCCGTCCTTGAAGCCGAGGAAGTTGCGCTGCGCGCCGGTCGGCCGGGACGGGTTCTGAAAGCCGTCGACGCGCCACTTGATCTGCGTCGCGCCGCGCGTGTGGCGGGCGATGTCGCGCAGGGCGTGCAGCACGGTGTCGGAGTTCGCGGCGCACAGCTGGAGCGACAGGTCGCCGTGGCATTCGGCGGCGTCGAGATCGTCGTTGGGAAAGGTGCGCATCGGCTTGAGGTGGCGCGGTATGCGGTCGGCGAGCCCGTAGCGGTCGTCGAAGAGCGAGGCGCCGACGCCCACGGTGACGGTGAGGTCGTCGGCGGGCACGTCGGGACCGAGGAGACCGCTGTCGGACGGCGGGGCGCCGACGCCGAGGTCGGCCGGGGTGCCGCCGGCGGTGAGGAAGCGGGCCCGTTCGGTGATCGTGCGCAGCAGATCGGCGAGTTCGGCCCGGTTGTCGGCGATGACGTCGAAGGAGACGAAGGCTGCCGCCCTGGGCGCGGGTGTGGTGATGCCGGCCTGGTGGGCGCCGTGGAAGGCCACCTTGCCACCGCCGGTCGCTGCCGCCGCCGGGGTGGCACTCCCCGCGATCCCGGCCCCGGCGAGTCCGGCGCCCGCGAGCGCGGCCCCCGCCGCGCCCACGCCGAGCGCGGTCTTGGTGAACGTACGACGGCCGAAGGGGCAGCCGCCCTGCGGGGCTTGGTCCTGGCTCGGGGTGGTCATCGGGAGGGTCCTCTCCTGCGGGCGCGTGGTCCCGGTGCTGCGGTGGGGGTGATGGTCGGCGCTGACGGGCTGCTCACGCGGCCTTGCGGATCTCCAGGAGGTCCGGGATCGGGGCGAGTTCCTCCAGCAGCTGGCCGAGCGAGCCGTCCAGGCGCTGCCGGTCGGTCACGGACAGCTTGTCCAGCGGCGTCCAGGTGCCGTCCTTGGCCCGCTGGGCGAGCACCAGTTGCTCGGTGCGCTTCATCCAGGTGTCCACGGCCGGGGTGACCTTGGGGTTGCGCTTGTCGATCAACGGGCGTAGCAGGTCGAGCAGTTCGCGGGTGCCGTTGAGGTTGGCCTCCGTGGTGGCGAGCTCGGTGCCGCTGCCGTAGTCGGCGTTGCCGCTCAGTTCGCGGTGCAGGGTGTTCTCGAGGATCTCGTGGGTGCGCAGCGGCAGGTCGCCGGGTTCGAAGTCCTGCTTCGGGAAATCCTCGCGCAGCGCGGCGACGTCGGAGCTGAGCCGCTTGGCGTACGGCGCGAGGGCGGCGGCGGACTCGCCGTGCCACAGGCCGTATTCGATGCGGTGGAAGCCGGTGAAGGCCGGGTCCGTGACGCCTCCGGCGAGTCCGGCCGTACGGCCGTTGATCTTCGCGTCGAAGTCGGCGAACGTGCCGTAGGCGGCGCCGAGCGAGGCGTACTGCTGGTGCGCGGGCAGCCAGTCCTCACGGGCCTTGTCGAGCTTCTTGGCCTCGATGTCGCTCTGCAGGGTGCGCGTCTTGGTCAGCAGGTCGGCAAGTCCCTGGTCGACGTAACTGCGGTAGGCGGCCAGCGGCGCTGCGAGGTCCTTCTCCGAGACCGGCAGAACGGCCTGGGTGGTGCCGCCCGAACCGACCCGGACGGCGGCCGAGGTGACCGCCTTCCCGCCGTTGGGGACACAGCGCCAGGCGTACGAGCCGGTGCCGACGGTGGCGATCAGCGCGCGGGTGGTGCCGGGGGCGATGCCCTCGACCTCGCCGTAGACGGCGTTGCTGACCGGGTCGACCAGGTAGATCTCGGAGGTACGGCTGCCGCTGTTGCGCACCTGGAACGTCTGTCGGCCCGGCTTCGGCGCGGTGAATCCCTTGCCGCAGTCGGCCGCCACGACCTCGATGACCGGCGTGCCCGAGGCGGGCTTCCCGCCGCTCACCGAGATGGCCGCGCCGGCGATCAGGGCCGGGACGCAGAGGAGCGCCACGGGGATGGTCCAGCGCGGGATGCGGCGGGGGGCCTTGGGCTCGGTCTGCGCGGGCGTCGCGGGCTCGGACTTCGTGGTCGTGGGTGTGGGCCCGGAATGCGCGGTCGGGGGTGCCGGCTCGGACTGCGCCGTCGGGGGTGCGGGCTTCGCTCCTGCGGCCGGCTTCGCGGGGGCGGGAGCCGCGGCCCTTACGCCGCGTACGAAGAGCGTCATCACGACCGCCAGATAGACGACATGGGCGGAGATCTGCAGCCAGGTCATCTGCGGGGTGAGGTTGAGCGTTCCCTGGACGACAGTGACGTACCAGGAGCTCGCGTCGAGGTGAGCCGACAGGTCGAAGGCGTACGCCGTCCCGCCCGGCAGCAGGGTGGATTCCTGCAGATCGCGCATCCCGTACCCGAGGACGCCCGCGGCGATGACGATCAGCACGACGCCGGTGATCGTGAAGAATTTCGTGAGGTTGATGTGCAGGACGCGTCGGTACAGGGCCCAGCACAGCGCCGCGGCGATCAGCAGACCGGCGGCCGCACCGGCCAGGGGACCCGACGAACTGCCCGCGGCCTGCGCGGTGGTCCACAGGAACAGCGCGGTCTCCAGCCCCTCGCGCCCCACGGCGAGGAAGGAGGTGACGACCAGTACGCCCGCGCCCATGCCGAGTGCGGCGGTGACCTTCTCCTTGATCTCTCCGGAGAAGGTCCGGGCCGAGCGCCGCATCCAGAACACCATGGCGGTGACGAACACGACCGCGATCAGACTGAGCGTTCCCCCGAACGCCTCCTGGGCCTTCCCGGACAGGTTCGCCGAGGTGAAGGTCAGGATCGCGCCGAAGCTCATGGACAGCCCGATGGCGGCGGCAACGCCCGTCCACACGTGGGGCAGTCGGGAGCGACGGTCCGACCGGACGAGCGTGGCGACCAGCACCGAGACGATCAGCCCCGCTTCCAGTCCCTCACGAAGACCGATCAGAAAGCTGGGAAACACGTCGTCCCACACCACAGGCCTCTCCGAAGCAGCACGTTCACGGCCGGGCGGCCACAAACGCGGCTTAGTGTAGGCATGCCTAAGTAGCCGTCAACTCGGCAGGCAAATGCCCCTACATCGGACGGGTGATCCGCCGGAGCGGCGACAGCGCGCCGCGAGCCCTCCCTTCGGCCACCCGGCAGGGCACACCGGCAAGCCCCAGCCGAGCGGCCCTGACCTGCGGAAATGTCACGGTGGAGCAGCGACGCCGCGGGTGCGGAATTCAACATCGGGGGCGACTTCGCCGCACGGCGGCACAACTGACCCGGCCCTTCGGCCAGTCCGCGGGCGGGGCGATTCTTACCGCCCCCTTACCCCCTGACCTCGCGATAACCCTTCTTTTCCCTACACCATGTAGGGTTCCCGGCCTCTGTCCCCCACCGGTTCGCCCGGCCTCTCCCCAAGGTGATGCTCCACGGTGCCCGTACAACAGTCAGCGCTCCTCCCGGAACAGCGGAACCCGAAGTCGCGCCGGGCCGGCCGTCCGGCCACCGGCACACGGTTGCGCGCGGCCGCGTTCACCGTCTGGTACCTGCGACTGCTCGCGCTGCTCAACATCGTCGCGGTGGTCTCGCTGCCGTTCCGCGAAGAGGTGCACGAGCACAACGGAGGTGGGTTCTTCACCCCGTATCTGGCCACTGCCGGGCTGATCTCGGCGGCGCTGGCCCTGTTCCTCGCCGTGGTGATGCGGCGCCGCAAACGGGCCGCGTGGATCTTCAACCTGCTGCTGGCCGGCCCCCTCTTCGCGCTGTATGCCGCGGCGCTGACCCAGGAGCGGTATCAGCGGCACGGCTTCAACTGGATCTCGGCCCTGCTCACCGGCCTGTTCGTCGCCGCCCTCCTGCTCGGGCGCAAGGAGTTCCACGCCGTCGGGGACCGCTCCAACCCCCGACTGGCCCTGGCCGTCGGGGCCGGCGGTCTGCTGGTCAGCGCCACCCTCGGCACCCTGCTCGTGAGCGCCACCAACCGCGTGTCCGGGACTCCGCTGAGCGACCGGATCGCGTACACCCTGTTGCGCGGGGTCAGCGTCGGCCCGCTCGCCGACCACTTCGACAGCGTGGTCGCGCCCCGCTGGGTGGATGTCCTGGTCAACGTCCTGATGGCCGCGACCTTCCTCCTGGTGCTCTACGCGTGCTTCCGCTCGCCGCGCGGTCGCGAACTCCTGGGCCACGAGGACGAGTCGCGCCTGCGGGAGCTGCTCGCGCGGCATGGCGAACGGGACTCACTGGGGTACTTCGCGCTGCGTCGCGACAAGGCGGTGATGTGGTCCCCGAGCGGCAAGGCGGCCATCGCCTACCGGGTCGTCGGCGGCGTGACCCTGGCCTCCGGCGACCCGATCGGCGACCCCGAGGCCTGGCCCGGCGCGATCGAGGAATGGCTCAAAGAGGCGCGCCGGCACGCCTGGACGCCCGCGGTGATGGGCGCGAGCGAGGAGGCCGGCACCATCTACGCCCGGCACGGCCTGGACGCCCTGGAACTGGGTGACGAAGCCATCGTGGACCGGGCCGACTTCACGTTGGAGGGGCGCGCGATGCGGGGCGTGAGGCAGGCGCACAACCGGGTGCGCCGGGCCGGCTACACCGTCCGCATCCGGCGACACGCGGACCTACCCCAGGAGGAGATGGCCGCCGTGACGGACAAGGCGGACCACTGGCGCGACGGCGAGACCGAGCGCGGCTTCTCCATGGCGCTCGGACGGCTCGGCGACCCGGCCGACGGGCGCTGCGTCATGCTGGAGTGCCACGACAGTGAGGGCGAGCCGCGGGCCGTGCTGAGCTTCGTGCCGTGGGGCGAGCGGGGGCTGTCGCTGGACCTGATGCGCCGCGACCGCAACTCCGAGAACGGCCTCATGGAGTTCATGGTCATCGAACTGCTGCTGCGCGCCCAGGAGATCGGCGTCGAACGGGTGTCCCTGAACTTCGCCATGTTCCGGTCCGTCTTCGAACGCGGCACCCGGCTGGGCGCAGGACCCGTACTGCGCCTGTGGTGCTCGGTACTCACGTTCCTCTCGCGCTGGTGGCAGCTCGAGTCCCTCTACCGTGCCAACGCCAAGTACCGGCCCGTCTGGGAACCGCGCTACATCCTCTTCGAGAAGAGCAGCGACCTCCCCCGCATCGGCATCGCGGCAGCCCGCGCGGAGGGCTTCCTCGCCCCGCCCGCCCTGCCGCGCGCCGGGTTCAGTGTGCGGCGCCCGGGGCGTGTGTCGTCGGGTGAGGCGCGGTCGGCTCAGCAGCCGTCCGGACGACCGCCGGCGGCGCCTGCGGTGCCTCCGGCGCGGCGTTCTCGTCCTTCATCGCCTTCGCCTCGCTCTTGAGGATGCGCATCGACTTGCCGAGCGCCCGGGCGGTGTCGGGCAGCTTCTTCGAGCCGAACAGCACGACGAGCACGATCGCCACGATCAGCAGGTGCCAGGGTTCCAGTCCGTTGCGGAGCATCGCGCCCCCACCCTTCCTCGCATCGGTCGGGGGCGCGCCCGATCGGCCGCCGCCCCATGATGGTTGCTACTTTGCGCAACTGTACAACCATCAGATAGGTCGACAGCCCGTCCCTGGCGCCTTCCGGGCAGCCGTGAGCGCGGCGGCGTACAAGGTGAGAACCGCGGCGAGCAGCACGTAGTAGAGGGCCGGCAGCGCGGCCATGCCGAGGAGGGGGCCGAGTGGGGAGAGGGGGAGCAGAAGACCGGCGGTGGCGAGGGCGGCCGCGGCGCAGCTGATCGGGCCGGGGAGCCGGCCCTTCCCGGCCGTACGGCGGCCGATGCGCAGGAGCAGCATGACCAAGGCCTGGGTCATCAGGTTCTCGGTGAACCAGCCGGAATGGAACACCGTGGCGTCGTCCATGGTGTCCGGCCCGTTCAGGGCGAGCGCGAGAATCCCGAAGGTGGCCAGGTCGGCGACGGCGTTGAGCGCGCCGAAGCCCGTGATGAAGCGCAGGAAGGCGCGCGGCCGCAGCACGGTGGGGCGGCGCAGCGCGTCCGGCTGAGGTCGGTCGTACGCGAAGGCGAGCTGTGCCGCGTCGAAGCACAGGTTCTGCGCCAGAACCTGCGCCGGAAGCATCGGCAGGAAGGGCAGCAGCAGGCCCGCGGCGAGCATCGCGACGACATTGCCAAGGTTGGAGGAGAGCGTGCTGCGCAGATACGTGGCGATGGTGACGCTGCTGCGCCGTCCGGCCATGACCGCGTGCTCCATGGCGGTGAGGTCCTTCTCGGCGAGGACTACGTCGGCGCTCTCCCGGGCCACGTCCACGGCATCGCGCGGAGCGATCCCGACGTCGGCGGCGCGCAGCGCGGGCAGATCGTTGACGCCGTCGCCCAGGAACCCCACGGTGTGCCCGTCGGCCCGCAGAACGGCGGCGATCCGGGCCTTGTGCTCCGGGGTGCAGCGGGCGAAGACGGTCGTACGGCGGACGGTTTCGGCCAGTTCGGCGTCGGTGAGGGCGTCCACGCGGCCGGCCGCCACCGGCTCGCCGGGGTCGAGGCCCAGGTCGCGGCAGGCGCGCGACGCCGTGCCGGGGTGGTCGCCGGTGAGGATCTTGACGGCGATGCCCCGTTCGACGAGGGCCTTCAGCGCGTCGGCGGCGGTCGGGGTGAGCGCGTCGCGGAAGGTGAGGAGGCCGCGGAAGGCCAGGCCGCGTTCGTCGGCGGGTGTGTAGTCGCGGCTGCGGGCGGGGCGTTCGGCGGTGGCGACGGCGAGCACCCGCAGGCCGTCGTCGGCCTCGCGTGCGGCGAGGGCGAGCAGCCGCGCCCGCTCGGCCTCCTCCAGTACGCACCTCTCCAGTACGTCCTCGGCGGCGCCCTTGACCACGAGCGTGTGGACGCCGAGCCGCCGCGGGTGGCGCACGACGGCCGTGGCGAGGCGGCGCACCGGGTCGAAGGGCAGCGCCGCCACCCCGTCGTCCGGCTCCTCCTCCGGGGCGGTCGCTTCCAGTACCGCCTCGTCAAGGGCGTCCGGCGCGGGCAGTTCGGCCAGCTGGAGGGTCCACCAGGCGTTGACGGCGGCCCAGCGCAGGACGTCCGGGGCGTCCCGCCCCTCTCCGTCCAGGGCGCGGTGGACGACCGGCCGGTCCTGGGTGAGGGTGCCGGTCTTGTCCAGGCACAGCACGTCGACCGCACCGAGGTCGTGCAGCGCGGGCAGCCGTTTGACGATCACCTTGTGCGTACGGGCCAGCCGCGACGCACCGCGCGCCAGACACGTGGTGACGATGACCGGCAGCATCTCGGGTGTCAGCCCGACCGCTACCGCGACGGCGAACGGCAACGTCTCCACGCCCCGCCCGCGCAGCGCCGCGTCGGCCATCAGCACCAACGGCGGTGTGAGCAGCATGAACCGGATGAGCACCCAGGAGATGCCGTGCACGGAACGGTCGAAGGCACTGGCACTGGCGCCGGCATTGGCGCTCGGCTCGCGGTGCAAGGGCGAGTCGCTGTGGGCCGGGTCGCCGTAGGCCGAGGCGAGTCTCGTCCGTGGCCCGGTCGCGAGCACGACCGCGGTCGCGGTGCCGGTGGCCACACCGCTGCCCTGGAAGCAGAGCCGGCGCTGTGCGAAGAACCCGTCGTGCGAGAGGTTCCACGGGTCCGGGGCGTCGAGCGCTGCCTTGGCGACCGTCGCCGACTCGCCCGTCAGCGGGGCCTGCCGCACGGTCAGCCCGCTCGCACGCAGCAGCCGTACGTCGGCGGGGACCAGGTCCCCGGGACCCAGCCGGATCACATCGCCCGGCACCAACTCGCCGACCGGGATGTCCCGGACCCGCGGCATCCTGTCCGGGTCGGCGCGCCGCAGCACGGTCGCGGTGCCGGCGACCAGTTCGCGCAGCCCGGCCATGGACCGGTCGGCCCGGTGCTCGCCGGACGCGCGCAACGCGCAACTGACCACGACCAGACACAGGATGACGCAGGCCGTCCCCCAGGCCGTCACGGCCGTCGACACCAGCCCGAGGCAGAGCAGCACCACGGTGAAGGGGTCGCGCAGGCCGCGGACGAACAGGCGGGACCACGACTGCGCACGCCGGTCCGGAACCGTGTTCGCACCGAAGCGGGCCAGCCGCTCCGCCGCCTCTGCCTCGGTCAGTCCGCGCGGACCGGTGTCCAGGTACCGCAGCACCTGAAGAGAGGTCAGCACGGAGAGGTCCTGATGCGCTTCGTCGGCGGGCGACACGCTCCCGCGCGGGTGCTGCTGCCCGACCGTCGTCGCGGCGGTCTCAGACGCCAAGGCCACGGATGCGACGCGGCGACCCCTGCGCGGCACGGTCACTGGCGCGGCCGTTGCGGCCGGCGCGGTCCGTCAGCTGACCGACCATGAGCCGTACGACGGTCACCACGTCCGGATCGTCGACGAAGTAGACCTGCCGCCGGCCCTCGCGCCGGGACCGTACGAGACCGGCGAGTTTCAGCTTGGTCAGGTGCTGGCTCACCGCGGGCAGCGCCCCGCCGACCCGCTCCGCGAGCCCGGTCACATCGCTCTCGCCCTGCGCCAGCGCCCAGACGATGTGCAGCCGCGCCGAGGACGCGAGCAGCCCGAAGGCCGCGGCCGCCTCCGCCAGCACCTCGGCGGACGGATCCTCGAAGCCGCCGACCTCTGCCGCCACCGCTCTGTCCTCCCGTCCCGCTGTCCGACCGTCACGCCGAGCGGACCGTCTCGTACGACCGACCGCTTCGTACGACGGACGCCTCGTACGACCGACCGCCTCGTACGACCGACCCGATCGTCTCGGCCGAATCGCCCCAGTCTAGGGTGCCGCCGTCGGCGTCCCGGGCGTCACTGTCAGTGCCGTGGTGCACACTCGCGATCAGTTGCCTTACGCCTGGGGAGGACACCGTGTTCACGGGGATCGACGAGGTCGACTGGGCCTCGATGCAGCATGCCTACGGAAGTGCCGAAGACGTGCCGGAGTTGCTGCGGGGACTGGCCTCGCCGTGCCCCCAGGAGCGGGAGACCGCCCTCGACGGGATGTACGGGGCCGTGCACCACCAGGGCGATGTGTACGACTCGACACTCGCCTCCATCCCGTTTCTGTTCGCGCTCGTCGCACACGCCGAACTCCCCGACCGGGGCTGCATCGTGGAGCTGCTTGTCAGCATCGGCGGAGGGGATGCCGCGGACGGTTTCCCCCACGGCGAGGCCGACGACCTGATGGACGCCGACGAGGAGGAGGACGGTGCCGACGACAATTACGCGATGGCGCGGACCGCGATAAGGGCGGGCGCCGCGGTCTTCGTCGAACTGATCGCGGACCGGGATCCGCAGGTACGCCGCGCGGTGCCGAGCGCGCTCGTGCGGTTTCTCGACGAACCGGCACGCGTGCTCGGCCTGTTGAGGGAGCGACTCGACGTCGAGCAGGACGGCGGCGTCCGGATGGCACTGGCCGAGGGCCTCGGCCTGTTCGCGCGGCTGCACACCGAGTTCGCCGCTCCGGCGGTGGACTCCCTGGTGACGCTCTGCGCCGCCCCTGACGATCCGGGACTGAGGCTCGCCGCGCTGGGGCAACTCGCGGGCTGCGCACCCGATCGCCTGCCGGCCGACCTCGTTCCCACCGTCATCGCCCTCCTCCGGGCCAGGTCACAGCGCCCCCGGGTGCCGGACGAGCCCGAGCGGCCCGACACCGACACGCTCATCGGCCATCTGCGACGCCTGCGCCCGGCGGACGAGGAGGGCTCCCAGCTGTTGCGGACGCTCCACTCGGGGCTCGGCGGCCGCACCGCCGACCGGATCGCCCTGCTCGAGGGGCAGTTGACCAGCGCGGATCCGGCCGACCGGTGCAATGCCGTGTGGATGTCCGCGGGGCTGCTGCGCGAATGGCGCGCCGACTACGCGGAACCGGTCGCCCTCATAGGCGAGCAACTCGTCTCGGACGAGGAGCGGTTGCGCGATGCCGCGGTGTCCGTCCTGGAATCCCTCTTCACTCTGGCGGTCCCGGCCGCCGACCGCCTCGCCGCTCTCGTGGCGGCGGCCCCGGAGTCGTGGGGGCGCGGGACCCCGACGCTGGGCCGCCCACTGAAGGCCTTGGCCAGAGCCGGGGATACCCGGGCGGTTCCGGCGCTCGCCCAGGTGCTGGCAGAGCCCGTCGTGCCGAACGACGTCGGCCACGTGATCGAGTACCTGGGCCCGGCGGGCGAACAGCTGGCCCCACTGCTGCGCGAGCGGCTCCGCGATGTCCCCCTCGACTCCCCCGAAACGTACGACCGGGCCGCACCCCTGTTGGTCGCGCTCGGCAGGTTGCGCTACGACGCCGCCGTACCGGAGGTGCTGCGCCTCCTGCACGGCATGCCGGGCGAACTGCGGCGCCGCGACTGGCTCGTGCAGGCGCTCGCGCGGACGCTCGGGACGTTCGGGGCCGGCGCGCGCGAGGCGGTACCGGCGCTGCGCGAGCTGCTGGACAGCGAGTGCGCCGTCACGGCGGCCGACGCGCTCTGGTCGGTGGCGGGGGACGCCGACGCCGTACTTCCCGTGCTGCTGAGGGAGTTGGCGGCAGAGCGGGCGCCGGCCGGTCACCCCCGAGCCGCCGCCGAAGCTCTCGGCCGCCTGGGCCCGTTGGCCGCCCCCGCGCTCCCGGGCCTGCACCGCTTGGCCGCCTCCTCCGAGGTGTGGGAGCGGACGGCCGCCGCGTGTGCGCTGTGGGACATAGCCCGGGATCCGGAGCCGGTCCTCCCGGTGTTCCGCTCCGCCTGGCGGCAGAACGCGTACACCCGCGGCACCATCGCCACATGTCTCGCCCGGATGGGCAGCGCGGCCGCGCCCGCCCACGATCTGATCCGGGCTGAACTCACCGCGCCACGACGGCACCGAGCGCGTTCCGGCGGATACGGCAGCCACGACATCCTCGAGGACGAATCGCTCCTGCACACCTGCCGAGCGGCGCTGGACGCCATGCGGTAGCCACGGCTCGCGGACGCCCCAACGTCGGGCGGGGGCCCACACGCGGGCGTCACCCACCGCCTCCGTGAGGTCACGGTCAGCACCGCGCGCATGCGGCACGCGCCTTCATCACCAGCGGCAGCTGGGTTCACTGCGCCGTACCGGCGCCGACGCCGACCTTGCCGGAGGAGGGAAGTCACCGGCAGGGTCGGCCCCGCGTCGGTTCCGGCTCACTTCTCGTTGAAGATGATCTCTTCTGGCTGGCGGGTCATCTTCACGGTGTGGCCGTTGATGACCTCGACCACGTGCTGCAGACCGGTGATGAGCTTCGAGGGGTCGGACTGGATGCGAAACTCGTCCGCGGCGCCACCGAGGAAGGCGGGGAAGCAGGTCACCGACGAGTCTGCGGGGTTGAGTTCCAGGTAGTCCTTCAGCCGGCGGAACAGTTTGGGGAGGATGACCGCCCCGTCGTCGGCCGTGAGGGAGGACATACCGGTGATCTTGGCCCCCTTCATGGTCACGTCGGCGTCATCGGCCCACACCCCGGTCTTGGCCGCCCTCGCCGCCTGGGCGGCGGCGCTGAGGACGTCGCGCAGATAGACGGGCAGGCCCGCGTAGAAGGTCGGGTAGGCCAGACCGAGCGAGAGCAGGTGGAAGTTCGCAGTCCTCCTCAGCAGATCGTCGCTGACGCCGATCTCGTAGCCGCTGTACGCCGGTGCGGTGCGGCGGCCGACGAAGGCCACGCAACGGCCGAAGGTGTCGGTGCCGCGGGTGAGGATGAAGCCGGGCACGCTGGCGGGGGTGGTGGTGACGGTCTCGTCGTCGTGGCGCTCGACGCTGGTGAAACCGAGCCACTTCAGCAGTTCGTCCGCGGCCCGGTGCGCGAGCTTCAGCGGCTGGTGCTGCACGGATGCGCCCTGGCCGTAGTGGGTCTCCAGCGCATCAACACCTTCCAGTCGGATGCTGGCGTGGCCGTCCGCTGCGGGCAGGATCTTTTCGCACCCGGGTACGAGTTTCCAGTCGGCCACGTCGTCCGGGATGAACGGGACGGTGTCACCGTCCGGCTTGGCCTTTTCCGACACCTTGAACGAGCCTCTGATCAGCAGCATCGACATGGCGACCCCTATGACAGTCATCACTGTGTGCGTTCGGCGATTACTTACAGTACACAGGCGGGTGTGGTGTCACGGCCATCCCGCGCCCGAGTCCCCGACAGGGCCGGCAGCGACAGCACTCGCCCCCTGCCTGCGGAGGCCGCCACCGGTGTCCGCCCAGCGATCCTGCGGGCCGCCGCCCATTTCGACCAGAGGAGCCGCGCGCAGAATTGACCACGCGGTCCCGCAAATTGACGAAGCGTCAACCAGCACGGGGTGCGGCACCCGCGGAAGGGTTCCGCCCCCGCTCGAAGATCCAACGCTGACCGTACAGACCCGAGCCCGCCCCACGGAACACCCCCCGCGTCGGTGGGGAGGACGGAGCGGCCGTCGTCCCGTGCATCGTCTTCCCACGTCCCGGCCACGTGCTGATCCAGTCCGGCAACGGCGCGGACCTGACCCCAGCTCTTGCTCGACTCTGTTCTGTTGCATACAGCCACTCATATGTGGACAAAGAAGCAGGTCATCAGATGCACTGCCCAAACGGAGGCAACAACAGGACGGCGGGCCCGTTTTTGATGGTGTCCCGCCGAGTGGTGGCCCGTGCGCCCGAGGTATGGGGCCTGGAGACGCCCGTGCGCCCGAGGCATGCGGCCTGGAGAGGCATGGGGCGGAGACCCGCTCCGCCGGGGCGTGGGGTGGAGACACGTCTGCGCGTCCGATGCCGTGGACGCGCAGACGCGGTGCGGCACGGCGCGGGCCGGCGCTCAGATGTGCCGCACGGGAGAGGCCGGGTACCCGTCTTCGTGCCGGGTACCTGCGCCTCGGCGATGTTTCCTCGTGCGACCGGGTCAGGCGTTGCCCCGAAGTGGTCCCTCGGTCCCTCCATGCTCCCGGGCGCCCTTCCTCCTGCTCTTGCGCTCTGCGGCGGCTCTCCGAGGCCGGAGGCCGGGTCGGCGGCCGGCGGGCCGGAGTGGGCGAAGCCGCCGCAGAAGTTTCTCTCCGTCGTCCACCCCTCAGCGTCGCGCCGCGAGGCCGGGCCGGGCACGGGCCGACCGGCCCTGCCGAGGGCCCGGTCGGCCCGCGACGGGCTCCAGCGCGCACGACGGGACACCCCCTCAGCTAGTCATTCGTCCCCACAGGGGCCCGACCCGCTCCCACTCCTCGTCCCACCGCTCCATACGCCGCCGTTCCAGCCGGCCACGGAGGAGCCGTCCTCCGACGAAGGGCACGCCCGCGGCGCTCACGCCGACCAGGACGCCGACCAGGGAGGCCCGCAGCCGGGCCTGGGAGGCGGTGGCGGGCCTGGTGACGAGGCGGCCGTCGGGGTCGGTCCACACGGTTACCGCGGTGCCCGCGGTGGTGCCGGCGAACACCCTCGCCTGGCCCGCGTGCGGCGACCCGTCCGCCGCGGTCCAGCGCACCTTCGCCCACACGAGGTCACCGCCGGTTTCCGTGGCGCTCCCGTCCGGCGCGTCCTCGGTGAGCAGGGCCGGGACGGAGCGCCACTCGGCGCGCTGCTGGGCGAGACCGTGTTCCACGGTCTGCGTGGCCGCCAGCCCGGCGAACACGCCGCCGAGCACGGTGAGCGCCCAGGCGACGAGCACGATCCAGGCCTCCAGGGCATCACTGCGTCGCCGCAGCGGGTTGCGCCGCCACCGCCACAGCCACACCTTCGGACCACGGAATGCCGCCATCAATGGCATCCTCCTCACAACCGCGCCGACCCGCCACATCTCCCTCCCATACGCGCTCGGCCCACCCGATGCTCACGCGGTGCCCCGCGACTCCCGCGCCCCGGCTGCCCCGGCGCCCCGCGGCCGAGTCCGCTGACTCCTTGCGAGAAGCCCGGCCGGGGCCCCGACACCACCGCCCTGACCTGCGTGAACGCCGCGCGCAGGGGTGACTGTCAGTGGCTGGGTGCAGACTGGCCCGTGTCTGAGACAACGACGTCGCGGAGGTGGTCGGCATGGCCGACGTACTGCTCACCGTAGGCACTCGCAAGGGGCTCTTCATCGGTCGACGGCGCGGCGGCGCCTGGCAGTTCGACGAGAGTCCGTACTTCAACGCGCAGGCCGTGTACTCGGTCGCGATCGACACCCGGGGCGAGAGGCCGCGGCTGCTGGCCGGAGGGGACAGCGCGCACTGGGGCCCGTCCGTCTTCCACTCCGACGACCTGGGCCGGACGTGGACCGAACCGGCCAAGGCCGCCGTCAAGTTCCCCAAGGACACCGGCGCTTCGCTGGAGCGCGTGTGGCAGTTGCACCCGGCGGCCGCCGAACCGGACGTGGTGTACGCGGGCACGGAGCCGGCCGCGCTGTACCGCTCGGAGGACCGGGGCGAGTCCTTCGAGCTCGTCCGCCCGCTGTGGGAGCACCCCACCCGCTCACAGTGGGTGCCGGGCGGCGGCGGAGAGGGGCTGCACACCATCCTCACCGACCAGCGCGACCCGCGAGCCGTGACGGTCGCCGTCTCCACGGCCGGGGTGTTCCGCACCGACGACGGCGGCGCGAGCTGGGCTCCCTCCAACTCCGGTGTCTCCGCGGTGTTCCTGCCGGATCCGAACCCGGAGTTCGGCCAGTGCGTGCACAAGGTCGCGCGGGACGCGGCGAATCCGGACCGGCTGTATCTGCAGAACCACTGGGGGGTGTACCGCAGCGACGACGCGGGCGGGCAGTGGACCGACATCGGCGAGGGGCTGCCGTCCACCTTCGGGTTCGCGGTCGCCGCGCATCCGCACCGCGGCGACACGGCGTACGTCTTCCCGATCAACGCCGACGCGGACCGGGTCCCGGCCGAACGGCGATGTCGCGTCTTCCGCACGGCGGACGCGGGCAAGAGCTGGGAGCCGCTCAGCGCCGGGCTGCCCGCCGAGGATCACTACGGCACGGTGCTGCGCGACGCGCTGTGGACGGACGGCGCGAACCCGGCGGGCGTGTACTTCGGCAACCGCAACGGCGAGGTGTACGCGTCGGCCGACGACGGCGACAGCTGGCAGCAGCTGGCCTCCCACCTGCCGGACGTGTTGTGCGTACGCGCCGCGGTCGTCGCCTGAGGCCCGGAAGACGCCGGCAGACGCCATGTGGACTCCACCAGACCATTCGGAGGCTCCAACGGAGCATGAAACAGCGCACCTTGTCCCGGGGGCCGGCCGGTTCGTCAACGGATCGGTCATCCTCGGTCGCCCCACGGCCACCGGGTTGATCTCCGACGCCTGTACGGCAGTAGGGTGACGCCCGTGGCACCACGACCGTTGCATGAAATCGTCGAACCGGGCTGGGCGAAAGCCCTGGAACCCGTGGCCGGACGGATCGCCGAGATGGGCGACTTCCTGCGCGCGGAGATCGCCGCGGGACGCACTTATCTCCCGGCGGGGGCGAATGTCCTGCGGGCCTTCCAGCAGCCCTTCGACGAGGTACGCGTCCTCATCGTCGGGCAGGATCCGTATCCGACGCCGGGACACGCGGTGGGGCTGTCGTTCTCGGTCGCGCCGGACGTCCGTCCGCTGCCCGGCAGCCTTATCAACATCTTCCGCGAGCTCAACACCGACCTGGGGCTGTCCCAGCCGTCCAACGGCGACCTCACGCCGTGGACCCAGCAGGGCGTGCTCCTGCTCAACAGGGCGCTCACCACGGCTCCGCGCAGCCCGGCGGCGCATCGCGGCAAGGGCTGGGAAGAGGTCACCGAGCAGGCGATCCGGGCGCTGGCCGCGCGAGGGCGTCCGCTGGTGTCGATCCTGTGGGGCCGCGACGCCCGCAATCTGCGTCCCCTCCTCGGCGACCTGCCCTCGGTGGAGTCCGCGCATCCCTCGCCCATGTCGGCGGACCGCGGCTTCTTCGGCTCCCGCCCCTTCAGCCGCGCCAACGACCTGCTGGCCAGGCAGGGAGCCGAGCCGGTGGACTGGCGCCTGCCGTGACCTCCGGCGGTGCGCTGCCCGGTGTGCTGGCCGTGGACTCGGGAGGGTCGGGGCTGCGCGCGGTGCTCGCCGTGCGGGGGGAGGCCTTCGGTGCCCCCCTGGCCTCGAAGGAACCGGTCCGCACGGGTCCGCGCGGCATCGACGCCGGGCATCTGCTGGAGCAACTGCTGCCGATGGCCCGGCAGTTGATGGCCGAGGCAAGGGTCGACGGGCTCGGGGCCTTCGCCATCGGAGCCGCGGGCCTGGCCACGCTCGGCGACGAGCTGCGCGCCGAGCTTCCGTCGGCGCTGGAGCGTGAACTCGGCGTGCGGCGGCTCGCGTTGGCCGCCGACGCGGTGACCGCGTACACGGGTGCGCTCGGCCATCGGCCGGGCGCGGTGATCGCCGCGGGCACCGGCATGATCGCCATCGGCACCGATCTGACGAGCTGGCGCAGGGCCGACGGATGGGGCCATCTGCTCGGCGACTGCGGCGGCGGGGCATGGATCGGCCGCGCGGGTCTCGAGGCGGCCCTGCGGGCCTTCGACGGGCGCCGGGGCGGCTCGGCGGCGCTGCTGGTGCGCGCGGAGGAGATGTTCGGCCCGATATCGGAACTGCCGGGCACGTTGTACCCGCGCACCGACCGGCCCGCCGTCCTCGCCTCCTTCGCCCCCGAGGTGGCCGCCTGCGCCGGGAGCGATCCGGTGGCGGCGGACGTCCTGCGCGCGGCCGCCCGGCACATGGCCGAGTCCGCGGCCGCGGTCTGCCCGGTCGGCGGCGAGGCCCAAGTCGCCGCCACCGGGGGTCTGTTCAAGATGGGTGACGCCCTCCTCGTACCCCTGCGTGAGGAGCTGGCGCGGCACCTGCCGTACGCCCGGCAGGTGCCGGCCGCCGGTGACCCGTTGGACGGCGCCCTGCGCATCGCCGTCGACCTGGCGAAGGGCGAGCTCGTACTCCCTCGTGACCAGCGGATGTTGTACGTAGTGACTGAAAAGACGGATTGATCCGCCCTGTCGGACAAGTGCAGTTGACGCACGCCGCCGGACGGATGGTCCCTCCATACTGATCGTTTCTGATCCTTACGTAACTCATCAGACAAAAGCGGACGGATACCGCTCACCTGCACCCTCCCCGAACAGGGGAGCCCAAGAAGCCAGTAACATGCGGCGCCATGAGCTCCCCCACTGGGCCCGCGTCCGGCCTGCCAGTACGAATGCCGCGACCCCGCCAGCCCGGGCGGCACCGCCGTCCGGAACCCCTGGCGGCTCCCGAGGGCGCGCCCGCGCTCGTCCTCGCGGTGCCGGGCACCCCCAGCGCGGCCACGCGCAGCCTCGCCGAGGAGGTCGTGAGCATCGCGCGCTCCGAGCTCCCCGGCCTCGACGCCCGGATCGGGTACCTCGACGGGGACGACGCCGAGTTCCCCACGCTGCAGTCCGTGCTGACGCACGCCGCCGAGGAGCGGGTCGCGCGCTTCGAGCAGGCCCGCGCCGCCGGAGCGGACGTGTCCGAGCCCGACGGCCCCGTCGCCATCGTGGTGCCGCTGCTCGCCGGCCCGGACAACGCGCTGCTGCGCCGGGTCCGCCAGGCCGTCATGGACAGCCGTGTCGCGGCCGATCTGACCGATGTGCTCGGCCCGCACCCGCTGCTCGCCGAGGCGCTGCATGTGCGCCTGTCCGAGGCGGGTCTGGCCCGTGCCGACCGCGCCCGGCTGTTCACCGTGGCGACCGCCGCGGACGGCATCATCCTCGCCTCTGTGGGCGGCGAGGAGGCCGTGCAGGCGGCCGGGATCACCGGCATGCTGCTCGCCGCGCGGCTCGCCGTGCCGGTGATGGCGGCGGCGCTCGACGAGGAGGGCGCGATCGCGGCCACCGCCGAGCAGCTGCGCGGCTCGGGCTCCCAGCAGCTCGCGCTCGCGCCGTACCTGATCGGTCCGGAGCTCGACGCGGGGCTGCTCGACGCGGCCGCCAAGGAGGCGGGCTGCTCCGCCGCCGAGGCGCTCGGACCGTACCCGGCGATCGGCAAGCTCGCGCTGGCCAAGTACACGACGGCGCTGGGCATCGCCCCGCAGCAGCCTCAGGGCGCGCCGGTCCGCTAGCCGCCCGGCGCACCAGTACCAGGACGTCGACGGGGCCCGCTCCTCCGAGAGGAGCGGGCCCCGTCGGCGTACGACGCCGGCCGAGGTCAGCCGAAGACCACGCAGGACGCGGCCGGAGCCTCGACCGAGCCGCCCCGTCGTGGCATGCCCGTGTCCGGATCGACCACGAACCAGGTCACGTCGCCGGACCGCTCGTTCGCGGCGTACAGGTAACGGCCCGACGGGTCGAGGGCCAGCGCGCGCGGCCAGGTGCCGCCGCAGGGCACCGTGGCGATCAGCCGCAGCCCCTCGCCGACCGCGTCGGGCGTGAGCACGGAGACGACGTCCTGGCCCCGTGTGGCGGTCCATACGAAGCGGCCGTCGGGCGACACGACGATGCCCGAGGGGTACGCGTCGCCTTTCGGGACGCCCGACAGCACCGGTGTCTCGCCGACCGGACGCAGCCCGCCCTCGGCGGCGTCCCAGCGGCAGACCGTGACGGTGGGCGCGAGTTCGTTGAGGACGTACGCGTGTTCGCCGCGCGGATGGAAGGCGAGGTGGCGGGGCCCGGAGCCGGGGCGCAGCGCGATCTCCCGGTGCAGCGCGAGCGTTCCGCCGTCCAGCGCGCACACGCGTACGGAGTCCGTGCCGAGGTCGACGCTGACCGCCCAGCGGCCGCTCGGGTCGGGCTGGACCTGGTGGGCGTGCGGCCCCTGCTGGCGTGGGGTGTGCGGGCCCGAGCCGGTGTGCTGGAGCACGCTGGAGGCGGCACCCGCGAGCCCGCCGCCGGGGCGGACGGGCACGGCGGTGACGCTGCCGGAGCCGTAGTTGGCGGTCAGGACGTGTCCGGCGAAGACGCTGAGGTGCGTGGGGCCGCTGCCGCCTACCGGCACGGGCGCCCCGGTCAGTTCCGGCTTGTCGCCGCGCACACGGTACGCGGCCACCGCGCCGTCGGCCGTCTCGCTGACCGCGTAGAGCATGTCCCGCTCGGGCGACAGGGCGAGGTACGCGGGGTCGGGAACGCCGTCCACCGCGCTCAGGACGGTCAGCGCGCCGCTGCCCGGGTCCACGGCCGCGGTGAGGACACCGAGGCCTCCCGCCGCCGTGAACGAGCCGATGAACGCCCGTTGTTGCCGCCTGCCGCCGTCTGCCACTGCTGTCCCCTCTCGGTCCCGCGCCGTTCGGGGCGACGGTAGCAGTCGAAGATCGGCGGTCTAGACCAAGACGGCTGTCCGGGGACGGTGTCCTGGAGCGGTGTCCGACCGACCCTAGAGCAGGGCCGCGCCCCGCGCCCGTTCGAGTGCCTCCGGGTGGTGAACATACGCGGGGCGCCGCTCCACGGCCTCGTACGTGCGGTGGAAGACGGGGGTGGCGCTGCCGGAGATGGGCGGCACGATCCACGACCAGTCCGCGCCGACCCGGCGGCCCTTGCGCTCCTCGCGGCCGAGGTGGGCGAGGAAGCGCCGGGACTCGGTGTGGTGGTCGGTGACCGTGACGCCCGCGCGGTCGAAGGAGTGCAGGACGGAGCGGTTGAGTTCGACGAGCGCGCGGTCCTTCCACAGGGAGCGGTCGGTGCGGGTGTCGAGGCCGAGGTGGTCGGCGATGTAGGGCAGGAGGTCGTAGCGATCGGTGTCGGCGAGGTTGCGGGCGCCGATCTCCGTGCCCATGTACCAGCCGTTGAAGGGGGCCGCCGGGTAGCAGACGCCGCCGATCTCCAGGCACATGTTGGCGAGCGCCGGGACCGCGTGCCAGCGCAGTCCGAGCGCGCGCCACCAGGTGTACTCGGGGTGCGCGAGCTGCACTTCGAGCACCGCGTCGTCCGGCAGCGCGAACCAGCGGGGCTTGTCGTCGGCGCCCTGGATCACCAGCGGCAGTACGTCGAAGGGGGTGCCCGGGCCGCCGGGCCAGCCGAGCCGCTGGGCGAGCGCGGTGAGGCCCGCGTTGCGCGGGTCGCCGGTCACGCCGCCGTCCGGGCGGGCGTAGCCCGCGTACCGGACGAGCTGTTCGTTCCAGATCCTGGGACCGGGGCGGTCCGGCGCGTCGGGCGCGAAGACCGTGATCAGCGCCCGGATCCGGCCGTCGCGGGTCGCCTCCCGCAGATGGTCCGCCGACGCCTGCGCGACGTCCTCCGGGTCCCGCACGTCCCTGCGGTCCCGCACGCACAAGGAGTGCCAGTACAGCCGCCCTATGCACCGGTTGGCGTTGCGCCACGCGACGCGCGCGCCGAAGACGAGTTCCTCCGTGGTGTGCCGATACGTCCCCGTGTCCGCGATCTCCGCGCGCACGGCGGCGATCCGGCGGGCCGGGTCGCCGAGGCGCTCCTCGGTGTGCTGGAGGGTGAGGAACTCGGTGGCGGCGTGGAGGAGTTCGTGCGGGGCGGGTGCGCGGCCGGAGCGGTGCGCGCCGTGAGCCGCGGGGGTGCCGCCGCCGATCAGCTGTCCCCTGAGGCCCGGAGTCCGGGTCACGGCGTCGGCGCCGACCTGCGCGTACGGTGCCCTGGGGGACGTACCGTCCCGCCCGCGGCCGGCCGGAACCCGGTCCAGCCAGCCGCCCGGTCCTTCGCCCCCGAAGGCCGGGCACCCCGCGTCCGCGTCGTCGGCCCAGCGCTCTGCGCGTCCGGTTCTGCGAGGGAAGTCCCGCATGGTGCCACCCCCAAGCGAATCGGCCCGCGGGCCGCTCCCGCACGGCCCGCGGGTTCCGTGCGTCTGATAGCCGCGGGGTTACCCGGCAGGTGCGGTGATCCACCCTCTAGGTGGCCGGTAAAAGCGCCTCATTCCGGCACCTGGTGTCCAGGCGCCGACGTCAGACGCTCGGCGCGGAAGCGTCAGGCGCTCATCAGCCGTGAGCCGCGCAGGGGCGTGGCCAGCGCGACGAGCGCGCGCTCCAGGCCGTGGAGGTGGGCGAGCGCCTGCTCGGCGCCGGGGTGGTGGCCCTGGGCGGCCTGATGGGCCGTGAGGGCGCGTTCCGGCACGGCGCCGACCAGGGTCTCCACCGCCGTCTCGACGCGTCGGCATGCGGCGGTGAGGCGGGCGTCGTGCGAGGCGTCCGGGTCGGCGGCGACGGCCGCGAGACCGCGTGCCTCGCGGGCGCAGTCGTCGAGCAGGGCGAGGACCTGGCGGGCCCTGGCCTTGCGCGCCCGCATCGGGTTGAGCGGATGCACCAGGGGCGCGAGCGCCATGCGTACGCGCCCCAGAAGTGCTTCGAGCTCCGCCGCGCGCGGCGCGGGGTCGGCCCGGTCGTCGCCGGCGAGCCTCCTGGCCGCCGCCGCGGTGCAGCCGTGCACCGCGTGCAGCGCCCGCCCGACCCACCGGTCGGTGACCGCGTGTGTGGTGATGGGCAGGATCAGCGCGACGGCGAGCGCGGCGCCGAGCGCGCCGACGCCGGTCTCGGCGAGCCGGAGGCCGAGCAGCCCGGGGTGCAGCACGCCGAGCAGCCCGTACAGCAGGCCCGCCATCACGGTGACGAAGAACATCATCCAGCTGTACGAGGGCGCGGCCGTGTAGAAGATCCCGAAGACGCAGACCGCGACGAGCGCGGCGGTGGGTGCCGGGGCACCGTGCAGCGGTACGGCGATCAGCAGGCCGGCCACGATGCCGGTGACCGTGCCGACGACGCGCCGGAAGCCGCGGATGAGTGTCTCTCCGCGCGAGGCGGTGTTCACGAAGATCCACCAGGCGGTGCCGACGGCCCAGTACCAGCGGTCGTGCGAGAGCAACTGGCCCGCGGAGAGGGCGAAGGCGCAGGCGGCCGTGGCCTGGAACGCCTGGCGGGTCGCGGGGCGCGCGAGCCCGCGTCCGTCGAGCGGCGCCGGCGCCGGCGCGGCGGGCAGCGGGGTGCGCCGCTCGATGCACCACGCGCCGAAGCGCACCACCGAGGACGCCGCCAGCGACAGAGCGAGGGCCGCGTACAGCTGCGGGAGCTGGCCGGGGACGGCGTGCAGGAACTGCGTGGTGAAGAACATCATGAACGCGAAGATGCCGAGCGCATGCCCGCGCGGACCCCAGCGGCGGGCGTACACCCCGCAGAAGATCACCGCGAGCCAGGTCCCGTCGCGCAGCGGCGGCATCCCGTGCAGGGCGGTCGCGAGCGCGAGGACCGGAAGGCCCACCACGGGCAGCAGGGCGGTGGTGAGGGCCTGGCCGCGCACGGTCGGGTCGCCGACCGTGAACAGCGCGAGGAGCGCCGCGAGCCCGCCCGTGATGGACGCGGGAAGTGAGAGCCCGGCCAGCTCGGACAAAGTCACCGCGAGGCCTATGCCGAGGACCGCCCGCAGCGAGACCCGCAGCCGGAACAGTCCCGGATCCGGAGCCATGAACATCTTCTTCACCGTCGGCGGCCCGCCCCCATTTCGCTCTTGAACTTCGTGGTCCGAGGACCTCGACACATGCGTATGGCGCCGCGGGTCCGGTACGGCGTCCTTGCCGTCCGGCGCTGCGCAGCGCCATCAATACAGACAAGGTAAGCGGGAGACGGGAAATGGCTCAACAGGCTCGGTCATGGCTGAGCCATTGGTACAGTCAGAGGTGATCCCCTCACGCGGCAGGGAGGCCAACGGACCATGGCCGTGGACAAGCTCGACACCCGCATCCTTCGGCTGCTGCTGGAGCAGCCGCGCACCAGCGTGCGCGAGTACGCCCGCATTCTCGGCGTCGCCCGCGGCACCCTCCAGGCCCGCCTCGACCGGCTGGAGCGGGACGGCGTGATCACCGGGAGCGGCCCGTCCCTGTCCCCCGCGGCCCTCGGCCACCCCGTCCTCGCCTTTGTGCACATCGAGGTCACACAGGGCCATCTCGACGACGTGGGCGACGCGCTCGCCGCCGTACCGGAGATCATCGAGGCGTTCTCGATCACCGGCGGCGGCGATCTGATCACCCGGGTCGTGGCACGCGACAACGCGCACCTGGAGGACGTGATCCAGGCACTGATCAGTCTGCCGGGCGTCGTTCGCACCCGCTCCGAGGTGGCCCTGCGCGAGCGCGTCCCGCACCGGGTGCTGCCGCTGGTGGAGTCGATCGGGCGGGCCTCGAAGAGCTGACCGGCGACGCGCGGCCGGCCATGGCCCCTTGGCATCCTTGACCCCATGAGCACTCTCGGCGCCACTTCGGTCATCTTCGATCTCGACGGAACGCTCGTGGACAGCGAGCCGAACTACTTCGAAGCGGGGCGGCAGACACTCGCCGGGCAGGGCATCACGGACTTCACCTGGGCCGACCACGAGCAGTACGTCGGCATCAGCACCCAGGAGACGCTCGCGCTCTGGAGGGAGCGCTACGGCCTGACGGCCCCGCTCGACAGCCTGCTCGCCGACACGAACCGCCGCTATCTGGAGCTGGCCCGCGCCTGCACGCAGGTGTATCCGGAGATGCGGAAGTTCGTGGAACGGCTGGCCGCCGAGGGCGTCCCGATGGCCGTGGCCTCGGGTTCCTCGCCCGAGGCCATCGAGGCGATCCTGGCGGGCACGGGTCTCGCCTCCCATCTGACGACCGTCGTCTCGGCCGACGAGGTCACGCGGGGCAAGCCCGCCCCCGATGTCTTCCTCGAAGCGGCGCGCCGCCTGGGCGCCACCCCGGCGGACTGCGTGGTCCTGGAGGACGCCGCGCCGGGCGCCGCCGCCGCGCACACGGCCGGGATGCGCTGCATCGCGATCCCGTACGTCGCCGCGCAGGCCGACGACCCCATATTCGCGACGGCCGGGCTGCTGCTGCGCGGCGGCCAGGCCGAATTCACCGCGCAGTCCGCCTACGACTGGCTCGCGAGCTCGGCTCGGGCATCCTGAACTTCCACAACGTCCAGGGAAGAGGGGCTCATGGGTGCTGCCGCCGTACTCGTCGCCAATCGCGGGGAGATCGCCGTACGCGTGCTGCGCGCCGCCTCCGAGCTCGGGCTGCGCACGGTGGCCGTGTACGCGGACGGGGACGACTCGCATGCCCAACGGGCCGACGAGGCCGTGCCGTTGAAGGACTACCTCGACGCGGACGCGCTCGTGACCGCCGCACGGAACACCGGCTGCGCGTTCCTGCACCCCGGGTACGGGTTTCTGAGCGAGGACGCCGCCTTCGCTCGGCGCTGCGCCGCGGCCGGGATCACCTTCGTGGGGCCCTCCCCCGAAGTCCTGGACCTGTTCGGCGACAAGGCACGCGCGCGTGCGTTCGCCGTGGAGCTCGAGGTGCCCGTCCTGCCGGGGACGGACGGTGCCACCACGCTCGACGACGCACGGGAGTTCCTGGCGGGCGGCCCGGTGATGATCAAGGCGGTCGGCGGGGGCGGCGGACGCGGTGTGCGGGTGGTGCGTTCCGACCGGGAGCTGGCCGAGGCGTGGGAACGGTGCCGCTCGGAGGCCCGACAGGAATTTGGACGCGGCGAGTTGTACGTCGAGCGGCTGATGGAGGGTGCCCGGCACATCGAGGTGCAGATCGTCGGCGACGCGACAGGCGCCGTCACGCACCTCTGGGAGCGGGACTGCAGCGCCCAGCGGCGCCACCAGAAGCTGATCGAGATCGCCCCGGCTCCCGAACTGGCCGATTCCACAAGGGAAAAGCTGCTGTCCGCCGCCCTGCGGATGGCCCGCGCCACGCGCTACGCGGGGCTCGGCACCTTCGAATTCCTCGTCCAGGAACAGGGCGAGGATTTCCACTTCATCGAGGCCAATCCGCGGCTCCAGGTGGAGCACACGGTCACCGAGGAGGTGACGGGCGTCGACCTGGTCGCCGTACAACTGCGGCTGGCCGCGGGCGAGACGCTGGAGGCGCTGGGGCTCGCCGGACCCCCGCAGGCGCCCCGTGGGTTCGCCGTCCAGACCCGGGTCAACGCCGAGGTCACGTCCGCCGACGGGACAGTGCGGCCGTCGGCCGGGCGCCTCACGCGATTCGACGTGCCGACGGGGCCAGGCATGCGCGTCGACACGGCGATGCGTGCCGGGACCCAAGTGGACGTCCGCTTCGACTCGTTGCTCGCCAAGGTCATCGCCCATGTACCGCACGACTTCGCCGCCGCGTGCGAACGTGCCCGTCGCGCGCTCGGCGAATTCGAGATCGAGGGCGTACGCACCGGAATTTCCTTGCTGCGCTCTGTTCTTGACCGACCTGGGTTCTGGCGGCACACCGGCTTCGTCGAGGAGCACTTGGCGGAGTTGCTGCCTGAAGACGACCAGCCCGTGTTGGTCGAGGGGACGGTGTCCGCGCCGATGAGCGGCACGGTCGTCTCCATCGCGGTCGCGCCCGGTGAACCGGTGGGCGCCGGGGAGCAGTTGCTGGTCCTGGAGGCCATGAAGATGGAGCACGTCATACGTGCTCCGGTCTCCGGTGTCGTACGCGCCCTGCACACACGCGTCGGCGACACGGTGGGCGAAGGTCGTCCTCTGCTGGCGCTGGACGAGAGAAGCGGCACGACCACCGAGGCGCGCACCGACGAGACGCCGGACCTGGACGCCGTGCGCCCCGATCTGGCCGAGGCCGTGCGCCGTCATGCCGTCGGCCTGGACGAGAGCCGCCCCGAGGCCGTCGCGAAGCGCCACGCCATCGGACGTCGCACCGCCCGCGAGAACATCCAGGACCTGTGCGACGAGGGAACCTTCGCCGAGTTCGGCGCCCTGGCGATCGCCGCCCAGCGACAGCGGCGCACGCTGGACGACTTGATCCGTTCGACTCCGGCGGACGGCATGGTCACCGGCACCGGGCGCGTGGGCGGCGCGCCGTGCGTGGCGATGTCGTACGACTACACGGTGCTCGCGGGTACGCAGGGGCTGCAGAACCACCGCAAGACCGACCGGATGCTGGCGCTGGCGGAGGAACGGCGGCTGCCGGTCGTGCTGTTCGCCGAGGGCGGCGGCGGTCGCCCGGGAGACACGGACACCACCTCCATCGCCGGACTGGACGTGACCACCTTCCAGCGGATGGGACGGCTCAGCGGCCTCGTACCTCTGGTCGGCATCGCCTCCGGCCGCTGCTTCGCGGGCAACGCGGCGCTGCTCGGCTGCTGCGACGTCGTCATCGCGACTCCGGACGCCTCGATCGGCATGGGCGGCCCCGCGATGATCGAGGGCGGTGGCCTGGGCGTGTACCGCCCCGAGGAGGTCGGTCCGCTGTCGGTCCAAGTACCCAACGGGGTCGTGGACTTGGCGGTGCCCGACGAGGCGGAGGCGGTCCGGGTCGCGCGCCAGTACCTGTCGTACTTCCAAGGCACACAGGCCACTTGGGAGGCCCCGGACCAGCGGCTGCTCCGGCATGTCGTCCCGGAGAACCGGCGTCGTGCGTACGACATGCGCACCGCCGTCGAGACGCTGGCGGACAGCGGATCGGTGCTGGAGCTCCGACAGGTCTTCGGAACCGGGGTGTTGACCTGCCTCGTCCGCATCGAGGGCCGCCCGCTGGGGCTTGTCGCCAGCAACCCCGCCCACCTGGGTGGCGCCGTCGACCGCGACGCCGCGGACAAGACCGCCCGCTTCCTACAGCTCTGCGACGCCTTCGGACTCCCGGTCGTCTCGCTCTGCGACACTCCGGGTTTCATGGTGGGGCCGGACGCCGAACGCACCGCCACGGTACGGCACTTCGCCCGCCTCTTCGTGACCGGCGCGAACCTCCGCGTGCCTCTCGTCGGCCTCGTCCTGCGCAAGGCGTACGGCCTCGGCGCCATGGCCATGCTGGGCGGCTCCACCCGCGCCCCCTTGGCCACCGCCGCCTGGCCGAGTGGCGAGTTCGGCGGCATGGGCCTGGAGGGCGCGGTCCGCCTCGGCTACCGCAAGGAGCTGGCGGCGATCACCGATCCCGAGGAGCGCGAGCGGGCCTTCGAGGCGCGAGTGGCCGAGCTGTACGAACACGGGAAGGCGGTCAACGCGGCGTCGGCGCTGGAGATCGACGCGGTGATCGATCCGGCGGAGTCGCGCGCGTGGATTCTGGCGGCGCTGGACGGAGGCCCGGACCTCCCTGAGGAGCGCGGGCGCTCATTCATCGACACGTGGTGAGGCGCCGGCGAGCACGCCGCCCAGGCTCACGACACCCTCGCTCACGCCCGCTGCTCAGGCCCCGTCGCTCACGCCCCACGTTCACGGCACCCTCGCTCACGCCCCACGTTCACGGCACCCTCGCTCACGCCCCGTCGCTCACGCGCGCTGCTCAGGCCCCCTCGCTCACGACACCCGGAGCACGATCTTCCCGAGCCGGTGACCCTCCTCCAGCGCCGTGTACGCCTGGGCGGTCTCGGCCAGCGGCATCACGCGCTCGACCCGCGGTACCAGCTTGCCGTCGTCGACCAGTCGGGTCAGCTCGTCGAGGCCGGCCCGGTCGGGCTCGACGACGAAGAACACCCCGCCCACCTTCGAGGGGTCCGGCGGAGCGACGATGCTCACCAGCGCACCACCCGGGCGCAGCACCTGCCAGGAGCGGTCCTGGGTGTCGCCGCCGACGGTGTCGAAGACCAGGTCCATGTCCTTGACGTGCTCCTCGAAGCGTTCGGTGCGGTAGTCGACGACCTGCTCGGCACCCAGCTCGCGTACGAAGTCCGCGGCCTCGGCGGAGGCCGTCGCGATCACGGAGGCGCCCAGCGCGGCCGCCAGCTGCACGGCGACGGAACCGACACCGCCCGAGCCGCCGTGCACCAGCACGCGGGAGCCGGGGCGCAGCCCGCCGTGCCCGACCAGACCTTGCCAGGCCGTCAGCCCAGCCAGCGGCAGGGCCGCCGTACGGTCGTGGTCGAGCCGCCGCGGCTTGGCGGCCAGCACGGCCGCGGGGACGGCGACGTACTCGGCGGCCGCTCCGTCCCTGGTGAACGGGATCAGCCCGTACAGCTCGTCGCCAACCTCCCAGTCGGTCACCCCAGGTCCCAGCCGGGCGACGATCCCGGAGACCTCCTTGGAGGGGATGATCGGCGTGCGCGGACTGCCGCTGCCGTCGAAGCTGTCGGTCCAGGTCGCGTCCCAGCCCAGCTCACCCAACGTGATCGACGCCGAGCGCACGGCGAGCAGCACTTCCCCCGCGTCCGCCTCGGGACGCGGTGCGACCTCGTACGTCAGCTGCTCCGGCCCGCCGCGACGGTGACCGCGTACCGCATGCATGGTGCTCATATCGACCTCCAGCTCCGAGTCCTCAGCCGTACCTCCAGACTGCGGTGCGCAGCGTCATTCGGCATGCGTCATCCGACTGCGGCCGCCGACACCGTCACCCGGTCGTGGTGGATCGGCGTCCGCGAGCCGGTCAGCGGCATGCCCGATCCGCCCCGCCGGGCCGCGACGATCTCCGCCGCGATCGACAGGGCGGTCTCCTCGGGGGTACGGGCGCCGAGGTCGAGGCCGATGGGTGAGCGCAGGCGGGCCAGCTCTCGCTCCGTGACCCCCACTTCGCGCAGTCGGCGGTTGCGGTCCTCGTGCGTGCGACGGGAGCCCATCGCGCCGACGAAGGCGACCGGCAGGCGCAGCGCCGTCTCCAGGAGGGGCACGTCGAACTTGGCGTCGTGGGTGAGCACGCACAGGACGGTGCGGTGGTCGGTCTCGGTGCGCCGGAGGTAGCGGTCCGGCCAGTCGATCACGATGTCGTCGGCCTCGGGGAAGCGGACGCGCGTGGCGAAGACGGCACGGGCGTCGCACACGGTCACGTGGTAGCCGAGGAACTTGCCCGCCCGTACCAGCGCCGCCGCGAAGTCCACGGCACCGAAGACGATCATCCTGGGCGGCGGCACGCTCGACTCGACGAACAGCGTCACGCCGCCCGGGCAGCCCGATCCGTCCTCGGCGATCTCGACGGTGCCGGTGCGCCCCGCGTCCAGCATCGCGCGGGCCCCCGATGCGGCGCTCCGGCCCAGCTCCGAGCGATCGACGAGACCGCCGTCGTACGAGGCGCCGAGGCCCCCTTCGTACGACGTGTACGACCCGTCGGCGTGAACCAGCAGCGCCCTGCCCAGCAGTTCGCCCGGCCCCCGGGCCACCCGGGCGAGAGCCACCGTCTCACCCCGGGCAGCGGCGGCCAGCCATGCCGTGAACACGGGCGTGTCCGTACGCACGGAAGTGGCCGTCCGCACCGGTGTGACCAGCACCTCGATGACCCCGCCGCAGGTCAGGCCCACCGCGAAGGCATCCTCGTCGCTGTAGCCGAACCGTTCGATGACCGTCGCGCCGTCTTGGAGGGCCTGGACGCACAGGTCGTACACCGCTCCTTCTACGCAGCCGCCGGAGACCGAGCCGATGGCCGTTCCGTGGCTGTCGACGGCGAGGGCGGCGCCGGGACCGCGCGGTGCGCTGCCGCCGACGGCCACAACGGTGGCGACGGCGAAGTCCCGGCCCTCCCCGACCCACCGGTTCAGCTCGTCGGCGATGTCAAGCACCCCGGGCTCCCTCGGCCGCCCGCAGGACGCGATCGGGCCGGATCGGCAGGTTCCGGTGGCGTACGCCGGTCGCGTGCCAGACCGCGTTGGCGATCGCCGCCGCGGCCCCGACGACTCCGATCTCGCCGATGCCCTTGATCCCGACCGGGTCGTCGGGGTCCGGGTCGTCCACCCAGTCCGCCTCGATGGCCGGTACGTCGGCGTGCGCGGCGAAGTGGTAGCCCGCGAGGTCGGCGCCGACATGGCCGCCGGAGGCCTGGTCTCTGACCGCCTCCTCGTGCAGGGCCATGGACAGGCCCCACGTCATGGCGCCGATGAACTGGCCGCGCGCGGTGAGCGGGTTGACGATCCGGCCCGCCGCGAAGATGCCGAGCATGCGCCGCACGCGCACCTCCCCGGTGGTGACGTCCACGGCGACCTCGGCGAACTGCGCCCCGAAGGTGTGCCGTTCCTTCTGCGCCAGCGCGCCGATGGCCGCGGAGGTGTCCGACCGCGCTGTGATCCCCTCGGGCGGAATGGCCCCGCCGGGGACCAGGCGCTCCCGCAGTTCGCGCGCCGCGGCGATGATCGCCCAGGCCCAGGAGCGGGTTCCCATCGAGCCGCCGGCGATGATCGCCGGCCCGAAGTCGCTGTCCGCGATCCGCATCCGGATGCGCCCGGGTTCCACGTCCAGCGCGTCGGCGGCGACCTGGGTCAGCGCCGTCCTCGCGCCGGTCCCGATGTCCATCGCGGTGACCCGTACGGTGAAGGTGCCGTCCGCCTCCGCCGTCACGGCCGCCGTGGAGGGAGCGGACAGCGTGGGGAACGCGGCCGCGGCCACGCCGGTACCGAGCAGCCGGCGCCCGTCGCGGCGGATCCCGGGACGCGGATCGCGGTCCGCCCAGCCGAACCTGCGGGCGCCCTCCTCGAAGCAGGCGCGGAGATTGCGGCTGCTGAACGGCAGCCCGGACAGGGGGCCCACGGTCGGTTCGTTGCGCAGGCGCAGCTCGATCGGATCGATGCCGGACTTCTCGGCGAGTTCGTCGAACGCCGACTCCAGCGCGAACGAGCCCGGCGCCTCGCCCGGGGCGCGCATCCAGGTCGGGGTCGGCACATCGAGCCGTACGGCACGGGTGACCGTGTGGTGCGCGTCCGCGTCGTACACCGGACGCCCGAAATCGGCGCTGCGCTCGATGAATTCGAACACGGTCGAGGTCAGGCACTCCGCCTGGTGGTCCAGCGCACGCAGCCGCCCGTCGGCGTCGGCGCCGAGCCTGACACGCTGCGCGGTGGGACTTCGGTAGCCGACGAGCGAGAACATCTGACGGCGGGTCAGTACGACCCTGACCGGGCGGTGCAGGACGGTCGCCGCCATCACCGCGAGTACCGAGTGCGGGCGGGTCCCCTTGGATCCGAAGGCGCCGCCCACGTGTTCGGACCGCACTCGCACCGAGTCCGGATCGAGCGAGAACAGCTTCGCGAGCTCGTCCGCCACGAACTTGCTGCCCTGGTTGGAGTCGATGACGTCGAGCCGGCCGCCGTCCCAGCGCGCCGTCGCCGCGTGCGGCTCCATCGGGCTGTGGTGCTCTTCCGGCGTGGTGTACTCGGCGTCCACGACCACGGCGGACGCCGCGAGTTCGGCCTCCAGGTCGCCCTTCCGCGCTTCCGAGCCCTCCGGTGTGTACATCCCCGGGCGCCCCGCGAAGAACGCGACGTCGTGCGGCTCCTCGTCGTACTCGACCACGAGCGCCTCGGCCGCTTCCCTGGCCTGCTCGGGTGTTTCGGCGACGACCAGCGCCACCGGCCAGCCGACGTACGGGATCCGGTCGTGCTGGAAGAGCTGAAGAGCCGGGTCGGGCTGTCCGAGCGGGTTCGTATAGTTCGGCTCCAGCCGCGGTGCGTTCCCGTGGTGCAGGACGGTCAGAACGCCGGGCATGCCCAGCACGGGGGCGTCCTGCACCGAGCGGACGCGGCCGCGGGCCACGGTGGACAACACCAGCCAGCCGTGGGCGAGTTCGGGGTGCGGGACCTCCCCGGCGTAGCGGGCAGCTCCGGTGACCTTGGCGAGGCCCTCCACACGGGTGTGTGCGGTGCCGACAGCCTTCGCCGCCGCGGAGGTTCCGGTGGACGTGGTCATCGGGCGGCCTCCTCGGCGAGTTCGGTCAGCACGGCCACGACGAGGTTGCGCATCAGCGGCACCTTGTATCGGTTGTGGGGCAGGGGTCGGGCGGCCGCCAGTTCGGCGTCCGCGGCGGTGGCGAACGCCTCGGCGCTCACCGGACCACCGGTCAGCGCCCGCTCGGCTTCCCTGGCCCGCCACGGCCGGGACGCCACCGCCCCGAAGGCGAGCCGCACTTCGCGTACGACGCCGTCCTGGACGTCGAGAGCGGCGGCGATAGAGCCGATGGCGAAGGCGTACGAGGCTCGCTCGCGCACCTTCCGGTACCGCGAGTGTGCGGCGACCGGTGCCGGCGGCAGCGTGACGCCGGTGATCAGCGCGCCGGGCGGCAGCGCGGTCTCCAGGTGCGGGGTGTCGCCTACGGGCAGATAGAAGTCGGCGAGCGGCAACTCGCCCGGCCCGTCCACCGTTTCGTACGAGACGACGGCGTCGAAGGCGGTGAGGGCGACCGCCATGTCCGAGGGGTGGGTGGCCACACAGTGCTCGGAGGCTCCGAGGACGGCGTGGTTGTGGTGCTCGCCCTCGATGGCGGGACAACCGCTGCCGGGGGAACGCTTGTTGCAGGGTTTCGCCAGGTCGGTGAAGTAGCCGCAGCGGGTGCGCTGGAGCAGATTCCCGCCGACCGTTGCCATGTTGCGCAGCTGACCGGAGGCTCCGGCCAGGACGGCCTGCGCCAAGGCCGGGTAGTGGCGGCGTACTTCGGGATGGGCGGCGAGATCGCTGTTGGTGACGGTCGCTCCGATACGCAGACCACTGTCCGCAGTGAACTCGATCCGGTCGAGGGGCAGTTCGCGTACGTCGACGAGCCGGGTCGGCCTCTCCACGCCGGCCTTCATCAGATCGACGAGGTTGGTGCCCCCGCCGAGGAAGCGCGCGTCGGGGTCGTCGCCGAGCAGCGCGAGCGCGCCGGAGACGTCGAGGACGCGTTCGTAGCCGAATTCCCTCATGCCGCCGCCTCCTTGGTGTCTTCCCCGGCCTCGGCGACCTGAGCCTCTGCCGCTCGCGCCACCGCCTGGACGATCGACACATACGCGCCACAGCGGCACAGGTTGCCGCTCATCCGCTCGCGAATCTCCTCGGCGGTGAGCGGAGGCACTCCCGCTTCGGGCCGGACATCGGCGGTCACGGCGCTCGGCCAGCCCGCCGCATGCTCCTCGATCACCCCGAGGGCCGAACAGATCTGGCCAGGCGTGCAGTAACCGCACTGGTACCCGTCGAGATCGAGGAACGCCTGCTGCACCGGATGCAGCCGCTCACCGTCCGCCACACCTTCGATGGTGGTGATCGCGCGTCCCTCGGCGGCGACCGCGAGCTGCAGACAGGACACCGTCCTGCGGCCGTCGAGCAGCACCGTACAGGCGCCGCATTGTCCCTGGTCACAGCCCTTCTTGGTACCGGTCAGATCGAGCTGCTCGCGCAGGGCGTCGAGCAGGGTGGTGCGGTGGTCGACGGGCAGCGTGTACTTCTCACCATTGATGTTCAAAGTGATGGCGCTGTACGTGGATGAGGGGGCTGGGGCCATGATCAGCCTTCTTTCGCGGCGCGGTGCGCGTCGAAGTCGAAGTCGAAGGGAAGTTCGTCGCGGCTTCAAAACCTGCCCGGTGCGCGAGAATGCCGGTCGGCGATCGGTTCCGGCCATGCACACGGAGCGGGACAGCCACTAGAGTGAGCTCTAAACGGACAACTGTCCGCTACCAATGAACCTAACGGACAGCTGTCCGCTTAGCAAGAGCGGCCTGGCCGTGATTCAGGAAGGAGGACGAGTGGACTCGGAGAAGGACGCGCCGCTGCGCTCGGACGCGCAGCGGAATCGCGAGCGCATCCTCGAAGTAGCCCTGGTGGAGCTGACGAACTCGGCGGACGCCCCGCTCAGCGCGATCGCGAAGAAGGCGGGCGTCGGGCAGGGCACGTTCTACCGCAACTTCCCCAACCGCGAGGCCCTCGTCCTGGAGGTCTACCGCCACGAGGTGCAGCAGGTCGCGGACACCGCGGCCCAGCTGCTCAAGACCCGCACACCGGACCGGGCGCTACGGGAGTGGATGGACCGGCTCGCCCAGTACGGCATGGCCAAGGCCGGCCTGGCCGACGCATTGCGCTCGCCCACCGTGACGCGCGGCACCCTGACCCAACTGGGACACGGCTCGGTGCGCTCGGCCGTCACGCTCCTCCTCGAGGCGAACGAGGAGGCCGGCACCATCCGCCCGGGAGTGACCCTGGACGACTTCATGCTCGCCATCGCCGGGCTCTGGCAGCTCGACCCGCACGCCGACTGGCAGCCGCGCGCCGCACGGCTTCTGGACATCGTGATGGACGGACTGCGCGCGGGGGCCCCCGCGTCGGGCGGGACGGAGGCACAGCGGTCGGGCGAGGGGGGCGCGCCCGCGTCTGGCCGTCCGCACAAGAGTGCCGCCCGAGAAGGCTGAGCCGGCCCCTTTCGAGGAAGGCCTCCGCGACCTCGAGGAAGCCTCAGCGAGTCGAGGGAAGCCTCAGCGACGCACCAGCCGGGCGTGCGCGACGGCGGGCGAGCCGACCAGCTCGGCGACCCGGTAGCCGTCGATCCCGTCCCCCAGGTTGTCCAACAGGCGCTCACCGCTGCCGAGGAGTTCCGGGACGATGGCCAGGTGCAGCTCGTCGATCAGCCCGGCGCGCAGATACTGCTGGACGGTGGCCGGCCCTCCGCCGATGCGCACGTCCTTGCCCGCCGCCGCCTCGAACGCCCGCCGCAGCACCGTCTCGATGGGCTCGTCGGTGAAGTGGAACGTGGTCCCGCCCTCCATCGGCAGCGACGGCCGCGGGTGGTGCGTGTGCACGAACACGTCGTTGTGGTACGGCGGGTTGTCGCCCCACCAGCCCTTCCACGACTCGTCCTGCCACGGCCCGCGCTGCGGCCCGAACATATTGCGGCCCATGATCGTGGCGCCGATGTTCTCCTCGCTCCGCTCGACGAATTCGACGTCGATCCCGCTCTTGCCGTCGGCGCGGTCCCGCATCGCGGCGAACATCCACTCGTGCATGCCCTCGAAGCCCTCGCCGAGGGGGTGCTCCAGACGCTGATGGGGGCCGGCGGCGAAGCCGTCCAGCGAGATCGTGAGGTTGTGTACGCGCAGCTTGGGCATGGCCGGGCTCCTGGGGTTCGTCGTTTCCCGCTCTCACCCATGCGTCGAACAGGACGCACCTGGATCGACAGCTTCTCCCGGAAATCTCGAGATCCCACCTGACCGGGCCAGGCCGCGGCTCCCACGGATCGGCGGCTCCTTGGGATCAGGAGTAGAAGTTGCGCTGCCACCGGTGCTTGGCCAGCACGGCGAGCTGGTCGGCGGTGAGCGGCCGTCCGTCACTCAGGGCCGTGTTGCGCTCCACGTTGCCAACGGTGCGCATGCCGGGGATGACGGTGGAGACCGCCGGCGAACTCAGGACGAACCGCAGCGCGGTCTCGGCGATCTCGTCGTGGGCGATGCCGAGGTCGGCGACGATAGCGGCCACCCGCCGCTCGACCTGTGCCGGGCGGTCACCGCGGAAGTAACGGTTGCGGAAGTCGCCCTCCGGGAACGTCGTACCGGCGGTGATCCGTCCGGTGAGGCCCCCCTCGTCCAGCGCCACCCGCACGATGACACCGACGCCGTTCTCCACACAGGCGGGCAGCAGCGCGTCCGCCGGGGCCTGGTCGAAGACGTTGTAGATGACCTGCACACAGTCGACGGCGCCGCTGCGGACGAGTGCGAGGGCGTTGTCCGGCTGGTGATCGTTGATGGACACACCGAAGAGCCGGATCTTCCCCTCCTGCTTCAGCTGCGCGATCGTCTCCAGCCAGTCGCCCCGGCCGACCCAGTCGTCGCTCCAGACGTGGAACTGCAGGACGTCGAAGTGGTCGAGGCCGCCGGCGCGCAGACTGGTGTCCAGGCTGTCGCGGATGTGCTCGCCGGGAAACGCCTCGGCCGGGTCCAGCCCGTCGGGCGCCGGCCACCTACGGTTCTTCGGCGGCACTTTGGTCGCGACGAGCACCTCGTTGCCGGCCCTCTCACGCACGACCCGGCCGACGATCCGCTCACTTTCGCCGTAGCCGCGTGCGGTGTCGATGAAGTTCACGCCACGATCGATGGCGCGGTGCAGGGCACGTACGGATTCGTCCTCCGAGGCGCCGACCCAGGCGGATTCACCGATCCCCCACGCCCCGTAACCGATCTCGGACACCGACACCCCACTGCGTCCCAGCTCTCGGTAGCGCACCCTCACCCTCCGCTTCGTCACGCCCGCGTCCCGGCCACTGGAGCCGAGGCGTCCGCCGGAAATCATGTTGACCATAGGCGAGTTGGGCGGTCGGGGTCAGGTGGGTTTTCGAGTGCCCGCCGAGTTCATCCGCAGGTGGATCAATGGCTGACAGCCCCCCTCAGCCATTGATCCACCCCTCCCTCTCGGGAGGAACTGTCAGGCCTACGCGCCGCTGGCGTCGAGCATGTCCTCGCGCTCGACGATCTTCACGCGCTCGCGGCCCTGCGGCTCGCCAAGGGCCTTCTCCGCGGCGTCCAGCCGGTGCCAGCCCTCCCACGTGGTGAAACGGACGTTGCGCTCGCCGAGGAACGCGTCCACGGCCTCGGGGGCGGGCGAAGCGGGGGTGTGCAGACGGCCGTTCGCGTGGTCGTCCAGCAGACTGGCGACCGTCTCGTTGGCATCGCCCTTGGTGTGGCCGATGAGGCCCACGGGGCCGCGCCGGATCCAGCCGGTGACGTACGTCGACTGCAGGTGCTCGCCGTTCTCCTCGATCACCCGGCCACCCTGGTCGGGGACGGTGCCCGACTCGACGTCCCAGGGCAGCTTGGGCAGTTCGTCGGACAGGTAACCCACGGCGCGGTAGACCGCGGTGACGTCCCAGTCCTTGAACTCACCGGTGCCCTTGACGTTGCCCGTGCCGTCGAGGGCGGTGCGCTCGGTGCGCAGGCCGACGACCTTGCCGTCCTCGCCGAGGATCTCGGACGGCGACTCGAAGAAGTGCAGGAACAGCTTGTGCGGGCGGTCGCCGACATCGCGGATGGCCCAGTTCTCCAGGGTCTTGGCGACCATGTCGGCCTGCTTGTTGCCCCGCCGGGTCGCGATCGAGCCGTCGTCGTAGTCGATGTCCTCGGGGTCGACGATGACCTCGATGTTCGGGGAGTGGTCGAGCTCCCGCAGCTCCATCGGGCTGAACTTCGCCTGCGCCGGGCCTCGGCGGCCGAAGACATGGACCTCCAGGGCCTTGTTGGCCTTCAGGCCGTCGTGGACGTTCGGCGGGATCTCGGTCGACAGCAGTTCGTCCGCGGTCTTGGCGAGGATGCGCGCCACGTCGAGCGCGACATTGCCGACGCCGAGGACGGCGACCTTCTCCGCCTCGAGCGGCCAGGTCCGGGGCACGTCCGGGTGACCGTCGTACCAGGAGACGAAGTCGGCCGCCCCGTACGAGCCGTCGAGGTCGATGCCGGGTATGTCGAGTGCCCGGTCGGCCGTCGCACCTGTGGAGAAGATCACCGCGTCGTAGAAGGCGCGCAGATCGTCCAGGTTGATGTCCCCCGGGTAGTCGACATTGCCGAAGAGGCGGATCTGGGGCTTGTCGAGCACCTGGTGCAGGGCCGTGACGATGCCCTTGATGCGGGGGTGGTCGGGGGCGACGCCGTAGCGGATCAGGCCGAACGGAGCCGGCATCCTCTCGAAGAGGTCGATCGACACGCCTGGCTCGACAGCCGCCGCGGATTTCAGCAACGCGTCGGCGGCGTAGATCCCGGCGGGGCCGGCTCCGACAATGGCTACCCGCAGGGGGCGAGGCATGTTCTGGTTCCCTTCGAGCGGTGACAGGCGTACTCGCCGGGAAGCCTAAGCTAAGGCAAACCTAAGTCAGTAGTCGGGCTGGACCTATGACCTCATAAGGCCACCTTATGAGTCGGCTTCGACGGCACGGCGTTCCCGCGCAGACGCCTCGCCCGGGCCGACGGACGGCGTGCCTCAGCGGTGGGCGAGCCTCCATTCCCCCCGTTCTCGCAGGTGGGCCAGGTTCCTCCTGGCAGAGCCGCTGACGCGCGATCGGCCTCCTTCTGTGATGACCTGGAATCGTGTTCCGTGACCGGGCATCCCTCTCCGCGCCCATGCGGCCGGGCAACCTACTCCCCGCCCGGACGATGACCGTCGCCTGGTCCCTCATGCTGCTGCCGGCCCTCCTCGCGTGGCTCGTCGTGGTGGAGCAGGCCGACGGTATGGAGATGGAGCCGGGAACGATGGGCCTCGACCTGCCGCTGTTCCTGCTCCTCTGGGTGATCATGATGATCGCCATGATGTTCCCGTCCCTGGCACCGGTGGCCATCACCTGGGCCCGGGCCATCGGCCGTCAGTCGTCCGGTACGGCCCGCGCGGCCCGGATCACCCAGTTCGCGGGCGGATACCTCATCGCGTGGGCGGTGTTCGGTCTCTGCGTATACGGGAGCCTCATCGCGACCGGCGACCTCGTCGACGGCCGGCCCGAAGCCGGGCGCTGGATCGGCGCCGGAGCCTTCCTGCTCGCCGGACTCCACCAGTTCAGTCCGCTGAAGAACATCTGTCTGCGCCACTGCCGAAGCCCCGTGGACCAGCTCGTACGCCATGCCGACTACCGGCCTGGGGCACGCGACCTGCGCGTCGGGGCCCACCATGGGCTCTACTGCGTGGGCTGCTGCTGGGGGCTCATGATCGTCCTCATCCCGCTGGGCACCATGAACATCGCGGCGATGGCAGGACTTGCGACCGTGATCTTCATCGAGAAGTTGTGGCGGCTCGGACCGGTGTTCAGCACCGTGGTCGGCGTCGTGTTCCTGGTCCTGGCCGCACTGGCTCCGTTCCAGAGCTGGCTACTGCCAGGACTGCAACATCCCGGTCCGTCGATGCAGCCGATGACCTGACTGCTCACCTCATGCGGTGAGTCGGCGGTCGCAGCCGAGATGAGCTGTCATGCGCCGTTGACCTCCTGGGCCAGTCGGCGGGCTCGCAGCAGGCGGACCAGGTCAGCGGGTACGGCCGGGGTCGCGGTCCAGCTTTTCGCCGCCGGTCCATGCCAACGATGTGAGCCGGGCGGCCAGTACGACGAAGGTCACAAATACATATCGGACACTTCGCACTTCAACCTTCACACGAGGCACACAAATTGGCTAGGTTGACGGCAGACCGCAAGACTCCCTCCGGCGAACCTCGCCGGGTCGCGCGGCCTCCGCCGAATCCGGTGCGCCCCCGTGGCAGCCGGAGCCGGGGACCCAACCGAACTTGGGGTGAATCGGCCCAACCGCCCAGCAGGGCAAGGGCCGTAGGGCATACCTTCCGGAACCGTCCGCCCGAACCCGACAGCTAACTCGGTAGGCGGAACACGGAAGGAGTGCGTCTCCCATGGCGCCGGAACGAACCCCGCGCCCTGGAGGCATCGGCCTCCCCGGCATGCGCGACTCCGCCCCCACGACGGCGGCCCTCAGCTCCGCGGACGCGTTCTCCCGGACTCCCGACGCCACGCCGCCCGCAACGGACGGGCCGAGCCGCGAAGAGGTCCGGCAGCGGATCAGCTCCCTCTACGACCAGGCCGAGACCGCCACCGGGAACTACAACGCGACCCGCGCGATGTCCACGGGGACGCGCAGGCGCGTCAACCCGGCACTCGACAGCGGGAGCAGGCCCACCGACACCGCCCTCGACGACGTGGCCAGACAGTGGTTCGACGTGGCGCGGACACGGCTCGGTCCGACCGTCCCGGCGAGGCTGCCGGCCGACAGAACGCCGAACCGCCCGGCCCAGGCGCGGCCCACACGTCCGGCTGACGAACTCGCCGACCGTGGGCGGGAGTCGGCCGCACGACCCGTCCCGGAGTTGACCGCCGGGCCTGTCGCAGGAGTGACTGCCGGGCCGGTGGCGGAGTTGACCTCCAGGGCCGTCGCGGCGCTGCCGGCCGCGCCGCGGACACGGCGGGAAGTCGCCAAGGCCGTGCCCGCACCGGCAGCGCAACCGCGACAGCCCTCGGCCTCCTTGAAGACTTTCAAGGAGCAGATCCAGCAGAAGCTCGCGGTGGCCCGAGGGCTGCTCTCCCAGCACACCGCGCAGCTGAGCGCGCCCTTCCCGGCGATCGAATCCCGGCCGGCAGAAGACACCTGGCATAGCTACGGGGAACCGGCTCCTCGCCGGCCCGAAGAGGAGTGGCAGCAACAGCAATCGGTCACTCTCGGCACAGCCACGTCCATCGCCGCGGACGTGCCCATCGGCGCGGACAGCGCGTCGGACTCCGGGTACGGCAGCAAGGCCGCGAACGTACTCGCCTTTGCCCGTGGACAGATCGGCAGGCCGTGCGTCTGGGGCGCGTCCGGACCGGGCTCGTACGACTGCTCGGGCCTCACCCAGGCCGCCTGGAGAACCGCCGGGGTCGCGCTCCCGCGCACCGCGCGCGACCAGGCGAGCGTCGGTACGGCCATCCCCCTCGCCGACATCCGACCGGGCGACCTGATCTTCTTCTACGGCGACGTCAGCCACGTCGGCCTCTACATCGGCGACGGCATGATGATCCACGCGCCGAGCCCGGGGGCATACGTGCGCGAGGAGTCGATCTTCTACGCCGGAGCGTCGGCGATCCACAGCGCGGCACGGCCCGCGTGAAGCCCTGCGGCGTGGTGCACAGGGCCGCCCCGGGATCATGAGGGGCGCAGAACGGCCCATTGACCAAGCGGACGGTGAAGGGGGGTAGTTGGCAGAGTGAATAGTGCGCGACCATGGTGCGCATGACCGTGGCCGATCGCGCCATGACCCAACTGGAGTCATGGCCGAACCTGATAAGTGGCTCACCCCGATGCGCCGCTGGACGCGCCTTCGGGACGATGGGGCACGACATCGTGCACTTCCACTCCGACGACGCCGCGGATCTGCATCTCACGCATGCGGCCGTCCATCGGCTTCTCCCCCACCTGCAGCACAGCACCGCTGTGCGGGTGCACCCCGGATCCTCGTGGATCACCGTGCTGCTGGACTGCGACGCCGATGTGGCGCTTCTGCTCACGCTGATCAGTGTCGCTCTCAAGGAGCACGACCGGGCCGGAGGAGACGAACCTCCCGAGGGCCCCTCGACGCTCTGCGACTGGCAGCCTCAGGCATTCCCCTCGCCGCGCGCGGGGGCCTCCGCGGCCGTCCGTCACCGGCGGGTTCCGGCCGCGTGGAAGGCGGTCGGGCGGTTCATCCCGCACGGGCGCTGAACGCGATCACGGGCCTACGGACCTGCCACGGCCCCCACTCCCCCGGCCGACGGACCTGCCGAGCCCTGCCGGTCACGCGCGCACGGCGACAACGTGCCAGTGCCGGCCCTCCAGGTCGACGTACAGGCCGGGGTCGACCAGCTCGTCGCCCTCCCGCTCGTACGTCTGCTCGGTGAGCAGCTCGGTGAGGTGGCACGGGCGGCCGCGGAGGTCGGTCCACGGCAGGCGGATCCGGCCCTGGGCGGGCTGGTCGGAGAGGTTGACGACCACGAGGTGGCGGGCGGATCCGGTGGTCCAGCACCAGGCGACCAGGTTGTCGTGGGACGGATTGTCCGGCCAGCCCGTGCAGTCGAGCAGCCGCCACTCCCCTCCCTTGCGCATGCCGGACGAGGCGACCGAGGCCAGCAGCCGGTGGTGGAAGGCGAGCAGTTCCTTGTCGACGGGCTCCTCCGGGCGGCGGGAGAGGAAGACCGGCGGCCTGACCCGTCGGCCCTCGAACTGGCCCTCGTGCCACAGCGTCGCGCCGGGCAGCGTCGCGACGGTGACGGCCGCCGCCCGCTCCCGCTCGGGCGACATGGCGGCGGCGGCCCGCGGTTCGTCGTGGTTCTCCAGGAAGCGGACGAGCCCGCGCTGGTGGCCGAGGTCGGCCAGCAGATGCGGACGCACCGAGTCGGCGCCCTCGTGCAGCAGCCGGTCGTAGAGCCGCTTGTCGTAGCAGTGGTCGAACCCCTGCTGCTGGAGCGCCCATTCGAGGTCCCAGTAGGCCTCGGCGACGAAGAGGAGGTCGGGGTGGCTCTCGCGGACCCTGGGGATGACGTACGGCCAGAAGTCCTCGGCCGGTGCGGCGCCCGCGCGGTCGCCCCAGGTCTTCGCGAACACGTCGGTCATGAGCAGCATGGCCATGTCGCAGCGGACGCCGTCGGCCTGGCCGCCGATCGCGGCCAGGGTGTCGACGGCCGCCGTACGGAGCTCGTCGCTGAAGGCGTTCAACTGGACGACGTCCGGCCAGGGCGGGAAGTAGGGGTCGCGGCCGCGGGCGAAGACCTGCCCGCCTGCTTCCAGGAACGCGTCGGGGTTCCGGGCCAGGTCGTCCAGGGTTCCTTGGACGAGGCAGCCCGGGCGTTCGGTGAGCCATGAGTGGTCCGGGGCCACGTGGTTGGGGACGTAGTCGAGGATCAACCGGACGCCGCGGGCGGCCAGTTCGGCGCGGGCGGCGGCCAGCCCCTCCGGCCCGCCGAGCCCCTCGTCGACGACGTAGTTCCGGACGCAGTACGGCGATCCGGCCACGTCCTCCGTGCGGAGGTCGGTCAGTGCCGCGCGGAACGAGGCTTGGAGCGACTCGTCGCGCAGCGCGATCTCCAGCCCGGCCGGGCTGCGCTCCCAGACGCCCATCAGCCAGACCGCGTCGACGCCGGGCAGGACGACCTCGTCCCAGGCGGCCGCGGGCACTTCGCCCAGGGTGACCGGGTGGCCGTAGCGGCTGCTCAACTCCCGCAGCCAGATCAGGGTATTGATCTCGTAGATCACCGGCTGGTCGGGCCACGCGGTCATGACAGCGGCTCCTCTCGGTCACCCGTCGGGCGCAGGCTCTCGCGGCCGCGGGCGGACCAGTCCTCGGCGCCGAGCGTGTGGAACAGCGTCGCGGTCACCGCGGCCAGTCCGGTCCAGCCCGTCTGATGGGAGGCGCCGAGACCGGCGCCGTTGTCGCCGTGGAAGTACTCGTAGAAGAGGATCAGGTCCTTCCAGTGCGGGTCCTTGGCGAACTTGGCCTGGGCGCCGTGCACCGGCCGGTGTCCGTCGCCGTCGCGCAGGAAGGTGGCGGTGAGCCGGTCGGAGATCTCGCGGGCGACCTCGTACAGATTGAGCTGCCGGCCCGATCCGGTCGGGCACTCGACGGTGAAGTCGTCGCCGTGGAAGGCGTGCAGGTTGAGCAGGGCGCGGATGAGCAGCAGGTTGACCGGGAACCAGACCGGCCCGCGCCAGTTGGAGTTGCCGCCGAACATCCCGGAGTCGGACTCGGCGGGCAGATAGCCGACACCGTATGTCTCACCGTGCACTTCGAAGGTGTACGGGTGCTCGGCGTGGTGGCGGGAGAGCGAGCGGATGCCGTGCGGGCCGAGGAATTCGGACTCGTCGAGCATCAGGGACAGGATCCGCCGCAGCCGGTCCTCGCCGAACAGGGCGAACAGATACCGTCCTTCGGCGTTCGGGCCCAGCGCCTCGTGAGAGGAGACGGTGGCCTCGACGGCCGGGTGGCGCTCGACGAACTCCCTTGCTCCCGCGACCAGTTCGGGGAAGCGCTGATCCGCCCAGCCGCCGACCACGCTGGTGGCGGCGAGCGGGATGAGTCCCACGAGCGAGCGCACCTTGAGCCGGGTCGCCGTGCCGTCAGGCAGTCGCAGCACGTCGTAGAAGAAGCCGTCCTCCTCGTCCCACAGGCTCGCGTTGTCCGCGCCGATGCGGTTCATGGCCACGGCGATCCACGCGAAGTGCTCGAACAGGGACTGCGCCTGCTCGATGTAGACCGGGTTGTCGACGGCCAGCTCTATGGCGATTTCCAGGAGGTTCTGGCAGTACAGCGCCATCCACGCCGTGCCGTCCGCCTGGTCGAGGTGGCCGCCGGTGGGCAGCGGGGCACTGCGGTCGAAGACGCCGATGTTGTCGAGGCCGAGGAAGCCGCCCTGGAAGACGTTGTTGCCGTCGGGGTCCTTGCGGTTGAGCCACCAGCTGAAGTTCTTCATCAGCTGGTGGAAGGCGTTCTCCAGGAAGGCGCGGTCGCCGTGGCCGGTGCGGTGCTTCTCCAGCTCGTAGAGGAAGAGGGTGGCCCAGGCGTGCACCGGTGGATTGACGTCGCCGAAGTTCCACTCGTACGCCGGGATCTGCCCGTTGGGATGCAGGTACAGGCGGCGCAGCAGCAGGTCCAACTGCCCCTTGGCGAAGGCGAGATCGACCATGGACAGGGCGACGGTGTGGAAGGCGAGGTCCCAGGCGGCGAACCACGGGTACTCCCAGGTGTCCGGCATCGACATGATCTCGTCGTTGACCATGTGGTACCAGTTGCTGTTGCGCACCCGGGGGTCGGAGCCGAGCGGGTCGACTCCGTGCTCGGACAGCCAGCGCTCGACGTCGAGGTAGTAGTACTGCTTGCTCCACAGCATCCCTGCCAACGCCTGCCGGACCAGCCGCCGTTCGTCCCCGCCCATGCCGGCCGGGGTCATACCGTCGTAGAACTCGTCGGCCTCGGCGCGGCGTTGGATCATGACGGTGTCGAAGTCCGCACTCCAGTCGGCCAGTTCGGTGTCGCTGAGGCGCAGGCGCACGGTGGCGCTCTGCCCGCCGGGGACGGCCAGCACATGGTGAACGGCCGCCTTGGTTCCGGTCCGTTCGGGGTTGACGGCTCCGGTCTCCCCGTGGACGACGTATCGGTGGATGCCGTCCTTGACGTACGGGGAAGCGTTCGGGCTGTTGAAGATCCGCTCGTTGTTCGTGTCGTTCTCGGTGAACAAGGTCCGTGCGTCCGTGTCGCGGTACAGCCACCGAGGGCCCAGCTCCTCGTGGTCGGCGCGGAGCGGGCCGCCGGGTTCCTGCCGGATGCTCGGTACGGCGGTGCCGCCGGCCCAGGACCAGGTGTGCCGGAACCACAGGGTGGGCAGCAGGTGCAGGGTCGCCTCGTCGGGGCCCCGGTTGTGCGCGGTGATCTCGATCAGCAGGTCCTCGGGTCCCGCCTTGGCGTACTCGACAAACACGTCGAAGTAGCGGTCCTCGTCGAAGACGCCGGTGTCGAGGAGTTCGTACTCGAAGTCGCGGCGGCCCCGCGCCCGATTGGTCGCGGTGAGGTCGTCGTACGGGAATTCCGTCTGCGGGTATTTGTAGAGGTACTTCATGTACGAGTGCGTGGGCGTGCTGTCGAGGTGGAAGTAGTACTCCTTGACGTCCTCGCCGTGATTGCCCTCGGCGTTGGTGAGGCCGAACATCCGCTCCTTGAGGATCGGATCGCGGCCGTTCCACAACGCCAGCCCCAAGCAGAGGCGCTGCTTGTCGTCGCTGACGCCGGCGATGCCGTCCTCGCCCCAGCGGTAGGCGCGGGAGCGGGCCTGGTCATGGGTGAAGTAGGACCACGCCTCACCGTCCGGGCTGTAGTCCTCCCGGACGGTGCCCCACTGACGCTCGCTCAGATAGGGACCCCAGCGACGCCAGGGCACCCCGGCATCGTCGGCCTCGGCCAGCCGCCGGCGCTCGGCGTCCGGTGTGTCACCGCTCGTCCCCATCGCCCGCCCTCCTCACGATCCGGCACATTCCCCCAGACTCGGGCGTCTCGGACTCGACGGCAATGGCTGTGCGCCGATCAGGTCGAGCCGCAGGCTCGGCTGTTCGACGACCGGCGCGCACCACGGCTCAGGCGATCTCGACCAGGAGATCGCCGCCCTCCACCTGCTGGATCCTGTTGATCGCGAGCCGGGACACCTTTCCGGCCTTCGGGGCGGTGATCGCGGCCTCCATCTTCATCGCCTCGATGGTGGCCACCACACCGCCTTCCGCCACCTCGTCGCCCTCGGCCACCGCGAGCGTCACCACTCCGGCGAACGGCGCGGCCACGTGGCCGGGGTTGGCCCGGTCGGCCTTCTCGGTCGGCGGAACGTCGGAGGCCGCCGCGGTGTCGCGTACCTGGATCGGCCGCAGTTGGCCGTTCAGGGTGGACATCACGGTGCGCATGCCGCGCTCGTCGGCCTCGCCGATGGCCTGCAGTTCGATGAGGAGCCGTACGCCGGGTTCGAGGTCGACGGCGTACTCCTTGGCGGGGCGCAGCCCGTAGAAGAAGTCCTTGCTGTCCAGCACGCTGGTGTCGCCGAAGGTCTGACGGTGTGTTTCGAAGTCGCGCGTCGGCCCGGGGAACAGCAGGCGGTTGAGCGTCGCCCGCCGCTCCTTCGCCAGCCCCGTACGGTCGTCCGAGGCCAGCTCCCGCATGGGCTTGGGGTCGGCGCGACCGGCCAGCGCCTTGGTGCGGAACGGCTCCGGCCACCCGCCGGGCGGACTGCCCAACTCGCCGCGCAGGAAGCCGATGACGGAGTCGGGGATGTCGAACTTGTCCGGCGTCGCCTCGAAGTCCTCCGGCGTCACTCCGGCGCCGACCAGGTGCAGGGCCAGGTCGCCGACCACCTTGGACGACGGGGTGACCTTCACCAGACGCCCGAGGATCCGGTCGGCGGCGGCGTACATCGCCTCGATCTCCTCGAAGCGGTCGCCGAGGCCGAGCGCGATGGCCTGGGTGCGCAGGTTGGAGAGCTGCCCGCCGGGGATTTCGTGGTGGTAGACCCGTCCGGTCGGCGAGGCCAGGCCCGCCTCGAACGGCGCGTAGATCCTGCGGACGCTCTCCCAGTACGGCTCCAGGTCCCCGACCGCCTTCAGGTCAAGGCCGGTCGGCCGCTCGGAGTAGTCGGTCGCCGCCACGATCGCCGACAGCGACGGCTGCGACGTGGTGCCCGCCATGGACGCCACCGCGCCGTCCACCGCGTCCGCGCCGGCCTGGATCGCCGCGAGGTAGGTGGCGAGCTGGCCTCCCGCGGTGTCATGGGTGTGGACGTGCACCGGCAGGTCGAACTCACGGCGCAGGGCCGATACGAGGGTCGCGGCGGCCGGGGCCCTGAGCAGCCCCGCCATGTCCTTGACGGCCAGCACGTGGGCGCCGGCGGCCACGATCTGTTCGGCCAGCCGGAGGTAGTAGTCCAGGGTGTACAGCCGCTCGGACGGGTCGGACAGGTCGGCGGTGTAGCAGAGCGCGACCTCGGCGATCGCCGTTCCGGTGCGCCGCACGGCGTCGATGGCGGGCCGCATCTGCTCGACGTCGTTGAGGGCGTCGAAGATACGGAAGATGTCGATGCCGGTGACCGCCGCCTCCTGTACGAAGGCGTCGGTCACCTCGGTCGGGTAGGGCGTGTAGCCCACGGTGTTGCGGCCGCGCAGCAGCATCTGCAGGCAGATGTTGGGTACGGCTTCGCGAAGTGCGGCCAGCCGCTCCCAGGGGTCCTCCGCGAGAAAGCGCAGCGCGACGTCGTACGTGGCACCGCCCCAGCACTCCAGGGACAGCAGGTGCGGCAGGGTCCGCGCCACCACGGGGGCGACGGCGAGCATGTCCTTGGTGCGGACCCGGGTGGCGAGCAGCGACTGGTGGGCGTCCCGGAACGTGGTGTCGGTGACGCCGATGGTCGGGGACTCGCGCAGCCATCGGGCGAAACCACCCGGGCCGAGCTCGGCGAGCCGCTGCCGGGAGCCGGCGGGCGGTTCGGTGCTGGGCAGGGGCGGCAGTTTGGTGGTCGGATCGATCAGGTCGGGGCGCTCGCCGTGGGGCTTGTTCACCGTCACGTCGGCGAGGTAGGTGAGCAGCTTCGTGCCGCGGTCGGCGGAGTGCCGTGCGGTGAGCAGGTGCGGCCGCTCCTCGATGAACGACGTGGTGACCTGTCCGGCCTGGAAGTCCGGGTCGTCCAACACGGCTTGCAGGAAGGGGATGTTGGTGGCCACGCCCCGGATGCGGAACTCGGCCACCGCGCGTCGGGCGCGGCCGATCGCGGTCTTGAAGTCCCGGCCCCGGCAGGTGAGTTTGACCAGCATCGAGTCGAAGTGCGCGCTGATCTCCGTACCGGCGTGGGTGGTGCCGCCGTCCAGCCGGATGCCCGACCCGCCGGGCGAGCGGTAGGCGCTGATCCTGCCGGTGTCCGGGCGGAAGCCGTTGGCCGGGTCCTCGGTGGTGATCCGGCATTGCAGTGCGGCGCCCCGCACGGTGACGGTCTCCTGCGCGAGGCCCAGGTCGGCCAGCGTCTCGCCGGCTGCGATCCGCAGCTGTGCCTGCACGAGGTCGACGTCGGTGACCTCCTCGGTCACCGTGTGCTCGACCTGGATGCGCGGGTTCATCTCGATGAAGACGTGGTTCCCGTCGCGGTCGACGAGGAACTCCACGGTGCCCGCGTTGCGATAGCCGATCTCCCGGGCGAACCTCACGGCATCGGCACACATCCGCTCGCGCAGCGCCGGGTCCAGGTTCGGCGCGGGCGCCAGCTCGATCACCTTCTGATGGCGGCGCTGCACCGAACAGTCACGCTCGAAGAGGTGGATGACCTGCCCGTGCCCGTCGGCGAGGATCTGCACCTCGATGTGCCGGGGTTCGATGACGGCCTTCTCCAGGAAGACGGTCGGGTCGCCGAACGCCGACGCGGCCTCGCGGGCCGCCGCCTCGATGGACTCGCGCAGCAGGGCGGGGTCCTCGACGCGGCGCATACCGCGCCCTCCTCCGCCGGCGACCGCCTTGACGAACACGGGAAAGCCGATGTCCTCAGCGGCACGGACCAGTTCGTCCACGTCGGTGGAGGGCGCCGAGGAGCCGAGCACCGGTACCCCGGCAGCGCGCGCGGCGGCCACCGCGCGCGCCTTGTTCCCGGTCAGCTCAAGGGTTTCGGCGCTCGGCCCGACGAACGTGATGCCCGCCTCCTCGCACGCGCGCGCCAGGTCGGGGTTCTCGGACAGGAACCCGTAGCCCGGGTACACCGCGTCCGCGCCGGCCCGGCGCGCCGCACGGACGATCTCCTCGACGGAGAGGTAGGCCCGCACCGGATGCCCCGGCTGACCGATCTCATAAGCCTCGTCGGCCTTCAGCCGGTGCAGCGAATTGCGGTCCTCGTGCGGGAAGACGGCGACGGTTCGCGCGCCCAGCTCATAGCCTGCGCGGAAAGCGCGAATCGCGATCTCACCACGGTTGGCGACCAGCACCTTGCGGAACATGCACAATCCCTTCAGCCTGCCGGTGACGAGGACCATGGTGTCGGTGACGCCCCGGCCGCGCCATGTGAGCCGGGCCACTCACCCGCCGGCATTGCGCCACAGGCTCCAGGCGAGCGCCAGCCCTGCGAGGGCGATCGCGACCCGTAGCGGCGTCTCGGGCAGCCGCCGTACGACCGCCGGTCCCATCCAGGCGCCCGCGAGGCAGCCGAGGCCGAGCGCGGCGGCCGCGCTCCAGTCGACCGGGGCGAGAAAGGCGTAGGCGAGGGCCGCGGTGACGTTGGCGGCGCCGGTGGCGATGTTCTTGACGGCGTTGGTCACCGGCAGCGGCTCCGTCGTGGACAGGGAGAGTACGGCCAGCATCAGTACGCCGGCCGCGGCGCCGAAGTATCCGCCGTACAGGCCGACCAGCAGGACCGCGCAGGCGAGGGGTATCCGGGGTACGGAGGCCGAGTCCGAGTTGAGCTTCGCGGTCAGGCGTCGCAGGGGTTCGCGCGCCAGGATCAGCACCGAGCCGAGGGCGATGAGCCAGGGGACGACCAGTTCGAAGGCCGAGGACGGGGTGCCGAGCAGCAGGGCCGCGCCGATCGCCCCGCCCAGCGCCGCGGTGACCGCGAGGCGGACGAGCCGCCCGCGCTGCCCGCGCAGTTCGGCCCTGGATCCGGCGGCGCTTCCCACGGTGTTGGAGAAGAGGGCCACCGTGTTGGTGACGTTGGCCGCCACCGGCGGAAGTCCGGCGGCGAGCAACGCGGGGTAACTGAACAGCGAGGCCAGGCCCGCGACCGAACCGGCGAGCCCGGAGGCGACCCCCGCCGCGAGGAGCAACAAGGCCGCACCGAGCCCCGACTGACCGGCGATCAGTTCTTTCACGTGACCCTCTCGCTCCCGCACGACGACGCCGCGCCCTGGTATGCCTCAACTGGCGTTCCATAATATGAACACCATCCACATGGGCAGACAGCGGGATCAGCTGGCGAACGGCAGGGGAGACATTCCGGGCGGCATGTTGTACGGCGTGACCACCTGGATCGCCGAGGGCAGGGAGGGCCCGTCGTCCGGGAGCGCCCTGTGGGCCCGCATGATGGTCTGGCAGGCGCGGCGCACGTCCTGGCGCAGATCGTGATGGAGGACCGCGGACAGGCGGCGCTCGCGCAGCAGCCGGGTGTTGTCGTGGTCCAGGTCGTGGGCGATGAACACCGCGCACTTCCGGCCCAGGGCGTCGAAGGCGTCGAGGGTGGCGAGGTTGCCCCCTCCCATGGAGTAGACCGCGATGATGTCTTCGTCGCGCTCGAGTGCTTCGAGGACGAGGTCGCGCTGAGTGGCGTCCAGACCGTCGCTGTCGGTGACCTCCACCAGGGATCGCTGGGGATGAGCGACGCGCATCGCCCCGCGGAAGCCCATCTCGCGCTCCTCCTCGCCACGGAAGGAACCCCGGCTGATGGTGGTGAGCACGTTGCCGGGCCGGTCGCCGAGCCACTGCCCGAGGAGGTAGGCGGCGGTGGCCCCGGCCGCACGGTTGTCGATCCCGACATACGCCATGCGCGCACTGCTCGGCAGGTCGGTGACCAGGGTGACGACGGGGATGCCGGCCGCGACGAGTCTGCCGACGGCGGCACCGATCTCCGGCAGGTCAGGAGCCTTCAGAATCACCCCTTGCGAACCACGCTCGGCGATCTTGTCCATGGTCGCGACCAGCTCGGCGCAGGGGCCCGTCTCACGGAAGTGGAAGCGTGAGCGCACCACGGCGGGACGCAGGGAGGGCAGTTCGGCCTCGAGTGCCTCGCGCACCGCGGTGGAGAACCGCTGCGGCGTCTGCATCACGATGTCGATCATGAAGGTACGTCCGCCGATGCGGACCTGGGTCCGCTGGCGATCCAGGTCCTTGATCGCCTGACGCACTTCCCTGATCGTGCTCTCCCGTACGCCGCCCCGGTCGTTGAGAACCCGGTCGACGGTGGCCGTGCTCAGTCCGGCCTGACGGGCGATCTCCCTGATCGTATAGGGGTGACGCATGACCGACCTCAAAGATGATGATGGTTTTTTGATGTGTTTCTGCCGATTGAATGATGGGTTCGCGTTCATAAGACTGACAGAAGGACAGGGACGGCGAAAGGACCCGGGATGTCTCCCACACGTGCGGGATCACGGACTTGGCTGACCGAGGAAGACTGCGATCCGGACACATTCCGTCGGCTCGTCGAGCAGCGCACCGACGCCACCCACTACCCCTCGGCGGACCGGGTCGAGCAGAACGTTCCGCTCTACGACAGCGACCGGCTCCGCGCCCTCGCGGTCACCTCGCAGGGTCGTCGGGCGCTGCAGGAGGAACTGGTCCGGGCTCTGCTGGACGGGCCCGGCATCGTGGTCCTCAAGCGGGCGTTCGCCGACGCGGCCGTCGTGGACCGGGCGTCCGACATCTTCAACGCCCTGATCGAAGAAGAGCGTGCCACGGGCGCCGCCCACGGTGACCACTTCGCCAAGCCGGGCGCCAACGACCGCGTGTGGAACGCTCTGGACAAGGTGGCCGTCCGCGCACCGGAGGTCTTCGCCGACTACTACGCGGACGACATGCTGGCACTGGTCTCCGAGGCCTGGCTCGGCCCCGCCTACCAGGTGACCTCGCAGGTCAATGTGGTCAACCCGGGTGGCGCAGCACAGAGTGTGCACCGCGACTACCACCTCGGGTTCCTCTCCCAGGAGCAGGCGGCGGCGTATCCCGCCCATGTGCACCGGCTCTCACCGGTGCTGACCCTCCAGGGTGCGGTCGCGCACTGCGACATGCCCGTCGAGTCGGGCCCGACGCTCTATCTGCCGCACTCCCAGAAGTACGAGCCGGGCTATCTGGCCTGGCGGCTCCCGAAGTTCGTCACGTACTTCGACAAGCACCACGTCCAACTCCCCCTGGAGAAGGGCGACGCCGTCTTCTTCAACCCCGCGCTCTTCCACGCCGCCGGGCACAACCGCTCGACCGGTATCAAGCGCATGGCGAATCTGCTGCAGATCTCCTCCGCCTTCGGCCGCGCCATGGAGAGTGTCGACCGCGAGGCGATGGCTAACGCGCTTTTCCCGGTGCTGCTGCGCCGCAAGGCCGAAGGCGCCTCCGAGGACTGGCTGCGTCGCGTGGTCGCGGCCACGGCGGAGGGCTACCCCTTCCCCACCAACCTGGACCTCGACCCCCCGGTCGACGGTCTCGCACCACCCGCCCAGGCGGACACCGTCTGGCAGGCCGTCACCGAGGGCTGGGCCCCGGAGCGACTGCGCCAGGAACTGCGGGCCGGCGCCAAGCGCCGCCAGAGCTGAAGGAGACACAGCACTCATGGGACTGCTTGAGGACAAGGTCGTCCTCGTCAACGGCGGCAGCCAGGGCCTGGGCGCGGGCATCGTACGGGCCGCCGTGCGAGAGGGCGCGACCGTCGCCTTCACCGGGCGCCGGGCCGAGGCCGGCGAGAAGCTCGCGGCGGACGCGGGTGCCCACTTCATCCGCGCGGACCTCGCCGACCCGGCGCAGGCGCGTGACAGCGTCGTACGGACCGTGGAGACACACGGCCGCATCGACTGCCTGGTCAACGCGGCAGGGCTGACCTCGCGCGGCACGCTCCTGGACACCACCCCGGAGCTGTTCGACGCGCACATCGCCATCAACCTGCGGGCACCGTTCTTCGCGATGCAGGCGACCGCCCAGCACCTGGTGGACCGCAAGTCGCCGGGCACCATCGTCAACATCATCACCTCCTCCGAGCACGGCGGGCAGCCGTTCCTCGCCCCGTACGTCGCCGCCAAGGCCGGACTCGCCGGACTGACCCGCAACGCGGCGCACGCGCACCGCTGGGACCGCATCCGGATCAACGGTCTCGACATCGGCTGGACCGACACCGAGGGCGAGGACGCCACGCAGCGCGCCTTCCACGGCGCGGGCGACGACTGGCGCGATAAGGCCGCCGCGGCACAGCCCATGGGCAAGCTCGGACAGGTCGACGAGATCGCCGACTTCGTCGTCTTTCTGCTCTCCGACCGCAGCGGAGTGGTGACCGGCTCGGTCATCGACTGGGACCAGACCGTCCTCGGCGGACTCGACTGAGCCCCTCCGTGGGCCGAAGGAGCAAGATTCTCATGCGTATGGGCATCATGGGGCTGGGCCGGATCGGCGCGTTCCACGCGGAAACCCTCGCCGGCCTCGACGCGGTGGACTCCCTGGTGGTCACCGACCCGGTGGCCGCGGCCGCCGCCTCGGCCGCGGAGCGGTTCGGAGCCACCGCGGTGAACTCCCCCGAGGCCGTGTTCGCGGCCGGCGTCGACGGCGTCGTGATCGCCGCCGCCACCGACGCGCATCCGGAGCTGATCCTCGCCGCGGTCAAGGCCGGCGTCCCGGTCTTCTGCGAGAAGCCCGTGGCCCGCGGTATCCAGGAGAGCCTGGAGGTGCTGCGCGCCGTGGCGGGCAGCGGCGTCGAGGTGCACATCGGCTACAACAGGCGCTTCGACGCGGGCTGCGTCGCCGCACGCGAGGCCGTGGTGAGCGGCGAACTCGGCAAGCTGCACACCGTACGGTCCACCACGCTGGACCCCGCGCCGCCGCCGGAGGCCTACGTGGCGGTGTCCGGCGGCATCTTCCGGGACTGCTCGGTGCACGACTTCGACATCGTTCGCTGGGTCACCGGCCGTGAGGTCATCGAGGTGTACGCGACCGGCGGCAACCGCGGTGCCGAGTACATCGCGGCCGCGGGTGACGTCGACACCGCGTCCGCGCTTCTCACGCTCGACGACGGCACCATCGCGGTCGTCTCCAACTCCCGGCACAACGCCCGCGGTTACGACGTGCGCCTGGAGCTGCACGGCATGAAGGACAGCATCGCGGTCGGCCTGGAGGACAAACTGCCGCTGCGCTCCGTGGAGCCGGGCGCCACCTTCCCGGCGGGCACCCCGCACCACTTCTTCATGGACCGCTTCGCCGCCGCCTACCGCGCCGAACTCACCGCGTTCACCGAGGTCGTGGCCGGCACGCGCCCCTCCCCCTGCACGGTGGCGGACGCCGTCGAGGCGAGCCGGATCGCCGAGGCGTGCACGCTGTCGCTGGCCGAGCACCGCCCCGTACGTCTGGAGGAGGTGCGCACCGTATGACGGACGAGCCCCTGCGCATCGGCGTCCTGGGCGCGGCCCGGATCGCCGAACTGTCCATCGTCGGGCCGGCCCGTGCGGGCGGCCACCGACTCGTCGCGGTGGCCGCCCGCGACCGCGCCCATGCCGAGACATTCGCCGCCGCGTACGACGTCGAACGCGTCGCCGACTCGTACGCCGACCTCGTCGCCGATCCGAAGATCGAGGTCGTGTACAACCGTTCCTAGAGACTGAGCGGGAACGAGTCCTGTTGCCAGGACTCGTGCTCAGCCGTGTGCCCCGAACGGTTGTGGGCCCACTGGTCCCCCGCTTTCGCTCCGCATCCGGCGCCGACGGATCGTGCCCGTGGTCCGGGAATGCGGGGGCGGGTTTCCTCACGCCCCGAGATGCCCGATTCGGCCTGGACGGTCCGATGCCCCACCGCATCACGCTGGTGCTGTGGGGGCGGGTGCCGTCCGTCGCCGGATCGGGCATCCCAGGGGCGCGCCTTCCGATCGCCACGGCGGCAGCGTCGTGGCGGGTGATTTTGCGCGTCTTTGTGGTCAGGGGCTGCTGCCAGTGCTGGGCGCCCCAACGGCTGGTGTAGGCGGGATCGACGGCGACGATGGTGAGGCCGAGTTCGGCGGCCATGGACACCAGCCGGTTGCGCAGCTTCGCCGTGGGCATGCCGGAGATCAGCTGGCGGAACCGCTTTCGCCGCCCATGCTTCTCCCGGGTCTTCTCCGCCTGGAAGTCCAGGTTTTCGATGGCGAGGGATAGGCCGTGGCGCTGGGCCCAGTGCAGGAGGCGGATCAGGGCATGCCGCACCTGGGCGTCCCGATGCCGCGCGGTGCCGGTCAGGTCGTAGTCGAACCTGCGGGGCTCGCCGACGGGGTTGCCGTGGGTGTCCAGGCGCCAGGCGCCATGTGGTCGGCGTTGGTGTCCACGCCGATCAGCCCGCCGGTACGGACTGCGTCCAGCGGCACGGCCGTGACGGGCGGGATCTGCCAGGAGGCGGTCAGGTACCAGCGGGCACGGGCCACGTCGTGGTGGATGCGGTAGGCCACGGCACGGTTCGCGGTGATGCGGTCGGCCCACTGCTCGCCGCGGTGGCGGAAGCCGGCCCGGCAGGCCAGCACGTACCGGCCGTGCGGCGCGTTCGCCAACCCGGCAAGTGGCGTCGGGAGTTTGATGCTCACCTCACCGTCCGGGGTGACGCGGATGGTCTCGTTCCCGTACCGCTTCCCCGACTCGCCATCGGCCTGGAGGAACCAGCGTTCAGCCTCCCAACGGCTGCGCCACCCCGCCTCGGTCAGCTGGGCGGCTTCGAGGTGGTGCCGGTTGCGCAGCAGCTTCTTGCCACCGCGCACCACCCGCACGCGTCCGGCGTCACGGTCGGCCCGCTCACGCTCCAGCCGGTCTTCGAGCTGGTGCAGGCGCCGGAACTTGGTGAACCACTCCTGCTTCGAACGGTAGCCACCCGGCGAGCCCTTGGAGCCCTTGGCCCCGATCATCGGTTGCGAGAGCCGGTGCGCGATCGTGAGGATGCCTGCTTCGAGGTTGTGGATGCAGGCGAGCTGTCCACGCCGGGCCAGCGCGCATTGGTCATGCGTGGCCTTGGTCATGCTGCCCGCCCAGCGGGAGGACGACTCTGCGGTCAGAGCACGCTTGCGCTGGGCCCACTGGTGGCTGTCATGGTGGATCCCGGCTGCGCAGCGTGCCTTCAGGTCGCGCGAGGCCAGGGAGCCGAGCAGCTCACCAACCAGACGCAGGACCTTCTCGTCATGAGCGGTCAGGCCCTTGAGGCTGGCGCGGATCGCCACCCCGGAGGGCCCGGGCACCACGAACGGGGCCGCCACCTCGCGCAGGCCGCCCATTCCCCACCCCCACCCGGTACCGAAGATCCCAACAACACACCCAACGAGCACCCCTCGCAAAGGTCACCCATTCGATGCAGGAACCTTCGTTCCCCTCCAAGGTCCTTGCGCATATTCGCGACGCTCACTCATGCACACCAGAATGTGCCCAGGCGCTGTCAACCGCCAGCAGTTTCCAACCCCTTGGCCAACGGCCTCCACGGCCCCTGGAACCTGGCCGCCCTCGAAGCCGGCAAGCACGTGCTCCCCGAGAAGCCGTCCGCGAGCAACGCCGAGGAGGCGGCGGAGGTCCAGGAGGCGGCCGCCAGGGCGGGCACCGTCTTCATGGAGGGCTTCCACTATCTCTTCCATCCGGTCACCCGGCGCCTGCACGAGGTGCTGGACAGCGGGGAGTTGGGGGACCTCCGGCACGTCGAGACCATGGTCGCCATGCCCCCGCCGCCGGACGACGACGTACGGTGGTCGCTCCCGCTTGCGGGCGGAGCGCTGATGGACCTGGGGTGCTACAGCGTCTCTGATTAGCTGAGTGATCCTATGCAAGTCGTGGTGTCTGGCATGGGTTCTGCCCACCGTGGAGGGGTGGCGTGGGTGTGCAGGTGGAAGCCCGCGCCCAGTGCTGCTCCTCGTGGCCGGTGTCGGCTGGTGGTGGGTGTGCTGATCGTCGTCACGCCCTGGTGCCGGTGGGCTGCGCGGGGCAGCCGGGTCCGGTCCGTGTGAGCGTGCCCCTCCGGACGCTGGCCCGCCGAACCCGAGGGTCTGGCAGGGGAGGGTGCCCTGCGTCGCCTGGGCGCGGGGCGTGTGGTGCGGTGCCGGGTGGGTCCGGTCTTGGACCGATCAGTCCGGCTGCTCTTCGGCGGCGGCGCCGTGATGACCGCGCCTGCTTCGAGTCTGTCCACCACCGTACGGATCGTCATGGCCCCGCTGGTGCGGTCGGTGACGGTTTTGGTCTGGTGGGTGAGACCGCGGGCGGCGATGCGCCGCCACGCTCCTTGGTCGCGGTCGCCCTGCCAGCCGCAGGAGCCGCACACGGCCCATTTCCAGCCCGGTGTCGTGGGCCGGTCGGGGGCCTTGCGGTGCCGCAGTGGCACCAGGCAGTGCGGGCAGCGCTTGGAGGTGCCTCTGGCCGGGACGGTGACCACGGCGATACCGGCCTCCGCGGCCAGGTGCCGCATACGGTCCACGATCCGGCCGCGCACCGCCTGGGACATGCGGGTGTTGATGCTGCGGCCCATGCCGCGGGCTTCCATCGAACGGAGGTCTTCGACGTAGATGACGCTCGCCCCGGCGGTGATGGCCTGGTCGACGGCCCAGCGGGCGGCGGCCCGGGCCAGCGCGTCGTTGAGGTTCGACCGCCGATAGGAGACGTGCCGGATCTCGTCGGCCAGCACCGCGTGCCTGCCGGTCAAGTAGTGCTCTTCGGCCCCGCCGATGAGCCGCTCGTAGTGGCCGGCCTTGGTGTGCAGGTGCTCGCCCTGACGGCGCAGCCGGTGCTGTTTGGCGAGGACTCCGGCGGCGCGGAACATCGCCCCGGCCCCGAGGGCGGTGATCGTGCCGTCGCCGTGCAGGCGGGCGGCTCCGGCGGACAGCAGGGTGTTCAGCCCCCAGTCCACGCCCAGCGCGACCACATGCCCGGTCCGCTGGATCTTCGGGACGGCGTGGGTGTAGGCGAGATCGGCCCGCACCCGGCCCTGGTGGATGCGCAGGGTGGGCAGGTGCAGCACCACGTTCGCGGGGATCGTCGGCGGCAGCGCGAGCGGACAGGCCACCCACCCCCAGTCCGCGTAGGACCGCGGGTGGGGACGGGTCGGCAGTTGCAGTCGCAGCAGGGCCCGGCCTGGATCGGTCTCGTGCCGTTCGATGGTGTCCTGCTGCCCGTCACAGGCCGACAGCAGCAGCATCCGCGCGCTGCGGGGCGCGGCCTCCACCTCGAACACATCAGCCGGCATCCGACCGTGTTCCTTGACGAAGGCGGCGATCTGCCGGGTACGGGACTTGATCACGCCGGACGGCACAGACCGCCCGCCGGGCACCGCCTCCCGCACCGCATCCCACTCCTCCGCAGTGCGCCTGGCGGGGTCGGCGGGCCAGGTCGCGATGACCGCGGCGGTCAGGTCGGCACGCCACTTCGCCGAACGCAGTGTGCGCCCGGCCGTCTCCTGGGCCATCCGCACGATGCGGTCGTTGACGCGGATGCCCTCGGACGGGCCGACGGCCCAGCCCAGGCGACGCAGGGCCATCCACGCGTTCGACGGCAGCGCACGGCCCCCGGCGTCCTCACCGCGCGCCAGCACGTCCACATCACCGGTATTCCAGTGCTCGGCCAGCAGGGCGGCGGCCATGCCGGACACCAGATCGGCAGCCCAGCCCACCCGCTCCGACAGCACAGCAGCCGACAGGACTTCGCCGCCCCTCTCCTCCACGCCCGTACGCAGCAGACCACGGGCACAGGCGGTGCGGGCAGTCTCACCCTCGCCGAGCGGCAGCTTCCGGCTCACCACCGCCCCCTCCCCGTCCGTGATGCTGTCATCAGATCAACGACACACCCCACAAGAAGGTCACCCATTCGATCCCTGCACTCACATGCGACACAAACACCGAACACACCGCATGACGCCAGCAGATGACGAATCACTACGGATACCTAAGGAGGCATGTGAGCCTGCACGCCCAGCGCATGCTCGCCCCTTGGGCGGGCGGCCCGCCCCGACTGGTCGCCGCGCGGGGCGGCGAGCGAGGCGACAGCGGGGTCCCCCCGGACGGAGTCCGCAGGGCCGACGCTCCCGGAGTCGACGAATGGCTCGACGCCGACCTGGAGTTCCCGGGCGGCGCCACCGGTACCGCCCGCTGCCACATGGCCTACCACGAGTGGCGGATGAGCTGCCGGATCGTGGGCACGCTCGGTGAGGCCACGGCGGTGAACTTCGTCCAGCCACATCTGGACGACCGGGTCGTGGTGCGCACGGCGTCGGGCGAGCGCACCGAGGAGCTCGGCCGCCGGTCCTCGTACACCTACCAGCTCGACGCCTTCGCCGCCCACCTGCGCCACGGTGCGCCGCTGCCTCTCGACGCCGGGGACGCGGTCACCACCATGCGGCTGATCGACGACTGCTACCGGGCGGCCGGGTTTCCGGTACGGCCGCGAACGGTGCTTCCGAGTGCGACCGGTCCTTGAGAGCGCGGTACACCGATTGCGGGGCAATCGCGGCCCACGGTCATTTCAGGATGTTGACGGCCCGGGCGACCACCAGGACCACAGTCACCAGGGAGACCGAGGACTGCAGCATCATCAGCATCTTGGCCCAGCGCGACAGCGGCATCACGTCGGTCGGGCTGAAGGCGGTGGAGTTGGTGAACGACAGGTACAGGTAGTCCAGGAACGCCGGCTCCCAGTCCGGCGGCGCGGCCTGAGGGCTCTGCATCTGCACGAAGAGGAAGTCGGCGAACTGGTGGTGACCGCGGGCCCGCGCCATCGGGCCACCGCGGTCCCACTCCCAGTACCACAGCGCGAACACGATGACGTTCGTCAGCCAGATGCCGCCGCCGGTCAGCAGCAGCGGCCCGGCGTCCTTCCCCTCGGTGCCGTTCACCAGGCCCGCCACCAGCTGGACCGCCGCCCAGCCGTTGGCCAGGCTGATCACGCCGATCAGGGCCAGGCCCAGCCACCGCAGCCACCGGGTCCGGGGCTCGACCCGCCGTGGGTTCGCGGCGATCAGACCGGCCAGCAGCACCAACTCCAGGACCGGCAGCACCCAGTACGGCTGGAGGGTGAGCCGGTGCGGCAGCATCAGCTGGAAGGCGACCGCCACCAGGATCACGGCGGTCACCGCCCAGCGCGGCTCACCCCGCGTCGCCCGGCGCCACGCGGGTGCCACCTCGCGCTCGCGGCTCTCCAGCAGCCGCTCGATCCTGGCCAGGCGGCTCTCGGCGTCGTCCATACCGTCGGTCATGGCGACGATTGTCCCGGGTCACATATTGATCATGTGACCGGCCAGCCCGTGGATGGCCTCCTTGACCGCCTCGCCGAGCGTCGGGTGGCCGTGCACGTTGCGCGCGACCTCGTGGACGGTCAGGTCCCACTGCTGAGCGAGGGTTAGCTCCGGGAGGAGCTCGGTGACCTCGGGGCCGATCAGGTGGGCGCCCAGGAGCTCGCCGTGCCGGGCGTCGCTGAGGATCTTGACGAAGCCCGCGGTGTCGCCCAGACCGTGCGACTTGCCGTTGGCGGTGAACGGGAACTTCGCCACCTGGACGTCGAAGCCCTGCTCGCGGGCCTGCGCTTCGGTCCAGCCGAAACTGGCGATCTGCGGCTGGCAGTAGGTCGCCCGCGGGATCATGACGTAGTCGAGCTCCATGGTCTCCGCGTCGGCGATCGTCTCTGCCGCCACGATGCCCATCGACTCGGCCGCGTGAGCGAGCATCAGCTTCGCCGTCACGTCGCCGATGGCGTAGATGTGCGGGACGCTCGTGCGGCAGCGCCCGTCGATGTCGATCGCCCCACGGTCGGTGAGCTTCACACCGGTGTTCTCCAGGCCGTAGCCCTGCACGCGCGGCTGGAAGCCGATCGCCTGCAGCACCTTGTCGGCCTGCAGCGTTTGCCGCTGGCCGCCCGTGGTCACCATGACCTTGACCGCATCGCCCGAGTCGTTGATCGCCTCGACCCGGGTGGAGGTCAGCACATTGATGCCGAGCCGCTTGTAACGGCGGGTCAGCTCCGCGGAGACCTCCTCGTCCTCCAGCGGGACGATGCGGTCGAGGAACTCGACGAGGGTGACCTGGACGCCGTAGTTGTGCAGTACGTAGGCGAACTCGACGCCGATGGCGCCGGCGCCCGCGATGATGATGCTCTCCGGGAGCGTGTCGGACAGGATCTGCTCCTCGTACGTCACCACGCGCTCGCTGAGCGAGGTACCGGGCAGCAGCTTCGTGGTGGCGCCGGTGGCGATGATGCAGTGGCCGAAGGTGACGGTTTCCGTGCCGCCGTCGGCGAGGGCGACTTGGAGGGTGTGGTCGTCGGTGAAGGTGCCGTGGCCGGTGTACTGGGTGATCTTGTTCTTCTTCATCAGGTAGTGGACGCCCTTGACACGCCCGTCCGCCACCTTGCGACTGCGGGTGAAGGCCTCGCCGTAGTCGAAGCTCACCTCGCCGTTCACCCGGATGCCGAAGGTCTTGGCCTCCTGGGTGAAGATATGCGCCAGCTCTGCGTTGCGCAGCAGCGCCTTCGACGGGATGCACCCCACGTTGAGGCACACTCCGCCCCAGTACTTCTCCTCTACGACCGCCGCGCTGAGGCCGAGCTGGGCGGCCCTGATCGCCGCGACATATCCGCCCGGGCCGGCGCCCAGGACCACCACGTCAAAGTGTGCGCTCATGACGGCCAGCCTAATGCGAGGACAAAGAAAGATCACAAGGTGACCGCGGGCCACGGCGCAGACGCTGCCGACTGCCAGCCGATGGGCCGTCACCCGCCTGTGCCCGACCTTCGCGATCGCCTGCGAGGGCCACGAGGTGACGACGATCGAGGGCCTGGCCAAGAACGAAGAACTCGACGCCAGGCAGCACGCGTTCATCGCCGACGCACATGGTCACGATGGGCGGCAACATGATGCAGCACGTGCTGATGGAGGACTACCTGCGTCGGTTCCGGCTCGGGCCGCGCACGCAGAGCCTGGCCTGGACTGTGGCAGTGGCGCCGGCGGACTGGATCGGGAGTGGGACCTGGGTCCGGACGGCGCGCGGCCTCAGCGGGCAGGAGCGGGACGCGGTCCGGTTCCGGGTGGCGCAGGGCATCACGGGCCGTCCGGGGAACGCCTCGAAGGGGTGGCGGCGATGGGCGGAGGAGGCCTTCCATCCGCCGTAGCCCTGGCGGGAGTTGCTGGACGCGGCGGTCCGTTCGGCGGCCTCAGGCCCGGGCGCGGGCGCGGGCTACACGTACGGCCGGCCGTCACGGCGCTCGGCCGGGAATGCCCGGCGCCGTGCTGCCGAGCCTTCGGCGCAGGCCGCCCCGGGTCTCCGTGGTCATCGACACCTCCGGCTCGGTCAGTGACACCGAACTGGGCAGCGCGATCCTCGATGTTGCCGCGATCTCCCGTGCCGTGGGCGCCCGTCGCGACCGGATCACCGTGCTGCCGTGCGACGCGGCGGCCCGGATCGTGCACCCGCTGTGCCGCGGCGAGGGCATACCGCCGATGGGCGGTGGGGATACGGATCTTCGTGCGGGCTTCGCCAAGGCGCTCCGAGCGAATCCCCGCCCCTATGCCATCGTGGTCCTGACCGACGGCCAGACGCCCTGGCCGGCACGCGACCACCGTGCCGGACGGTGGTGGGTCTGTTCCCTCGGCAGCACGCAGCGAGGTCGTGGGACGAGGACGATCCCGTGCCGGACTCGCCGCCCGACTGGGCACGAGTGGTCGTCATCGGGTCGGCTCCCGCCGCCCGGTGAGGCAGCGATCCCGGGCACTGGAGGGGCTCGCGCCTCAACCCGAAGATCACGGCTCCCGGTGCTCGTGCGACGCCGCTTCCAGCGCCTCGGCCTCCGCCTCCGCCAGGCGTGTCTCGGCCTCGACGTCGATCGACCGGGTGAGCAGCCAGTAGAGCGCCGCGGAGACGGGCAGCCCGATGAACAGGGCGATGTCCGCTCCGCCGAGCGCCTCGGCGGCAGGTCCGACGTAGAGCGTGCCGACGGAGAAGAACGGCACCATCACGGCGAACCCGACCAGGTAGGCGATGATGCCGTGCCAGCCCCAGCGGCCGTAGATGCCGTGCGGATTGAAGATCTCGGCGACCGCGTAGTGGCCGCGGCGCACCACGTAGTAGTCCATGAGGTTGACCGCGGTCCACGGAATGAACAGGTAGAGCACCAGCAGAAGGAAGTTGTTGAAGTTCTCCAGGAAGTGGGCGGTGGCGGCCAGCGCACCCACCACGGAGAGCACCGCGGTGAGGCCGATCGTCACGAGCCGTACGGCCAGGGTCGGCCGCACTCTCTTGAACGAGTCGATCGCGCTGATGAGCGTGAGGGACCCGCCGTACATGTTCAGCGCGGTCACCGAGATCAGGCCCAGGGCGGCGAACAGCAGCACGATCGCGCCGAACCCGCTGAAGACCTTGTCACCCGCGGCGTTGATCGAGCGGATCGTCTCGAAATCCTCGCCCGCCCACGCGGCGAGCAGCGCCCCGAGCATCATCAGCCAGATACCGCCGAGCGCCGACCCGAAGTACGTCCAGTAGAAGGTCTTGCGGACGGTCACGTCCGGAGGGAGGTAGCGGGAGTAGTCCGAGACGTAGATGGCCCAGCTGATCTGGTAACCGGCGACCACGCCGAACTGCGCGAGGAACGGGGTCCACTGGAAGCCGCCGAGGTCGAAGGAGCCGGGGGGATAGTGCAGGGTGACCAGCACGCCCACGGTGAAGACCCCGAAGATGACCAGGAAGGTGTAGGTGAGGACCCGCTCGGCGCGGTGGATGACGTCATAGCCCACCAGCGCGATGACCAGCGCGATGAGGGTGACCACGACGACCCACAGCTTGACGCCGCCGTGCACCGTGGTGTGCAGCGCCTCGCCGGCCAGGATCGTGTTGAAGACGTTGAATCCGGCGTACTGCACATAGGCGAACAGCCACACCAGCAGGGCTCCGACATAGCCGAACTGCGGCCGAGACTGGATCATCTGCGGCAGACCCAGTTGCGGGCCCTGCGCGGAGTGGAAGGCCATGAAGAACGTGCCGAGGATGGTGCCCGCGGCGATGGCGATCAGCGACCAGACGAGGTTGCCGCCCTCGGTGATGCTGATCAGTCCCACCGCCAGAGTGGCGATCTGCGCGTTGGACATGAACCACAGAGGCCCGAGGTGCCACAGCTTTCCGTGCCGCTCGTCCAGGGGGACGTAGTCGATGGAGCGGATTTCCAGACCCGATACCCGTGGCTGTGATGCTGTGGTCACGAGTGCCTCCTTTGATGATATTCACCATCGAATGAGAAGATTCTCCACCCATGACCACGTTCATCCCCCGAGCCGCACCGGTCAAGGAGGACCGTACCGGCCGGTGGGTCCGACCGGCCCGCACTCCTCCGCTTCCCGGCGGGCTGCCGAGGCGGCACCGATAAGCCTACGAAGTGGTAACAGGCGACAACCGTGAGGTAGTTGCCGTGGTCTAGCCCACCATGAAGATCTCTTTCCTGCTCCACAACGCCTACGGAATCGGAGGCACGATCACCACCACGTTCAACTTGGCCCACGCACTGGCCGAGCGGCACGAGGTGGAGATCGTCTCCGCGCTGCGGCACCGGGAGCACCCGACCTTCACCCTGGACCCGAGGGTGTCGCTGCGGCCACTGGTGGACCTCAGGCAGGAGGAGCGGCATCCGTTGCATCTGAGACCGGCGAGGGTGTTCCCGCGCGGCGAGTACCGGTACCGGCAGTACAGCGAGTTGACCGACCAGCGGCTCGGCGAGTGCCTCGCCACGATCGACGCCGACGTCGTGATCGGAACCAGGCCGGGCCTCAACGTGCATCTCGCGCTCCAGGCTCCGCGCCACGTCGTACGCATCGGGCAGGAGCACCTCACCCTGGACAATCATCCGCCGCGGCTGCGCAACACGCTGCGCCGTGCCTACCGTGGGCTCGACGCGATCACCACGGTGACCGAGGCGGACGCCGCCGTCTACCGGCGCAAGATGAGGCTGCCCGGCGTACGGGTGGAGACACTCCCGAACAGCGTGCCGGATCCCGCACTGCCGGCGGCGGACGGCAACGCGAAAGTGGTCGTCGCGGCCGGCCGACTGGTCCCGGTGAAACGGTACGACCTGCTCATCGAGGCCTTCGCCGTGGTCGCCGCCGAACGCCCGGACTGGCAGCTGCGCATCTACGGCAGGGGTGAGCAACACGATCGGCTGCGACAGCTCATCGCGGACCTCGGTCTGTGGAACAACGTCTTCCTGATGGGTGCGGTGGCTCCCATGGAAGCGGAGTGGGTCAAGGGCTCGATCGGAGCGGCCGCCTCCAGCTTCGAGCCGTTCGGCATGACGATCGTCGAGGCGATGCGCTGCGGCCTGCCGGTGGTGAGCACCGACTGCCCCTATGGACCCGGTGAAATCATCCAGGACGGGGTCGACGGCCGGCTCGTTCCGGTCGGGGACCGTGACGCGCTGGGCGCGGCCCTGCTGGAACTGGTCCGTGACGACGACCGGCGCCGCGATACGGGCCGAGCGGCCCTGGAGAACGCGCGGCGGTTCTCTCCCGGCCCTGTGGTCGAGCAGGCCGAGCGCCTGTTCGCCGAGGCGGTCTCGGCGAGAAGGGCGGGGCGACGGGCCGTACAAAGGCGTGCCCGCGTGCACCGCGTCCTCGTCAGCCAGGGTTTCGCCGCCCGCGACGTCGCATCCGCCGCGGCCGGCAGCGCGCTGCGCCTTGCATGGAGGGGGCGGCGGTGAGCGGGGGCGACGGTGCGCAACCACGCGTCGACTGCGTGGTCGATACGGACGGCCGCATCACCTTCGGTCTGCCGATGGGGTCGACCGAAGGTCATCAGTTGCTGCTGCGGCTGCGCCCGAAGAAGGGACAACCCGAGAAGGTCCGTCACGTCCTTGACCTGGAGCTCGCCGACGACGGTCGCCGACGCGCCGTCCTGGGCCCGGACGCCGTTCTCGCGGAGGGCCGGTGGGACGTGTACCTGCTCCGGGAACCGGGATCCCAGCGGCAGCGTGTGCGCCCAGGCCTGCGCGACCTACGGGCCCTCGTCGACGGACACCTGCATGACCGGCGGTCACCGCTGGCCGTGCGCATTCCCTACGTCACCAAGGACGGCTGTCTCGCGGTACGGGCCTGGTTGCGCCCCGCCCACGCGGAGGTCGACGGCATCGACGTCACGGACCGGTCGATGACGGTCGGCGCACGCCTGCACGGCGCCTCGCTCGGGGAGGGAGCCGTCGTATGCCTGCGCCTGCGGGGCGGCAGCGGCACCCTACGCGTCCTCGAGCCGCGGGCCGGCGACGACGGCCGAAGCTTCTCCTTCACCGTCGACTACGAGGAGTTGGACGCCGGCACGGGCGCTGGGAGCGGCGTCTGGGACGTCTTCGTGCAGCCTGCCGCGGCAGCACCTCTCATCCGGGTCGCCCGTCTCCTCGACGACGTGGCGGACCGCAAGGAGGTGTTCGTCTACCCGGCGGTCACGCACGGCGGTGCCGTCCTGCGCCCCTACTACACCGTCGACAACGACCTCTCCGTGACGGTGACGAAGGCTGGTTGAGGCTCGGTCGGCAGCAGGCCCTGGAGGCAGGCGGGTGATCAGTACTCCAGTTCGGGGCGCAGGGGGCCGCCCACCGCGTGGAGGTGCCGCAGCACCTGGGCGTAGGAGTTGAGGAGTCCGGTCTCGTGATACGCGATGCCGTGCCGGGCGCAGAACGTGCGCACGAGTTCCTGGGCATGGCGCAGGCTGGGCCGCGGCATGGAGGGGAACAGGTGGTGCTCGATCTGGTAGTTCAGCCCGCCGAGCGCGAGGTCGGTGATCCGGCCGCCGCGGATGTTGCGTGAGGTCAGTACCTGCCGGCGCAGGAAATCGATCTTGTCGTCCTTGGCGAACATGGCCATGCCCTTGTGGTTGGGGGCGAAAGAGCACCCCATGTACAGCCCGAACAGGCCTTGGTGCACGGCGATGAAGCACACGGCCTGGACGGGAGACAGGACCAGGAACACGGCGGCGAGATAGCCGCCGAGATGCGCCGTCAGCAGTCCCGCTTCGGCCAGCTTGGTCGTCCGCGAGGTCGCGGTGCCGGTGCGGTCGAGCAGCGCCCGTACGCCGGCGACGTGCAGGGCGAGTCCTTCCAGAAGCAGCATCGGGAAGAACAGCCAGGCCTGGTGACGGGCCAGCCAGGCATACGCCCCGCTGCGGACGCGGGCGTGGTCCTCGGTGAAGGCGATCGCGCCATCGGCGATGTCGGGGTCGCGGTCGACGTGGTTGGGGTGGGAATGGTGCCGGTTGTGCTTGGCGATCCACCAGCCGTAGCTGAGGCCGATCAGCAGGTCGGCGTGCACGCGGCCGAGCACGTTGTTGACGCGCTTGGAGGCGGCGATCTGGTGGTGTCCGGCGTCGTGCCCGATGAACCCGGTCTGGGTGAACATCACCGCGAGGAAGGCGGCGGTCACCAGCTGCCACCACGACTGCCCGATCAGGGCGAACGCGGTCCAGCCGGCGGCGAGCAGGAGCAGGTTCGCCCCGACCTTGACGGAGTAGTAGCCCGGCCGCCGCTTCAGCAACCCGCTCCGCTTCACCTCGCGGGAGAGTGCGGCGTAGTCGCTGCCCCGGCCACCGGGCAAGGGTTTGGTCATCTCGGCGTGGTCCGCCGGACCGGCGTCCCGGTAGCTGACGTCAGTGGTCACAGTGTTCCTTTCGGCGTGCACGGGCGCTGCCTCCGGCGCGAGGGCGGGGCGCCGTCAAGGGCGCCGTTCGGGGGCAGCGCGAGGCAGGCCCGCGGCGCGGGCCTGCCTCGGAATGGGGTGTCCTCAGAGCGCGCGGACCTGGTCGGCCTGCATGCCCTTGGGGCCCTGGCTGGCGGTGAACTCCACCCGCTGGTTCTCTTCCAGGGAGCGGAAACCACCCGTGTCGATCGCCGAGTGGTGGACGAAGATGTCGGCGCCGCCCTCATCGGGGGCGATGAAGCCGAAACCCTTGTCCGCGTTGAACCACTTCACGGTTCCTTGAGCCATGTGACGTCTCCTTCGAGATGGCGAGTAGGTCGGAGACCGCGCACTCGCGCGATCCCGGGCTGCTGGTCGCCAGCCGTCGAAGAAAACCCCCGCAAACGGCAAAGCACCCGCTGTCAGAACTCCGCGGGCGCTTCCACGTTCGCAAACTTCAACTACAACCACTCCCTACAACGTGCGGAGCGCGGGGATCGTTCCCGGTCGGGCGGGGAAGGGTCCGGCGGCCGGGCGAAGAAGGGCTCGACGACCGGGCGGAGAAGGGCTCGGCGACGCCCTGGCGGGTCGGCTCCGGGTCCGGAGAGGAGTACCGTGGCGGCACCGAGCGCATCTCGCATGCCGTCATCCGTTTCGGCGTCGCCCTCGGGGAACGGCAAGGCCGGAGCACATCAGGTCCGGTCGGAAAAGAGCCGCACCATGCCGCCTGGCTCGTACTGTCGCGCTGTCTTCCGTATCCCGTTCCGCGCCCCCTCGTAGCGGATTTCCTCGTTCCCGGGGTGTCTGAGAGGCATTCCGGCGCCTCATGCACGCCCTGAAACGATCAAGAGGATGCAGGACGCATGTATTCACAGGACTCGATCTCCGGCCGCCGCCGCGGCCGCCCCGAACCGACCGCCGAGATGCTCTCCGGACTGGCGTGCCTCATCTGCGGCACCGACTACCGGAACGCGCCCGACCCGGAGGCGGTAGTGGTTTCCCACCGCGACGACAGGCAGCTGCTGGCCTGCCACGGAACGTGCGCACGCATCGTGAGCGGGTCGGTCAACGGTCTGGACGAGACGCCCCTCCCGCTGGCCGAGCGCGTACGCAGGCACCAGGCCGACCGCTCCTGACCCGGAAGCCCGGCAGCCGCAACCAGCACGACAAGAACGAAATGATGAGGAAGCGCATGAGCCTGATGAGCCTCGGAGTACTCGCCTCCTCCCGCAAGGAGAACGAGTTCCGGCTGCCGTTGCACCCCGGTCACCTCGGCCGGATCGCCCCTGATGTACGCGAGAAGATCTTCCTCGAACAGGGCTACGGCGAACGGTTCGGCGTCGCCGACGACGCGCTGCGACCGCTCGTGGCCGGCCTGCGCTCCCGCGAGCAACTTCTCGCCGAGTGCGACGTGTTGCTGCTGCCCAAACCCATGCACGAAGACGCCGCGGCGCTGCGCGAGGGCCAGGTGCTGTGGGGATGGCCGCACTGCGTGCAGGACGAGAAGATGACCCAGATCGGCATCGATCGACGGTTGACCCTCATCGCCTGGGAGGCCATGAACCACTGGACGTCCACCGGCGCCTTCAGTGTCCATGTGTTCCACAAGAACAACGAGCTCGCCGGTTACTGCTCGGTGCTGCACGCCCTGCAACTCGGCGGGCTGACCGGCAGCTACGGGCGTCGTCTGCGCGCGGTGGTCATCAGCTTCGGCGCCACGGCGCGCGGAGCGGTCACGGGCCTGGGCGCCATGGGCGTTTCCGACGTCACGGTGCTCACCCAACGCGCCGCGGCGGCCGTGGCGTCGCCGATGCCGTCGGTCGTGATGGGGCACTTCGAGGAGCAGGAGGACGATCCCTCACGCCTGCGGGCATTCACCGCGGCCGGTTCCATGCCGCTGGCGGAGTACCTGGCCGGGTTCGACATCATCGTCAACTGCGTCCTCCAGGACACCGACGCGCCGCTCATGTTCGTCACCGACGAGGAACTCGCTCTCTTCCGGCCGGGGACCTTCTTCATCGACGTCGCCTGCGACGAGGGCATGGGCTTCGCATGGGCCCGCCCGACCACCTTCGGCGCGCCCATGCACACGGTGGGGTCGGGCTGCCACTACTACGGGGTGGATCACAGCCCGTCCCACCTGTGGAACTCCGCGACCTGGGAAATCAGCGAGGCGCTCCTTCCCTACCTGCGCAAGGTCATGAGCGGTCCCGCGTCATGGGAGGCCGACGCCACCGTCAAGAACGCCATCGAGATCCGCGACGGCGTTGTCCAGAACCCGAAGATCCTCTCCTTCCAGCACCGGACAGCCGCCTACCCCCACGGCCGCGAGGTCCCGGCCCCGGAGCTGCGCTCCCTCGCACGACCGGCCTGACGACTCCGGCGGTGCCGAGTCAGCAGGGGCTTGTCAGCCTGCCCTCGGCCTATGCGCCACGACGGACCCGGGCGGCCTTGCGGGCCTCGGCAGTCAGGCGGGCCTCGGCGGACCGGCGGGACTCGCCGGCGGCGCGACCGGACCGACCCGGGCGGGTGCCCAGACCGCGGAAGGGGGCACCGCCGCGCTTCGGGCGCTCCGCGACCGGCCCGCTGCCGCTGACCGGGACACCGGAGGGAGCCTGGGCGCCGGTGATGCGGCTCAGCTCGGCCTCGCCCGAGCGGACCTGCGTGATCTGCGGCCGGATGCCGGCGTCGGACATGAGACGGGTCATGTCCCGGCGCTGGTTGGGCAGAACCAGCGTGACGACACTGCCGGACTCGCCGGCGCGGGCGGTACGGCCGCCGCGGTGCAGGTAGTCCTTGTGATCGCTGGGCGGGTCGACGTTGACGACGAGGTCGAGGTCGTCGACATGGATGCCCCGGGCCGCGACGTTGGTGGCCACCAGCACCGTGACGCCGCCTGTCTTGAACTGGGCCAGGGTGCGGGTGCGCTGGGGCTGCGACTTGCCGCCGTGCAGCGCCGCGGCCTTCACCCCGCTGCCCAGCAGGTGCTTGGTGAACTGGTCGACGGCGTGCTTGGTGTCCAGGAACATGATCACGCGCCCGTCACGGGCGGCGATCTCGGTGGCGGTGGCGTACTTGTCCGCGCCGTGCACGTGCAGCACGTGATGCTCCATCGTGGTGACCGCGCCCGCCGAGGGGTCGACCGAGTGGACCACCGGGTCATGGAGATAGCGACGGACCAGAAGGTCGATGTTGCGATCCAGCGTGGCCGAGAACAGCATGCGCTGGCCGTCGGGGCGCACCTGGTCGAGCAGTTCGGTGACCTGGGGCATGAACCCCATGTCGGCCATCTGGTCGGCCTCGTCCAGGACGGTGATGTTCACCCGGTCCAGGCGGCAGTCCCGGCGCTCGATGAGATCCATGAGACGGCCGGGGGTCGCGACGACGACCTCGGCCCCGGCGCGCAGTGCGCCCGCCTGCCTGCCGATCGACATGCCGCCGACCACGGTGGCCAGCCGCAGCTTCAGCAACCGGGCGTAGGGGGTGAGCGCATCGGTGACCTGCTGGGCCAACTCGCGCGTGGGGACGAGGATCAGGGCCAGTGGTTTCCGGGCCTCGGCGCGCTGTCCGGCCGTGCGCACAAGGAGCGCCAGGCCGAAGGCGAGGGTCTTGCCCGATCCGGTGCGCCCGCGCCCCAGCACATCGCGGCCCGCGAGGGAGTTCGGCAGCGTGGCGGCCTGGATCGGGAACGGCTCGTTCAGGCCGAGGCTGGTGAGCATGTTCAGCAACTCGACGGGCATGTCCAGTTCCCCGAAGGTCGCAGCCGCGGGGAGGGCCGGGGTGACGGTGACCGGGAGCGCGAACTCCCCGTGCGGGGCGGAGGGGCGGCGCCCGTTGCCGCCTGAACCGACGCCGGGGCGCCCCTGACCCTGCGGCCGAAAACGGGCTCCCCGGTCAGACCCGAAACGGTCGTTCGTACGAGCTGAGCGGTTCATGGAGAACCTTCCTCGATATGGCGCGCATCGAGGAATTCTCGGCATACATGAGCCGAACGAATTGCAAGAACGAGCCGAACTTAAGACTACGAATAAAAGAAGCAGGCCACATGGCCCCGCGATGAAAAAAGGCAAACTCCGCAAAAGCACCAATTCGCTTCGGGAGTTTACGGGAACCGTAACTGCAACTCGGGCAATTTTAGCACGGTGCACACATCCGGACGCGACGGCACCAATTTTCACCCGCGATGCGTTGACCACGCACTATGCGCATTTCTGAGGCGGCAGAATAAGATCAACCAGCCCCTTCCCTTGTGACGGGTATCACGGCAACTGGTCGACGCGGTCGGACAGTACATGGCATGCGAGGGTTCCACGGGCTGCGGAGCGGTGGGGGTGCAACCCTTCTACGCGGTCGGGGGTCTCCCTTTGTCGGCGTGGGCCCAAGATTCTCGCGGTCCGCTCAAGAATCGACACAAGGAGATCCGTTGACGACCGCCACCCCGTGGAATTCGGGCCGGCTGATGCCTAACCCAGCGCCCACCGAGCTCCGCACCCCACCGCACGACGGCACCGGGACGCCGCATGCGTTGCGACTCGACATCCAGGGGCTTCGTGCCCTGGCGGTCTCGCTGGTCGTTCTCTCCCACGCCGGGGTGAGCCGGTTCAGCGGGGGTTATGTCGGTGTCGATGTCTTCTTTGTGATATCAGGCTTTCTGATCACCTCGTTGTTGTCGCGCGAGCTCCGCGCCACGGGCGGTATCTCGATCCGGAAGTTCTACGCCCGCCGGGCGCTGCGCCTGCTTCCGGCATCCACGCTCGTCGTCGTCGCCACGCTCGGCGGTTCCTGGCTGTTCCTGTCGAAGATCCGCTTCGCCGACTACGTGGGCGACGCGCTCAGCAGCGCTCTCTACGCGGTGAACTTTCGGCTGGCGATCACCGGCACGGACTACCTCGCCCAGGGAAGCCCGCCGTCACCGTTCCAGCACTTCTGGTCGCTGGCCGTCGAGGAGCAGTTCTATCTGCTGTGGCCGCTGCTGCTCCTTCTCAGCTGGAAAATGGCCCGGCGACGTGCACTTCTGGTGGCGCCGCTCGTCGCGCTCTGCCTGGTTTCGTTCGGGCTGAGCGTGTCCGTGACGGAGAGCTCGCCGCCTTGGGCGTACTTCGGTCCGCACACCCGTATCTGGGAACTGGGCGTCGGGTCCCTTCTCGCGCTGTTCGTCGCCCGGCTGGAGCAGCTGTCCCCCACCATTTCGGCGCCGATGACGTGGACCGGCCTGGCCTGCGTCGTGCTGTCGGCGCTCTGGTTCGACCAGGACACGCCGTTCCCCGGATATCACGCGCTCCTGCCGGTTGCCGGAGCCGCGCTCCTCCTGGCCGGCGGCTGTTCGCCGGCCAGGTTCGGCGCCGGATGGCTGCTCTCGCGACGGCCGGTGGCCTGGCTCGGCGGGTTGTCGTACGGCTGGTATCTGTGGCATTGGCCGCTTCTGCTCATCGGACCGATGGCGTTGGGCAGACCCACCACCGTTCGGCTGGCGCTGGTGCTCAGTGCGATCGCCCTGCTCATGGCGTGGGCCACTGCGCGCCTGGTCGAGAATCCGGTGCGCTTCCACCGGGCGTTCCGCGGCCGGCACGGCCGGGCACTGGGGCTTGGTCTCGGCCTGTCGGTGGGCGCCGCAGTGATGTCCCTGATCGCGGCGGCCTTCCCGCCCCCGATCGACTCCGGTGCGCACGCGCCCGCGCTCAAAGACGCTCTCGCGACCGCACCGGACGCACGGTCGCGTCTGACAGAACTCCTGGATGCCTCGGACACGCGCCTTCCGAGTAACCTGGCGCCGGCACTGGCCAAGATCAAGGACACGAAGTCCGCGATCTATCGGGACGGGTGCCACGTGAACTACGCGAGCACGCGGACACCGCCGTGCGTCTACGGAAGCCGCTCCTCGGAGAAGGTCGTCGTACTCTTCGGTGATTCGCACGCGGCCCAATGGTTCCCGGCGCTGAACCGGCTCGCGTCGACGCACGGATGGAAGCTGGTTTCGCTGACCAAGGCGTCCTGCAAGGTGGCCGCGGTGACCATCGTCCAAAACGGCAAGCCGTACACGGCATGCGATGCATGGCGAAGCAGAGCGCTCGCACAGATCAAAGAGCTCCGTCCCTCGCTGGTGATCGTCTCGTCTTCGGATGCGGGCAACCCGGTACAGGCGATGCGTGATCCCCTTCAGGGCTGGACCGCGGGGTTCCGGGACACGTTCCAGAAACTCGCGGGAACCGGTGCCCGGGTGGCCGCCATCCTCGACACTCCTTGGCCGAAGGGTGACGCGGTCGACTGCGCGGCTCTGTATCCGCTGCGGCTGGGGCGCTGTTCGAACCACGTCCCTCAGGCGATCAAGGACCAGACCCGCAGAAACGCGATCACGGAGGCGGCAAGGTCGACCCGCGTCGCGGTCATCGACCCGGAGCCCTGGCTGTGCACCCGTTCGGGCAACTGCCCCGTGGTCGTGGGAGACACGTTCGTCTACCGCGACGACAGCCACATGGCCGAGGCCTACGCCGAGGCCATCGCTCCCGTTGTCGGCGATCGGCTGTCCGAACTCTTCGGCACAGACCTGCGGGGCACCGGGCTCCGGTGACGAGAAGGAAAGGCCGTTTCGGGCCTCCCGCCGAAGGCCGCACGGCGGGGCTTCGGTTCGCGGTGCGTTCCGTCCAAGGCTCCGGCGCCGGCAAACGTGCGGCGACCGGCAGCGGGCCGAGCAGGGTGAGGACGAACTGCGGGCGGATCACCTCGTACAGCGATCCGCCCGCTTCTGCGTGATCGTCGGCTACAACGCGACGCGGACGGCGAAGGCGTAGGTGCCCGAAGGAACGCTGTAGACGGCCCGGTCGCCCTCGATGCGCTGGAACTGCGCGCCCTCGGGTGTCTCGTACGGCTTACGGCCGCCCGTCGGCACCCGCACCTCGGCCGTGGGGCCCGCCGCACCACCGCTCCCCCGCCGGCGACGACATGACCGTCTGCGCGGCACTGGCGGTCGCGGTGTTCAGGCGAGTTCGAGAAGTCCCCTGCGGACGGCTTCCGACACAGCCGCTGCCCTGTTGTCGGCCTTGAGTTTGCGGTAGATGCGGACGAGATGGGTCTTGACGGTGGCCTCACTGAGGAAAAGCGCCTCGGCGATGGCCCGGTTGCTGCGGCCTTCCGCCAGCAGCCGGACGACCTCGATCTCGCGATGGCTCAAGTCCTGGTCCGGACGGACCACTTGGCCGACGAGTTCACCCACGATCTCCGCGGCAAGTCCCACGGAGCCGGCGGCCGCGGTGCGGACTGCCTGGAACAGTTCCTCGGGCGGCCCCGCTTTGAGTACATAGCCGCGAGCACCCGCCTCCAACGCACGGACCACGTCGGTCCGTCCGGCGTAGCTGGTCAGCATCACCGCCGCCACGCCCGGCGCCTTCAAGGCCAGCCGACGGACGGCCTCGACGCCGTCGATCCCTTTGTCCGGACCGGCGAAGCGAAGATCCATCAGTACCACGTCCGGCATCAGCCGAGCGGCCAGGCGGACGGCTTCCTCACCGCTGCCGACCTCCGCGATCACCTCGAGGTCGGGTTCGCCGTCCAGCAGAGCGCGCAGTCCGGCACGTACGACAGCGTGATCGTCCGCGATCAGCAGGCGGAGCGGTTCGCCGGTCATGAGGCAGTCGCCGCGGTGACAGCTTCGACCGGCTGGGCTCGGGGCCGCGCGGACAGCGTGGCACGGAACCTGGTGCCCCTGCCCGGCCCGCTGCTGACCTCGAGCTCACCGCCACATTCGCGCAGCCGTGCCCGGGCAGTGGGCAGACCGAATCCGCGGTCCGCGCGGGCGCCTGCCCTGAACGCCTCGGCCGGGTCGAAGCCGACTCCGTCGTCGCTCACTTCGAGTTCCACCCGATCCCCGTGCCGACGGAAGGTGACCAGCACATTCACCGCGCGGGCGTGTTCGCGTACGTTCGCCAGTGCGCTCTGCGCGACGCGGAACAAGGTGGTGGCTGCGCGGTCGTCGAGGACGGGCTGATGCGCGCCCACCGAGCAGAACTGGACCCGGGCCGCGGCCCCCTCCGCCCCGGAACGGGCACACAGCAGACGCAGTGCGCCTTCCAGGCCGGCCTCGGCGACGGCGGACGGGGTGAGATCCCGGATGATCCTGCGGGTCTCGGCCAGGTTGGAACCCAGCCCGTCGGTCACAGCGCGGACACGGGTCCGCGCGACGTCCGGCCGCTCCTCCCAGTCGCGCTCGGCCGCCTGAAGCAGCATCAGGCTGCCGGCGAGTTCCTGGGCCAGGGTGTCGTGCAGATCCCGGGCGATACGGGCCCGCTCCGCCACTACGCCCGCCTGACGCTGTTGCTTCGCCAGCGTGTCCCGCGTGTCCCGCAGCTCTTCCACCAGGCGCTGGCGGACCGCCGCGTCCCGCTGTTGGGCCCGGTAGAGGGCGACGGTTCCCCACACGGCCGCCACGGGGACCAGGACGACCTCGGCGTCGACGTGACCCGTGGAGCGGACGAGTGCCCCGACCAGTACCGACGTGATCACGGCCACTGTGACCACGGCGGCGCGTAGGCCGAGCGCGCGCAGGGCCGCGCAGGCGAGCGGGACCGCACACCAGACGTAGGCGGTCGTCAGCGGTGGTGGAGCGAGGAACGCAAGGACGGTCCACAGCAGGAGCAGTACGGGGATCCAGGAGCGGCGGCCCAGCACGCCGAGCCGGTCCCACCACGCCAGGCCGCTCGCGTACGCCAGTGCCAGCAATCCGCTGACGCTCACGATGGACCAGCACCACGGGTTGTCCTCGAGCCGGGTCAGCCGCACGAGACCGGCAGCGACGACGAGGAAGAACGCCAGATGGGATATGTGTTCCAGGGTGGGCCGACTGCCGCGAGCGGTCAGCGGAGTGCGATCGGACACGGCAGATCCCCTTGGGCGGACTGATCCGGGCACGGGGCCCGAGTCTATCCGCCACCTGTATGACCTGTGTGAACAGTGGGGCCCGCGGCGTTCGTCCGGAGGTGTGCCGGACGAACGCCGCGGGCCCCACTGTCGCTTGCCACGGCGGCCGCTACGCCCCCGGGTGCAGTCCGAGCCACCCGGGCGTGGGATCGCCCTTCACCTCGCCGAAGTACAGGGCGAAGGTCTGCTTCCAGCGTTCGACCTCCGCGCGGTCGGCCATGAAGCGGGGGAAGCCGTCGATGTGCGCGTTCGGGTACTCCCAGATCGGCTTCAGGCCCGCCGGAGGCGTGACGTCGGTCCGTACCGACCAGCCGTTGAAGGACGTCTGCTGCTGGGTCGTGGACAGCTGCCAGTTCAGGTAGAGCTTGGCGGCAGTCGCGTTCTTGGCCTGCTTGAGGATCGCGGCCCGCTGCCCCCAGGCCATGAAGGGGTGGCCGTCGGCGACGACCCACTTCGCGGGCGACGTCGCCGGTGAGGCCAGGGAGCCCGCGGTGCCGATGCCGACCGGCTTCTGTCCGCCGAAGACCGCGTCCGCGGGCGAGTTGCTGCCCCGGGCGAACCGCACGTCCTGCTCGGCGAGCGCGGCCACCCATTCCCAGCCGTACTGCTGCGCGTACAGCGAGTAGAGGTAGAGAACCGCGTCGTCGTCGTGCGGGTACGACGAGGCGATCTGCCCCTTCCACTTGGGGTCGATCAGGTCGAGCGGGCTCTTCGGGGCATCCGAACCGACCGCGGACACCGCGTACATGAAGCTGAAGCCGATCGCGCCGATGGCGACCCACGCGCCGTGCGGGTCCTTGAAGCCGTCGTACCTTCGAGAAACCGGCCGGCTTGTAGCGCAGCAGGCGGCCCTGTTCCTTCCAGCGCGTGAAGTCCTGCAGCGTCTGCAGCTGTACGACGTCGGGGACGAGGGTGTCGGTCGCGAACTGGTTGTCGACGCGGACGTCGTGGTACTTGCTGTAGTCGACGATCAGCGTCAGATCGATATCGGGGAAGCGGCTGCGGAAGGCCGCCTTGGTGGCGTCCTGCTGGGTCGGCGTGTCACCGCCGGCATAGATGACGAGCTTGCCGCCGTCCGCGAGGGCCGCCTGGTACAGCTCGTCGAGTGTTCTGGTCTCCTCGGCGCCGGAGGCACGCCGGGATCCCACGGACGAGGTGGCGGCGGCGGGAGTCGCTGCGGCGCCGAGCGCGCCCATTCCGAGGGCGGCACCGGCTCCGGTGGCGAGTACACGTCGTCTGCTGAGGAAGCTGGACACTCTGCTGGGACCTCTCTGATGGGGGGTGAGGCCATGGGCGGGGACCCGGCGCCACGGTCGGTTGTGATTCTTGTGCCGCGGAGAGGCTGTTCGCGTCGACCGAACGGAGCGGAGAAGGTTCAGGAGGTGGAAGCCGCGTTCAACCGAACGGTTGAACGGCATCGGCCTACAACTTCAACCAGCCGCTCGCGCCTCGTCGGCGATGCGGTATCCGCACAGGCACCCCGCGCACCGTGGACCTGGCCGCCCACCCACGGCGCTCCCCCACAAGTGCAGACACATCACCCGAGGAAGCTCGACCGCGCCTGCCAGCTCGGCCGAGATGGGATCTGATGGATCTTCCGATGGGCGGCATCCTTCGCTCAGGCACAGCCAAGAGCTCGTCCTCGCAGGACAGTTGCAAGCTACGACTGCTGCTCACACACCGATGAGCCGTCAGGCAGGATTCCCCCACCGCACATGCAGAGTGGGGGGCTTTCGAAAGACCAGACCGTACGGAGTGGCACCGCGGTCCGGGTCGAGGCGCAGGGCAGGGAGGCGTTCGAGCAGGCGCTGGAGAGCGATGCGGGCCTCCAGGCGGGCGAGGTGCGCGGCGAGACAGTGGTGCGGGCCGTGTGCGAAGGCCAGTTGGAGACGGGCGTTCTCGCGGCGGACATCGAACCGATCAGGATCGGGAAAGACGGCCGGGTCGCGATTGGCGCCGGCCAGGGAGACGGTGACCAATTCACCGCGGCGGATCGTGGCCGGGCCGAGGACGGTGTCACGGGTGGCGTAGCGGTCCACGACCGCCGCACCGGGTTCCAGGCGCAGCGATTCCTCGATCGCGCCGTCCAGCAGGTTGGCGTCGGCCCGGACGAGGGCGAGTTGGTCGGGGCGTTGCAACAGGTGCAGCAGCGCGTTGGTGATCATCGCCTCCGTGGTCTCGATGCCTCCGAACATCAGCACCGCGGCATTCGACGCCACCTCGGGCAGCGCCAGCCGCCCGGCAGCGGAGACGAGGAGCGACGATGAGCTCCGGCGCGCGACGGTGGCTTCCACGGCGGACCGCAGCTGCGCGTACGCCGCCGCACCGGCGGGCCCCGCCTCATGTCCGGCGGTGATGTCCGAGACCGACCGCACGATGGAGTCGTACCAGGAGAGCACCGTGGCCGCGGTGGTGCCGGCCAGGCCGAGTGCCTCGGTCACGACGGCGACCGCGAGCGGGCCGGCGAAGGCGCGTCGCAGTTCGGCCGCGCCCCCCGGTTCCAGTGCGGTGATGAGCCGGTCGGTCTCGCGCTCGATGAACGAGGCGAATCCGTCGCGCACCTCCCGAGGGCGGAAGGGCGAGGCGAAGGGCTCGCGGTGGCGGGTGTGCTGCTCACCGTCCAGGGACAGCATGCTCGGCCCGACGACCTGCGCGGTGGAGAACCGGGGGTCGTCGACGGTGAAGGTCACTGCGTCCCGCATCACGCTCAGCGCGAGGTCGCGGCGGGTCACAAGCCAGCCGCCCAGCGCGGGCAGCCAGGACACGGGCTCCCGTGCACGCAGCAACGCCAGTCGCGGATGCGGGTCCCGGGCGAGTTCGGCGAGCGTGGTCGCGGCCCCGAGCGGAAAGCGGTCGACGACGGTCATCACGAGCCTTGGCCGGACATGGGCAAACCGATCACAGCCAAGGCTAACAACTCCTCCGAAGGCGTGGCGGATCGGGGCTCCACTGTTCCGGCGTGCGGGAGCACGGGCGAGAGCGGCTGGAAGGCGCCCGCTCCCATACGACCTCACCGGCGCCGCCCAGTACCGGGACAGCGCGGTCGGCCGAAGGGACTCCACCCTCGGCCGCAACGCTGAACATCTCGTACGTCACCGGCTGCAGCGAGGTCAACACCCGTCTGCAACACAGGCGTTGATATGCCCACCGACTGGACCCGCCGAAGGGCACCGTCACCGTGGGTGCCAACTCCAGTATTCGCCTCCCCTACGCGCAGAGCAGACTCAGGGGCCGCACGGGCCAGTTCTGCTACCTCGACGACATCCAGTCCTGGTCCACCAAGGAGACCGCCGTCGACGGGGACGCGGCGCCGGCCTGGATGGCGTCGTTCGTGGCGGACCAGGGCCAGGAGATGTCCGCTGGATCACCCGGTCACTTGAGGTACCCGAGGATGGTCATCATGCCGCTCTCCGAGTGGTACTGGTTGTGGCAATGCAGCATCCACAGACCGGGGTTGTCGGCGTCGAAGTCGATGACCAGCTTGCGGTGGGGAAGCACCAGGGCGGTGTCCTTGAGCGCACCGACGGCGTCGACGCCGGTGAGGGCGAAGGTGTGGCCGTGCAGGTGGATGGGGTGCCACATGTCGGTGGCGTTGATCATGGTGAGCCGTACCCGTTCACCGGCGCGGACCGGGTGGCGCCTGTGCGTGTCGTGGGGTCGGTGGTCGAAGCCCCAGTCGTACCTCCTCATGCTGCCGGTGATCCTGATGCGCAGCTCGCGGTCGGGTTCGCGGTCGTCCAGCGCCACGGACTCGTCCGGTACGAGGCGGCGCGCGGGCACGACCTGCCCGTCCAGTTCGTCCGGGCGGACGTCCCGCCCGGGAAGGGTTCTTCCCCTGTCGGTGCGCAGCACGGCGAGGGCCCGGCCCGGCTTCCCCTCGGCGAGTGCGACGAGGGGGAAGACGCCGTCCTGGGCGGTGACCAGGACGTCGTACCGCTCGGCCATGCCGACGAGGAGAGCGTCGGTCTCCGTGTGCTCCACGGGATAGCCGTCGGTATGCGTGACGGTCATGGTGTGGTCGCCCAGCGCCACCCGGAAGGCGGTCTCGGAACCCGCGTTGATGATGCGCAGCCGGACGCGGTCGCCCGGGCGGCACCGGAACACCCGGGGACTGGTCGGCAGGCGGCCGTTGGCGAGGTAGTACGGGTAGGCCACATTGCCCCCGTCGCCGTCGAGCATGCGGCTGTAGGAGTCGCGCAGCACCCGGGAGGGGCCAGCCGGCCGGCGGCCGCTTCCGGGACCCATGGCCACCGCTGTGGCCGTGCCGTGCTGGAGCTGGCCGAGCACGCCTTCCGGGGTGGAGCCGTCCACGTCGTCGATCCAGTCGTCCAGGACGACGACCCATTCCTTGTCGTAGGCGAGGGGTTCCCTGGGGTCGTCGACGATGAGCGGCGCGTACAGCGCACGGTCGGGCTGGAGTCCGACATGGGAGTGGAGGAGATAGGTGCCCGGGTAGGAGACGGTGAAGCGGTAGGTGAAGTCGGTCCCCGGGCGGATGGCGTTCTGCGTCACGCCGGGGGCGCCGTCCATGTCGCAGCGCAGTCGCACCCCGTGCGAGTGGAGCGTGGTGGAGACCGGCAGACGGTTGGCGAGGGTGAGGCTCAGGACGTCACCGGCGGTGACGCGCACCAGCGGACCGGGCAGTGTCTCGTCGTACGCCCAGCTCCGGACGATCCGCCCGCCCAGGTCCAGCGTGGACTGGGCGGCGGTGAACCCGAGCCTGCGCACCGGGCCGGAACCGCGTCTCCGCTCGGTCGCAAGGACCTCCGGACCCGACGGGTCGACATATCCCCCGAGTCCTGGCGGGGCGAAGCCGGCCTCGCCGAGCGCGGTCCCCTCGGGGCCGTGGTGGGGGCGGAGAACGAAGTCGGGACGGGCAGGCAGGAGTCCCGCGCCGGCGGCAGCGAGCGGGGCACGGAGCAGGGTACGCCGCGAAGGTGTATGCATGCCTGCAATAAGACACGTTTTGTAGTGATTTAGCGGGAAATACGGCGTTGCGCCTCGATGATGTCGGCTTCCGGTGCCCCAGTCGGCGGGCGGTGTCCCGGGCCGTGTCGTGGAACACCAGCCCCAGGGTCCGCCGCCGAACCTGGCACCTGGCCGATGCCTGCAACGCCTGCGTTGCTGCAATCCCGCACGCAGCAACCGTCTCGGAACCCCCGGCGCACATCACTGGTGGCTCCGGTCCATGAACCTCGCAGGACATGACGAAGTCCCGACTGGGGGCTCTCCCACAGGGTTTCTCCTTTGGTCGGCATCGCGGGCAGAATCAACGCGTGCCGTCTTTCGATCAGGTCCGTTTCCGGCTGCCTCGCGGCGCCCGCGCTGACGCTGCGCTGGCCGGCGGGGTATTCGTGTTGGTGGCGCTCGCTGAGGGGCAGCGGCTGAGCCACGGCGGGGACGCGATGGCCTCGCTGATCGCGTCCTGGTTGCTGATCACGGCGGTGTGCGGAGCGCTGCTGTTCCGGCGCCGGTATCCGGTGACGGTGGGCTGGTTCACGGTGCTGGCCACGGGCGCCTACTACCTCCTGAGCGACATCGACGCCCCGCTGATCATGGTTCCGATCGTGGCGTTGTACGCCCTCGCGGCCCAGGGCCGGACGCAGGCGGCCATTGCCATGGCGGCGGCCATGGTGATCGGCGTATCCGTGGGCCCCCTCGCGGGCAACAGCGATATCAACGGCACGGCGGTGTTCATGCTCACCGGCTGGCTGGTCGCCGTCGTGGCTCTCGGCAGCGTGCGGCACAGCCGGGTGGCCTACGCCGAGGAGGAGGCGCGACTGCGGGCCACCGAGGAGCGGCTGCGCATTGCCCGCGAGCTGCACGATGTGATCGGGCACAACATTTCGATGATCAACGTGCAGGCGGGTGCTGCACTGCACCGGCTGAAGAAGGATCCTGCCCAGGCCGAGGAGGCGCTCGGCGCGATCAAGGCGAGCAGCCGGGAGACCCTGCGGGAGCTCCGGGCCACCCTCGGCGTGCTCCGCCAGGTCGACGAGGAGGCGCCCACGGCACCCCCGCCGGGGCTGGCCCGGACCGACGAGCTGGTGGCCTCGGCGAAGCTGGCGGGGCTCTTGGTGCGGATCGAGCGGACCGGGGCTGAACGTTCGCTGCCCGCCCCTGTCGACCTGGCCGCGTACCGGATCGTGCAGGAGTCGCTGACCAACGCCGCCAAGCACAGCGGCGCCGGACGGGTCACGATCCGGCTCGCCCACGCGGACGGGGAGCTGACCCTGGCCGTCGAGGACGACGGCGAGGGCGCAGCGACCCGCCCGGCCGGGTCCGGTGGCGGCAGCGGGATCACCGGCATGAAAGAGCGGGCGCGGGCACTGGGTGGCGAGCTGGCCGCGGGCCCGCGGCCAGAGGGCGGATTCGCGGTGCGGGCCCGGCTGCCGTACGAGATCACAGGAGAGCCGAAATGGAGCGGAGTGACCGATGATCAGGGTCCTGCTGGCGGATGACCAGCGGCTCGTCCGGGCCGGGTTCCGGTCGATCCTGGAGGACGAGGACGACATCGAGGTGGTGGGGGAGGCAGCGGACGGAGAAGCCGCGGTCCTGGCCTGCCGCGAGCTCGAGCCGGACGTGGTCCTGATGGACATCCGGATGCCGGGGATGGACGGTCTGGAAGCCTCCAAGGTGATCGCCGGAGAAAGGCAGCTGGCGTCGGTGAAGGTGGTCATCCTGACGACCTTCGATCTGGACGACTACGTGTACGGGGCGCTGCGTGCCGGGGCGACGGGCTTTCTGGTGAAGGACACGGAGCCGGAGGAACTGCTGCAGGCGGTGCGGGTCGCAGCCCGGGGCGATGCCCTGATCAGCCCGTCGGTCACACGGCGGCTCATCGCCGAGTTCGCGGGCCGGGTGAAGGGCCCTGAGCCGGATCCCCGGCTCGATGTCCTCACCGACCGGGAGCGCGAGGTCATGCAGTTGGTGGCCGCGGGGCTCACGAACGACGAGATCGCGGCACGGCTGGTGCTGTCACCGTCGACGGCGAAGACGCATGTCAGCCGGATCATCTCGAAGCTGGGGGCGCGGGACAGGTCGCAGGTCGTGGTGCTGGCGTACGAGTCCGGAATGGTCAGCCCGGGCTGGCTGGCGGAATAGGCCGGCCGTCGGGGCGGACGGCCCATCCGGCAGACGGCGCCGGTCCCGCGCGACTCCTGGGGTACGACGCAGCGGCAAACCGCATCCGCTGAGGTACGACACAGCGGCAGCCCGCATCCGCTGGGGTACGCCCAGTGTCGTCCGGAGGCTGACGCTTCCGACCCTGTTGCGCGTGCACGATCAACGGCATGAACGCACCCCCCTTTCGCGCACGGGCCACGACCGTGCTCGTCGGCGCGCTCGTCGGGGCCGCCGCCGGAATTCTGCTGGTCACGGCCGCCGGGGCCCTGGAGGTCGGCGGCGTGTTTGCCGCCCTGGGGATCGGCGTGCCCACGCTGTGCGGCGCCGTGGTGGGCGCGCTTCTTACGCCAGGCCACTCCCGCTCGAATCCGAGGTAGTCACCCATGTCTCCTACCCGCGGCGCAGCCGCGCCCCTTGCCCTGCCCGCACCGGGCCGGCCCGATCGGCCGCGCGGCGGCCGGTTCGGCGCCCTGGCCGGCTGGGCGCAGCGTCACCGCTGGTCCGCCCTGCTGCTCTGGGTCGCCGTCCTAGCCGCCGTCACGCTCGGTTCGCAAGCCGCAGGCTCCGCGTACAAGAACGACTTCGCCCTGCCGGGCACCGACTCCCAAGCGGCCACGGACCTGTTCACGAAGCACGGTTCCGCCCAGGCCGGCGACAGCGTCGACATCGTGCTGAAGGACAGCCAGGGCATCGACGGCCGCAAGGCCGCCGTCGAGAAGATGCTGGCCGAAGTGAAGGGACTGCCGAGCGTCGCCGATGTGCGCAGCCCGTACGCCGATGCCTCCGCTGTGTCCGAGGACGGCACGATCGGCTACGCCACCGTGACTCTCGACGGCAAGGCCGAGGCCGTGCCCAAGGAGGACGTCACCGCGATCATCGACACCGCCAAGGGCGTCGAGGCGGACGGGCTCCAGGTCGAGCTCGGCGGCGACGCCGTGCGTGGCGCCGAGGACAAGGGAAGCCCGACCGCAGAACTCGCCGGCATCCTGGCCGCCGTGATCATCCTCGGACTGCTCTTCGGCTCCGTGGTGGCGGCCGCCGTACCGCTGATCACCGCCCTCTTCGCGGTCGGCGCCGCCATCGGCCTGATCGCTCTCGCCTCGCACGTCTTCACCATCGCCGATTTCACGCCGCCCATCACGATGCTCGTCGGACTCGGCGTGGGTGTCGACTACGCCCTGCTGATCTTCTACCGCTACCGGCACGAGCTCACCCACGGCGCTGAACCGGCCGAAGCCGGCCGCAAGGCTCTGGACGCCGCCGGTCGTACGGTCTTCGTCGCCGGCTGCACCGTGATCATCGCCCTGCTGGGCCTGGTCGCACTCGGCCTCGGCTCGCTGCAGGGCGTGGCCCTCGCCCTGGCACTGACCGTGCTGACCACGATGGCCGCCTCGTTGGTCCTGCTGCCCGCACTCCTGGCGCTCTTCGGCCACCGCATTCAGCGCCACGTACTGAAGCACGCGGCCCAGGCCGCGTCCAAGGGCGAGGTCGAAGGCCGCCGCTGGCGGGCCCTGGCCGCAGCTGTGCAGCGCCGTCCATTGCCGACGCTGCTGGTCGCCGTCCTCGCTCTGCTCGCCCTGTCCGCACCTGCGCTGGGCATGCGCCTCGGCTTCGCCGACGCGGGCAACGACCCGAAGACCTCGACCTCCAAGCAGGCGTACGACCTGCTCGCCGAGGGCTTCGGCCCGGGCTTCAACGGTCCGCTGGTCGTCTTGGTGCGGGGCGACAAGGCCGCCGGCCAGGCCGTCCGGTCCGAGCTGGCCAAGGCCGAGGGCGTGGCCGCGGCCAGCCCCGCGATGCCCTCCGAGGACGGCGCCCTGTCCACCGTGATCGTCTACCCGAAGACAGCACCGCAGGACGAGGGAACCACCGATCTCGTGCACCACCTACGCGATGACGTGGCCCCGAACCTGGAGCACGACACCGGCGCCGAGATCCTGGTCGGCGGCTCCACCGCCGCCTCCCAGGATTTCGCCGAGACGGTCTCGCAGCGGCTGCCGCTGTTCGTCGCCGTCGTCGTCGGACTGTCGTCGCTGCTGCTGATGCTGGTCTTCCGGTCCGTGCTGATCCCCATCAAGGCAGCCCTGCTGAACCTGCTCTCGATCACCGGCGCGCTCGGCGCGATGACCCTGGTGTTCCAGGAGGGCTGGTTCGGAGTGCAGCCAGGGCCGATCGAAGCATTCCTCCCCGTGCTGATCTTCGCGATCGTGTTCGGGCTGTCCATGGACTACGAGGTGTTCCTGGTCTCGCGGATCCACGAGGAGTGGGAGCGTACGAAGGACCACTCCATCGCAGTGCGGGAAGGACTGGCCACCACCGGCAAGGTGATCACGGCGGCCGGGGCCATCATGATCGTGGTGTTCGCCGCCTTCATGCTGAGCCCCGACCGAATGCTCCAGCAGTTCGGGCTGGGCCTCGCCGTGGCGATCCTGATGGACGCAGTAGTCATCCGCTGCCTGATCGTCCCGGCCATCATGCAACTGCTCGGTAAGTGGGCCTGGTGGCTGCCCGCCCCCCTCGCCCGGCGGCTGCCCAAGGTGGCGCTCGAGCGCCCCGCGGACAGCTGACGACCGACGAGGAAGAGCCCGCCCCTGATCGGCAGATTCCAATGATCGCCGCTACCCGTGGATCAGGCGGCGAGGAATCCCCGCATGCGCTCGGCTGGGTGTCCAGCCGAGCGCATTGCGTGGACGGCCGTTGAGCCCGGCGGCGACCGGGGCGCCCAGGGGGAGACTGCGGACGGTGTCAGGCCAGGCAGCTACGACGCGGGTTCCGTGGTCCTTGTCGCTCCCCCGATCGGGCCAGGAGTATTCGGTCGTAGCCGGATCATGGCAGGCTCGGCCCCGATTGGGTTCGTCCGTCGGTGGTCGTCGGATGACGTTGCTTGGGGCCGGAGTTGTCCTTTGGGGCAGTCCTGATCGCGGGCCGCGGCCGTTGGGGATTCTGCCCTGCTCAAGAACAGTCGAGAGCATGAATCACCATGACTCGGGCGGCATTTCGGACGCCCTGACAGCCGGGGTGACCGATATCGGCTTCCACCGGGCGTGGGACCGAGTTGTCCCTGCGGGCGCGGCTCTGGTGCATCCGCGCCGCCCCTCACCCGCCCGCGGTGTCAGGGACCCGGCCGCCCGGGCGCGCCAGCCCCCGGATCGACAGTCCGCTGTCGGCGGTGAACATGCTCCCGGTCATCGCGGCCGACTGCGACGGGGATGCCAGCAGGGTGAAGATCCCGCTGTACGCGTCGACGTCCGGCACCTCCTGCAGCGGCAGCACCTCCCGGGTGCCGTCAAGCACCGAGTCGGCGGCCGTCTGACCGAGGGAGGTCGTGCCGCGCAGCCCGGTCGGCCTCAGAAGCAGCTCAGCGTGGCGCAGGTTCAAACAGTTCGATGAGGTTGCCGGCCGGGTCGGTGAGGAGGATCTGGCGTCCGCCCGGGCCCGTGATGACGTCGCTGCGGAAGGACAGCCCGGCGGTGCGCAACCGGTCGATCTCGGTGTCGAGGTCGTTGACGGTGAGATGGATGCGGTTGCGGCCTGGCGCATTGGAGTCATCGGGCGTGGCTCGGGCGCCGGAGCTTGCCGGCCCGGACAGCAGCAGCCGCAGCGGGCCGCGGACCACGTCGGCGAAGGCGGGCGCGGGGTTGGTGCGCAGGCTGAAGCCGAGGTGGGTGGTGTAGAAGTCGACCGCGGCGGCCACGTCGTCGACGATGTAGCGGACGGCGGCGAGTTCGTCGGATGGTGTCATGGCTGGACCTCCGGGTTCGGGGCGCGGGTGAGGACGGGCAGCAGGTAGCGGATACGCGTGTCGATCTCCGCCGCCGTGTGCCTGAAGGCGGGGTAGCTTGCCTGGTCGTTGCCGTCGGCGGCAGCCGGGTCGGGGATGCTCCAGTGGGTCCGCCGCGGCTGACCGCTGAACTCGGGGCAGATCTCGCGGACCTTGTCACACAGGCTGATCAAGTGATCGAAACGATTGCGGGCCACCGTGTCCAGCTGGCGTGGCCGCTGGTCGGCGATGTCGATGCCGTAGTGCTCGCGCAGGACCCGCACGGCGTTGGGATGGATCCGCGGTTTGGGGTGGCTGCCGGCGCTGGTCACCTCCACCTGGCCGCCGGAGCGGTGGCGCAGCAGAGCCTCGGCGATCGGGGAGCGGGCGCTGTTGCCGGTGCACGTGAACAGCACGCAAGGCCGAGCCGACTGTTCGGTGGCCGTGGGAGGTGGTGGGGTGGGATCGAGGCGCAGTGCCGGGTGCAGGGCGACGCCGGCGGCGGCCAGCGCGTGCGCGCAGCGCTCCAGATCCAGGTGGTAGTAGCTGTCGCGGGCGTCGAAGCTGCTGCGATGGGCAGTGACGAGCCCGCTGCGGCGCAGCAGCCGCAGATGGTAGGAGATCAGGTTCTGCGGGTGGCCGAGCAGGGCGACCAGCTCACGGACCCGGTAGTCGCTTGCGGCCAGCGCGGTCAGCAGCCGCCACCGCAGTGGGTTGGCGGCCAGGCTCACAAACGCCGGGGCAGCGTGACCTGTGGGCACCATGCCAATAGGATAAATCAAACCCGTTTGATGGATTCCGCTCCGCGGGCGAGGGTGAAGCGGAAGCCCACTCCGAATGGACCAGCGCCGAAGCCCACCACGAGGCGGCCGAAGGCACTCGCACACGACATGCGGCACGAGATCTTCTTCAGGCCCCCCGGGGGCTGCGGCTCATCTACCGCACGCCGTATTACCTGTACCGCGGGCCGTGCCGGCCCTCCGTGTAATCCGGATGATCCAGGGCACCCAACGTGGAGGACGCATCTCGTCGGGAAGGAGAGATCGCAAAGCAATGGATCACCTCTTCCACCTCTCCGGTAACGTCACGGTATGAGCCATCCACATCCGGAACTGCACACCGCCCCGCCACTGCCCGACGGAGGGCTACGGGTCGTCGCCCTGGGCGGCCTGGGTGAGATCGGCCGCAACATGACCGTCTTCGAGCACGCCGGCAAGCTGCTCATCGTCGACTGCGGCGTGCTGTTCCCCGAGGAGACCCAGCCCGGCGTTGATGTGATCCTGCCCGACTTCACCTCGATCCGGGAGCGCCTGGACGACATCGTGGCCGTCGTGCTCACCCACGGGCACGAGGACCACATCGGGGGCGTGCCGTATCTGCTGCGTGAGCGGTCCGACATCCCCGTCGTGGGCTCCAAACTGACCCTGGCGTTCCTTGAGGCCAAGCTCAAAGAGCACGGCATCCGGCCGCGCACGGTGCGGGTGCGTGAGGGCGACCGGCGCGGGTTCGGGCCGTTCGACTGCGAATTCGTAGCGGTGAATCACTCGATCCCGGACGGTCTCGCGGTCGCGATCCGCACCGGTGCCGGGATGGTGCTGCACACCGGCGACTTCAAGATGGACCAGTTCCCGCTGGACGACCGCATCACCGACCTGCGTGCCTTCGCCCGCCTCGGTGAGGAGGGCGTCGACCTCTTCCTGGTTGACTCCACCAACGCCGAGGTGCCCGGATTCACCGTCGCCGAGCGCGAGTTGAACCCAGCGATCGAGCAGGTCCTGCGCACCGCGCCACGCCGCGTGATCGTCTCCAGCTTCGCCAGCCATGTGCACCGCATCCAGCAGGTCCTGGACGCCGCTCACCAGCACGGCCGCAAAGTCGCCTTCGTAGGCCGGTCGATGGTCCGCAACATGGGCATCGCCCGCGACCTGGGCTACCTGAAGGTTCCGCCCGGCCTGGTGGTCAACATGAAGGAAATGGAGAAGCTGCCGGACCACAAGATCGCCCTCGTCTGCACCGGATCCCAGGGCGAGCCGATGGCCGCGCTGTCGCGGATGGCCAACCGCGACCATGTGATCCGCATCGGCGAGGGCGACACGGTCCTGCTCGCCAGCTCCCTGATCCCGGGCAATGAGAACGCCATTTACCGGGTGATCAACGGGCTGACCCGGTGGGGTGCCCACGTCGTCCACAAGGGCAACGCCAAGGTGCACGTCTCCGGACACGCCAGCGCCGGTGAACTCGTCTACTGCTACAACATCATCAAGCCCCGGCACGTCATGCCCGTCCACGGCGAATGGCGTCACCTCCGGGCCAACGGCGACCTCGCCATCCGTACCGGCGTCGATCCCGACCGGGTGGTCATCGCCGAGGACGGTGTCGTCGTCGACCTCGTCGACGGGCGCGCCTCGATCACCGGCAAGGTGCCCGCGGGCAACGTCTACGTGGACGGCATGGAAGTCGGCGGCGCCACCGAGGCCTCCCTCAAGGACCGCCTCACCCTCGCCAACGAAGGCGTGGTCACCGTCGTGGCGATCGTCGACGCCGACACCGGCGCCCTCGCCGAACCCCCCGACTTCCTGGCCCGCGGATTCGTCCACGACGACACCACATTCGAACCGGTCATCCCGGTGATCGAGAAGACCTTGGCCAGGGCGGCCGAGGAAGGCGTCGGGGACGCGCACCAGCTCGAACAGCTCATCGCCCGCGCGGTGGCGTCCTGGGCGTTCCGGACCTACCGCCGCAAGCCCCTCATCATCCCCGTCATCATCGACGCCTGAGCCGGGACCGACTGCGGGCAGTGCAACGCGGCGTCTCCGCACGTCGAGCCAGGCCGTCGGCCGTCGCTCGAGCCGTGGCGGACGGAGAACCCCCAACCGTGGCAGGGCAGAGAAGGGTGCGTGGCTGAGCGCACGCTTCGAAGAGATCGCCCGGCGCCCCTGGGTGACATCGGTCTGCGGCGCCGGCGGTATCCGGCGTCGGAGATGATCCGCGCTGCCTCCTGCCGCACAGCCACCCGCTGATCCGCGGGCGGATGCGCCGTGGCCGGGTGGTGCATGGTGGGTACATCACCACGCACCACCCGGCCGCCCCCCGTTCATGGGCGTCTTCCTCCTCAGACCCCCAGTCCCTCAGACCCGGCGCAGTTCACGGCCGTTGGAGACCGCCAGCGCGAAGTCCTGATGCGGCTCCACCGAGATCACGGAGCGCAGCGAGCGCCTGGTGACGGACACGCCCCAGACGCGGATCAGATAGGGGTCGGTGCCCGGCTCGTCGATCACGACCTGCTGGACGTTGTTGGTCGCGTGCGGGAAGGGCCGCACGTCTCCGTCCCGTACCGGTCCGCCGTCCTCCGCCCGGACCTGCAGGTAGAGCTTGTTGACGAGGTCGCCGTTGCCGGGTTGGGACGGTGCGTCGGTCCAGACGAGGGTGATCTTGAGCGGTCGGCCCGGGTCGAACTGCTCGAGGCGGTACGTGACGAGCTCGCCGGTCTGCACCGCGTCCATCCACTCGTCGACGAAGAGCATCCGATGCCGGCCGTCCCTGCCGATGGCCCCGGCGACATCGACTCGGCCGAAGCCGCTGGCGCCGTTGGGCCCGGTCGGGATCTCCCCGGTGAACTGGCCCTTCATGGCGGCCGCGCCGTTCACCAGGCATGCCTTGACCAGTGCGGAGGTCGGTTGATGCTGCCGTTCCCGTACCAGGTACTCGCGGACCAGGGCCGCGGCGCCCGCGGCGAGCGGCGTGGCCATGCTGGTGCCACCGCTCCAGCAATAGGCGCTGCGCAGCGGGTGGTTGAGCGGCAGCTTGCCCCACAGCGGGACGGCATTGGGCGGCAGGGCGCGCGACAGCATCGACAGGACGTTGGTGCCGGGTGCGATCAGGTCGGGCTTGATCCGGCCGTCGTCCGTGGGTCCGCGCGACGAGAAGGCGGCCAGCCCGTCGACGTTGTCGGAGATGTGGCCTGCCGCGCCCATCTTGGGGAAGCGCAGCACCCCACCCCTGGTGAACCGGTCCCAGGTGGTGTCGCGTCCGGGCGGCGGCGCGGAGCCCGCCGGGCGGTCGTTCTCGCCGGCGCCGATGGACAGGCAGTTCTTCGCGGTTGCCGGGGAGCCGATGGAGTCCGAGTCGACCACGCCGTTGCCATCGTCGTCCGCGCCTTCGTTGCCGGCCGAGAACAGGATCAGCATGTCGGGGTTGTTCCAGGCGAACTCGTCGACCGCACGCGCCTTGGTGGTGTAGAGGCCGGCGGTCGGTGCGCCCCAGGAGTTGGTGTGGATACGGGCCCCGGCACGGTAGGCCTGCTCGAAGAGCGGCCCGAGGTCCTCGGGAAGCCCGTGCAGACCGGCCTCGGCGGGCGGCCAGGTATCGCTGATCCGGGGCAGCCCGGCGACCTCCGCCTCGGTCTTCCAGTGCACGCGCTGGCCGATGGCCTGGAAGAAGACCTTCGCCTCCGGCGCCACTCCCGAGGGGGCCGGTGTGATGTTCGCGTCCCGGGCGGCCGCGCCGTTGCCGAGCACGGAGCCCGTCACATGGGTGCCGTGTCCTATGTCGGGGTCGGAGGGCCCGTCGTCGCTGCCGGGCGGGTCGTTGACGTACGGCGCCAGGGTGAGGCGGGTCGGCCAGCTCACCATGCCAGCGACCCGGCCCCGTACATCCGGGTGCATCGTGTCGGGGTCGCCGGTGTCGAGGCCGGAGTCGGCGATGGCGACGATCTGGTCGGCGCCGGTCAGCTCGATGCCGCCTGCCGAGTTGTCCTCCTGGACTTCGAGGACCAGTCGGGCGCGATCGTTGTGGAACTCCGGCAGCGCGTACGGCAACACGGCCTGGACGCCGGGCTGTTCGGCGAGGCCCGCCGGGTCGGCGTTCGCCACGAGGGTGCGGCCCGCCGCGGACAGGACGGCTCCGCCCGACTCACGGACCGCTGCGGCCACGTCCTCGATGCTCTCGCCGGGGAAGACGGAAACCTCGACGAGCTGGCTCTCGGCCCCGGCCGGATGGGCGAGTTGCTCGGTGCCCAGGGACCGTGTCGGCGTGGTGTGCACCTTCGGGGAGACCTTCATGGCGGGCCGGTACGGCGTCACCTCGGCGACCCACGGCAGCGCGGTGAGAGCGTCGACGTTCTCCGGGAGCACGCCGATGAGCAGTGTGAAGTTCGCGAGGCTGTCGTGGATGCGGGCGCCGTGAGAGCCCAGCTCGCGCAGCCACCGAGGCGCGGGGGGTCCTGCCAGCCGCAGCAGGTAGTAGGCCGTGCGTCCCGCCGGGGGCTCGAGGGCTGCCTCCTGCTGGGCTTCTACCGCGTCGGCGAAGGAGAAGGAGTTTCCGGCGGTGAGCAGCGGCCGTTCGGCGAGCTCGGTGGCTTGGACGTCCAACGCGCCGACGCGGATGGCCTGTTCGTCGGTCGCGCGGATGAGCATGGCGTCGGGGTAGCGGGCGAGCACCTCGACCCCGGTTCCGCGGACGGCGGTGTCCTCGTCGTCCGTCCGTACATGCACCAGCAGTGTGGCAGTCATGGAGGACTCCCCTTTCACGCTATTCGGTTGGCTGTCGACGAGTGTGGTGGCGGCCGGTGGCCGGTTGACGAAAGCTGACGGAGCTGGACAGAACTGGCCGTCGGTCAGCTCTGGTCGAGCAGGCGGTGCAGCGCGGACGCCTCGGGGACCCCCAGTGCGTCGAAGAGCCCGGCCGCGGTCTGCCACTGGCGGCGGGCCGCGGTGCGGTCCCCGGACTCCTGGCTCAGCCTGCCGAGGCCGGTCAGGGCACGGGCCTGCTCGTAGCGGTCGCCGTTGTGTTGGGCCAGCTCCAGGGCGGTGCGGAAGGAATCGGCGGCGTCCTCGGACTTTCCGGTGGCGTGCTGGGCTTCGCCGAGGTCGACGAGCGCGCCGGTCTCGACCTCGGCCTCGCCCACCTCATGGGCGAGTTCCACCGCCCGGCCCAACTGGTCGAGGGCCTCACTGTGGCGGCCGGCCCGCAGATGGACGTCGCCGAGGCCGCGCAGGGCATCGGCCTGGCCTGTCCGGTATCCCGTCTCCAGGTAGATGGGCAGGGCCTGTTCATGATGGTCGGCGGCGTCGGCGAGGCGGCCAAGACGCAGGCTTGCCGAGCCGAGGTTGGTGAGCGCGACCGCCTCGCCGACCCGGTTACCGATCTCACGGTTGATGGTGAGGGCGCGGGCGTAGTGGTCGTACGCCTCGGCGTAGCGGCCGGTGCGCTCCAGGGTGGTGCCCAGGTTGTTGAGGACCCGGGCCTGGCCGATGCGGTCGCCGCGCTCCTGGTAGAGGGTGAGCGCCCGCTGCTGGTGGTCGAGTGCCTTCGGGTAGTCGCCGAGCTGCCGGTACACGGTGCCGAGGCCGTACAGGGCGGCGCCCTCTCCGATGTTGCCGGCCAGTTCCCGGTGCAGGGCGAGCGCCTCTTCCAGGTGGCCGCGGGCCTCTTCGTACCGGCCGAGCCGCCAGGCCAGTGTGCCGAGCCCCTGCAGCGCGTTCGCCTCGCCGGCCCGGTCGCCGCTCTCGCGGTGCGCTGCGAGTGCCTGCAGGTGGTGGTCGACGGCCGCGGTGTACGAACCGGTGCGCAGATGGGCGGTGCCCAGACGGTTGAGGGCGTCGGCCTCTGCCCGGAGGTCGTGCCGGGCGCGGGCGGCTCGCAGGGCGAGCCCGTGCAGAGTGAGGCCGTCGCGGTAGTGGGCACCGGTGTCGAGGTGACGGTCCAGGCAGACCGAGAGCTCGACGGTGTGCTCCGGCGAGATGTCGACAGCGGCGGCCGCGACGGCCAGGAGGTTGGAATGCTCGGCGGCCAGCCAGGGGTCGTGCGGTCCGGCGGCGCGGCGGGCGGTGTGCAGATAGTGGTTGAGGAGCCGGAGCAGCGCGGGCTGCCGGTCGGTGCGGTCCGCGGCCTGCTCGGCCGCGTAGGCGCGGAGCAGATCGTGCATCGCGAAGCGGCCCGCGCTGCTCTCGTCGAGGAGGTGGGCGCGCGTGAGGGTGTCCAGCAGCCGGTGCGCCGTGACCGGTTCGGCGTCGAGGAGCGCGGCGGCGGCCTCGATGCCGATGTCCTGGCCGGGGTGCAGTCCGAGCAGTTGGAACGTGGTGAGCGCCGGGTCGGGCAGCAAGCGGCAGGACCAGGAGAACACCGTGCGTACGGCGGTGTAGTCGTCCTCGCCCGCGGCCAGCAGGTCGAGCCGGCGGGACTCGTCGCCGAGGTCGGCCACCAGGCGGGACAGCGGTACGGCGGGATGGGCCGCCGCCAGTTCGGCGGCGATGCGCAGGGCGAGGGGCAGCCGGGCGCAGCGTTCGGCGAGGGCGACGGCCTGCTCGGGTTCGGCCTCGGCGCGAGCCCCGATCAGGCGACTGAGCAGGGCGACGGCTTCGGTGAGAGGCAGTACGTCGAGGTTGATGCGGACGGCGCCGTGCCGGGCGACGAGCGCGGGCAGCGAGTCGCGGCTGGTGACGAGGACCTGGCAGGTGGGCGTGCCGGGCAGCAGGTCGCGCACTTGGTCCACGGAACGGGCGTTGTCCAGGACGACGAGGGTCTTCCGGCCGGCGAGCAGGGTGCGGTAGCGGGCCGCCCGCTCGTCGAGGCCGTGCGGGATGGCGGAGCCCTCGACGCCGAGGGCACGCAGGAACACTTCGAGCGCTTCCGCGGCGGACACGGGCCGGTCCGGGTCGTAGCCACGGAGGTTGAGGTAGAGCTGTCCGTCGGGGAAGGCGTCCGCCACACGGTGCGCCCAGTGCACGGCGAGGGCCGTCTTCCCGACGCCCGCGGTGCCCGACACCGCCGAGATCACCACGGCGGTGGCGTCGGTGGCCGACTCGGCGAGCAGCCGGTCCAGGTCGGCGATCTGACTGTCACGGCCGGTGAACGCCGTGACGTCGCCGGGGAGTTGGCGGGGCGGCGGGAAGTGGTCGGCCGCGGCCGGCGGGGCTGCCGGGACCGTGGGGTCGGCGCTGGCCGCGAGCCACAGGGCGTGGAACCGGCCGGGATCACCCCCCAGCGTCTCCACGATCAGCTCGAGAAGTCCCCAGCGTGGCACGGCGGGCCCGGAGAAGGCGACCGAGACGGTGGTGTGGCTGCAGCCGACCTCCTTGGCCATCTGGCGCAGGCTCGGCCGGCCGGCCCGGTGATGCAGCTCGTGCAGCGCGTCGAAGAGGGACCGCACCGGTCCCTCGGCCAGGTCGGGCCTCGGCAGCACCCTCATGCGTCCTCCCCCAAGGTCGCCTGGTCAAAGGCTCCTCTGCCGCATCCCGTGCTGTAAAGCCGGTTGCGGGCGGCCAGTTCTGTCAGGTTCCGTCAACCCGCCCCGCGCGCCCCAAGACTGATGAGTGACCCGACGGACCGCCGGAAAGGGGCGAAGGACATGACCACCTTCGAGGACGCGACACTGCTCGGACTCGCTGTACAGGCCCGGCTCAAGCGCCCGGCGCCGACCGCACCGATGGACTCGCACCAGCTTTCGGATGTCCAGCGGGAAGAAGTGGCGGCCGCTCTGCGGTATTTGGAGGCATCGGGTGTACTGACCGGGAGCGAGAGCACGTCGTTCCAGGAGTACGTGTCCAACGGCAAGCTGCCGGAGGCCGATTCAGCTCCCTCGCCGTTCACGGTGGGTTCGGTTCTCGCGATCCTCGTGCAGCACGGTGCGCAGGCCGGCGCGCTCGGCCATGTCGTCGACGCCGCGGTGGACGGCTTCGTGCACGCCGGCCCGCACGCCGCGGTCGGCTGCGCCTCGATCGCCGCGATGGAGTCGCTGCGGGCGACGAAGAGCGCCGTACCGGGAGCCGTCTTCGTGCCAGGGGCGACCAAAAGCAGCACGGGCGGCATCAAGAGCGGCACCGGCGGAATCAAGAGTGCCGTCACTCCCTGAGCGCCGTGCCGACCGCGGTGTGCGGACACTGCGCGTCAAGGTGCTGCGGTACGTCTGGGAGACCGGCTGGTCGGGGGCGCGGCCGGTCAGGCCCTGGCCCGACGAGGTCTTCACCGAGGTCTTCCAGGAGGCCAACGGGCGCAGTGTGCGGGACTTCTGGCTGCGGTCGACCCTCGGCCGTACGGCCGTCGACTTCGACATCGCCCCCTGGACCGTCCTGCGCGGCGGCTTCCAGGAGACGCTGAAGGAGGACCGCGCCGGGACAGTACGGGCCTGCCGACGCCAGGCCGAACGAGACGGAGTGGCGCTCTCCGGTTTCCACCGTCTGATCGCCTTCCTTCATGAGCCACCGTCGGACACGGGGCTGTGCGGCGGCTCACTCGTTCTCGACCAAGGGGCCCGCGCGCCCACGGACTTCCGTCGCGAGGTCGGCCGCCTGATCGGCTTCGGACCGGTGCTCGACGCCCGTGGCCTGCCCGGTGCTCCGTACTGCGTGATGGGCTCGGGGACCTGCCGGGCCGCCGCGGCCACGCTGTTCGCCCACGACCCGGTGTTCCGGGCGTCGTCGAGGGCGGTGCGCGTCGGGGCGCCGGGGACCGTAGATCTGACCGCACTGGGGGACGCGTCCTGGCACGGTGGCGAGCCGGTGCTCGCCACCGTGCCGGTGACCGGCGGCGACATCGTCGTCGAGTACCGCACGGACAGCGGTCTGCCGCCCGCGGTGGTCGTGCACTCCGTCGGGGTCCGCTCCCCAGGGGTACGTTTCGAGGGTGCCCTCGCGCCCGAAAGCGGCGCGCACACCGTGGTCCTCGGTATACGGGTCGCTGTCCTCGGCACCTCGCCCCGGAGCGTCACGCTGGAATTGGACCCTCGCGGCCGGCGGTGAGCCGAGGGGCGGTTGCCGCTCGCGGGGCCGGGACGGGCGAGCCCAGCAGCCCGGCGAGCAGCGAGCACGTCGCGGCTCCAGAAGCAGCTCACCGTCATCGACGGACTCCAGACCGACGATCAGGGCGATCCGTACGGCTCGGCCTGGCGCCCTGCAGCAGTAACCGGTACCCGGCCAGGCTGTCGCTGCATTCGCCGCCGCCGGCGGCCGCTTCGCACAGCACATAGCACCCACGGCACGGCCATCCTGACCGTGGTGAATGAATCCGACACCCAGGCCCTGGTGGTGCTGGTGTGCGCCGGGTTCGTGCGGTGCACGAGCGCGGAGGCGGCCGCCGACGCGCAACACGGGTACCGGCGGCCCCGATCCCCCGGCGGCACGCGCCCGCCCCGTTCGCCCGCCGTCCCCTGTCACCTGCTTTTCTTCTGTTTTAGGGCGAGCGCGGGGGTGTGCAGAGGGGGATGTCGGGCCCCTGACCACGGTCAGACAGGCGTGGTGACCTGCGGATATGCCGCCCACGGCGTGGCAGCGCGCGGGCAGTTGTCGGAGGGGATGTCGGCCTGGTCGTCAGGGGTGTTGTCGCATCGTGACCATGGTCGGGCCTTCGTGGACACAGGTGTGGTCGGGGTCGGCTGCTGCTGTGGCCGGTACGCGCGGCGCCGGGCAGGACGGCGCCGCCCCGTACGGGAGAGACAGGCCGATGATGAGCGACGTGGATGCGGGCGGTGGGGACCGGCTGGCGCTGGCGGTGCTGACGCAGTACCGGATGGCCACGACCGAGCAGATGCACCGGGTGATCGCCCCTGGGGTGCGCATCGAGCAGACTCGGCGTCGGCTGGCCAAGCTGCGCGATGAGGGGCTGATCGACCGCATCACGCTGCCCCGGGCCGGACGGATGCGGGTGTGGTTTCCCACCGCGTACGGCGTGCAGATCGCTTCGGAGTGGCCGGAGTTACGCGGACGACGGCCGCCGAAGACAGTGTCCGATCCGACCGCCGTACGGCTGCGGGTCGGCCACACCCTGACGGTGACCGAGACCGCGCTCGTCTTCCTTGAAGACGTGTGCCACCGCGGCGAGTTGTGCCGGCCGCTGGACTGGATACCCGAGGTCTACCACCCTATTGGGGGCGGCGAGGCCGTCATCCCCGACGCCCTCATGTACTACCGGCGCGGCCATGAGGGCGGGGCTGGGGCAATGCTGCGAGCGTTCGTCGAGGTCGACCGGGCCACCATGGGCCCCGAACGCCTCGCCGCGAAACTCACCGCCTACGCCCGCCTCCACCGCTACCTGCCCACTCCCCCAGGGCGGCGCCACCGGCCGGCCATCGGCCAGGAGCCGGCGCCGGAGGAATGACGACGGCACTACCCGCTCTTCCCCCGCCTCTTGTTCGTCCTGGACGACACAGGCCCCGCCGGCATCACCACCCGCATCCACGCCCTGCACGCCGCCGCCGCGGACCCGGCGCTGGCCGGCTTCCTGCGCGACGTCCCCGCCCTGGCCGCGGCACTGGCAGACCTGCGCAACCACGGCCCCTCCGAGCCCGTGTGGCACCCCGTCCAGGCCCCCGAGAGCACCGTCGCCTGGAGCCAGTCCCCGCACCTGTAGACAGCCTGCGCAGGCTCCACCACCCCCGTACGGCAGCTGCGCAGCATCCGACCATCGGGCCCGACCACAGCCCCGGAGCCCCGGCCATCACCCCCGACCACAGCAGGTCACAGCGTTGCGCAACGAACTGCACACCGAGCGCGCAGCGGATGCGCAGTACTCATGGACAGCTGCGCAGTCAGTGCACGCGGGCAAATCGGAGCCTGCGCAGCCGCCCGAAGGCGCGCATGCACAACCCGGCTACCACCCGATTGCGCACACGCAGCCGCCCAGCGCACCGCCCTGCGCAATGCCACAGCCATGTCCAACAGCCTTGTTAAGGCCTGCAAGCGGAGCAGAGAAATGCTTCCAACTTCGCGGCGTGACCGGCCATGCCCCGCTTCCCCGCAGATGGATCCCGCTCCGCGATCTCCCGCCACAGGGCGCTGCTGGCCGCCCCGAACGCGGCCTTCGCTGTGGGGCGGCGGTCTGCCAGGAGGGGAAGGTGTGTGCGAAGGCGTCGGCCTCCTCGACGGTGTGTCCGGCGTCCAGGAGACGGAGGAAGTGTCAGGTACCGCAGCTTCGGCCGTGTTCGCGCCCATGGGGCGCTTCCTCACTGTCGCAGATGGCCGACCGCGGCATCCGATCAGGATCCGGGTGCTCGGTGGCGGCCTGTCCACTTCCCATACTTGTACGGATCGCGTCCGTGGAACGGCTCACCAGATCTGTTGTTGAGCTCGACATGTCGGTTCGGTCGACCTGCGGGCTGGGCAGTTGAGGGGGTTCGTGGTACCAGCAATCCCGGTTGCCTCGTTCGCAGCGTCAGCAGGTCACGCGACGGGGTGTCGCCGCCGACTCCGGCACGGGATTTACGCGACTGATCGGCGCCGTCCGGGGAACCCAGCAAGTAACGGCGCAGCCACCGGGATCACGTGTGGTTCGTCGTCCACCGGCAGGGGTAGACAGATGCTCGCATTCGTGGCCGCCGCACTCTTCGTCATCGCCTTCATCATCCGTGTCACCGAGACGCCGACCCAGGTGATTTTCAGCCCGACGAGCCTCATGCTTCTCGGGCTTGCCTTCCTCGCTGTGCACTCGACCGGCGTGGGGTCTGGCTGGTCCTCCCGGGGAAGCGGGCGTCGGCGCTGAGGAAGCGATGCACTCCATCCTCGTGCTGGCGGATCCGAACGGGGAGCGGCCGGGTATCGCCCATCAGCGGGGCTGAGTTGCGCCCGGATCAGGCGATCACCGCCTGCAGTCGGTGGCTGTCCCTATGCCGCCGAGGAGCGATGGGGGCGGAGTCCTTGCCCCTGCCCGCCTCGCGACTAGAGCACGCGGTCCTCGCTGGCCTGCGGCGTGTCCTCATCCGGCAGGTGCACGTCGTTGACCGCGAGGTTCACCTCGACGACTTCCAGGCCCGTCATCCGTTCCACCGCCGCGATCACATTCTCACGGACCTCTGTGGCGACCTCGGTGATGCTGACCCCGTATTCCACGACGACCTGGAGGTCGATGGCGGTCTGCTTCTCGCCGACCTCGACCTTGACGCCGCGCCCCGCGCTCGCGTGCCCGCCCGGGACCCGGTCGCGCACGGCGCCCATGGTGCGAGTGAATCCGCCGCCCAGTGCGTTGACTCCGGGGACCTCCCGGGCGGCGATCCCCGCGATCTTCTCCACCACCCCGTCCGCGATGGTCGTCCGGCCCCGGGTCTCCGGCGGTTCCTGAGGCCCGGGCCGTGCAGTCTGAAGCGTCGTGCCCACGCCGATGCTCGGCTCATCGGGATCGGACTTCTGCCGGGTTGAACCGTTCGGCTCCGTCATGCGAAGCCACCTCCTCGGGCAGTCGACGGACTGCCATTCCTGAGCGGCTGTTGGCCGCCGCTTTCGTGCTGCTGGCCCAAGTACCGTGCAGGTCACTGGATATGCGCGCTGGCCTTTGGCACCGTCCACATCCTGGGACTGGGCGGCTTCGGGCCGTCTGCCGCACCGGGTTGAGGGCTATGCTGCTGTACGGACGTCCCAGACCCCGGCGGCTTGTCGTTGCTCGATACAGATGGCTGCGGGGAGCGGATCTTTCGTCCGTCACCCGGCGCATCCCTGGAGGGAACTGGGTGGGTCCGCTGTCCTGTCGCACAGGCTGTTGGGCCGGCCGTTGCTCCGCCTCCGCCTCCGCCGAACGTACGCCCCCGCCGGCAGCGCGCCAAGGGGGCCGGGAATCCCGGCGTCACCGCGTCCCCTGCCGGATGGTCTTCCGAACCGAGGCGTCATGCCCCTTCCGCAGCTCACCGTCTACCGTCATGACCGAAGGCACCGGGCACTGATCACCCTGGCCGGGGAGATCGACCTGGAATCGGCGCCGCTGGTGCGCACGGCACTGACGCGGAGTCTGGACGACGGCATCCGCACCATCGACGTCGACCTCACCCCCGTCACCTTCTGCGACTGCAGCGGCCTCAACGCCTTCCTCCACGCCGCACAGAAGACCACGGAGGCCGGCGGGACCCTGCGACTGCACCACCCGCCACCGACGCTGGGCCTGATACTCGACCTCACCGGCTCCGGATTCCTGCTCCTCAGCGTTCCGCTCGGGCATGTGACACCTCCCCTCGCGGGTGTCCCAGCCCCAACCGCCCAAGCCCCGCCGCACCCGCCCGTTCCGCTTGCCTCTGTCCTCTCGGGTGATGTGCGGTGACGCCCCGGTCGGAGCGAGGGCAGCCGTACAAGCCCGATGGCGGCGAGCCGTCCACCATGGACGCGGTGCGGTTGCGTCGGGTGAACCGCTGGCAGGCGCAGGGCGTGAGCGGGGAGCTCGCGGATCTGTACGTGGACTCCCGTGAGACGTCTCCCCGTGAGGCGTACCGCCCTCCCGGCCGCCAGGACTTTCTGAACCGTCTCACCGCCGAGATCCGGCGGCCGGGCTTCGCCATGGTGATCGCGGAGACGGACGGCCTGGTGGGATGCGCTTTCGGATTCCCGGTGCGCAGCGACGGCTTCTGGTGGCTCGGGTTCGACGGGGCACTGCCGCGCGGCATCGAGCAACTCACTGAGTCGGGCGGCGTCTTCGCGATCACCGACCTCCTGGTCCGCCCGCACCCGCAGGACGCGCACATGGCCCGCCGGCTGCAGGAGCGGCTGTTGGCCGACCATCAGGCGTCACTCGGCGCCACCCTGGTGGACCGGGCCGATCACCCCGCCCTCACTGCGCTCCGGTCCTGGGGATGGCTGGACGTGGGAGAGATCTGGAGGCCGGTCAGCGCCACGCTGCTCCGGGTGCTGGTCCTTCCGGTCGGGGAGCGAACCGCGGCGCGGCTGGAGGGACTTGCTCACGATGCCTGGACGCGGTGGCCCGAATGAGGTCCGACAGCCGCTCGGCCCGGATTCAGGTGCTGGTCGCCGAGCAGGCGGCGCGACGCGGTGCCCGGGTCGGTGTGGTGGATGTGTGCACCGCGGCCGTGGCCGCCCTCCCGGTCGGCGGAGCCGGACTGTCGGCGATGTCCCGGACTGCGGCGAGCCATCCGCTGTGCAGCACCGACAACATCAGCGAGCAGTTGGAGGAGTTGCAGCTCACGCTGGGCGAGGGGCCCTGCGTGGATGCTTTCCTGCACGGCTCGGCCGTCCTGACGCCCGATCTGCTGAACGGTGTGCTGCAGGACCGCTGGTCCGTGTTCGCGGATGCGGCCCTGGAGGCCGGGGCACGTGCGGTGTTTGCGCTGCCTCTGCAGATGGGGGCGATCAGCCCGGGAGTCCTGGACCTGTACGCCGACGTGCCGACGGTGCTGGATGCAGAGGAGCTGGCCGACGCACTGGCGTTCGCCGATCTCGCGACGCTGCTCCTGCTCGACGCACGGATCGAGGAGACGGGCGCGCCGGTCGACGGAGCGCTGGAAGATCGAGGCTTCGAGGACCTGGGCGGATACCGGGCGGAGATCGACCAGGCCACCGGCATCCTCACCGTCCAACTCGGCGTCGGCATCGAAGAAGCCTTCGTACGGCTGCGCGCCCACGCCTATATGCAGGGCCGCCGGCTCGCGGACGTGGCCGCCGACGTGGTGGCCCATCGACTCCGCTTCTCCCCGGACGCGGAACCCGAACGGACCGACGAGGAAACCTGACGCACCGGCGCCAACCGACGAACGTGCTGTACTTCCCGCCCCCTCCCGGCGGGACTAGTCTCAATCGAGGGTGTGCATGATGAATCAGCGGCTCCTGGCCAAGACCTTCGTCGAGCTGGCGGACAACCTGGTCGCCGACTTCGACCTGATCGACTTCCTGCGGCTGCTCACCGACCGCTGCGTGGCGATGCTCGGCGCCAGTGCGGCCGGAGTGCTGCTCGCGGACCGCGACGGTGAACTGCGCGTGATGGCCGCCTCCGACGAACAGGTACGCCTGCTGGAACTCTTCCAGCTCCAGAATGATGAAGGCCCCTGTCTGGAGTGCTTCCGCACTGGCACACCGGTGATCGTCCCCGACCTGACCCGGGAAGTCGACCGCTGGCCGCGCTTCGTCACAGCGGCCCACCGCAGCGGGTTCGGTGCGGTCCAGGCACTGCCCATGCGCCTGCGTGACGAGGTCGTCGGCGCCCTCAACCTCTTCCGCGCCGCCCCCGGCCCCTTCGACCCGGCAGGCACACTCATCGCCCAGGCCCTGGCCGACGTCGCCACCATCAGCCTCCTGCAACAACGCTCCACCCACCGCAGCACGGTTCTCAACGAGCAGCTGCAGACCGCGCTGAACAGCCGCGTACTGATCGAGCAAGCCAAGGGCAAACTCGCCGAACGCCAGAGCATCGACATGGAACAGGCCTTCACCACCCTGCGCAGTTACGCCCGTTCCCACAACCGGCGCCTGTCCGATGTGGCCCGCGCCTTCATCGACGACTCCGAACCCCTTCCCGGCCTGGTGGCCTGACGCTGTCGCCAAGGGGATGAACGGAGGCAGCCATCCGCTCGACCGCCGCCATGACGCTCTCGTACCGAATCCGAGGACCAACACGACCGCAGGGCGGCATTGCCGCCTTCAGGGAGCCGGCGGAGTATCTGGGCCGCTGTCTGGAGCTCCGGGGCAGCCGTCATCCCGACAGGCGTGCCAGCATTGGGAAGGACGTGGAGGGGCCGGATCAGCCCGCTGTCGCCCAGCGCCTCGACGACGGCGTGGCTCGGGGCGACGAGGCGCAGGCCACCGCCGGAGTGGTGAACCCTGCGTGCCGTGGCGACGAGCAGCCCGAGGCCCAGGGTGTCGCAGGAGGTGACGCCCGACAGGTCGAGGATCATCAGGCTTCCGGGGCCGTGACATACGCCCAGAAGGCGCTCGCGCAGTCCTGGAACGGTGGCGAGACCGAGACTGCCGCTGACGACGACCTTCTCGCGGCCCTCCGGCACACCGGCGAGCACAGGCCGCAGGCCTGGGGCGGACGCCGCAGGTGAGGAGCAGTAGTCCTGCACGGATTGGGGAGTGTCCGCCTGCCTCGGGGGGCTGGGGACTTCTGCGGGGATGAGGGGAGTTGCGGTACCTGCAGACACCGTGGGCCTCCTCGGGGCGGAGTGTCACGCTGCCGGGGGCTGGGGCTAGCAGTTCAGTGCCATCCGCATCTCGCGGACAGTCGATGCCACGTACAGGCTCCGGCACGTGGGCATCGAGGGCGGTGGGCGCCACGGGCGGTCCGTCCCGCCCCGATGTTCTACGCGCGGCTGCACGTCGGCGGAGGGGGTCAGGTCCGGTTGACCCGGCCGGCCACCGCGTGACCGATCAGCAGGTGGACGACAGCGGGCAGACCGTAGTTGACCACAGTGCGCCAGTTGTCCGAGTGAACGGTGAACAGGTTGTGTGTCCAGCCCGGAGCCAGTTCGCCGCGTCGTGGACCCAGGAGACCGTCCTGTTGGCGGTGTTGGCGTCGAACAGGTGGAGGGCGATCCACAGGATCAGGATCAGTGCCGTGATGTTCGCGATGATGGAGATGACCGTCCCCGCGGGGTTGCCGCCGTAGCGTCTGGAATGTGCAACGACTAGCCCTGACAGAAGAGTTGGAACCTCGCCGACCCCACCGCCCGTGGCCGTTTCAGACGCGCTGCATCAGCTCGCCCTTGCCGTCCCTGCTGTCTCGACCGGTGTGCGGTGACTGCCCGACCCAGGCGGGGAGCCTGCGGGAGGATCCGGCAAATCCGGTTTGGGCCACCGTTCACAGACGGCGCCAGCGAGCCGAGGCGAAGGAGAAGGCGCCGAAGAGAACCAGCCCGATCGCGACGGCAATCAGGAGCCATGGCCCCACCGATGTTTGCGCGAAGCTACGGAGCGTCGCGTCCACGCCCTTGGCCTCGTGCGGGTCGAAGCGTATGGCTGCCACCAGGATGAAGATCCCTGCCGCGGCGAACACCACGCCACGTGCCACGCCTCCGCCCACGCCCAGAGCCGTGACGACCTGCTGCGTACCGTGGCTCATGGTGCCGGTGTCCAGCTGCCGCAGGAAGCGCCGCATGGCCGCCCGTCCGGCGAGTACCGCGCCGATGCCGATCAGCAAGCAGCCCGCGGCACCCACCAGCGCCCGGCCGTACGGCAGTTTGAGCGCCGATGCCGTCCAGTCCTGCGACTTCGCATTGCCACTGGACCCCTGGCTGCCCCCGGCGGCGTACGCGGCGGTCGCCCAGCAGATCGCGGCGTAGAAGAGCGCCCGTCCTCCGTCAAGCACTCGCGGGGCCGCTTTGCGTCGAGGCCCCCTGCCAAGGACCGCGCGGGCGCCCCGCCACAACGCCATGCAGCCGAACCCGACGACCAGCGCCCACAGCATCGCCTTCCCGAAGGGCTGCGCCGCGATCTGGGCCAGTGCACCCTGGCGGTCCGCCGATTCGCCGCCGCTGCCGAGGGCGATCCGGACGGCCAGTACACCGATGAGGACGTACACCACGCCTCGTGCGGCAAAGCCCGCTCGTCCGGCGGCAGTCAGTGTCTGCCTCTCCGCGGAGCGACGGGTATCGGGCCTGGCGGCCCGGCGCCGCCCGTGCACCCGGGATGTCGTCACGATGCCCTCCTCAGAGCGTGGGTGTCGGCCATGACCTGGTCGCGCAGACGTGCACAGATGCGGGTGATCAGACGGGAGACGTGCATCTGCGAGAGACCGAGCTGCAGGGCGATGCGGCTCTGCGTCATCTCGCAGAAGAACCGCATATAGAGGATCTGCCGTTCGCGTTCAGGCAGTGCCCGCAGCAGCGGGCGGAGCGCCTCGCGGTTGACGATCAGGTCGAAGCCGGGCTCCACGCCACCGAGGGTGTCGGTCAGTGGGTGACCGTCCGCGGAGTGGCCGGGCACGGCGTCTATGGACAGGGCGGTGAAGCTCTCCAGCGCGCCCTGGCCCAGCCGTACCTCCGCCTTGGTCAGGCCGGTGTGCGCGGCGAGCTCGGGGACGGACGGTTCACGACCGCCCGTCGTGGAGCTGATCTCATTTCCGGCGGCCCGGACCCGGCCGCGCAGATCCTGTACGCGCCGCGGCACATGCACGATCCAGAGTTCGTCACGGAAGTGCCGCTTCACCTCGCCGAGGATCGTCGGTATGGCAAAGCTCGGGAAGGCGGTGCCAAGACTCGGGTCGAAGCGGGACACCGCCTTGACCAGGCCCAGTTGGGCGACCTGCTTGAGGTCTTCGAAGGTCTCGCCGCGATGGCGGAAGCGACGTGCGAGCCGTACGGCCATCGGCATCCAGGCGCACACCACCTCCTGCCGCAGCGCGGACCTCTCCAGGCCGTCCGGCAGGGTAGCGATACGGCGGAACGCCGCGTCGGTGTCCGGGGTGTCGTCGTAGGTGCGTGCGCTTCGTGGGCTCTGCGTCCGCTGGTACGTCATGGGCACGTGTCTCCCTGATCGGTGGCGTCGCTCACCGTGGGAGCCGGCAGACCGCAGCGCACAGGGGAGCAGCGACAGCTGCTCCCACGGGCGTGCCTCCGGTCCGAAGCACCCCGCACGGGTTCCCGGGCAGCCCGCTTTCAAACAAGCTCTGCGCCACGCAACTACGGCTGCCCACGGGACGCGCGGGCGGCGAACGCGGCGCGTCGGAGGGCCCGGCACGCTCTCCAGCGGTTGACCCACACCACGGGCCGTCCCCGCCCGGACAGCCCCGCCGGCCCAGCCGAACGACATGCCCCCTGGGTGGTCCCGTCCGGAACCGGATGGTCAACTGGCCTCGCGGCAGGCGCCCTTGACCGATTCGTGCGGGCAAGCGGCCCGCGTGGTCGCCACCGCTACGGGTACGCAGTCGGCATGAGACACCTCCGCGGACTCGATGCACGGCCCTTCGCGTGCATCGCCTCGGCCCACCCCATGCTGCCGTGGCTCACCGGTGCGGCCGTCATGGGCCTGTCCGGTAACCGTGGCGCACGCCGAGCCGCGCTGCGCGGCGCTGGCTCACTGGCCCTGGCCTCCGCTGCCGTCGGCATCGCCGCCAAGTCGGCCTCCAGCCACCGATTTCTGCCTCGGCCCGCCACCCGGGCGTTGCCGTCCGGGCATGCGGCCGCCGTCGCGGCTTTCGCAACCGCCGTCACGTTGGAGTCGCCCTGGCTGGGCGCCGCGCTCATCCCCCTTGCCACGGCAGCCGCCGTCTTTCGCGCCCGCACCGGCACGCGTTCGCCCGGTGATGTTCTCGCCGGCGCCGTTCTCGGGGTCAGCGTCGCGACGGCGACTTGCCGTTGGTGGCCGCTGCACGTGGACGAGCCCGCCGACGCAGCCCGGCCGAACGTCCGTGTCCCCGCGCTTCCCGCAGGCCGAGGGCTGATCGCGGTCGTCAACAGCGACGCGGGCGGCGACACCCCGGCTGAGGCCGAACTGCGGATCCTCTTGCCGATGGCGGACATACGGCTCTGTGAGAGTGGCGTCGACCTGCACCTGGTGCTCGACCAAGCCGCCAAGGACGTGGTCGCCCGGGGTGGCGCGCTCGGCGTCGTCGGCGGCGACGGGACGGTCAACGCGGCAGCCGTCCGGGCCACCGAGAGCGGACTGCCACTGGCCGTGTTCCCCGCCGGCACCCTCAACCACTTCGCCGCCGACCTTGGCCTTGCGACCCTGAAGTCCACTGCCGACGCCGTGGAGGCGGGTTGCGGCGGAGCCGTCGACCTCGGCCGGGTCACCTCCGCAGACGGTGCCAGCACGTACTTCCTCAACACCTTCAGTATCGGCGTCTACCCCGAACTCGTCCGGGCCCGGGAAGCCCGCGAGAGGCGCCTGGGCAAGTGGCCCGCCCTGTGCATCGGCCTGCTCCGCGTCCTCGCCGGCGGCACCCCCAGCCAGGTCACCGTCGACGGGCGGCACCGGCGGCTGTGGCTGCTCTTCGTCGGCAACAGCCGCTACGACCCGCCCGGCTTCGCGCCCTCCTACCGCCGCAGCCTCAACGACGGACTCCTCGACATCCGCACCGTCGACGGCATCCACCCCTTCGCCCGCACTCGGCTCGTCACCGCCTTCCTCACCGGAACCCTCGCCCGCTCCCGCGTCTACCAGGCCACCATGGTCACCCGGCTGCGGATCGACGGAATGGGCGAGGAAGAGGACTACACCCGCGACGGCGAAGTAAGCCCGGGCGCCGACACACTCCACCTCGACAAGGCGACACGTGTGCTCACCGTCTACCTGCCGCCACCGCAGTGACGCCGTTGGCGGGGTGGCGCTCTTCGAGCGTTCTGCCTGCTCAACGGCTTCGGGGTCAGGGAAGGGGCAGGCCGGTGTTTGAGTTCCAAGAGATGGGCTACACAACGGAGGCGTCCGACGGCCGTCCTGGACGAAGGCACCGGAGGGTTGAGCTCACAGCTCCCGGTGCCGTCCGCTGGGAACGCATGCCGTCACCGCCGGTCCGCCAGATGGAGGCGCCGCAACTCCCGCCGTAGCTGTTCCGGGAGCGCGTCGTCCTTCGTCGTGGCGACCGGAGCGGCGGCCACGTCCCGGAGCTTGACGTTGCAGTGCTGCGATACGTCCACCAGCAGGTCCCAGGCCCGCTCACTGGAACATGGTGCCAGGGCCATCACCATGCCGCGCGCCTGGTCGATCACCGCACGGCTCGCCAGCGCGCGGCCCAACTGCTCGTTCCTGGCGCGAGCAAGAGGACCATGGCGCTCTGCCTCCTCGGTGGAGGGGCCACTCTCGGCGGCGGGTGAGTTGCGGCTCGCCCCTGGTGCCTTCAGCAGCGCCTTGTCGCGGGCGGACTTGGCGTACGCCGACCCGACGGTCGCACCGTCCGGCGAAAGAAATCCAGGCGGCGCCCGTGGGCGGGGCGGGACCCGTACCGACGTCAATGAGGGGTCATATGTGCTGCCCGTAGTACTTGCCGAGCTGCTCAAGGTAGCGGGGGTCGCCGGTGTGCTTGTCCTTGTCGAACTCGGGTGCGTCCTTGATCTCGTCCTTGGTGCGGTCGACATAAACTTTTTCCTCGGCGGTGTCGATGCGCGTGATGGTCCCGGCCGGGAGAAGCACGTGCTTGCCGAAGATCCAAGCACCGGTGTCGACGACGAGGTGGGCGGCGCCGACATCGTCGGAGTGCTTGTCGATCTTGCCGATGCTGCCATCGGTCGCCTCGACCTTGAAACCGATCAGATCGGTTCCCGTCTGATATCCCAACGCCGGGTGGTTAGCCCTAAATGCTTTCACTCACAACAGAATCCCTTCCTTTGCGTGACGCGAAGAGAAGACTGCACTGATTCGTCTGTGAATCCATTTCTGAAACCGGGCGAGGGGAAGTTGAGAGGGCAACGGCTTCTGGTGACGACGGGGACGGACGTGCGAGAGGTGCTGCCTTGGCTCTACTTCTTGCCCGTGCGACAGAAACCGGTCGCAGATGGCCTCCAGCAGGTCCCGGACGGGGCTGGAGACCATCTGCCATTAAGTGGCCGTGCCTCAATCAGGGGGCTACTGGTTCCGCCCGCCGCCAGTGCCCTTCGACCTGCTCTCACCAGGCTGGCCCTGCTGCTTGGTCTGCTCCTGCAGGCGCCGGGCCTGCTCCTGAAGCTTCTGACGCTCCTGCGGGTCGGTCGTGCGCTCCGCAGCTTCGGTCAGCTTCTGGGCCTTCTCGCGCATCTGCTGTGCTCGGTTGCCGGATTCGCCTGCGGCGCTCATAGTCACTCCTTGGACTGTCGGGAAGAGCGGGCCCCATCAGCCAATCAGCACCCGATCACCCCCGCATCCTGAACCGTCACCGTGCGCAATCACCGCAGGCCCGCCGCTCCAGGAGACGGTCGTGGAAAGGTCGCATGACGTGCGTCTTCTGTTCGCGTGCGCCCGGGATGGGTAAACCGACCAAGACGCCGGGCCCGCTGAGGGCAGCTCACGCGGTGATCACCTTGCGGGTTCATCATGCGTCGCCCCGGAAGCGGTCGGTACGGTCGCCGCCCCGGCGGCCGGGCGCACCCGGTCATCGACAGTCCCTCGGGGACAACACTGAACCAAAGAGCGCACGAAAAAGCCCACCGGGAGAGCGCGAAGCGGGCAACTCACACCCCAGTAGCGAGAATCCGGTCATGTGCGCCTCGACGAGGGGCCCGCAGTGATCGGCTGGACGGGTCGAGAGAGCCGGGCCGGGGTCGGGTGCTGAGTAGGCGGTCGAAGAAGCACCGGTATTGACGCAGGGCCAGGCGCTCGCCCTACACCTGGAGCGTCGTCGACGAAACAGACCTAATGTGGAAATTCGGACGGCAGGTTCCTCTCCTCGGAAGGGACGACCGGCTATGACCGATACCGGACAGCAGAACCGGCCCGAGAACTCCGGCGCCGAGTTCACGGGGGACAACCTCAGGAAGAACGTCGGCGCGAAGCGCGGCGGCGAGCCCGGCACCCGGGGCCGGACCACCATCGCCGACGGTGTAGTCGAGAAGATCGCCGGAACGGCAGCCCGTGATGTGGTCGGTGTCCACGCGATGGGCAGCGGAATCTCCCGGGCCTTCGGCGCCGCGCGGGAACGCGTACCCGGCACCACCAAGTCCGTCTCGCGCGGGGTCAAGGTCGAAGTCGGCGAGACACAGACGGCCATCGATCTGGCGATCGTTGTCGACTACGGCGTCTCCATCACGGATGTGGCGGGCGCCGTGCGGGAGAGTGTGATCTCCGCCGTCGAGTGGATGACGGGCCTGGAAGTCGTCGAAGTCAACGTGGCGGTCAGCGACGTGAAGCTTCCCGACGAGGAGGACGAAGAGGAAGAGCCGTCACGGCTGCGGTAGCCGACCGGCGGTACAAGAAGGAGGGCACGATGAGCATGGCCGTGGTGGGCTTGGTTGCCGGGATGGCGCTCGCCTTCGCCGGGTACTTCGGCGGCTTCGGGGCTTTTCTCCTGGTGGCGGCGCTGGGCGCCGGCGGATTCGTCGCCGGGCGGTTCCTGGACGGTGACCTGAAGCTCGGCGGCTTCTCCCGAACCCGCGAGCGCGTCGACCGGCGACGGTGACCAGTGACAGAGACAGAGGCCGCCGCCAACGCGGTGCCGGCAGGCGGCCGCGGTGCGACCAGTGTCGCCGATCGGGTCGTCGCGAAGATCGCCTCCCAGGCGGCTCGCGAGGCACTGCGCGGATTCAGCGAGTCCGCCCATCTCGTCCCTCCCGGCCGTTCGAAGCCGCACGCGACGGTATCGGTGCGGCCCGCACCTGAACGCGAAAGAGCTTCGCGAGGCGCTGCCGACACGGGCGCCGCCGAGCGGAGGACCGTGCTCGGTCAGGCGCGGGTGCACATCGCGGTGGAGCTGGGCTACCCGTCCGACATCGGCGCGCAGTGCGGTGCGGTCCGCCGCGCAGTCGCCGCGAAAGTCAGCGGCTTGGCAGGCATGGACGTGCAGCAGGTCGCGCTGTCCGTCGAGTGGCTGCATTCGGTGCACACGCGCGGCATAGGCCGGGAAAGGACGAGTTGAGCGGGCAGGAGCCGGAGCCCGCCACCCAGCGTGTGCCGACCAGCAAAACCGAGCAGGCCACTACGGCAGGCACGACCGGATAGGACGCAGCACGTCCAGCAACCGCGACTTGCCGCACCCTTCCGCAGGTCCCAGCACCGCCAGGCGGGGGCATGTCCCGGCATCAGCGCCGTTGTCTCCGAGCCCGTGTGGCTTGGCCTCCCCGGCCTGGTGCGGTCACTTTCGCAGTCACGCCCTCAAGCGCGGGCCGCGGCAGAGTCATCGGCCCGGCGCCCTGGTTCGCCCCGGTGCCGGTTCAGCCGGAGGTCGCCGGACGAACCACCACCGAGGCAGTCAAGCACTGCTGGGTCAGGCGAGCGGACGCTGATAGTAGGAGCTCAAACGCTGGTGATAGTCCGGGTCTCCCAGATGCTTATCCGGGTCGAACTCAGGCGCACCCTTGATCTCTTCCTTCGTCCGGGACACGTAGACCTTCTGCTCAGGTACCTCCACGCGCTTGATGGTGCCGGCAGGCAGCAGTACCTGCTTGCCGAAGATCCATCCACCGGTGTCCACCACAACATACGCTGAGCCAGCTTCGTCGGAATGCTTGTCGATTTTCCCGATGCTGCCGTCAGTGGCTTCCACCGTGAAACCGATCAGGTTGATTCCCGCATTGTGGCCGGCGGTCGGATCGTAACCCCATACGTCGCTCACGAAATATTCCTCCTCGAAAATCTCCAAGAAAACGCGGCAGGCTTCTATTCGCCGAACTGACGTCGGCTGGGTCCCCCCATCGGACTTAGCCAAACATTCGGGCCGGTCTCCCGCAGATCGGCAGATGTCCGAAGAGGGCGCGCACACGGAGACGGTTTGCCATCAAAAGAGTTGGGATACTCGACGGAGCGTCCCATGGCCAAGCGCGGACAAGTGCACCGGGGGGTTGAGCTCACAGCCCCGGTGCCGTCCGCTGGGCGCGCGTGCCGTCATCTCCGGTCTGCCGCGTGAAGGCGCCGCAGCCCCCGGCGCAGCTCCCGCTGTATCGGTTCCGGGAGCGTCTTGTCCCTCGTCGTGGCGACCAGGGCTGCAGCCACGTTCCGGAGTTTGACGTTGCAGTGCTGCGATACGTCCACCAGCAGGTCCCAGGCCCGCTCGCTGGAACACGGTGCCAGGGCCATCACCATGCCGCGGGCCTGGTCGATCACCGCTCGGCTCGCCAGCGCCTGCTCCAACTGCTTGTTCTTGGCGCGTAGTTCGACGACCTCGGCCAGCAAAGCCGCATCCCTCGCCGAAACCACAGCCGTCAACAGAGGCTGTTCTTCATGGGGCGTGGTCAGCTGGTGCATGGTGCGTACCTCACAACGCAGTCATCGTGCCCATGGGCGTTCAGCGGCGCGCCAGCTGCCTCTCCCCGGCTGCACCGGGCTGAGGCGTTCAGCGGCGCGCCAGCTGCCTCTCCCCGGCTGCACCGGGCTGGTAGGGCAGGCCGTAGTGTTTGAAGATCGCTTCCTCCTGCCCGGCGGGCAGCACGTCGTCGGTGCCGATCGAGGGAGCTTGCTTCACCAGCGTTCTGACATAGCCGACCTTGAGATAGCCCGGCCCGGCGATCGCGTCCTCGATGGGGACGAAGAGCAGACGGTGCCGGGTGGGCAGTCCGGTCCGCACCGTGGCCATGGCCGGTTCATCGGTGGTGGTGTCCACATAGACCGCTTCGAGCACACCGATCTTGTGGCCCTCGGTGTCGACGACGTCGCGGTTGCGCCATTCGCGGACGTCGGCTGCGTGAATCATGACCTTCCCTTTCCGGACGGCTCATCCGCCGGTGGTGAGTCGCACCCCCGGTCTTCCGCGTAGAGCCGCCGCAGTGCGCGCCGAAGCGCCCGCTGCATCCGCCACGAAAGCGGCTCCCCCTCCCAGGCGGCGACCAGAGCCGCAGCCACCTCCGGAAGTTTGGTGTTGCACTGCCGCGAGATGTCCATCAGCAGGTTCCTGGCCGGCCCCCGGCGGCAGGGGGCCAGGATCATCACCATGCCGCAGGCCTGGTCGACGACCGCACGGGCGGCCAGCGACCGCCGCAGCTGATCGATCTCAGCGCGCAGCGCCACGACATCCTGACCCGCCGAGTTCTCTACCGAGGCCTCGGCTCGCAGATCCCACCAATCCTCTGGGAGCATGGTTGTGCGATGCATGGCATCTACCTCTCCACGATTTCCACGCATCCGGCGTGGCTGAAGCCGCCCCGGAACCTCTGGATGTCAGGCAACTTCACAGGTCACCCGCGGCGTTCGCGGTCCCGCCGGTCCTCGCCCCTCCAGCGCGCCCGGTGCTGACGGCTGTAGCGACGGTCCCAGCGGTCCTGACGATCCCGGCGGTTCTCGTAGTCCCGGTACTCCCCGAGATCGGACCCGTCACCACGGATCCAGCCCCCGCCACCACCGCGGCCATACCGGGTGGCGCCGAAGACCAGCACGGCCGCGGCCACCCACCAGAGGGGATTGAGGAAGCCGAGGCCGAACAAGACCACGATCAGGACGAGAAGCAGAACGAACACGGCGGGCCTCCCCGGGAGCGGAACCAGGCATCACTGCCGGGGACTGGGGCCTGTGCGAACAGCGTAACCCTGCCCAGAGGTTGCGGATAGCGCCCCATGTAACGGTCTTCTACCTGGTGCAGATGGCCACTTGCCGTCTGTTCAGGGAGTGCGGCGAGGGCTACCGTGCACGGTACGGCCCGAGCCCCCGGCAGCGTCGATCACCTCTCGCGCTCCTTCGAGGGCGCACCTCGCGCATCGGTGCCGGAACCTGCCCCGCCACCAACGGGCCGCTCCCGCACTCGCCGTCGCTACGCGATCCTGACGCAGCCTCGATGCGCCCCAAGCGGGCACCGTCCATCTGCTGCCCGCCGCGCCGCACACATTTCACGACAGGCGACACACATGTACGCGCTGATCGTTCCGGCTTCGACGCCCTTCGTCCTGCTCGCCACCGTGCTGGCCCTGTCCTGGTGGGAGGACCGCATCCTGCCGGCGCCGCCGGCCGAGCCGGTCGACGCTCCCGCCGAGGCTCCGTTTGCCCCAGCGGCCCCTGCCCAGCTCGCAGAACTCCCCCGTGCCGACACTACGTTGACAAGGGAAGTTGCCAGGCGTTGACTGACAGCACGGCGTAGGGCTATGCCGCTCCGGATCACTCGGGGCGACGCATTCCACCTTCCCGCTTCGCCCAGACCCCGCGGAACACAGGAAATCCCCGCGATCTGGAGGCCCGGCGATGATCCTATGGATTCTTCTCTTTCTGCTGATCCTGGTGGTGTTCGGGTTCGGCTTCACCATGCAGGCCCTTTGGTGGGTCGCCGCCGTCCTGCTGGTCGTCTGGCTCGTCGGCTTCGCGATGCGCGGACGCGGCGGGGGCAGGCGTGGCGGTGGCGGCCGCCGGTACGGGCGCAGTCGCGGGTAGTCCACACCAGGCGCTCTCCCGCCCGCGGGAATGGCGGCTTGTACGGCAATCACGCGCGGGAGCCCATCCAGCGAATGAGCAGAGGACAACCATGAGCGTCGGACAGACGATCAAGCACAAGACCCAGGCATTCAAGGGCCGGGTCACCGAACGCATCGGCCGGACCACCCGCAACAGGCGACTGCAGCGCGAAGGCAGGACCGACCAGATCTCCGGAAACCTGAAGCAGTCCGGCGACAAGGCCAAGGACGCCTTCAGGCACTGACCACAAACGCCCCGGGTGGTGCCCACGTCGCGTGGACACCACCCGGCAGGCCAACGCGGAGTCAGCCGACAGGAATTGATGGGGACGGTAATGAAGCCAAACAACCTACGAGCCGAGAGCCAGAGAAGGCCGCCATGCTCACCATCGTGATCATCGCCGTGATCGTCATCGCGGCGGTCACCGTCCTCATCGTCGGACGTGGACGCATCCGCGACGGCGGCGGGCGCGGGCTCAAGCACCGCTTCGGACCCGAGTACGACCGTGCCGTCGCCGACCACAACGGCGACACCAAGGCTGCCGAGCAGGAACTCGGCGAGCGCGTCAAGCAACACGGCTCCCTCGTGGAGCAGCCGTTGTCGCCCGAGGCCCGCGCGCAATACAGGGCTCAGTGGGCCGACATCCAGGAACAGTTCGTCGACTCGCCACAGAAGGCCGTCACCGCGGCCGACGCACTCCTTGCAGGCCTGGCGAGGGACCGCGGCTTCCCCGACGGCGAACAGTTCGAGGAGCAACTCGCTGCTCTTTCTGTCCACCACGCCGCCCATGTCCACGGCTACCGCAGCGTGCACGCAGCGGCACACGGCCAGGGCGACACCGAGGACATGCGGGAGGCCATGATCGAGGCCCGAAGCCTCTTCGAGACGTTGGTCACCGAACAAGCCGGCGACTTCGACCGGCACCGCCCGCCGTCCCCCGACGGCAACGGCCACGCCCCGTGGGCCCTGACCCGACGCCACGCGAAGGGAAGCAGCACCTGATGTCGCACAACGCCGAACACGCACGGCACCCCCAGCCCGGAGGCACGGATCCGATGGAGCGCGCCCCTCAGGCACCCCGCACCGAACCCGCTCACGCACTGCGTGAGCCCGGCACCAGCCCCGACAGCCCTGATAGCAAGTTAGGCCAGGACCTGGTCTCACAGGGCGACCGGGACAAGCTCACCCTGCGCCTCCAACAGGCCCTGACCGCCTTCGTCGACAGCCCACGCCAGGCGGTGGAAGAGGCCGACACCGTCCTCGACGAGGTCGCCATCCAGTTCACCAACACCCTCACAGAACGGCGCCGCGTCCTGCGCGCAAGCTGGCAGGACCAGGAAACAGATACGCAGACCGAGGAACTACGGCTCGCGCTCCGGCAATACCGGGAGATCACCGAACGGCTGCTGCACATGTCAGCGCCTGCCAGCCGGTGACAACGTCCTCCCCGCAGGAAACACAGCCGCCGCAGGAAGCCGGTACGTGGACCACACCGGCGGAATGCGACGGCTGTGTTCTGAAACACTCGCTGTACTGGCTACGTACTGCATGTTCAGCAACGGGCTCCGCACCTCCTCGGGCATCGAGCACGGCTCCGTCGGCGGCTTCACCAACGACTTCACCGTCTGCTCCCTCGCGGAGGCGGCGAGCGCGGCGGGGTCCCTGGGGCTCGTCCCGCGCGGCGAGCCGCAGCCGACTGGCGGCCGCATGCGCGCCTATATGTGCACTGGCACGACGTGCAGTCAGACGCGATTCGGCCATTGTGCGCCGGACGGGCGCGAAAATCGTACGCCTTGCTTCCGAGGTCCTTCCGCGTGCGCCGGGCGGGATCACCCGGTTCCTCACCCTCCCGGATGCACTCGCCGGGAGCCGACCGCCCCCGCAGCCCTCCCCCCTGCACCAGGCCGCGCACCGGCTCCCTCCCGACCATGCCTGCTCTCCCGGGCGGTGTGCTGTGACAGCCCCGCCCGGGCCGAGCCGACCGCGGAAACGCGCAGACCACCGCCCGCCCGCCACGCGCACGACGCCCCTGAGCCTGCGCCGGCTCAACCGCTGGCAGGCCGAGGAACTGCGGGAGGACCTGGCGGACCTGTACGTGGAGTCCTGCCCGACATCCAACCGCTGGATGCACGACCCACCGACACACAACCGCCGGATGCGCGACCGCCCGACGAGGAGCCCTGATGCTCACGCCCCACACACAGAGGTGCGCACGATGAAGGAACAGTTGACGGCCCGGACGTTTGTCGAGCTGGCGGACAATCTCGTCGCCGACTTCGACCTCATGGACTTCCTGCGCCTGCTCACCGACCGCTGCGTCGACCTGCTCGACGCGAGCGCGGCGGGCGTCCTGCTCGCCGACCGTGACGGCGTGCTGCGCGTCATGGCCGCCTCCGACGAACGGGTGCGCCTCCTGGAACTCTTCCAGCTCCAGAACCACGAAGGCCCCTGCCTGGACTGCTTCCACACCGGAATCGCGGTCTCCGTCCATGACCTGCGCGACGAGGCCGCCCGCTGGCCCCTGTTCACCGCCCAGGCCCAGCGCAGCGGCTTCACCGCCGTACAGGCGCTGCCCATGCGGCTGCGCGACGAGGTCGTCGGCGCCCTCAACCTCTTCCACACCACCCCGGCGCCCATCAGTCCGGCAACCACGCCCTTCGCCCAGGCCCTCGCCGACGTCGCCACCATCAGCCTGCTGCAACAACGCACCACCGAGCGCAGCACGCTCCTCAACGACCAGTTGCAGACAGCCCTCACCAGCCGCGTCCTGATCGAACAGGCAAAGGGAAAACTCGCCGAACGCCGCCACACGGACATGGAACAGGCCTTCACCACCCTCAGGGCCTACGCCCGCTCCCACAACCGCCGCCTCTCGGACGTCGCCCGCGCCTTCATCGACGAAACCGAACACCTCCCCGACCTCAGCTCCCGAACTTCCTGAGCAGCGGTCTTCAAGAAGGGTTCGTCATGCCACTCCGCCCCCCTCCCGAGACCTCCCTGTACACGCTCGACACCCCCGACGACCTCGACCGCCTCGACGAGGAGGAACTGAGCGCGCTGGACGCCCACTGGCGGGCGGCGAACTACCTGGCCGTCGGGCAGATCTACCTCATGTCCAACCCCCTGCTGACCGAGCCCCTGGCACCTGAGCACGTCAAACCGCGACTGCTGGGGCACTGGGGCACCTCACCGGGACTGAACCTGGTCAACACCCACCTCAACAGGGTCGTGAAAGCCAGGGGCTTGGACGCGATCTGTGTCTGGGGGCCCGGTCACGGCGGGCCCGCCGTGGTGGCGAACTCCTGGCTGGAGGGCAGCTACACCGAGACGTACCCGGACATCACGCGGGACGCGGCCGGCATGGCTCGCCTCTTCCGGCAGTTCTCCTTCCCGGGCGGCATCCCCAGTCATGTCGCACCCGAGACCCCTGGATCGATCCACGAGGGGGGCGAGCTGGGCTACTCCCTCTCGCATGCCTACGGGGCCGCGTTCGACAACCCGGGGCTCCTGGTGGCCTGCGTGATCGGCGACGGTGAGGCCGAGACGGGCCCGCTGGCCGCCTCATGGCACTCCGACAAGTTCCTCGACCCGGTACGGGACGGTGCCGTCCTGCCGATCCTGCACCTCAACGGCTACAAGATCGCCAACCCGACGGTCCTGGCCCGGATACCGGAGCCCGAACTCGACTCCCTGCTCAGGGGATACGGCCACGAGCCCCTCCATGTCACCGGCGACGACCCGCACGCCGTCCACCAGGCGATGGCTCGCGCCATGGACGAGGCCCTGGACCGTATCGCCGCCTTCCAGCACGCCGCCCGCACGGAGGGCACTGCCGAACGCCCGCGCTGGCCGGTGATCGTACTGCGCGCGCCCAAGGGCTGGACCGGACCCGCCGAGGTCGACGGGCTCCCGGTGGAGGGCACCTGGCGAGCGCACCAGGTGCCGCTGCCTGCCGTACGCGAAAACCCGGACCACCTGCGGCAGTTGGAGCGATGGCTGCGCTCCTACCGGCCCGAGGAACTCTTCGATGAGCACGGACGCCCCCGGGAACAGGTCCTGGCCTGCGTCCCCGACGGCGCACACCGCCTGGGCGCCAACCCGCACACCAACGGTGGCCTGCTGCTGCGCGACCTGCCCCTCCCGCCCATGGAGCGGTTCGCCGTCCCGGTCGACAAGCCCGGCGCGACAGCGCATGAGCCGACCCGTGTCCTCGGCGACCTGCTGGCGCAGGTGATGGCCGACACGGGCGAGCGGCGCGACTTCCGGCTGGTCGGCCCGGACGAGACGGCCTCCAACCGCCTCCAGGCCGTCTACGAGGCGAGCGGCAAGGCGTGGGAGGCCCAGGTCCTGCCCACGGACGAACACCTGGAGCGCGGCGGCCGGGTGCTGGAGATCCTCTCCGAACACACCTGCCAGGGCTGGCTGGAGGGCTATCTCCTCACCGGGCGGCATGGCCTGTTCTCCTGCTACGAGGCTTTCGTCCACATCGTCGATTCGATGGCGAACCAGCACATCAAGTGGCTGCGAGTCGCCCGCCGGCTCCCCTGGCGCCGCCCGATCGCCTCCCTCAACTACCTGCTCACCTCGCACGTGTGGCGCCAGGACAACAACGGCTTCTCGCACCAGGACCCCGGTTTCGTCGACCACGTACTCAACAAGTCGCCGGAGGTCGTGCGGGTCTACTACCCCCCGGACGCCAACACCCTGCTCTCCGTGGCGGATCACGTACTGCGCAGCCGCGACTACGTCAACGTCGTCGTCGCGGGCAAGCAGCCCTGCTTCGACTGGCTCGACCTCGACGCCGCCCGCGCGCACTGCGCCCGCGGCGCCGGGATCTGGGCCTGGGCCGGCACCGAGTCCGACCCCGGCGAGCCCGATGTGGTGCTCGCCTGCGCGGGCGACGTACCTACCCTCGAAGTGCTGGCCGCGGCCTTGCTGCTCCGCCACCATCTGCCCGAACTCGCGGTACGGGTGGTCAACGTCGTCGACATCGCCCGGCTGCTGCCCGCGGAGGAACACCCGCACGGCATGCCCGACAGCGAGTACGACGCACTGTTCACCCCCGACAAGCCCGTCGTCTTCGCGTACCACGGCTATCCGTGGCTGATCCACCGGCTCGCCTACCGCCGCGCCAACCACCCGCACCTGCACGTGCGCGGCTACAAGGAGGAGGGCACCACCACGACCCCGTTCGACATGGTCGTACGCAACGACCTCGACCGGTACCGGCTGGTCATGGACGTCATCGACCGGGTGCCCGGTCTCGCAGTCCGCGCGGCGGCGCTGCGGCAGCGAATGGTCGACGTCCGTTACCGCCATCACGACTGGATCCGCACCCATGGGGCGGACCTGCCCGAGGTCGCCGAATGGACCTGGAGTCAGTGACCACCCGTGTGGCAGAGCTGCGGGTGGGGGACGCCGCCACCGAAGACGCGAAGGCCGTACAGGCCGCGCTCGCGAGCAGTCCCGAGGGCCTGTCGGGGGGGGCGAGACGGGTGAGGCGGCCGAGCGGCTCGCGGCCGTCAGGCCGAACGCCGTACGCACACACCACGTCCGCGTCCTGGCGGTCCTCGGGCGGCAACTGCGCAGCGCCCTGCTGATCCTGCTGGCGGTGACGGCCGGGGTCTCGTACTTCTTCGGCGAGCGGACCGGCGCGGTCATCATCGCGGGGATTCTGGTGCTGAGCGTGGCGCTGGGTTTCGTCAACGAGTACCGGGCGGAGAAGGCGGCACAGGCCCTGCACTCGCGGGTGCGGCACACGGCCGTCGTGGTCCGGGACGGCGCGGCCGCCGAGGTCGATGTGACCGAGCTGGTGCCGGGTGATGTCGTACGTCTGACGCTGGGGCAGGTGGTGCCCGCTGACCTGCGCCTGCTGGAGTGCACCGCGTTCGCCTGCGACGAGAGCGTCCTCACCGGGGAGTCCGCCCCGGCCGACAAGGACCCGGAGCCGGTCGCCGCGGGGGCGGCACTGGCCGAGCTGACCTCCTGCGCGCTGATGGGGACGGTGGTGCACGGGGGCAGCGCGACCGGAGTGGTCGTCGCCACCGGGGGCCGTGCCGAGTTCGGGCGGATCGCGCTGGGTCTGGGTGAACGGCAGCCGGAGACCGACTTCCAGGCGGGGCTGCGCCGCTTCTCCATGCTGCTCCTCAAGGTCGCCGCCGCCCTCACCACGGGAATCTTCGTCATCAACCTCCTGCTCCACCGGCCGCTGCTCGACGCCCTGCTCTTCTCACTGGCCATCGCGGTGGGCATCACCCCGCAGCTGCTGCCCGCCGTGGTGAGCACGAGCCTGGCCACCGGTTCACGGCAGCTGGCGCGGCGCAAGGTTCTCGTCAAACGGCTGGTGTGCATCGAGGACCTGGGCGACATGGACGTCCTGGTCACCGACAAGACCGGCACCCTCACCGAGGGCCGCATCCGTTTCGAGGCGGCCCTCGACCCGGCCGGCGCACTCTCCGACACGGTGCTGAAGCTGGGCCTGCTGGCCACCGAGGGCGACCTCGACCAGGTGGGCGGGAACGCGCTGGACGTCGCGCTGTGGCAGGCCACGGGCACACCCCCGGCCGGACACCACCGGCTCACGCTGCTGCCCTTCGACCACGACCGGCAGCTGGGCTCCGCGCTCGTCGAGCGTCCGGACGGCAGCCGCCTACTTGTCGCCAAAGGCGCGCCCGAGGCGGTCCTGGCCCGCTGCGGTGCCATACCGGAGGAGGCCGCGGCGGTGCTCCAGGAGCACTTCGCGGCGAGCAGCCGGGTGGTCGCCGTGGCCACCAGGGACGCGGACGGGCAGACGTCCCTCACCGCCGCCGACGAGTACCGGCTACGTCTGGCCGGCTTCCTGGTCTTCCTCGACCCGCCCAAGACCGGTGCGGCCGCCTCACTGAAACGCCTGGCCGACCTCGGCATCACCGTCAAGATCTGTACGGGCGACAACGCGCTGGTCGCGCAGAAGGTCTGCGCCGACCTCGGCCTGCCGCCCGGCCGGGCCCTGACCGGTCGGGACATCGAGGAGCTGGACGACGACCAGCTGACCAGGGTGGCCGAGACCACCACCGTCTTCGCCCGCGTCTCGCCCCAGGACAAGGCACGAGTAGTACGGGCGCTGCGGCGCCGGGGCCGGGACATCGGGTTCCTGGGCGACGGCGTGAACGACGCGCTGGCCCTGCACGCCGCCGACGTGGGGCTGTCCGTGGACACCGCGACCGACGTGGCCAAGGACGCGGCCGACGTCCTGCTCCTGGAGAAGGACCTCGGCGTACTCGCCGACGGGGTCGCCGAGGGCCGCCGGACCTTCGCCAACACCATCAAGTACGTCCTGATGGGCACCTCCAGCAACTTCGGCAACATGTTCAGCGCGGCCGGAGCCTCCCTCGTGCTGTCCTTCCTGCCGATGCTGCCCTCGCAGATCCTGCTCAACAACCTCCTGTACGACGGCGGTCAGTTGACCATCCCCACCGACCACGTCGACCCGGAGCAACTGCGCGCGCCCTCGCACTGGGACATCGCCTTCATCCGTCGCTTCATGCTCTTCTTCGGGCCCGTCAGCTCCGTCTTCGACTTCCTCACCTTCGCGGTCATGATCGAGATCTTCCACACGGGCGCCTCGCTGTTCCGCTCCGGATGGTTCGTGGAGTCCCTCGCCACGCAGGCGCTGGTCGTCTTCGCGATCCGCACCCGCCGGGTGCCGTTCTACCGCAGCCGGCCCAGCCGCCCCCTGCTGGTCAGCGCCATAGGTGTCGTCGCCGTCGGTGTCGCGCTGCCGATGTCGCCGCTCGCAGGACCGCTCGGTTTCCGGTCCCTGCCACCCGGACTCGTCCTCGCCCTGGCCCTGATGGTCGTGCTCTACCTGGCGCTCATCGAGGGCGCCAAGCACGTCTTCTACACCCACGCCGACGCGCGAGCCGCGCTTCCGCCGGTACGCCACCGCACCAGCCGTCACCGCATCCAACGCCGGGCCGGACGCTTCAGCCACCCCGGACCACTGTGATCCGGTGACACGCTGTCACCAGGGCAATCAGCGGCACCGCACAGCACCGAGACGATCCGCGTCACGGCCGGCGGCCGGGAACGGTCAGCCGCTGAGTGACTCCTCGGGGCCGTTTCCTCTAGGGGCCGTTTCCTTGGCGCCTACCGGCCATCGCCAGGACGCATTCTTCAGGCACCCCGCGGTGAACGCCCAGCAGGCCGGTGTTCTCCGGCCCCCTCGCGAATACTTCCCGGTCCCCGCGCCCTGCCAGCGTCCCGAATTCACCGTTCCGATCATCGGACCGGCCGCTTGCGGTGGCTCACACCAACAGCGGACCGATACATCCACGCAGGTCAGGCGTGTGCAGTTGTGTCGGCCTTGCCTGGTCCTTATCGGTTGGTTCTTGTCCTTGTGGTCCCTGCGTGGTCCCTTTCGCTCCCTGAGAGACCTGCCAAAACGGATACCTGCGGATCGACTCCGTCAGCGTCCGGGCGGCAACGGGATCCGGCGTCGGCGAACCTGCGCGGTGCCTTGGCCGGCAAGGCCCCGCCAGGGCACCGGATGCGCAGAGGGCGCACCGTCATTCGATGAGGGCTGCCTCGAAGGAACCCCCGAGGTATCGGTCCCGGCTGTCGCGCCGTTGCAGCTTGCCGGTCGTCGTGAGCGGCAGCGTCCCCGGCTTGAGGAGGACGACATCGTGTACCTGGATGCGGTGTCCCGCATGGACCGCGCGCCTGATCTCCTGCTTGATCTCCTGGATGGCCACTTGATCACCGGTCTCGCCTCCGGCTGCCGTCGTCGTCTCGGCGAGCACGATGAGCCGTTCGTGTACGCCGTCGTCGACCGATACCGCGCAAGTACCGAACTCGCGGACTGCCGGGTGGCTGGCCTCAACGGTGGCCTCGATGTCCTGCGGGTAGTGGTTGGCACCGGCGATGATGATGACATCCTTTGCCCGGCCGGTGATGAACAGCTCCCCGTTCTGCACAAAACCGAGGTCACCAGTACGGAGAAACCGCTCCCCCGGCTGGTCGGGAATGGACCCCATGAAGGTCTCGGCAGTCTCCTTAGGAGCGTTCAGATACCCCGTTGCGACGCTCGGGCCGGATACGAAGATCTCACCCACCTCGTCCTCCCCGCAGGGCTTGCCTGTCTCCAGGTCTACGGTTATGGCCGTGCTCAACGGATGGATCGGGCCGCAGCCGACCAACTCCCGGCTGTCCTGTGCCGACGCGGCTGGGCGCACCTTTCCGGCGGCGAGCGACTCGGAGTCCAGCCGCAGGACTTCCGGGGCCTGGCCGACCGGCACGGCCGTGACCATCACTGTCGCCTCGGCGAGGCCGTACGCGGGGGACAGCGCCTCGCGCCGGAAGCCGGCCTCCGCGAATGCCGCGCTGAAGCGGTCGAGCGTATCGGAGCGGACGGGCTCACCTCCGACCAGCGCCATCTCCCAGCGGCTGAGGTCGAGTTCCCGGCGCTGAGCGTCCGTCACCCGGCGGACGCACAGGTCGTAGGCGAAGTTCGGCGCGCAGCTGTCCGCGCGTCCGAGCCGGGAGATGGCCCGCAGCCACGTGAGCGGACGCTGCACGAAGGTCATCGTCGGCAGCAGGGTGACGTCCCGGCCGGAAAAAAGGGAGTCGAGGACATTGCAGATGAGGCCCATGTTGTGGTGCGGCGGCAGCCACGACACCGACGACGGGCGGGGCAGCCCGGCGTCGTCGGCAGACCGACGCGTGTTGTCGTATATCAACGACAGATTGTGCAGCACATTGCCATGAGTGATCGCGACGCCTTTCGGCACACCGGTCGATCCCGAGGAGTACTGCAGATAGGCGACCATCTCAGCGGCGGCCACCGGTGGGGTCCACTCCTGGGCCAGGTCCAGGCGTACCTCGTCGGTCGCCACCCGGTTGAGTTGGGCGAGCCCGTCGGTGTCGGTGAGGACGTGCTCCGCGGCGGCAAGCGCTGGGCCGGTCGACAGGAACAGCGAGGGCTCGGAACTCGCGGCAATCGACTCCACCCGAGTCCATTTGGCATTGCTCCGCGTCCCGTCGAGCGGAGCCACCGGCACCGGGATCAGACCCGCATAGATGCAGCCCAGGAAGGCGGCGTGGAAATCCAGTCCCGGCGGGTAACTCAGCAGCGCGCGTGCGCGCGCGGTAGGAACCTGCTGTCGTAGCGTCACGGCGACCGCCCGCGCCCGGCGGTCGAGTTCGGCCAGGGTCAGTGATTCTGATTCCTCGACACCGTCGCCCAGGAACACAAAGCTCTTCCGGTCGGGCTCGGCTGCCGCACGAGTGCGGCACAGGTCGATCAGCGTCGGCAGTGCGCCGTGCTCGCCGGTCACCGCCTCGGGCAGTCGGACACCGTGCTCGTGATTGGTTCGCATGTGACCACTCCAAACGGAGGAAGAGTAAGAAGGCGACGGACAGTTCGTGCGCCCCCTGCATGGAGCGACGTTCAGACTGTGGCGAATGCCCGCGCCCGGTACCTGGACCGGCACTGTGCGCGCTGCAACTTGCCGCTGGTGGTGAACGGCAGCGCACCGGCCTTGACCAAGAGGACGTCGTCGGCCCGGAGGCCGTGCCCGGCGAAGATGGCCTCCCGGACGGCTTCTTCGACCTCATCCGCCGCGAGGGTCGCGCGAGCACCTGACGGAGTGTCCGGGACGGGTTCGGTCATGACGCGGTACCGGCTGTTGATCTCAGCCAGGACGACGAGGCGCGTGCGTCCGCCGTCCTCGACGGTGAAGGCGCAGGAGCAGCCCTCCCGTATGGCGGGATGGCTTGCTGCCGCGGTCGCCTCGATGTCGTACGGGTAGTGCTGCATGCCCTCCACGACGATGAGGTCGTCCACACGGCAGGTGACGAAGAGCTGACCGCCGTCCAGAAAGCCCAGGCTGCCGGTGCGCAGGAACCGGCGGCCTTCGTGGCCGCGCACGGTGGCGTTGAACGTACGCGCTGTCTCCTTCGGGGCGTTCCAGTACGCGGCACCGATACTCGGTCCGGAAGCCAGGATCTCCCCTGTCTCGTCCGGGGCGCACGGATCGCCGGTGGCCGGATCCACCACCGCGATGGTCATGGACGGGTGCACCTGGCCCAGGCCGACCAGCCGGCGGACCTCGTCCTCGCGACCGGCTCGCTGCACCTTGCCTTTCGCCAGCGCCACCGCGTCGAACCGGCGGATCACCGGTTCGGGCTCCACCGGCCCGCCGCTGAGCATGACAGTGGACTCGGCGATGCCGTAACTCGGGAAGAACGCCTCGCGGCGGAAGCCGAACGGGGCGAGCATGGCACTGAACTGGTCAATCATCTCTGCACGCACCGGCTCGTCGCCGACCACCGCGATCCGCCAGGCGCTGAGATCGAGGGAACGCAACTGCTCCTCGGAGACGCGCCGCAGGCACAACTCGTACCCGAAACCGGGTGCTGAACTGATGCCCGCCCCGCGGTCCGATATCGCGCGGAGCCAGTTGACCGGATGCTGGGTGAACGCCGAGGGCGGCATCAGTACGGCGTCGTACCCGACGTAGATCGGCTGCAGGACCCCGGTGATCAGTCCCATGTCGTGGAACACGGGCAGCCAGGACACGACAGGCGGCAGCCGGTCGAAGTCGTCCGTGGCCCGGGTACCGTTGGCCAAGATCAGCGAGAGGTTGTGCAGAACGTTGCCATGGGTGAGCTCCACACCCCGGGGCGGACCGGTCGTGCCGGAGGTGTACTGCAGGTACGCGATCGTGTCCGGGCCGATGCCGGGGGCATTCCAGCCGTACGCGTCCGTCTCACTGATCTCGTCGGTCGCCACAGAGGTCGGCCGGCATGGTATGGAGATGTCCTTCAGCAACGCGTCGACACGGTTCAGCCTTGACCCGTTCGACAGCAGCACATCCGGCTGGCAGCTGTTGACGATTGCCCGGAAGCGCGTATACCGGTCGTCGACGCCGACGCGCAGCACCGGAGGAGCCGGCACCGCGATCAGGCCGGCATACAGGCAGCCGAAGAAGGCGGACACGAAGTCCAGGCCGGGCGGGTAACTCAGCACGGCGCGGGCGCCCTGCGGGGCTTGCCTGCTCAGACGCGCCGCGATTGCCCTTGCCCGGGCGTCCAGTTGGGCGAGGGTGAGCGAGTCGGACTCTTCGAGGCCGTTCTCCAGGAAGGCGAACATCCGTCGATCCGGCTCCCTGGACGCGCGATACCTGCAGAGCTCGACCAAGGTCGTCGGCTCCAGTCGGGATTCTGTGACGGCATCCTCTGACATCGTGGTCCTCCTGTTCGACTCGGCCATTGGCCCCTGCCATTTGCCCACTGACCGCCGGGACTTGGTTACGTATCCAGCCATTGCTGTACGTGTGCGTCATGGTGGTTCCACTCGCAGAGATGCTAAGTCGGCAGAGAAATATCGGGTATCCGCCGCGGGATGGTGTCCATCCCCCTACCGGAGGCGAGCTTCGAGTAAGCCGGAAGACGGATGAAAGCCATCCTCCGGTCGCCGTCACGGTTCGGTCCGTCGGCCGTTACGGAAAGCGCCTCGTACTGGCTACCGTCATGACGACGGCCAGTGGACGACGAATGGCCCGTATCCAAGGGAGAACATTTCCCCAGAAGGCTTCAGAAAGGGAACCTTGATGTCCTACGACGCATCTGACGACTACTTCTTGGGTTATCCGAAGCTCCCCGAACTCCCCGAACTCCCCGGTCGCCCGGACGGGGAGGTCCTGGGTACGACCGGCGTTGTGGTCACCGGTTTGGGAATGACCACGCCGCTGGGTGGCAACGTCCACTCCACCTGGGAGGCGCTGCTCGCCGGCGAATCCCCGATCACCGTGCTCGACGAACCGTGGGCTCGCGATCTGCCCGTACGGCTGGCAGGCCGGCTGAGTCAGGAACCGACCGAGGTACTGGACCGGGTCGAGGCCCGACGGATGGACCGCTGCCAGCAGATTGCCATGGTGGCTGCCCGGCAGGCATGGGCCGACGCCGGCGCGCCCGAGGTGGCGCCGGAGCGGCTGGCCGTGGTGATCGGCACCGGCCTCGGCGGCGGGACGACGCTGGTCGACCAGCACGACCTGTCCTTGGCCAAGGGGCCGGGCCGCGTGTCGCCATTCGCGGTGACAATGCTGATGCCCAACGGTTCGGCCGCCGCCGTCAGTCTGGCTCTCGACGCCCGGGCCGGCGCCCACGCGCCGACCAGTGCCTGCGCCTCCGGAGCGGAGGCAATAGCCATGGGGCTCGCCATACTGCGTGCCGGGCGGGCCGATGTCGTTGTCGCCGGCGGCACCGAGGCATGCATCGGCCGGCTGTCCATGGCGGCTTTCGCCCGCATGGGAGCCCTGTCCGGCCGTCATGAGGACCCTCAGAACGCATCGCGGCCGTTCGACAGCGCCCGTGACGGCTTCGTCATGTCCGAGGGCGGCGGCGCCGTCGTGCTGGAGCGAACCCAGTTCGCGAAAGCTCGTGGCGCGCGGATGTATGCCACGCTCGCCGGTACAGGGATGAGCTCCGACGCGCACACCATGACATCTCCGTCAGCGGACGGTCAGATCAGTGCGATCCGCGAGGCCTTGCGCTCCGGCGGCCTCGGCCCGCAGGACATCGTTCACGTCAACGCCCACGCTCCCGGTACTCCCGTCGGTGACCGTATCGAGGCGACGGCATTGCTGGAATCGCTCGGTCCGCATGCTCTTGTGACGGCGACCAAGTCGATCACCGGGCATCTCATAGGCGGGGCCGGCGCGATCGAGGCCATCTTCACGGTCCTGAGCGTCTTCACCGACGTGATTCCCGCGACCAGGAACCTCGACGACAAGGATCCCGAGGTGAAGGTGGAAATCGTCACGGCAACCCAGCGGCGCATCAGGGTCACCGCGGCCATCTCGAACTCCTTCGGTTTCGGCGGTCACAACGTGGTCCTCGCGTTCACCAAGCCCGCCTGACCACGGGCTCGGGACGGACCGGAGGGCAGGGGGCCTGCCGCGGCCTGTATGGCCCGCGGTGGCTGGGGCGGGTGCACGAGACCGCTCCGCTGGGCCATCAGCGCCGCGTGCATCCGGTTCGGCAACTCGAGCTTGGCGAGGATGCGCGAGACGTGGGACTTCACGGTGGCGAGCGTGACATGCAGCTCGTGGGCGATCTCCTGGTTCGACCTGCCCATGGCTATACCGCAGAGAACTTGGGTCTCGCGGCCGCTCAGGCTTGCCAGGGCGACCGCGTGAGACCGCTCATGTGGCGGCGGCAGGATCTCGAACCGATCGATCAGCCGTCGGGTCATCGTGGGGCACAAGAAGGCCGCGCCGTCAGCAACCGCACGGACGGCTGAGATCAGCTCGTCCTGGCTGGCACTCTTGAGCAGAAAACCACGTGCGCCCGCCTTCAGCGACCCGAGCAGATGGCTGTCAAGGGCGTTGCTGGTCAGGACAATTATCCCCGGCGCGACTCCGGGTAGTGCCGTCCCCAAAGGCTGGGCGAGTTTCCGGATGAATTCGCATTCGGCATCCACGAGGACGACCTGCGGTCGCCGCAGCTCGGCCATGCGTAATGCTTCCTCGCCGACCCTCGTATCGGCGACCACCGTGATATCCGGCGCCTCCCCGAGGGCCTGCCGGAATCCGCGGCGCACGAGATCCTCATTGTCGACCAGCATTACTTCCAACGTGCTGAAGTCGTCCATCATTCGCTCCGCCCGTGCGATTCGGAAGTGCCCCCGTTGCCTTCGGCAACCAGCAACCGGCACTGTGCGTTTCACTGGCTGTGCTCGAGAATGTTTTCCGGTGCAGCGGTTGCGCACGTGATGACCGTGGGGCGCGCCGAGCGCTACAGACAAACGGTGGCTGATAACGCGTACGCCCCCTGGCCCGCACGCACATCCCGACTAGGCTGAATGGCAGCCTACGGCGGGATACGCCGCATCGATCCCTTCCAATGCTAGGGGGATTGGCAGTGCTGGTTCCAGGCAATGGCGGCCATGCTGTTGGCCGTTCCGGACACAGGGCGGCGGCCGACGAAGTCTCCACAGCTCCGCGGCTGTTCAACCGAGGCATCGCAGGCGTGCGCGCGATGGTGGACGTGGGCGTCGAGCGCGGAGTGCCCGTACCGGCATGCCTCGACGGCAGTGGTGTGGACGAGAACGCTCTTGCCGACGATGCCGCACATGTCCGGGCCTGGCAGGAGCTCACTGTGGCGCAGAACCTGGTCCGCGCCACGGGCGACGCTCCCGGCCTGGGGCTCGAGGTCGGCAGCCGGATTCCGCTGCGTACGTACAGCGTGTTGGGCTTCGCACTCCTCGCCAGCCCGACGCTGCGCGAGGCCGCGGCTGTGGGACTGCGCTACCTGGAACTCACCTTCGCCATGGTCGGGATCCACCTTCAGGAGGACGGAAACGAGGTCCGTCTCGTCCTGGACGACGGGCTGGTGCCCCCGCCCGTCCGGCACTTCTTCATCGAGCGGGAAATAGCCAATATCCGGGCCCTCCTTGACACCATTGTGGGCCGGCCCTTCACCCCCCTCCGGCTGGATCTGCGCTTCCCACGGCCTGAAAAGTCCGCGCCGTACGACGCGTTTGACGACGTGCCCATCGCCTTCGGGGCGCCGCGCAACGCGATCGTCACCCTCGCGACGGTACTGGAGCAGTCGCTGCCGCAGGCGGACCAGCACACCATGGAGGTGTGCGAACGCGAGTGCAGGCTCCTGCTGGCCCGGCGCACCGACACCGGATTCGCAGCGCGGGTACGGGAACTGCTCATGCAGTGGCCGGACGGCATCCCCGACATGGGCGTTGCCGCAGCCGCGCTGCACGTCTCCACCCGCACTCTGCACCGACGTCTGGCGGTGGAGGGTACGTCCTACCGGCGTCTGATCGACGCAGCGCGGCACGCTCGTGCTGTCGAGATGCTGTCCACCCTCGGACTCGGCGTCGACCAGATCGCCGTACGTCTCGGGTACGCCGACGCAGCGGCATTCATCCGCGCGTTCCGCCGGTGGACCGGTGCGACCCCCGGTGCCTACCGAACGCGATCAGTACGCAACCTGTCGGGGGCCCACGAGTGAAGGACGGCCTGCTGCCTCAGTGGGGCGGCGCGGTAATGCTGGCCGTGTACGCCGTGGTGATCGCCACTGCTGCGCGCCTCATCGCCGAACACGGGAGCGTGGGCCTGACCGTGCGCGGCATCGCCCGCGAGGCCAAGGTCGCCGACGGCGTGTTGTACAACCACTTCGCGGACAAGGAAGAACTCCTCGCTGAAGCCGTGCACGCGCACGTCACGACCGTCATGACTGGCGCCCGTGAATCGCCGGTGGCCGGTCAGGGCACCGTCGAGGACAACCTCCGCGACTACATCACCCGCGGGCTCGAGGTGCTCACCCGTATTCTTCCGGTCTTCGCCGGACTCATCTCCCAGCACAAGATCTTCGCTCGTTTCGCGACCATGCATGCTCCCGGTATGGGAGCAGGGCGCGACGGTCTGCGAGCCGCCCTGTCCGACTGCCTCCGGGACGAGCAGCAACTGGGCCGACTGGCTCCGGAAGCCCGGGGCGACGCGGCGGCCACCATGACCAACGACCGGCAACGACCGACAACGACCGTCCGACCGCAGGTCAGTTGGGGTGTGCGACCCGCTGACCAGGGATGAAAAACGGGCCCGCCAGACCCAGGGCAAGAAGAAGAAGCAACCCCTAACGATCAAGCCCCCTACCAGCGAAGACCCGCGGGTAGGGGGCTTGTCGCTGTGGACGCCGATCGGCGGTCAGGCTGCCGGTATCAGCGATCCCGCGATGAGGAAGTCCCGCGATCTGACGATCAGAAGGAGACCGTGGCGCCGACCTGGTGGTACTGGCCGACGGTGTCCAGGACCCCGTCCTTGACCGCGCCGAACTGACCCACGAGGTCCGAGCTGCTGATCGCCGTGGGGCCGGCGGCGATGCCGACCTCCGGGCTCAGGCCGCCGGAGACGGTGTCGAGCTCGGCGTCAGAGATTTCAAGGGTCTGAACCTGGGGAGCGGAGTTCATGAAGAAACTGCCCTTCGTATGGATGTTCCACAAGGGGGAGCGGCCAAGCTGGGGATAGCCGGTGGGCCGCGACCGCAGGCGCGCGCCATCCGTTTCCGGACGTCTTGGCGCGATCCCGTCGGCGCGAAGGATCAAATCACGGAGGGTGCCAGGCATCCAGTCGGTGGCTGTTCATGGCACGGCAGTTGAAACGTTCGGCTACTCATCCATGCACGCATGCACACGAATTGACGGCAGCTTCTCTACATGCAGCGCCGTACAGGAAACCGACAGCTATTGCCACGGCAGCTCCGACCAGGACAACTCCGCACCAACAGCACGCACCCGTGCCGCAGTTGCGCATTCGCTGTGCAGATTCAGTCACGTGCGCATCCGCGCGCCCTTCAGCACCTTGTCCACCGCGTTCCGCGGCCCGTAGACCGCCAGCCCCATCAGGTCCAGCTCCTCCGTCGGCACGGCCCGGACGGCGCCACGGTTGTCGCGGTCGTTGCCGGTCGCGAAGAGGTCGGAGGTGAAGTCGGCACGGGGCAGGGCACGGCTACGGATCAGAAGGTGCCCGTGCCCCACCAGCTGCCCAGTCCATCAGGGGCCGTGGTCCGCATACGGTGTGGCCCAGCGCAAGGAGAGGGAGGCCAAGGATCGGCGAACCGGTACAGAGGTGAGCCTCATCCGTGCACGGAGCTTGGCCCAAGGCAGGGTGCCCCTGCCCCCTACCTGTACACAGCCACGGGGCCGCTGAGCAACAACGTGAGCCTCTACGCGACGACGGTCCCGCCGACCGAGGGCAAGCAGGTCGCCTTCGCCGGTCTCCCCAACATCTAGCGGATGCACATCTTCGCCGCCGCGATCAGCTGACCGCAGGCCCTGTCCTGCTCTGCCGCGCCAGCCAGGCGCGGCAGAGCACGGCTGACCAGCAAAGCAGAGCGCGGCGGGCCGTTCCGCCACAACTGCTCCGGCACCTCCAAGACCCGGTGGTACATGCACGCGTACAAACCCCGTCGACCCGGAGTTGGAGCAGCAGTTCGATCTTTCTGCGCTCCAGCTCCGGGTCGCCGCCGGTGTTCAGCGCCCGTTAGGGATGTGTGGCCAGCGGATCGAGGAAGGTCAGTACGGAGGCGTCCTCCTCGATCAGCGGGGTGAGGGCGGCGTTGAACGGGGCACCGTACGGGGCGTCCAGGTGTGTCTTGAAGGCGTCCTCATCCCGGTAGACCTCGAAGATCCAGTATCCGCGCGGGTTTGCCGCCTTGGTGTAGACGTCGAAGGCCAGGTTGCCTCCCTCTTCCCGCACCTTCAGGGCGTAGTCCCGGATCAGGCGGGCGACCTCGTCCTCCGCTCCCTCTCGGGCGGTGAACTCGGCGAGCAGGGTCTTCTTCACGGTTCCGTGTCCTTGTCAGTGAGCGAAGTCGAGGTGCCAGGCGACGGCCTTGTCCAGATCACCGAGCCGATTCCCTCGCATGCGGGCATGCCGGGTTACGCGTACAGGGCTCAGGATGTCTCCTTGTCCCCCGGCTATCCGCGCAGCGGTGACTGCGGCCCCGGCGCGGACGGACCGAAGGCCCCGGGCCGAGGCCGGCGTCCACGCCGCCGACCAGGGGTGTCATCGTCGACTTGTGTCATCGATGACATCGAGTGTCCGATTATGAGGCGCAATCCGGCCAGTGCGTCAACGGTTGGGGCGCGATTGCTCCAGTGCGGACCGACAGACCATCAGGCGTCGCCGGCGGTCGCGAACTGCGCCAACTGGTTCGGCCACGGCGGGTTGGGGCCGGCAACCGCGCAGGTCAGGGCCGCGACCTGCGCGGCGAACAGGCAGGCTGCCTCGACATCGCCGAGACGCAGGTCCGTCAGCCTGCCGCCGAGGAGTCCGTGGGTGCCGAGGTCGTGCAGCAGTCCCGCGGTGAAAGAGTCACCTGCACCGACCGTGTCGACGACCGGCGTCGCCACCGCGGGCACCTGCACCCGCTCCCCGTCGAGTGAGGCCAGGGCGCCGTCGGCACCGCGCGTGATCACGACGAGCCGCGCACCGGCGGCATGCCAGATGTCGCACGCCTGCTCGGGCGGTGTTCCGGGCAGGAGGAGTTCCAGGTCGTCCTCACTCAGCCGCAGTACATCCGCGAGGGCACACCAGTGCGCCAGCCGGGCGCGGTAGACCTCGGGATGCACCAGGAGCGGGCGGACGTTGGGGTCGATGCTGATCGTGGCCCGAGGCGCGGCGGCAGCCAGGAAGTCCTCCAGCACGGCCGCTCCGGGCTCCTTGACCAGGGCCAGCGAGCCTGTGTGCACACAGGCGGTGTCGGCCAGGTCAACGCCGACCAGCTCCGCACTGGTCCACTGCCAGTCGGCGGTGGCCTGCGCATGGAAGGAGAACGCAGCCTGACCCTCGGCGTCGAGTTCGGCAACAGCCAGCGTGCTGGGCTCGGCGGCCGCGACGGCGTACGACAGGTCCACGCCGGACGCCTCGAGATGGGCCCGGAACAGGCGGCCGAACACATCGCCGGACAGGCGTGCCAGGAAGCGGGCCGGGGTACCCAGCCTGGCCAGGGCCACCGCCGTGTTCGCAGGTCCGCCACCGGGCAGCACCCGCAGGGCGAGCTCATCCGGGACGCTTGCGGGTTCGGTGAAGGCGTCCGCGACGCACTCCCCCAGGACGCTGATCTGGCGCGGGCTCATGGGCTGCTCTTCTCTCGGAATGCGCGGACAGAAACAAGCACGTCCCGGGCAGCCGGTGAGCGGCTTCGGGCGGGCGACGGCCGCGGGCGTTGCCGATTTGTGACGGGTGCAAGGCATTGACGTTGCCGGGGAACGGAGTCCATCATCCTCGCCAAGCAGTGTCAACGATGACATAAGTCAACGATGACACCGAGGGACGGCATGCCCCGATGCCGGCCGTTCGCCCGCAATCCCGCAGGAGTCGTTCATGTCACGCATCTCTCGTCTGCCCTCCCCCTTGCTCAGAGCCGCTGCCTGCACGGGTGTCGCAGCCCTCGCCCTGACCGCCTGTGGATCCGGATCGGGATCGGGCACCGCGAGCACCGGATCGGGCAGCGTCAAGGTCGGTCTGATCACCAAGACCGACACCAACCCGTTCTTCGTGAAGATGAAGGAGGGCGCGGAGAAGGCCGCCAAGGAGAACGGCGCCCAACTGTCCACCGCGGCAGGCAAGTTCGACGGGGACAACGCAGGTCAGGTCACGGCCATCGAGAACATGGTCGCCGCCGGCGTGAAGGGCATCCTGATCACCCCGAGCGACTCCAAGGCGATCGTGCCCGCGATCCAGAAAGCCCGCGCCAAGGGTGTCCTGGTCATCGCCCTGGACACACCGACCGAGCCGGAGAGCGCGGTCGACGCCCTCTTCGCCACCGACAACCTCAAGGCCGGCCAGCTGATCGGCGAGTACGCCAAGGCCGCCATGAAGGGCAAGACGGCGAAGATAGCCGCCCTCGACCTCGCGCCGGGTGTCTCCGTCGGCGTCCAGCGGCACAACGGATTCCTGAAGGGCTTCGGCGCCACCGACAAGGACGTCGTGTGCGCCCAGGACACGGGTGGCGACCAGGCCAAGGGCCAGACCGCGATGGAGAACTGCCTGCAGAAGGCGCCCGGCATCAACGTCGTCTACACCATCAACGAACCGGCGGCCCTGGGTGCGTACACCGCGCTGAAGGCCAAGGGCCGGGAGAAGGACGTCCTGATCGTCTCGGTCGACGGCGGCTGCACCGGCACCCAGGCCGTCAAGGACGGCAAGATCGCCGCGACTTCACAGCAGTACCCGCTGAAGATGGCCGCCGAGGGCGTCAAGGCCGTCGTGACGTTCGCCAAGGACGGCAAGAAAGCGTCCGGTTACACCGACACCGGCGTCACGCTGATCACCGACAAGGCGCAGGACGGGGTCACGTCGAAGGACACCGCCTACGGCCTGGACAACTGCTGGGGCTGAGCCGCTCACCCGCCCCTGGCCGCCATTTCCAAATCCCTCAGCGGGGCGGCCGGCCCCTCCTCCCCGACCGGGGACGGCCGCCCCCTTGTCCTCCCACCGGGACTTCTGTCTTCCGACAAGGACTTCGCATGACAGCCACGACCACGCCGTACGCCGAGCTCAAAGCGCCGACCACGGCCCGCAGACTGCTCACGGCACCGACCACCGGCCCTCTGGTCGCCCTCCTTCTCGCCTGCGCCTTCTTCGCCCTCTCGACCGACCAGTTCCTCACCGGCGGCAACTTCTCGCTGATCGTGCAGCAGGTCATGGTCGTCGGCACCCTCGCCATCGGACAGACCCTGATCATCCTCACCGCGGGCATCGACCTGTCCTGCGGAGCCGTGATGGCATTCGGCAGCATCATGATCGCCAAGATGGCCGCCGAGGGGTCCCTGCCGCCGCTCGTCGCCATCGCGCTGGGCATAGCGGTCTGCGCGGGCTTCGGGCTGCTCAACGGGCTGCTGGTGCAGAAGATCCCGCTGCCGCCGTTCATCGTCACCCTCGGCATGCTCAACGTGGCGTTCGCGCTGACCCACATCTACTCCGAGGAGCAGACGGTCACCAACCTGCCCGGCCCGCTGACGGCCCTCGGGCAGACCTTCCCCCTCGGCCACACCGACATCACCTACGGCTCCCTGGTCACCATCGCCCTGTTCCTCCTGCTCGCCTACGCGCTGAGCAGCACCGGCTGGGGCCGGCACGTCTACGCACTGGGCAACAGCCAGGAAGCGGCGCGGCTGAACGGTATCCGCACCTCCCGGCTGACGATCGGCATCTACACCGTGGCGGGACTGCTGTACGGGATCGCCGCCCTGCTGCTCATCTCCCGCACCGGAGTCGGCGACCCCCAGGCGGGACAGACCGACAACCTCGACAGCATCACCGCCGTGGTCCTCGGCGGCACCAGCCTCTTCGGCGGACGCGGGTCGGTCCTGGGCACCTTCATCGGCGTTCTCATCGTCGGCGTCTTCCGTAACGGCGTCCAACTGATGGGCGTCGCCTCCATCTACCAGACCCTGATCACCGGTGTTCTGGTGATCCTCGCGGTGACCGTCGACCAGATCTCCCGGAAGAAGGCCCGATGACCGCCACCACTTCCCCCACGCCCGTTCTGCAGGCCCGTGGTCTGGTCAAGCGCTACGGCCACGTCACCGCCATCGACGGCGCCGACTTCGACCTGCTCCCCGGCGAGGTCCTCGCCGTCATCGGCGACAACGGCGCCGGCAAAACCAGCCTGATCAAGGCCCTCACCGGCGCGGTGGTCCCCGACGCCGGCGAGATACGCCTCAACGGGGAGCCCATCACCTTCTCCGGCCCGCAAAGTGCCCGCGCCCACGGCATCGAGACGGTCTATCAGGACCTCGCCGTGGCGGCCTCGATGGACATCGCCTCGAACATGTTCCTCGGGCGTGAGCTCCGCCGTCCCGGCGTGCTCGGCCGTGTCTTCCGCATGCTGGACAAGAAGCGGATGCGGCAGGAGGCCGCCGAGCACATGGCCGACCTGAAGATCGGCCTGCGCTCGCTGACGCAGTCGGTGGAGACGCTCTCCGGCGGACAGCGTCAGGCCGTTGCGGTCGCCCGTTCCGTCGCCTGGGCCCGCAGCGTCGTCGTCATGGACGAGCCCACCGCAGCCCTCGGCGTCAAGGAGTCCGGTCAGGTCCTGGACCTCATCCGCCGCGTTCGCGACAAGGGCATGCCGGTCGTTCTGATCAGCCACAACATGCCCCACGTCTTCGAGATCGCCGACCGGATCCACGTCCACCGGCTGGGCCGGCGCGCTGCCGTGATCAAGCCGTCCGACTACTCCATGGCCGAGGTCGTCGCCATCATGACCGGCGCGCTCAGCATCGACGAGGCCGGAGATACTGTCGTAGCGGATTCCAAGGCCGCGAAGGCCGCCGGAGTCCAGGCCACCTGACAGCACAACCCAGCTCTCGCAGTTTCCGGCCGAGGCCGCGGCCGGAACCGAGAGCCCTCAGGAGACGGTTTCTCCATGGCAGCGAACCGCCGCCCCACCCTGGCCGACGTCGCCCGCGAAGTCGGCGTCAGCGCCAAGACGGTCTCCCGAGTCCTCAACGAGGACGGACCCGCTTCCGCGCAGACAAGGGAACAGGTACTGGCCGCAGTGGCCAAGCTCGGCTTCCAGCCGAACCTGATGGCCCGCAACATCCGCGTCGGCGGCCCGGACACCACCGTCGGCCTGGTCATTCCCGACCTCGCCAACCCCTTCTTCGGAGCCGTGGCCCGCGCCATTGAGGACACCGTCCGCGACCGCGGACTGACCCTGCTCATGGGCTCCTCCGCGGACGACCCCGATCGCGAACGCGCCCTGACGGACAAGTTCCTCGCCCGGCGGGTCAGCATCCTGATCGTCGTTCCGTCCGTCGGCGCCGACCACTCCCACCTCAAGTCCCACCGCACGGCGGGACTGCCCGTCGTCTTCCTCGACCGCCCCGGAGCCGGCCTCGCCACGGACAGCATCGTCAGCTCCAACCGCGCCGGAGCCCACGACGGCGTCGCCCACCTCATCGCCCACGGCCACCGCCGCATCAGCTTCGTCGGCGACCTGCCCCCGAAGCTGTACACCCGCCGTGAACGTCTGGCCGGCTACCGCTCCGCGCTGCAGGAAGCCGACATCCCCTACGACCGCTCACTCGTCACCAACGCCCACGACCAGCAGGGCGCCGAGGCCGCGACCGCCCAACTCCTCGGCCTGGCCGATCCCCCCACTGCCCTGTTCGCCGGCAACAACATCATGGCGCTGGGCATCGTCGCCGAACTGGCCCGCAGCAAGCGCAAGGATGTCGCCGTCGTCGCCTTCGACGACGTATCGCTGGCCGAGGCACTCGAACCGGCCCTGACCGTCGTCGCCCAGGACGCGGAAGAACTCGGCAGAACAGCGGCGACCATGGCGCTGGCACGACTCGACGGCGACCGCTCCCGCGCCCGCACCATCACCGTTCCCACACGACTGATCGTCCGAGGCTCGGGGGAGCAACCCGTGCCCAAGCCATAGGCGGCTTACCTGTCGGACGACCAGCAGGGACCACGCTCTCGCTCACTGCGGAGGGCTGCGGCCGTTACGAGGATGGCCCGAGCCCGGAGCGGACCGACGCCGACCGCAAGTCCTACACGGCGTGGCAGCACAAACTGGGCCTCAAGGGCAAAGACGCGGACGGGATTCCGGGAAAGGTCAGCCGGGACAGGCTGAAGGTGCCGACGTCGCGACGGTAGGAGGCACGCGATCTGCCCGCCGACAGGCGGTCAGACGGTCGCCAGGACAGCCCCGCTCAGCTCACCCCAGGAAGCTCAACCGCACCTGACGGCTCGGATTGTCCCTATTCGTATCCACGAAACTCCGTTAGGGCAACCCGGTCTAGCCCGGTTCGCAGTTGGGGCGGCCGCCGTCAACGTCGAGTCCGGAGCGGGCTCATTCCTGCAACCAGGGGGACAGACTGCGAGCTCAGCGACAGCGGCGGCGACGGTAGCCGTCGCAGTGTGGGCGGCGATCCGCTGTTCCCTGTCGGGCCAGGCCAGGAGATCCCCGCCACCCGTGAATGTACAACCGCGACATGCACGCCGGTAATTGTCAGCGCGAGGACCCAGTCCACCGCCGGCCGCCCAACCCACCGTCGCCACAGCCAATCCTGCATGTCGACTGCACGGCTGAGGTGAGGATGGGCGCGGGGCCGCTGAGGAGCGAGGTGTGGGAGGGGCGCGGGCCGGCAAAGTCCGGGCGCGCGTGAGTCAGAGGGGTTGCGTGGTTCGGCACAGTCGTGTTCTTCCGTCGTCGTATGCGTCTGGGACTGGATCCGAAACGGGCAAACGACAAAAGCCCCTGACCGACCTGAGGGCCGATGGGTGCCGGGTCAAACCGTCAGTGCCTGCGCCCGGTCAGGCGCAGAGCGGCAACAGAACGACGTGCCAGTAAGTGTTCACAGCGCGACGGTACCTGGGCCCACCGCGCGTGAGCCGTTTCGGCCTCGGTATCGACGGTCTGGAAGCACCCGGTGTGGGAACCCTCAGCCCAGTGGCTGAGGATCTGCCCGGTCGAAGGGAGGGATTCTCTCCGCAGGGGCCGAGCCTGGAGGCTGGTGGGTGAAATGGCGGGCGGCGGCCAGGAGAAGAACCGCCAGGGCGGCCGCTGCCGCGTAGGCGAGACGGAACTGGCCGGTGGAGCCGAGGAGTCCGCTCACTGCGCCACCGGTGATGACGCCGACGTAATTGAAGAGGTTCAGGCGCGCCAGGACCGCCTCCGAGGCAGCGGGACGCAGTCGCGCGGCGGAGGCCAGACACAGCGGAGCCAGGACGGACGCTCCCAGGCCCACCGCCCCGGCCGCGAGAACGGCGAACGGCCAGCTCGGCGCGGCGGCCATGCCTGCCAGGGCGCCCGCGACCAGCAGGGCCGCGGTGCGGACGACGGCGACCGCTCCGAACCGTTGCACGAGTCGGTCGGTGGCGGCGCGGCCGACGACTGTGCCGGCCTGGTAGGCCGCGTACGCCAGCGGCGCGACCGTGAGGGACGCGGCGAGGGTCTGGCGCAGGTAGACCGCCGACCAGGCCGAGACGGTGGAGTCGACGACGTAGACGATGAGGAGGACCAGGCCGAACGGGATGAGCCGGATCCACAGGCGGCGCCCCAGCGGCGGCTGGGCGGGGGTGTCCGACGGCCCCGCGGAGGAGGAGGGGAGGGCATGCGTGCGCATACAGACGGCGAGGAGCAGCACGATGCCTGCCTGAACGCTCAGGCCGGCGGCTACGGGCCACTCCAGCCGGGCGGCCCCGGCAGTGAGCAGGGCCGCGACCACGCCACCCACGCTCCATGCTGTGTAGAAGGAGCCGAAGATGCTGCGGCCGTAGGCGCGTTCGATCGCCGCTGCCCGGGTGTTGACCCCGACATCGAGGGCACCGACAGCGAGCCCGAAGAGGATGTACGCGCAGATGACGGTCGCCTCGTCGGGGGCCCACCCGATCAGTACCAGCGCGGCGACGGCCGTCAGCACGGCCCCGCGCATCGTGGCGACGGGACCGGCGCGGCGGATCGCGGCCAGGCCCAGGAAGCTGCCGCCCCCTGCCATCAGCGCCACCGCGACCATCAGGGTGGTCATCAGGAGCGGAGCCAGTTTCAGGTGTTCGGTGACAGCGGGGACGGTCGTGTACACGGCGGCGACAGACACACCTTGCGCGGCGAACGCGAGGGTCGCGCCTCTTCGGGCGCCAATCTTGGAGACCGGGTGCCCGGCACCCGCCCGGGCTGGAGCATTAAAGGACATGATGCTGTCGCGCCTTCATTTCCTGTGTGCGCTGGAGTGGGCAGTCGAGGAGCAGCGAGTCGAATGCCGTGCGGGTTGCGGAAACCGTAGCCAGGCGTGGAAGGCAGGCTCAGGACGTCAGGGGCCGTACAGGGGACCTCGGGGGCCAGAGCCTGCGACCGGTGATGCCGGCTGCCTACGGTGGTCGCCGAGGAGAAGGTGAGTGTGATGTCCCCAGCCCCCGGCCCGGCAGACCATCCCGGGACCAGCCGCAGCACGTCGGCGACGATCCAGCCGAACATCCTGCGCTACTTGGTCGTGGTCGCCGACGAGCGCGGCGTCGATCTGCGGCCCCTGCTGAAGCAGATGGGACTGGACGAGACGGTCATGCGCTCCGCCGCGCTGCGGGTGTCGTACCGGCAGGGCAGCGCGGTGATCCGTCGTGCGCTGGAGCTGACCGGGGACGAGCGCCTGGGGCTGAAAGTCGGCGCGGCGCAGCACCTGACCGCGTGGGGCCTGCTCGGCTTCGCCCTGATGGCCGACGACACGCTTGAGCACGCCATCGAGACCGGGGTGAAGTACCAGAACCTGTCCGGGGCGATGGTGGTGTGGTCGGCCGGTGTGGGTGAGGAGGACGACGCCTTCGTGCTGCGCGCCGATCTTCCCGATCCCGCCATGGACCCGGCCGTGGCTTCCTTCCTGATCGAGGAGGCGTTCGCCTCCGTGGTCACCCTGTCCCGGCTGACCGTCGGTCCGTCCTTCGCGCCGAGGGTGGTGGAGCTCTCCTTTCCGCCACCCCGCCAACGCGACCTGCACGGCGCCCTGTTCGGCTGTCCGGTCCGCTTCGGCGCCCCCGCCAACCGCATGGTCATCGACCCCGCGTGGGCCCGTACCCGGATGCCCGGCCGGGATCCGGTGAGCTACGCGTCGACGCTGGAGATGCTCGACGCGCAGATGGCTTCCCGCCGTGACCAGCAGGACCTGCTGGAGGTGCTGGAGATCTCCGTCGCGCAGGGCCTCCCGGTGGTGCCTTCGTTCGGCGAGCAGGCGCGGCGGCATGCGACGAGCGAGCGGACGCTGCGCCGTCGGCTGGCCGACTGCGGCACGACGTACGAGGCACTCGTCGAGGGAGTGCGCCGGGAACGCGTCGAACAGCTGTTGCTCCGCCGGGAACTGACCCTGCGCGACATCGCCCGCCGGGCGGGATTCTCCGACGAACGGGCGCTGCGCCGCGCGGTACGCCGCTGGCACGGCACCTCCCCGGTCCAGCTGCGGGAGCGGATGCTCCGTGGGGCGGGGCACACGGAATGACGCGTCGGCTACCGCGCCTGCCGGCTGTCGGCTCGGGTCAGCGGGTGCGGATCCAGATGGTCTTCTCCCGGGTCCACTGGTCGAAGGCGTCGGTGGACTTCTCCACTCCACCGAATCCCGACTGCTTCCAGCCGCCGAAAGGTGTGGTGATGTCACCCTCGCTGTAGGCGTTGACGGAGACCACGCCGGCCTCGATGCGGCGTGCCAGCCGCAGCGCGGTATCGAGATCGCGGGTCCAGACCGAGGCGGCGAGACCGTACTCGGTGGCGTTGGCCCTGCGTACCGCCTCGTCCTCGGAGGTGAAGGTCTGAACGGTGACAACGGGACCGAACAACTCCTTGGTGAGGACGTCGCTCCCGTCGGGGGCTCGGGTGATCACGGTGGGCGGGTAGTAGGCGCCGCGCGGAGGCAGCCCGTGGGGCAGCCCCCCGGTGTGGACCTGGGCTCCGCCGGCCCGGGCGGCCTCCACGGCTCCCGCGACCCGATCGAAGGCGGCGTGGTTGATGAGCGGCCCCATCTGCGTGCGCGGGTCGGCCGGATCGCCGATGACGAGCTCTCTCACCGCGGCCGTGAACCGCTCCAGGACCTCCTCGGCGATACTGCGGTGAACCAGCACACGGGAGCCGGCCGTGCAGTTCTGCCCCATGGTCAGGAACGCGGCCTCGATCATGTTGTCGATGAGCTCGTCGCCGTAGGAGAACGCGTCGGCCATCAGTACCTGGGGGCTCTTGCCGCCCATCTCCAGCGAGACGCGCTTGAAGTTGCTCTCGGCGGCGTCCTTGAGGACGCGGCGGCCGGTCGCGGTGGACCCGGTGAAGGACAGCGCCTCTACGAGGGGGCTTCGGGCGAGGGCCGCGCCGGCTTCCCGGCCGTACCCCGGCAGTACCGTGAGAACCCCGTCGGGAAGGCCGGCCTCGGCTGCGAGTGCGGCCAGGTGCAGGGCTGAGCGCGGGGTCGCCTCGGCGGGCTTGACCAGCAGACAGTTACCGGCGGCCAGGGCCGGTCCGACCTTCCATGCGGTCATGGCGAGAGGGTAGTTCCAGGGCAGGATGGCCGCGACGACCCCGACCGGTTCGCGGCTCATGAGACCGAGACCGTCGGGCCCGCTCGGCGCGACCCGGCCGAAAATCTTGTCGGCCGCCTCGGCGAACCAGCGGAGCGACTCGATCGCGCCCGGTACGTCGCCCGTACGGCACTCCGTGATCGGCTTGCCCGCGTCCTCGCTGTCCAGCCGGGCGAGGATCTCGGCGTCGCGTTCCATCAGGTCGGCCAGCCGCAGCAGTACCGCGCCGCGCTCCCGGACCGGAAGCCTCGACCACACCCCGGCGTCGTGCACCTGCCGGGCCTGCTCGGCGGCCTTGGCTACGTCGTCGGCGCTCGCGGCGGGCAGGGTGGCGATCGGCTCACCGGTGGCAGGGTTGACGACCTGCAGCATCTCGTTCGTGGTCATGCTTCCTCCACCAGTTCCCAGCGCCCGTCGGCCAGGCGGGCCAGTCCGCGTCGGCGGAGTTCCTCCAGATAGCGGGCCATGCCGCGGTCACCGCGCTTGCGGAACAGCGGGAAGACCCGGGGGAGCAGGTTCGGCATGAGCATCGCGAAACGCACGAGACGGGACTCACCGGGCCGGGGGTAGGCCTCCAGTCGGGGCTTGTCCAGCAGGCTCACCACGGCCGCGACGACGTCGGCGGGCTGCTGGGGCCGGTCCTGGAACTGCATCGAGTTCCCGCCGTCCACTGCCTCCTGACGGAGCATCCGGGTGTCGGTGGCCGACGGCAGTACCGACCCGGCCAGGATGCCCTTGTTCCTGAGGTCGAGCCCGATGGCCAGCATCGCGCCACGCAGCCCGAACTTGGAAGCGGTGTAGATCGGGGTCTCGCCCAGCGGGAAGATCCCGCCGAGGGAGACCGTGGTGACCACCCGGGCGTCCTGGGACGCCATGAGAAGAGGAATGGCGATTCGGGTCGCGACCAGCGGTGAGGTCAGGTTGAGGGTGATTTCCCGCTCGATGCTCTCGACGCTGCGGACGTCGAAGCGTTCCGCGCTGGTCATGCCCACGTTGTTGACGAGTACGTCGAGGCGACCATATGCAGCGGCGACCACTTCGAACAGCCGCTCCACCTGGGCGCGGTCCATCAGGTCACAGCCGATGCCTGTGTGCCCGGCGCCGGGAAGTTCCGCGGCCAACTTCTTGGCCCGGTTCTCGTCGATGTCGACGACGATGCAGCGGGCGCCGCCGGAGGCGAAGCGACGGCACAGCGCACTGCCGATGCCGCCCGCGCCGCCGGTCACCAGCATGACCTTGTCGGTGAAGTCGAACCCACTCATGCCGCCGCCTCCGCGCGTCGAAGGGACCGCGCGGGCGGCGGCTGACCCTCGGTACGCCAGCCCATCTCCCCCGCGACCTTGCCCAGGTACTTCACGAAGGCTCCGCCGTCGACGTAGCCGGTGTGGCGGGGCGAGTCGACGAACTTCAGCCCGCCGGACAGATCCGGCCGGTCGGCGCGGATCATCCGGGCGAACCGCTCCGCGTTCGGCAGCCGGTGCCGCGCGTCATGGATGTACCCGGCGATCAACTGCGCCTGGGAGTCGAAGAGCTGGTACGCACCGGAGTTGGTCTCGATGAAGCCGATGCCGAACAGGCCCTCGTGCTCGCGCGAGAACGACGACAGGTACAGGTCCGGGTGCTGCTCGGCGCCGAAGTACTGCTGCGCGACCGGCACTTTGTGGACGTAGCCCGTGGCCAGCAGGACGAGATCGAAGTCGTCGCTCGTGCCGTCGGTGAAGTACACGGTCCTGCCCTCGGTGCGGGCGATCCCTGGCTTGGCGGTGATGTCGCCGTGCTGGAGGTGGTGGATCAGCATCGAGTTGATGGCCGGGTGGGTCTCGAACAGCTTGTGGTCCGGCTTCGGCAGCCCCAGCCGCGTCGGGTCTCCGTTGATGATCCGCAGGAGGGCACCGAAGACCCGCTGCGCCAGCCACATCGGCAGGTGCGGCCCACTGTTGGCGATAGTGTCCACCGGCCGGCCGAACAGATGCTTGGGGATGAACCAGTACCCGCGTCGCATGCTGATCACCGCGTGGTCCGCGCTCCGGGCTGCATCGCACGCTATGTCGCACCCGGAGTTCCCCGCCCCCACGACCAGGACCCGCTTGCCCCGCAGCTCCTCCGCGCTGCGATAGCCGACGGTGTGCCGGACCTCGCCGCTGAACTCACCCGGCAGTTCGGGGGTGTTGGGGTGCCACTGCGAGCCCGTACACACCACGACCTGCCCGTGCACGGTTTCCCGCCCGTCGGCCCGGGTCACCGTCCAGGTGCCATCCGCGTTCTTCTCGACGCTTTCGACCTCGACGCCGAACTCGATGCGGTCCGTCAGCCCGTAGGCATCGGCGAAGGACGTCAGATACGACAGAATCTGCCGGTGCGGCGGATAGTCCGCGAAGTGGTCGGGCATCGGGAATCCGCCGAACCCCGACAGCGTCCTGCTGGAAATGAAGTGGGCGGACTCGTACATCGGACTGCCGGGATTCTCGATGTCCCAGATACCGCCGGGCCCGGTGTGCCGCTCAAGATGCGTGTACGGCAGATTCCGCTCCGCCAGGGCCCTGGCGACCGCCAGCCCGGCAGGTCCCGCCCCGATCACGCACGTATCCAACTGGCTTTCCTTCACGGGCCTGCCTCCTCGTTCATCCCGCTTCACGGGTGTTGGAGGAAACGTATTCACCCGCCGTTCAGCGGGAACTGACCTCCGCGGCCACCGACCGGACCTCAGCGGCCGCGCGACCACGGCATCCTTGCGCTCGTCGAGCTCCATCGCCCCCGGGGCGCGCATCATCAAAGGAGAGGAGACCATCGACGAGGAGTGGCGATGAGGTTGTCCTTCCTTGAACCCCTCTACGCGGAGCCGGGCCCGTTCGCCTCCGTGTACCTGGACACCTCCCGAGACGTCGAGCATCCCGAGCGGGCGATCGCGCTGCGCTGGCGGCGACTGCGCGAGAGTCTGTCCCGTCAGGGCTCGGACCGGGCGCTGCTGAACGTGCTGGAGGAGGTGGTCGGCGCCGACACAGAGGTGCCGGGGGTGCACGGTCAGGCCATCTTCGCCGCTCACGGCACGCTCGTCCTGGACGGGGAGCTGCCCAGGCCGCCCGAGCACGACTCCGCGCGCTACAGCACCCTGCCGGACGCGATGCCCCTGGTCACCCAGCACGTTCCGGAGATCCCCTACATGGCCGTAGTCGTCCACTACGGCGGCCTTCCGACCGCCGAGACCCACGGCTGGGTAACTCTGGAGGCGGAGACCGGCACCTGGCCCGCGTCCACCGTCACCCCGGGTGAGCGGCTGCACCGCAGGGTCGCGGTGGCAACCTGGCACCGCACCTCCCTCCGGCTCGGTCACCAGCTGGACGAACGGGCGCGGCGCGCCCATGCCGACGCCGTCGTCGTGGGCGGGGACGAGTGGGCGTGCAACGTACTGATCCGCCGCCTGCCGCACACCCTGCGGGACAAGGTCGTACGCGTGGGCGGCCGGACCCCCACCGACACCGGACGCGCCCTGTTGGAGCCGCAGCTCGACGGAGTCTTCCGCGGCCGCATGGCCGCGCACGACCGGGAACTCGTGGACATCTTCATCGGCCGGCGCGCCCTGGACGGACCCATGACGGAGGGGCTGTCCGCCACCGTCGCCGCCCTCCAGCGCGGCCAGGTCGCGGCACTGCTGCTGAACCGGCCGCCAGGGTCTTCGCTGCAGCTCTGGGCGGGCTCCCAGCCCACTCAGCTCGCCCTGACCGAGGCGGAGCTGATGTCCTTCGGCGTACGGGCCCCGCGCGAGGAACGCGCCGACGAGGCCCTCGTCCGGGCCCTCGTCGGCACCGGTGCCGAGCTGGTCGTCGTACCGGAGAGCGAGCTGAGTCTGTATGAGGGCGTGGGCGCCCTGCTGCGGTACGCGGACGCGGGGACCCCGTCCTGACGCCGACGCGCTGCGCCTCCCGGATCACGGGTCGCCCCTTGCGCCCGACGGCCCCGGATCGCGCCGCGCACGGAACATGCCGACACTGGGCTGGAGCGGCAGCGCGGCGCATGAGCGGCGGGTGGGGCACATGGGCAGGAGCAGGAGCGGCGCGGAGGAGACGGACGTTTCGATCACCCCGCCCAAGACCTGGGTGGTAGGCGTGCCAGCGGTGGCCAACCCGCTGCGGTACTCCCTGGAGCAGACGGCGGTCCTTTGTACGGCACTGACGCTGCTCAGCCTCAACCAGATCAAGGGCTTCGACTGCCCGGGCTGCGCCTGGCCGGAACCGGACCCCGCTCACCGGCACCGCAACGAGTACTGCGAGAACGGCGCCGAGCACGTGAGCGACGAGGCGACGTCACGACGGATCACGGCCGGGTTCTTCCGGGAGCACCCGGTCTCCGAGCTGACCGATCGATCTGCCCGGTGCCTCAACCAGCAGGGCCGGCTCACCGAGCCGATGGTCAAGCGGCCCGGCTCGGACCACTACGAACCCATCGGCGGGGACGTGGCCTTCTCACTGCTGGCCGGGGAACTGGCCCAGCTGGACTCCCCCGACGAGGCCGCCTTCTGCACATCGGGCCGCGTCAGCAGCGAGGCCGCCAACACGCCGACGTCGAAGGGGATCGTTTTCGGACTGGAACGCGCCACGACCGGGGCCGCCGGCGCCACCGCCACGGCCCCGCGGTCCGATGGCCCATGAAGGGACCCCCGAGGACCTGGTCCGCGCGGCCCACGCCGTGGGGGTGACCGACGCCCGTCTCCTCGAGGCCGTACGGAGCATCCCCCGGGCGGAATTCGTCCCCGCGGACAAGGTGGCATCCGCGTACCGGGACACGCCCGTTCCGCTCCCCCACGGGCAGGTGACCACCCAGCCCTCGCTGATCGCCATGATGGTCTCCGCTCTCGGCCTCACCGGAGACGAACAGGTCCTGGAGGTCGGGACCGGATACGGCTGGCAGACCGCGCTGCTGGCCCGCTTGGCCACGTACGTCGTCAGCGTCGAGCGCTGGCCCGACCTTGTCGACGAGGCCCGCCTGCGGCTGGCCGGGCAGGGCGTCGGCAATGCCGAGGTCGTCCTCGGCGACGGCACCCTCGGGATGTCGACCCGTGCCCCGTACGACGCCGTCATCGTCTGCGCGGCCTTCCCGCGAGTGCCTGAGCCGCTCGTGGATCAGCTCCGCACCGGTGGCCGGCTCGTCCAGCCGATCGGGCAGGGCGGGCAGGAGCGCGTCGAGCTGTACGAGCGGCGGGCCCACGACCTGGTGCACCGCAGCACGGTCACCGCGGCCCGGTTCGTCCGGCTGTACGGCGCCCATGGCTACGACCAGCGGTGACGCGCTCAGCGCTGATAGTTCCCGACCAGGGTGCCGGAGGCCAGCTCCCTGCCCTTCAGGGCACGGTGCACGTCCTCGACGCCCGGGTGCTCGTGCAGCGGCAGCGGCTCGGACAGGGCGTACAGGCGGAAGAAGTAGCGATGCGGCCCGTGCCCCGGTGGAGGCATCGGCCCTCCCCAGCCCACGCGGCCGAAGCCGTTGGGCCACGGCAGACCCCCCTGGGGCTTCTGGCCCTCCGCCGCCCCGGTGGTCCTTGGGTCGATGCCGGTCACCAGCCAGTGCAGGAAAGTCGTCCCCGGCGCGTCCGGGTCCTCGCACAGGAGCACCAGCTCCGTGGCCTCGTGGGGCACCCCCGACCAGGTCAAGGGCGGTGAGATGTTCTCACCCTCCCCGCTGTACCGACGGGGGATCACCGTCTTGTCGTCGAACGCGGTGCTGCTGAGTTCAATTCCGCTCATGCGCGCCGCCATACCCGAAACGGCGGCACCGGCACCGATCCGCACCCCAAAACCCCCGTTCGGCCGAGCCCACCCGGGCCGCTCCGGAAGCGGGGGTGAAGATGGCAGTATGCCGACAAGGATCCTGCTCGAGGGCCGCCCTGGCGCGGGCAAGACGACCGCCCTGCGTCGGCTGGCCGCGCTGCTGCCCACCCACGCGGCCACCGGCTTCACCACGGAGGAGATCCGGCAATCCGGCGCCCGCGTCGGTTTCGCCCTGGAGACCTTGGCAGGCCGACGGGAAGTGCTCGCCCATGTCGACCTGCCCGGTCCGCCACGGGTGGGGAAATACGGCGTCGACCCGGGCGTCATGGAACGACTGGCGCTGCCGTCGCTTCGGCCAGCAGCAACCGAGGAGGCAACAGGGCGGCTGGTGCTCATCGACGAGCTGGGGCGGATGGAACTGGCGTGCACGGCGTTCCGGCGCGCGGTCGACGCGCTGTTCGTCGCAGAGGTCGACGTCGTCGCCACGGTCCACACGCACCGCGATCCGTTCACCGACACCCTCAAGCGGCGCGCCGACATCGAGGTCGTCCAGCTCACTCCGGCAAACCGGGACGTCCTGCCGGGGGAGCTCGCGGCCCGGCTGCAGCAGCCCCGGACGCACGGAAGGCCTCCCTCCCACGGATGAGAGACCGGCCTCCGACCTGCTGAAAGCAGAGTCGGGGCCACAGGATGTGAAGTCGCCCGGTCGGTGCGACCGGCGGCGCCCACTACTCCGGTGCACGGAGACACCCGCGATGTTGATGCGCCCCGAGGTCGTGCCGTTGAAACCGCGGCACTGCCGTGCGGCTGCGTCCCGGTGGCCACTCCGCCAGGCACCCTTGCGTGCCTTACAGGTCAGCCGAAGCGACCAGCGCAACGAGCAAGATCCCGATCTACAGCTGGAGTACCAGCCACGACAGGCGTTCGGTCAGACCCCAACCCTGGAGACGAGGCGCGGCTGACGACCTCAATCTTCGGGACGAAGTGGTCGTGGGTTTGAATGGCGCCGCGCGAGCGCGCCCCGGAACTGGCGCTCACGGGCGGATCACGCACAAGCCAAGGGCTACTCGGTGCGGCCGGAATTCGAGCCCCAGTCCCTCACGAGCATCAGCCCAGGAAGCTCAGCCGCACCTGACGGTTGGGATTATCCCTATTTGTGTCCACCAGACACACCGACTGCCACGTCCCCAGCTCCAGCCGCCCGCCCAGCACCGGCAGTGTCGCGTGCGGCGGCACGAGCGCGGGGAGGACGTGGTCGCGGCCGTGGCCGGGGCTGCCGTGGCGGTGTTGCCAGCGGTCGTCTGCGGGGAGCAGGGAGTGGAGGGCGGCGAGGAGGTCGTCGTCGCTGCCGGCGCCGGTTTCGATGATGGCGATTCCGGCAGTTGCGTGGGGCACGAAGACGTTCAGGAGGCCGTCGCGGCCAGCCGCCGCCTCCCGGAGGAAGGCCTCGCAATCGCGAGTGAGGTCGACGACCGTCTCCGACGAACCGGTGGCGACGTTCAGGACACGGGTGCTGAAGGCATCGGGCATGCCCCCAATCCTCGCCCATACGTCGGTTCCCGTGTCCGCCCCCCGCCCACCCGGGCGCAGGCCGCCACCACCCGTACGGTGATACCGGAGGTCCACTCCGCGAGACACCATTGACCGTACGCGCACCAGCTGGCTACTTTCTGCCGCATGTTGCGTTCAGCCTTGCTCACCACGCGCGGTCACATCGACCTGCTGCGGGTGGCCTCCGCCGCGTGTCGCCGCGGCCGCTGACGCCCTTCACTCTTCTCTTCCCCTCGCCTGCGCTCCGCCTCACCCGCACGTCCGCTCTCACGTGCTCCCGCACTGAGTCCGTGACGCGACGGCGCCCTGGCGTACCCCTCTCCGGTCGCTCTCCTCCCCGTGGAGCACTCATGAGCATCAGCCATGCCCCGCCGGGCTCATCCCAGCCCGATATTTCCGACATATCCAAGACCGGCGCACAGGAACACGCGCCCCCCGAGCTCGAACCCATCGTCCCCGCCTCCACACGCCGCACCCGCGTCCCCCGCTGGCTGCGCCGCACCTCCGGCCCGCTCCTGCTGCTCGCCCTGTGGCAACTCCTCAGCAGTACGGGCGTGTTGACCTCCGACGTCCTCGCCTCGCCGGGCACCATCGCGCGGGTCGGCAGTGATCTGATCGCGGACGGGTCCCTCCCCCATGCGATGGGCGTGTCGCTCCAGCGCGTCGCGGTGGGGCTGCTGTTCGGCACCGTCGTCGGTACCGGGCTCGCCCTGATCTCCGGGCTGTTCCGCATCGGCGAGGACCTCGTGGACGCGAGCGTCCAGATGCTGCGGACCGTGCCGTTCGTCGGGCTGATCCCGCTGTTCATCATCTGGTTCGGCATCGGCGAGGCCCCGAAGATCGCGATCATCACCCTCGGCGTGTCCTTCCCGCTCTATCTGAACGTGTACGCCGGTATCCGCGGCGTCGACTCCCAGCTGATCGAGGCCGGGGAGTCGCTCGGGCTCTCGCGGTGGGGGCTCGTACGGCATGTGGTGCTGCCGGGGGCTCTGCCCGGGGCCATGACCGGGCTGCGCTACTCCCTCGGCATCGCCTGGCTGGCCCTCGTCTTCGCCGAGCAGATCAACGCGGATGCCGGGATCGGCTTCCTCATGGTCCAGGCGCGCGACTTCCTGCGGACCGACGTGATCGTGGTCTGCCTGATCGTCTACGCCTTCCTCGGCCTGCTCGCCGACTTCATCGTCCGCACCCTCGAAAGGCTGCTGCTGCAATGGCGACCGACGTTCACGGGCCGGTGACCACCGAGAAGGCCGTGACCACCCCGTCCTCGGCCGTACGCGTAGAAGGGCTCACCCGCTCCTTCGACGGTCGCGCCGTCATCGACAACCTTCAACTGGACGTCAGGCCGGGTGAGTTCGTCGCCCTGCTCGGTCGCAGCGGCTGCGGAAAATCCACTCTCCTGCGCATCCTCGCCGGGCTGGACCGCGACATCGAGGGCACCGTCCTCGTCCCGCGGCGCAAGGCCGTCGCGTTCCAGGCGCCCCGGCTCATGCCGTGGAAGAAGGTGTGGCGCAATGTGCTGCTCGGTCTGCCCGGAAAGCCCGAACGCGCCGTCGCCGAACAAGCCTTGACCGAGGTCGGCCTCACCCACCGCTCGGACGCCTGGCCCAAGACGCTCTCCGGGGGTGAGGCCCAACGCGCCTCACTGGCCCGCGCGTTGGTCCGCGAGCCGGATCTGCTGCTGCTCGACGAGCCGTTCGGCGCGCTGGACGCGCTGACCCGGATCAAGGCGCAGCGGCTTGTCGGCGAGCTGTGGCAACGCCGGGGCTGCGCCGTCCTGTTGGTCACGCACGACGTCGAAGAGGCGGTCCTGCTCGCCGACCGCGTCCTCGTGATGGACGACGGCGTCATCGCGTACGAGACGAAGGTCGAGTTGGACAGGCCGCGCGACATCACCGACCCCCGGTTCGCCGCCCTGCGCGCCGGGCTGCTGGAAAGGCTCGGCGTCGACACCGCGGCCGAAGCCGCCTGAAGCCCCGATTCCCCCTCCCAAGCCCTCAGTTCAACCCGAACGAACGGAACCACCATGCGACGACGCCTCGCCCCCGCCGCCCTGCTCCTCCCGCTGGCCCTGCTGCTCACCGCCTGCGGCGGCAACTCGGCGGCCGACACCTCGACGGGCACCGACGGCAAGGGGTCCCTCACGCTCAACGTCGGGGACCAGAAGGGTGGTTCCGAGGCGGTGCTGCGCGCCGCCGGAGAGTTCAAGAACCTCGACTACAAGATCAAGTGGTCGACGTTCACGTCCGGTCCGCCACTTCTGGAGGCCGTCAACGCGAAGGCGGTCGACATCGGCGGCGTCGGCAACACGCCCCCCGTCTTCGCGGCCGGCGCGGGCTCGAAGATCTCCGTGGTGGCCGCCTGGCATGGTACGTCCAAGGGCGAGGCCATCCTCGTACCGAAGAACTCGTCGCTGAGGAAGCCCGAGGAGCTCAAGGGCAAGTCCGTCGCCGTGGCGCAGGGTTCGTCCGCGCACTACCAGCTGATCGCCTCACTCAAGGAGGCCGGGCTCACCCTGAGCGACGTCAAGGTGAAGTATCTGCAGCCAGCCGACGCGCTGGCCGCGTTCACCAGCGGCAAGGTGGACGCGTGGGCGGTGTGGGACCCGTACACCTCGCAGGTGCTTGAGGCCAAGCAGGGCCGGATCCTGGCCGACGGCGACGGCGTGGTCAATGGGCTCAACTTCCAGGTGGCGGCGCCGACCGCCCTCCAGGACAAGAAGAAGGCCGCGGCCATCAAGGACTATCTGGAGCGGCTGCGGCGCGCCCAGGACTGGGTCTACGACCACCCGGAGGCATGGGCCAAGGTGTGGGCGAAGGACACCGGGCTCCCGTACGAGGTGGCGCTGGCCTCGGTGAAGCGCACCAACGCGAGCCGTATCGCGGTCGCGGTCGACAAGCCGCTCATCGCCTCCGAGCAGGCGATCGCGGACAGCTTCACCGGTCTGAAGCTCATCCCCCGCAAGGTCGACTTCGCCGACTTCGTGGACACCCGGTTCAACGGCAGCCTGCCGCCGTCCACGACCACGCCCCGCGTCTTCAAGGAATCCTGATGACCGTCCATCTCCACTGGTTCCTGCCGACCGGCGGCGACGGCCGTACCCTCGTCGACCGGCACGCGTACGCCTCCAACGACGTCGACCGCGCCCGGCCGGTCAACGGGGTCCGCGCGCCCGACATCGAATATCTGGCCCAGATCGCCAAGGCCGCCGAGCAGTTGGGCTTCGAGGCGGTGCTCACTCCTACCGGTACCTGGTGCGAGGACGCCTGGCTGACGACGGTGGCGCTGGCCCAGCACACCGAGCGGCTGAAGTTCCTGGTGGCGTTCCGGCCGGGGGTCATCTCGCCGACGCTCGCGGCGCAGATGGCGGCGACGTACCAGCGCATCACGCGCGGCCGGCTGCTCCTGAACGTCGTCACCGGTGGCGACTCCACGGAGCAGCGGCGCTTCGGCGATCATCTCGGCCACGATCAGCGCTACGCGCGCACCGACGAGTTCCTGTCGGTCGTACGAGGGGTGTGGAGCGGGCAGCCGTACGACTTCGAAGGCGCCCACTACCAGGTCGAGGGCGGGCTGACGGCGTTGCCGCCGGACCCCCTGCCGGAAATCTTCTTCGGCGGTTCGTCGGCGGCCGCGGGGCCGGTCGCGGCCCGGCACGCCGATGTGTATCTGACCTGGGGCGAGCCTCCGGCGCAGGTCAAGGAGAAGATCGGCTGGATCCGCTCGCTCGCCGAGCGCGAGGGGCGGACGGTGCGCTTCGGCATCCGGCTGCACACCCTCTCGCGCGACTCGTCGGCCGAGGCGTGGTCGACGGCGAACCGGCTGCTCGACGACCTGGACACGGACACGATCGCGGCCGCGCAGTCGGCACTCGGGCGCAGCGAGTCGGTGGGCCAGCAGCGCATGCTGGCGCTGCACGGGGGTTCCCGCGACGGGCTGGAGATCTCGCCGAACCTGTGGGCGGGCGTGGGGCTCGTCCGGGGTGGCGCGGGCACCGCCCTCGTGGGCAACCATGCCGAGGTCGCCGACCGGATCGAGGAGTACCACGCCCTGGGTATCGAGCACTTCGTACTCTCCGGGTATCCGCACCTGGAGGAGGCGTACTGGTTCGGGGAGGGCGTGATCCCGGATCTGGCGGCGCGGGGCCTGCTGCCCCGTACGGCCGCGGGAGGTGGCGCGCCCTTGCTGGTCGCGAGTGGCCGCTGACGGAGGTTCGTCGGCCGGCTCACAGCCAGCCACCCTCCGGGAAGATCCCGGACCCCGGTCCGGTTAGCAGATGCGTGAACAACACCGGGGTACGCGCGCGCGAAGTCGATGTCGTCGTCATAGGCGCTGGACAGGCCGGCCTGTCCAGCGCCTATCACCTGCGGCGCACCGGTTTCGAGCCCGAACGGGACTTCGTGGTGCTCGACCACGCGCCGCATCCCGGCGGCGCCTGGCAGTTCCGCTGGCCGTCGTTGACATACGGCAAGGTGCACGGGATGCACTCCCTGCCCGGCATGGAACTGACAGACGTGGACCCGGCGCGTCCGTCCTCCGAGGTCATCGCCGAGTACTTCGACCGGTACGAGCGCACTTTCGACCTGCGCGTACGGCGGCCGGTCGACGTCAAGGCCGTACGGGAGGGTTCCGGTGGACGGCTGCTCGTCGAGACCGACGACGGTATGTGGTCGGCGCGGGCGCTGATCAATGCGACGGGCACCTGGGACCGGCCGTTCTGGCCACGCTATCCGGGCCAGGAGACCTTCCGGGGGCGGCAGTTGCACACGGCGCATTACCCCGGTCCGAAAGAGTTCACCGGTCAGCGGGTGGTCGTCGTCGGCGGTGGCGCGTCCGGCACCCAGCATCTGATGGAGATCGCCCCGTACGCGGCGCAGACGACCTGGGTGACACGGCGCCCGCCCGTCTTCCGCGAGGGTCCCTTCACCGAGGAATTCGGCCGGGCCGCCGTCGCGCTCGTCGAGGAGCGGGTCCGCCAGGGATTGCCGCCCAGGAGTGTCGTCTCGGTGACCGGGCTGCCGCTGAACGACGCGATCCGGCAGGCTCTGGCCGACGGCGTTCTGGACCGCCGGCCGATGTTCGACCGGATCACGCCCGACGGCGTCGAGTGGGACGACGGTCGTCGCGTGGATGCCGACGTCATCCTGTGGGCGACCGGCTTCCGGGCCGCCATCGACCATCTGGCGCCGCTGCGGCTGCGCGAGCCGGGCGGCGGCATCCGCGTCGAGGGGACGCGCGCGGTCGCCGATCCGCGGATCCACCTGGTCGGGTACGGGCCCTCGGCCAGCACCATCGGCGCCAACCGGGCCGGACGCGCGGCGGTACGGGACATCAGGCGGCTGCTGGCGGGAGTACCGGTCACCGTCTGATGCCCCGTACGGCGGCCTGATGCCTCGTACGGCGGCTCAGCCGGTGGGGGTGACCGTGGGGGTGACGGCCGGGGAACCGGCGGGCGAACCGGTGGGGGAACCGGTGGGAGCAGCGCTGTGGGACGCGCTGCTGCGGTTCCGGTTGAACTCGGCGACGTTCCTCTCGTGCTCCTCGTAGCTGGCCGTGAAGCGGGTGTCGCCCGGCTTGACCGTCACGAAGTACAGCCAGTCACCCGGGGGCGGGTTGGTCGCGGCGCGCATCGCGTCCTCGCCGGGGTTGGCGATCGGCGTGGGCGGCAGACCCATGCGCTGGTACGAGTTGTAGGGGTTGTTGAGCGTCGTGTCGTTCCGGGTGGTGTTCAGGGTGGAACGGTTCAGCCCGTAGTTGATGGTGGAGTCCATCTGCAGCGGCATGCCCCGCTCCAGGCGATTGAAGATGACCCGGGCCACCTTGCCCATGTCCGCCTTGGTCGCCGCCTCGGCCTGGACGATGCTCGCGATGGTGACCGCCTGATAGACGTTCATCGCGTTGCGCTGCGCCCCCGCGGCGACCGGAGCCTTGTTGAACCTCTGATTCGCGGTGTCGACCATGAACGACAGCAGCGACTCCGGAGTCGCCTTCTTGTCGATCGGATACGTCGCCGGGAAGAGGTAGCCCTCGGGGTTGCCCTCGGCGTCGTTCGGCAGCTTCAGGTTGGCCTTCCCGAGGGACTTCTTGGTGGTGCCCGCGGGTACCCGGAGGGCCTTGTCGACGGCCTCGTAGACCTGGCCGGACCGCCAGCCCTCCGGGATGACGAGGGACGAGGGGGACGCGTCCCCGCCGCCTCCCATGGTCAGCAGCGGCACCGCCACGGCGGTGGCCGCCACGACGGCTCCGGTCGCGATGAGGGCGACCCGGCCCCGGCGCGTCAGTCGAATCGTGCTCCGTGGCGGAGTGTTCATCTGCATGCGGGCACGTTAACGCGCCAATCCCGTCAAACCCGGCATATCGTCATCTTGTCGGCTCCAGTTGGGCGTCCCGGTGGACGAGGGCGGCATAGCGCCCTTCCAGCTCCAACAGCTCCTCGTGCGTGCCGCGTTCGACCGTGCGGCCGGAGTCGAGGACCACTATCTGGTCGGCGCCCCGAATGGTGGACAGCCGGTGCGCGATGGTGAGCGTGGTGCGGTTGGCCGACAGCGCGTCGATGGCCTGCTGGACGGCGTGCTCCGTGCGGGTGTCCAGGGCGCTCGTCGCCTCGTCGAGGATGAGCACCGGCGGGTCGCGCAGGATCGTGCGGGCTATGGCGAGGCGCTGCTTCTCGCCGCCGGAGAACCGGTGGCCGCGCTCGCCGACGACCGTGTCGTACCCGTCGGGCAGGGACGCGATGTGGTCGTGGATCTGGGCCGCGCGCGCCGCCGCGTGCAGCTCCTCGTCGGAGGCGTCCGGCTTGGCGAAGCGCAGGTTCTCCGCGACCGAGGCGTGGAAGAGGTACGTCTCCTGGGAGACGACGCCGACCGCGCGGGCGAGCGTGTCGAAGTCCAGGTCGCGGACGTCGACGCCGTCCAGCGTGACGCGGCCGCCCGTGACGTCGTACAGCCGGGGCACCAGATAGCTCAGCGTGGACTTGCCGGAGCCGGTCGGGCCGACGACGGCGAGGCTGCCGCCCGCGGGGACGGTGACGTCGATGCCGTCGAGGATCGGGCCGCTCTTGTCGTCGTAGCGGAACTCGACGTCCTCGAAGCGGATCTCGCCCTTGACCTGGTCGAGGTGGACCGGCCGCTCGGGCTCGGTGATGTCGATGGGCAGGTCGAGGTACTCGAAGATGCGCTGGAAGAGCGCGAGCGAGGTCTGGATCTGGACGCCCGTGGAGAGCAGGCTCACCGTCGGCCGGAACAGGCCCTGCTGGAGCGAGACGAAGGCGACGAGTGTGCCGATCGAGATGGCGGAACCGCCCACCTGGAAGGCGATGCCCGCGGCCCAGTAGATGACGGCGGGCATGGCGGCCATGACGATGCCGATGACGGACATGCGCCAGCGCCCCGCCATGTTCGACTTCACTTCGAGGTCGACCAGGCTCTCGGACTCCTCCGCGAAGGACTTCGTGAGCGAGTCGGCGCGGCCCATGGTGCGGCCGAGCAGGATGCCGCTGACGGAGAGCGACTCGGTGACCGTGGCGGCCATCGCGGCCATCTGCTTCTGGCGCTGGGTGGTGATCTTCTTGCGTTCATTGCCGACCCGGCGGCTGATCCACACGAACACCGGCAGCAGGAGCAGCGAGACGGCGGTGAGCCGCCAGTCCAGGGCGACCATCGCGACGATGGTGGCGACCACGCTGGTGAGGTTGGAGACCAGCGAGGTGGCGGTGGAGGTGACGGTCGCCTGCATTCCGCCGATGTCGTTGGCGATGCGCGACTGGACCTCGCCCGTGCGCGTTCTGGTGAAGAAGGCGAGCGACATGCGCTGGAGCCGGCCATAGACGGCGGTACGCAGGTCATGCATGACGCGCTGGCCGACGGTGGTGGAGATGAGGGTCTGCAGCACACCGAAGACGCTGGTGAGGACGGCGCTGAGAATCATGCCGAGCGCGAGCAGGCTCAGCAGGCCGGTACGGCCCTGGGGGATCGCGACGTCCAGGACCTCCTTCAGCAGGAAGGGCGTGGCGACGGAGACGAGGGACGCGGCGCCGACCAGCAGGCCGACGATCACGAGGCGGCCGCGGTAGGGCCGGAAGAGCTTCAGGATGCGGCGCACCTGCCGCGGCTGTTCCGCGTCGGCAGGTGGCGGGGTCCAGGTGGGTTGATCGGGACGCATGGGCTCCTACGGGTTGTGAGAGCGCCTCTCGGGGCGAGAGGCGACGACGACTGACGGAGCATAGCTCATTGTTACCTATACTCACAATGAACAAGGTCCTGATATTGTTCCCACATGACCACCCCCGATGCCGACGGCTTGCTCGCCGAGCAGCTGCTGCGGCTGACCCGCCGTGTGCACCGCATCCAGAAGCGCCATCTGGAGCAGCGCGAGCTGGGCATCACTCCGGCGCAGTCCCGGCTGCTGCGCACCCTCGCGCACTACAGCGCGCCGCCCCGCATGGCCGATCTCGCCGAGCGCCTGGAGGTGGTGCCGCGCGCCGTGACCACCCTGGTCGACGGCCTGGAGGCGAGCGGCAAGGTTCGCCGGGTCCCCGACCCCACCAACCGGCGGGTGATCCGCATCGAGGTCACGGACGAGGGGCGCAAGGCGCTGCGGGAGCTGCGCGGCGCGCGCCGGTCCGCCGCGGAGGAGATCCTGGCTCCATTGACGGACGAGCAGCGCGAGGTGCTCGGCGGGCTGCTGGACACCTTGGTGGACGGCGTACCCAGCGTGGAGCGCGGCTGCTGAAGCGGTAGGGGCCGCTGCTGAAGCGGGCTGCGAAGGAGCGGTGCGCGAGCCGTTGCTGGAGCCGCAGCCGCACACCCTGCGCCCCGCCCGGTGCCCCTAGGCCGCCGCCGACAGGGTTCCCGACGATCGAGCCCAAGGCACGCCCGAGCCCCTGCGCGGCGACCTGATCGCCCTAAGCGCAGGGCATGGGCCGCGAGGTGGTGTTCCGCGCCGCCGGCACCTCGCTCAACGGCCAGGCGCAGGGCGAGGACATCGTCGTCGACGTGCGCGGCCAACGGACCGGCTTCGAGGTCCTCGAGAACAGCGAGCGGGCGGGCATCGCGCCGGGTACTACCGTGGCCCGCGCCCACGCCGCACTGGCCGGGCACGGCGCGCATCGCGCCCGGTACGACCATGGCCCGCGCCCACGCCACACTGGCCCGGCACGGGCGCGTGCTCGGTCCCGACCCGGCGAGCGCGATCGCCCGCACCGTCGGCGGTGCCGTCGCGAACAATGCCTCCGGTATGACGGCGGACACCACCCGCAACGCGTATCGGACCCTGGCCTCGCTCACCTTCGTACTGCCGACCGGCACAGTCGTGGACGGCACCCGGCCGCGGCGCGGACCACAACTGCGCGCTCAGCTGTCGGCGGCGCCGAACCACTTGGGCAGCCGGCTCAGCGGATCCTGAGTCGGCCACCCACAAGGGGGCCGCGTTCGTGCGGTCACGCCCCTTCGACGCGCACCTTTCGGCGAATCGCATGTGCGAGGTGGGGAGGATCACGCGACGGGCCGCGGCTACTACTCCGTACTGCTGGAGTTGGAGCGCGCGACCCGTCCTGGGTACCTCAACCGACCTCGGGCGCGGGCTCCTTGGCCGCCGTCTGGGCGGGTACGTCGACCCGGGCGACCTGAGCGGCCGCGGCGGCCTCGGCCGGCTCGGGCAGAGCAGGCGCCTTCGCCTCCGCCCCTGCCTCCGGCCTGTCCTCGTCCTCCACGAACGCGATCTCCCCGTCCAGCACCTTCTTGGCCCGCTCCGTGTCGAGCGCGCCCTCCCAGCGGGACACCGCGAAGACCGCGACGCAGTTGCCGAGGAGGTTCGTGGCGACGCGCATCGAGTCCATGATCCGGTCGACGCCGAGGAGGAGCGCGACGGCTCCGGCGGGGATGACGCCGAGGGAGGACGCGGTCGCCGACAGCGCGAGGAACGCCGAACCCGGTACGCCCGCCATGCCCTTGCTGGTCAGCATCAGCACCAGTACCACGGTGATCTGCTGGCTCAGACTGAGGTCCACGCCCACGGCTTGGGCGATGAACACTGTGCCGATGGAGAGGTAGATCGAGGCGCCGTCGAGGTTGAAGGAGTAGCCCGTCGGAAGGACCAGCCCGACCGCGTCGTCCCGGGCGCCCGCCTGGCGCAGCTTCTGCATCATGCGGGGCATCACGGTCTCGCTGGACGCGGTGCCGAGGGCGAGCAGCATCTCCCCGCGGGTGTAGCGGACGAACTTCCACAGGCTGAGCCCGGTGACCAGCTTCAGCGCGACGGCGAGCAGCGCGAGGAACAGCAACGCGACCACGTAGCACAGGATGATCAGCTTGCCGTACGTCTTGATCACACCGAGCCCGTACTCGCCGACCAGGTGGACCATCGCGCCGAACACCGCGAGAGGGGCCAGTTTCATGATGAAGCCGACGATCGCGAAGACGACCTCCTGCACCTGCTCGATGGCGGGCAGGATCTTGGGCACCCTGGTACTGCCGAGGTGCAGCAGCGCGGCGCCCGTCAGGCAGGCCAGCACCAGGACTTGGAGCAGCGAGTTCTCGGCGAACGCGCCGACGGCGCTCTGCGGCAGCGCGTCCAGGATGAACTCGCTCGTCGAGGGCAGCGAACCGCCCGCCGTCTTGCTGTCGATCGCCGAGGCGTCGAGCTTCGACGGGTCGACGTTCATGCCCGAGCCCGGGCCGACAACGTTGGCGGCGATCAGACCCAGCAGCAGCGCGGCCGTGGACGCGACCTCGAACCAGATCAGGGCCTTGAGCCCGATCCGCCCGAAGGCCTTCAGATTGCCGGCCTTGGCGATGCCGACGACGACCACGCAGAACACGAGCGGCGCGATCACGGTCTTGATGAGACGCACGAAACCGTCGCCGAGCGGCTGGAAGGTCGTGGCCGTGTCCGGCCACAACCTTCCGACGACGATTCCGAGCACGAGCGCGCAGGCGACCTGCGCGAACAATGAGGTACGCAGTATGCGTGCGACGCGTCGCGGGGACGGTACAGGCGGCGGCACGGGGCACTCCTCCGAAAAGACTTCTGGTATGCGGAAAAGCGCTTCCGCGGCGATCACTATTGAGGAGTTCCCGATGCCGCCGGATACTTCTGTGTCACGCCCATGTAAATCATGGAACAGAGACACCGTCCCCTCTCAGGAGCTTCACCAGTCCTTCTCAGGAGTCTCAGCAGTCGCCACGGTCCTTGGTCAGCACTCCCTGAACGGTGGTCAGACTCCGGTCGTAGCACCCGGCCGAGCCGTACAGCCGGTAGCGCTCGCTCGTCGTACCGACCGCGTGACGCTGGTCGCGCGGCACGTTCGCCGTATACGTCGCGTCGCCCGTGTAGGTGTCGTCGAGCCGTGACCATACGGTGCGTCCCCCGTCGCGCGTCTCCGCGACGGCTGCCCGGTCACCGAGCGTCAGGACGGTCCGCAGTCGGTCGTCCGCGCCGAGCGTCGTCGTTCCGTCCATCGCGTACGTGCGTTGTGTGCGCGTCGTCCTGGCCGGTCCGCGTCCGTCGACGGTGACCGTCTCGTCGTCCGACCAGGTGGCCTTGAGTCCGTCCGTGTTCTCGCCGTCCGTCCAGCGGTGCACGGAGGTGTTCGCCAGCGTGCGGCTGACGGTGGTCTTCACCCGGCCGTGCGAGGTGTCGACGTAACCGGCGACCGTGAGCCGGTGCCCACCCTCGGTGTCGAGACGATTCTCCGAACCCGGCGTGTACGCCGATGAGTTGGCGAGTTCGCCCGCCTTGACCTCGGTCAGCGCACCGCTCACGTGCTCGCGCTTGGCGTCCTGCCAGACGAGGACGTTGACCGGGGTGCTCCAGCCGGTCTGCCCCTCGGGCACACCCACCACGGACACGTCGACCTGGTGCGGACGGCCGTCGTTGAGGAGCCCGGCGAAGGGTGTGAGGTCGTACTCGATGGGCTTGATGTCGAAGGCGCGCGGGCCCGGAATCACGTACCAGAGGAAGGGGTTGGACCAGCCGCCGGTCCAGACGGTCGGGAACGGCTCGGCGATACCGGCGAGTTGGCCGTCGACCTTGATCTGCACCTCGCGGTAGGGGCCTTTGTCCGCCTGGCAGGAGTACGACGCGGAGGTCGGCACCGTCAGATACCAGTACTCCTCGCAGCCGCCGCCGGAGCCGGTCACGTACACCTCGGCGACGATGCGTTCGCTGTTGCGCGGTGTGGTGAGGGTGCCGTTCTGGAGGGTGAGGACGCGGTCGGGGGTCCCCGGTGCCGAGTCGGCGGGCTTCTGCGCGGACTTCGCCTCGGAGTTCACGGCGGGGTTCGCGGCGGGCTTCCCGGCGGGCTTCTCGGCGGCGTAGAAGGTGAGCGTGGCCTTGACGTCGAGGACGCCGGTGTACGTGTCGTCGACGACGTTGCCTATGAGCATCTCGACGTCGCGGCTCCGCCGGAACGTGTCGCTGTAGCGCGTCACGTCCTTCTCGACGGACCACTGAATGCCGTCGGGCGAGGGTTCCGGAGTGGACGTACGGAAGATCTCGACCCCGCCGACGTGCAGATATCCGAGCCGGTCGAACTGCCGCCCCTTGACCTTGCCGTCGAACCGCAGCACGACCTTGCTCCAGCGGTCACCGCAGCCGGTCGGCGGCGTGTAGGTGCCCTTGTACGGCGTGAAGTCGCGGAACTGCGCCTCGGCGACCGTCACTTCGCAGGACTTGGTGTCGGGCTTGCTGATCGGTGGGGCGGCGGTCAGGGGGTCGTGCCAGTCGGTTCCGAACTCGGCGGGCGGGTCCGCGAGTTGGGTGGCCGAGACCGGGTTCGCCCCGAGGAAGGCGCTCGCCACGAGGGTCACCCCGGCGAGCATGGACATGATGAGCCGTCTTTTCATGTGCGGTGTTCTACGGGGCAGTTGGCCCGCCCCGCAATGGGCCGCCCCCCGCAATGAGCCGCCCCGCAATGAGTTACCTGGCGATGGGCCGCCACAGGCGGTGACGCCGGCGCTCGGCGCCGCGCCTCGTAGTGTCGCCGCGTCCACCACGACGACTGGGTGCTGTTTGGGGTTCGGATCTAGGTGGCGTTTCCCGTTCGGTTGGTTTGACCACCTGTTAGCGTGCGCGGATGGAAGACCTGGGACCCGTGGCTTGGCCGCCTGAGCCGATCAGGACCGAGAGGCTCGTGCTCCGTGAGCCCGAGACCCGGGACCGTGCGGCGTTCATCGAGCTGCTCGCCTCGCCAGAGGTGCACACCTACCTAGGCGGCCCCCGGCCGCGTGACGAGCTTGAGCGCGAGATGCCCGGGGCGCCCGAGCGGTGGCCCGGGAGCTTCGTCGTTGATCTCGACGGGTCGATGATCGGCCAGATCCTGCTCAGGAGAGCAACGGGGCACCGTCGCCCGGCTGCCGCGGGGAAGGCCGATCTCGGCTACCTGTTCCTGCCCCGGACGTGGGGATTCGGGTACGCGGCCGAGGCATGCGCGGCGGCGCTCGGCTGGCTCGCCGACGCGCTTCCCGGTGAGCCGGTGGTGCTCACCACCCAGACCGCCAACGTCGGCTCGATGCGTCTCGCAGCGAAGCTAGGGTTCGCTGAGGTAGAGCGGTTCGAGGCCTGGGGCGCCGAGCAGTGGCTCGGCATGTGGTCCCCGGTCACGCCGTCCAGTTGAGTTTGCGACGGAACCGCCGGGGAGTACCCGCCCCTCCACGCGCGAGCGGCCTGCAACCGCGACTTGCCCGCGCGCATGCCGGGCGTCACCTCCAGGGCCTGTCCGACGGATCACGCCGCGGCCGCGGGGGCACCGCAGGCCGCGGCGTGACCGATGAGCCTCGGACGAGCGTCAGAGCGGCTTGATGCGGGCCTTGAGCAGGCAGAACTCATTGCCCTCGGGGTCGGCCAGGACATGCCACTGCTCGTCCCCGGTCTGGCCGATGTCGGCCCGGCGGGCACCGAGCTTCAGGAGGCGTTCGAGCTCGGCGTCCTGGTCGCGGTCGGTGGGGTTGACGTCGATGTGCAGCCGGGACTTCCCCGGCTCCGGCTCGTCCCGGACGCTGAAGAAGATCGTGGGCTGCGGACCGCCGAACCCTTCCGGCGTCCCGATCTCCACGCAGCCCTCCTCGCGGCCGACCACGACGTAGCCCAGGACCTCGCACCAGAACTGCGCCAACAGTTCGGGGTCGCGGCAACCGAGCACAAGCTCACCGATACGACATGCCATAAAGAAACCTGCTCTCAGTCGACGGGCCGCCGGGGCCACGCGCGCAGCTCATGGGCTCTCAGCAGCGAAAACAACTCCGCGACACTACCGGACGAGGCAAGCATGGGAAAGATTTTTTCCGTGCCGAGGGCCTGTCGGGGCGGCCGGGCACGGCAGTTGGCCGGGCGGCCGACGTCGAGCGACCGGACAGGCCCTAGGCGTCCAGATCCGCCTTGTCCCCCATCACCACGACAGGATGCTGATGCGGGTCGAGCGTGCGCAGCAGATACTCCATGGCCGACTTGGACAGACTCACGCACGCCGACGTACCGCTGCCGTGGTCCATGTGCAGCCAGATTCCGCCGCCCTTCGACTGGCCCTCGGGCCGGGTCGGGTCGTTCGGCGCGGTGCCCTTGACGCGGTTGTAGTCGATGGCGATGACGTAGTCGAAGTCGTGCCAGTGGGACTTGGCCCAGTAGTGCGGGGCCTGGAAGGACGCCGACCGGGTGTACGGAAGCCGGGCGCCCGGGTCGGCGAGCACACCGCCCGCGTCGCTGAGCGTGAACACGCCCACGGGGCTGCGGTTGTCGCCCTCGTGGTGATCGTTGGTCCAGCCCTTCTTCCCGTTGTGCGCGGCCCAGCTGCGGGTCTTGTCCCACGTCGAGCCGTTCTTCGTGTACAGGACGACCGTGGACTCCGCGGAGTCCTTGCCCTCCCCGTAGACGGCGACGACCTGGCGGGAGTCGGACGGGATCCGCTGCCGCAACCGGTCGCCGACGTCGGGGATGCGTTTCAGGTCGACGGTACGCGCCGGGGGTTGGTCGGCCTTGCTGCCGGATCCTCCCTCGCCCTTCGCCCCGCTTCCGCCGCCCGAGCCGCCACAGGCCGAAAGGGCGGCGGCAAGGACACCACACGCCGCAGTGGCGAGCCCCGCACGCATCGCACCGTTCTTTCGCATACGGTCCATCGTCGCACCACCCACTTATAGGACTGATCCCCCTCCCCCGCTCCCCGTCCCGTCGCGGGCGGTTGGGCCGGTTCCTTTCCCTGCGGCGGAAAATCGTTTGCTTCCGACCACGCTGCGACGCGAACCTTTCACGGTTTGTTGCCGGCCTTCACGGCCGGCCGGTTGCCGACATCTCGGCTCCCTCCACCCCCTGACACGAGCCACTGGGACGTCATGCAGATTCAAGACCTTCCGTATCCCGACCCGGGTGTGCCGGACGCGCGCTCGGGTCCCCGATTCCTGCGGTGGCTCTTCCGGAACCAGCTCGGCGGGCAGTTCAAGGCCCTCGCCTGGGGCCTGCTGCACTTCGTGGCCGTCTCCGGGCTGCCGTTCTGCGTCGGCCTCGCCATCCAGGCCGTCGTCGACCGCTCCGGCACCCGCCTCGCCCTGACGGGCGGGCTGATGGTGCTCTGCGGCGCCTGCATCGCGCTGGGCGACACCATGCTGCACCGCACCGCGGTCACCAACTGGATCACGGCGGCCGCGCGCGTCCAGCAGCTGCTGGCCCGCAGGACCGCCCAGTTGGGCTCCGCGCTGACACGGCGCGTCGCGGCCGGTGAGGTCGTCGCGGTCTCCACCGGCGACGTCGAGAAGATCGGCTGGTTCGTCGAGGCTGTGTCGCGGTTCGTGGCCGCGGCGCTGACCGTGGTGCTGGTCTGCGTGGGTCTGGTGGTCTACCAGCCGGCGCTCGGCGTGATCGTCGCCGTGGGCGTGCCCGTGCTGGCGCTCGCCGTGCTGCCGCTGCTGCCCCGCGCCACCCGGCGCGCCGACTTCCAGCGCGAGAAGGCCGGACGCGCCACCGAACTGGCCTCGGACACCGTCGCGGGCCTGCGCGTGCTGCGCGGCATCGGCGGCGAGGAACTGTTCCTCGACCGCTACCGCCGCGCCTCCCAGGAGGTCCGCCGGGCGGCCGTGCGCAGCGCCCGGATGTGGTCGCTGATCTCGGCCATCCAGGTGCTGCTCCCCGGTCTGCTGCTGATCGCCGTCATCTGGCACGGCGTGCATCTGGCCCGCGACGGCAGGATCACGGTCGGCGAGCTGGTCACCGTGTACAGCGCGGTCATGCTGCTCACCTATCCGCTGCGGCACTTCGAGGAGATCGCCATGGCGTACTCCTTCTCCCGCCCGTCCGCCAAACGGGCCGCTCGGGTGCTGTCCCTGGAACGGGCCATGGACAGCGACGGATCCCGTTCGGCCGAGGTGCCGGAAGGCGATCTGTACGACCCCGCGACCGGGTTGCTCGCGCCGGCCGGGCGGCTCACCGCCGTGGTGTGCGGCGACCCTGACGCGGCCGGGCTGCTGGCCGAGCGGCTGGGCGGACACCCGTCCGAAGAGGGCACCTCGGTGCTCCTCGGGGGCGTACCGCTGGACGAACTGCCGCAGGACTCCGCCCGCAGCGCCGTCCTCGTCCAGGACAAGGACCCGGTACTGCTGTCCGGCTCGCTGCGCGAGCTTCTCGACGTGCCCGCATCGGGTTCCGTCACTGCCGAGGCCGCACTGGCCGCCGCGCAGTGCGGCGACGTCCTGGACGCGCTCGCTCAGGGGTCACTGGACGCCGAGGACCCGATGGACGCCCGGATCACCGAACGCGGACGCTCCCTGTCGGGCGGCCAGCGCCAGCGTCTCGCGCTGGCCCGGTCGCTGATCACGGACCCCGAGGTGCTCGTCCTGGACGAGCCGACGTCCGCCGTCGACTCGCACACCGAGGCGCGGATCGCCGACGGCGTCCGCGCCCTGCGCGCCGGGCGCACGACGGTGGTCTTCACCTCCTCGCCTCTCCTCCTGGACCACGCGGACCGCGTCGTCCTGGTCCACGAGGGCGAGGTCGCTGCGGTCGGCGTGCACCGCGAACTCGTGCACAGCGAACCGCGGTACCGGGCCGTGGTGACCCGGGAGACGGATGACGAGGCCGCTCTGGGCGACGTACTGGAAGCACTGGAAGAAATCGAGGAAACCGCATGATCGGCGTGGCGCCACCCGCGTACGACCCGGCCGCCCCGACGACGGCGAACACCCTGCCCGTCGGCGCGCCCGCGACCGTACGCGCCTACGTGAGCGAACTGTTCCAACGGCACCGCAAGGCCTTCCTGCTCCTGATCGCCGTCAACACCGTGGCCGTCGTCGCCTCGATGGCCGGGCCCTATCTGCTGGGTTCGGTCGTCGAGCGGGTCTCGGACCACGCCCGGGAGCTTCATCTCGAGCTCACCGTCGCGCTGTTCGTCACCGCGCTCGTCGTCCAGGCCGTGTTCGTACGAGAGGTACGGCTGCGTGGCGCCATGCTCGGCGAGCGGATGCTGGCCGATCTGCGCGAGGACTTCCTCGTACGGTCGGTGGGGTTGCCGCCGGGTGTCCTGGAACGGGCCGGGACGGGCGACCTGTTGTCCCGCATCACGACAGACATCGACCGGCTCGCCAACGCGATGCGTGAGGCCGTGCCGCAGCTGGCCATCGGTGTGGTGTGGGCGGCGCTGCTGCTCGGCGGACTCGCCGTGACCGCGCCGCCGCTCGCGCCCGCCGTACTGGTCGCCGTACCGCTGCTGGTGGTCGGCTGCCGCTGGTACTTCAAGCGGGCGCCGTCGGCGTACCGCTCGGAGGCCGCCGGTTACGCCGCCGTCGCCGCCGTCCTCGCCGAGACGGTCGACGCCGGGCGCACCGTCGAGGCGCACCGCCTGGGCGAACGCCGCATCGCGCTGTCGGACCGCCGGGTCAAGGAGTGGACGGCATGGGAGCGGTACACGCTCTGGCTGCGGTCGGTCCTCTTCCCGGTCATCAACCTCACCCATGTGACGGTGCTGTGCTCGGTCCTCATGATCGGCGGAGTCTTCGTCCTCCAGGGCTGGATCGGCGTGGGCCAGCTGACGACGGGCGCGCTCATCGCCCAGATGCTCGTCGACCCGGTGGGCCTGATCCTGCGCTGGTACGACGAGCTGCAGGTCGCCCAGGTCTCGCTGGCCCGGCTGGTCGGTGTCCGGGACATCGAGCCGGCCGCGGGCGACCCGGGGTTGGCTCCGAACGGGCGCGACGTGCACGCGGACCGGGTGCACTTCGGCTACCGAGCCGGAGTGGACGTGTTGCGCAAGGTCTCCCTGGAGGTCGCGCCGGGCACCCGGCTCGCCCTGGTCGGACCGTCCGGCGCGGGCAAGTCCACGCTCGGCAGGCTACTCGCCGGGATCTACGCGCCCCGGGACGGCCGGATCACGCTCGGCGGCGCCGAACTGTCCAGGATGCCCGCCGAGGAGGTGCGCTCCCACGTGGCCCTGGTCAACCAGGAGCACCACGTCTTCGTGGGCTCCCTGCGCGACAACCTGCTGCTCGCCCGGACGAGCGCCGACGACGCCGAGCTGTGGGCGGCGCTCGGCTCGGTCGACGCGGACGGCTGGGCGCGGGCGCTTGACGAGGGCCTGGACACCGAGGTCGGCTCGGGCGGGCTCGCGCTCACTCCGGCCCAGGCTCAGCAGGTCGCGCTGGCCCGGCTGGTGCTGGCCGACCCGCACACGCTGGTCCTGGACGAGGCGACCTCGCTCCTCGACCCGCGCGCGGCCCGCCATCTGGAGCGCTCGCTGGCCCGTGTCCTCGACGGCCGCACCGTCGTCGCCATCGCGCACCGGCTGCACACCGCGCACGACGCGGATGTCATCGCCGTCGTGGAGAACGGCCGGATCAGCGAGCTGGGCAGCCATGACCAGCTGGTCGCCGCGGACGGCGCGTACGCGGCGCTGTGGCGGTCCTGGCACGGGTGAGCGAGCCGAGCCCGGCGCGGCCCTGTCCAGGGCGGGGGCGCGCCGGCGCCCGTCCCCTTCTGTGGGGGGTCGGGCCGCGTCTTCTGTGGGGGGCCGCTTCGGCGTCCGGTCGTCCCTTCGTGGGCGGGCCGTTCCCATGGTCGGACCATGTGGCGTTGCGCGGTGCCGAAGGGGGGTGGAAGGCTGGAAGTGGACACCGGCTCGGGGGACTCCCGCGAACCACCCGGTTCGCGCGGTGCGACGCCTGTGTCCCGTGGCCCGCGCGCCCGCCGTCGAACGCGGCGGCAGCGGACCCCGCCCGCACCCCCTGGAGGTAGCCGTGGACAGCGCCGACGGATGGGGAGACGACGTCTACCAGCCCGACGGATCCGAGGTACAGGACGACGCGGGGCTGCTCGACGCCGAGGACACGCTGCTCGCCGACGGCGTCGGCGACCCCCTCGACCGGGGTTGGTCGCCGCCTGAGCGGCCGTGGGCGGTGGAGCACACCGGGGTGACCGCTGCGGAGCGCCAGGAGGGCGAGACCCTGGACCAGCGCCTCGCGGAGGAACTTCCCGACATCGCCGAACCCGACGGAGACGGCATCGGCGACTGCCAGGGCACCGATGGCGAACCCCTCGACAACGAGGTGGGCGACCTTCGCTCCGGCCGCCTCGTGGCTCCCGACGAAGGAGCGCACGAGGACGAGGAGAGCGGGCTCATCGCCTCGGACGTGGGCATCGACGGCGCCGCGGCCTCGGCCGAGGAGGCCGCCATGCACATCGTCGACGAGGACTCCCTGTCCGGCTGACCGATCCCGCCACTGCCCATCAAGGAGCCCCCCATGCAGCAGGACAAGCAGCCCGACTACCACCCTGTCGTCTTCCGCGACCGCGCCGCCGGGTACGCGTTCCTCACCCGCTCCACCGCGACGAGCGATCAGACCATCGAATGGGACGACGGCGAGACCTACCCGGTCGTGGACGTCGAGATCTCCTCGGAGAGCCACCCCTTCTACACCGGCAAGGCCCGCACCGTGGACACGGAGGGACGGATCGCGCAGTTCGAGCGGCGATACGGGGGTGGCGGGCAGGGAGCCGGCGGGGGCAACCCGGACTAGGGAGCGGCCGGACGTCCCGTGATGGCCTGCGGCCGCGTCAGGCACACCGCGTACACGACAGGCTACTGCGTGAGACCATGCACCGGGAGGTGTACGTGGTGGCCTGGGGGACTCGGGAGTTGCTCCAAGAGTGGTGGGAGGCGAGCACCTATCCGGTGCGTGTGCGCGAGAACTACCGTCGCTCCGCCGAGAGTTGGCTGATCCACTGCACCGAAGAAGACCTCGCGTGGGACAGGGTCGCGGCTCAGCACATCGCGCTGTGGGCACACCAGCCGGGAGCGCCGCACCGGTCGACCGCTCAGCGGGTCTCCGCGATTCGTTCCTTCTACGCCTACGCCGTACGGCAGAACGCGCTCCCGTACAACCCGGCCGCCCGCGGCCCCAGGCTGACCAGCAACGCACAGCTCACCCCCTCCCGCCTCGACCCCTGGCAGGCCGCGGTTCTGCTCGCCGCCCTCGACGAGCGCCGCCGGACCGACTCACCGCAGCCCCGGCTCGACCGGGTCTGCGGCTACCTGCAGGTCGGCCTGGGCCTACGGTCAGCGGAAATCCTGCGCATCACCCTCGACGACCTCATCACCACCCGTGACATCGCCGACGGCCCCGACACCTTGCGGTTGTACGACGCCGACGGCCGACAGCGCCTCGTACGGCTCCCAGCCCTCATCCGCGACGCCGTCCACTCCTATCTCCCCCACCGGCGTCGTCCTCGCGACACCACCCGCGGTGGCCCGCTCCTCACCAGCCGAGCGGGGATCAAGATCCCTCATCACTATTCGATCGATCTGCTGCGCAACGTGGCCACGGCGAGCGGACTGCTGCACGCCCCTCCCGCCACGGTCCACGTCGTTCGCCCACGAGACCCGTCTCGATCTCGGGCGTCCGACCTCAGATGACCTCGGGCGTTCGGCCTCAGATGACATTGAGCGCAGCCGCGCACCCCACCCCGCCCAGCAGCATGAACACCGGCATCAGCACCTTCAGCTCGACCCAGCTGCCCGCACGGAAGCGCATCGCCTTGGGCGGGCCGATCGGGTACCAGCGCTTGCGGCCGACGGGGATGGGCCACAGGATCGGGCAGCCGGACACCGTCAGCGCGTCCCCGATGTCGTGCACGAGGGCACCCAGGACGATCGGGAGCCCGAGCCACAGGTATTCCTGACCCGGCGCGGTGAACAGCCAGTCCGCACCGTTGCCCGGCTTGTCCAGCACCCCGGCGAGGATCCAGGCGCTGGTCGCGGCCAGCAGCCAGACCAGGATGTCGGCGCTGGAACCACGGGTCGCCCGCCACAGCAGACCCTCGATGGCGAGCACCATGTGGACGAAGAGGATGGCCAGGACCGCCCAGCGGCCGCCCGTGATCGCCACGACCGAGGTGCCCGCGCCGATCATCACCGCCCACAGCCAGGTGTGCGTCAGCGTGCGGTGGCCGCCGGAGCGTCGCGGGTCGCCCGGCTTCTTCGTCCCCTTGTAGACGGCGTACGAGAGCTTGTCGACGATCTCGCACAGGCCCCGTGAGAGCGGTCCGAAGGCGCGCGAGATGGTGGCCGCCTTGTGGTCCAGGTCGGGGGCGAGCGCTGCGCCGGCGCAGATCAGCGCGCCGACCAGGAGGACCGGCCAGGGCATGGTGTGGCCGGCCGCGGCGGCCGCCGCTCCGACGCCGAGCCAGGCCGCGGCTCCCGACAGTGAGTGTGCTGGTCCCATCATGGCCGTTCCCCGCCCCATCCTTCTTGTACCGCTGTCCAGTTACCCGTGCGCGCTGACGCTTCGTCGGCGCCACAGCGTAGCCTCCGTGATCTTCCGACCAGCATCCGATTCCCCCATCGAGCGGGTTGACAGGCAAGATGGGGGCGTGACCCTTATCGATCAGCTGCCGCAGACCGCAGATCCCGACGCCCTCTACGAAGCCTTCGAGTCGTGGACCGGGGAACGCGGTCTCACCCTCTACCCCCATCAGGAGGAGGCGCTGATCGAGGTGGTCTCGGGTGCGAACGTGATCGTCTCGACGCCCACCGGCTCGGGCAAGAGCATGATCGCGGCAGGTGCGCACTTCGCGGCGCTCGCCCGGGACGAGGTCACCTTCTACACGGCACCGATCAAGGCGCTCGTCTCGGAGAAGTTCTTCGAGCTGTGCAAGATCTTCGGCACCGAGAACGTCGGCATGCTGACCGGCGACGCCTCGGTGAACGCGGACGCGCCCGTCATCTGCTGCACCGCCGAGGTGCTGGCGTCCATCGCCCTGCGGGACGGCAAGCACGCCGACGTCGGCCAGGTCGTGATGGACGAGTTCCACTTCTACGCGGAGGCCGACCGCGGCTGGGCCTGGCAGATCCCGATCCTGGAACTGCCGCAGGCGCAGTTCATCCTGATGTCGGCGACACTCGGCGACGTCTCGATGTTCGAGACGGACCTGACCCGGCGTACCGGCCGCCCCACGTCGGTGGTCCGCTCGGCGACCCGGCCCGTGCCTCTCTCCTACGAGTACGTGCTGACTCCGCTCACCGAGACACTCACCGAACTGCTCGCGACCAAGCAGGCTCCCGTCTACATCGTGCACTTCACCCAGGCCCAGGCCGTGGAGCGGGCGCAGGCACTGATGAGCATCAACATGTGCACGCGTGAGGAGAAGGACCAGATCGCCGAGCTGATCGGCAACTTCCGCTTCACCACCAAGTTCGGCCGCAATCTCTCCCGCTACGTGCGCCACGGAATCGGCGTGCACCACGCGGGCATGCTGCCCAAGTACCGCCGGCTGGTGGAGAAACTGGCCCAGGCCGGTCTCCTGAAGGTCATCTGCGGCACGGACACGCTCGGTGTCGGTGTCAACGTCCCCATCCGTACCGTGCTGTTCACGGCACTGGCGAAATACGACGGCAACCGGGTCCGGACGCTGCGTGCTCGCGAGTTCCACCAGATCGCCGGACGCGCCGGGCGAGCCGGATTCGACACGGCCGGCTTCGTCGTGGCTCAGGCGCCCGAGCACGTCATCGAGAACGAGAAGGCTCTTGCCAAGGCGGGCGACGACCCGAAGAAGCGCCGCAAGGTGGTGCGCAAGAAGGCTCCCGAGGGTTTCGTCGGCTGGACGGACAACACCTTCGAGAAGCTCATCGGCTCCGAGCCCGAGCCGCTGACCTCGCGCTTCCGCGTGACGCATACCATGCTGCTGTCGGTCATCGCCCGGCCCGGCAACGCCTTCGAGGCCATGCGGCATCTGCTGGAGGACAACCACGAGCCGCGCAAGCAGCAGCTGCGGCACATCCGGCGGGCGATCGCGATCTACCGCTCGCTTCTCGACGGCGGCATCGTCGAGAAGCTCGACCAGCCGGACGCGACGGGCCGTATCGTGCGCCTCACCGTCGACCTCCAGCAGGACTTCGCGCTCAACCAGCCGCTGTCGACCTTCGCACTCGCCGCGTTCGAGCTCCTGGACCCCGAATCCCCCTCGTACGCCCTCGACATGGTGTCCGTCGTCGAGTCCACGCTGGACGATCCGCGGCAGATCCTCGCGGCCCAGCAGAACAAGGCGCGTGGCGAGGCCGTGGCCGCGATGAAGTCGGACGGCGTCGAGTACGAGGAGCGCATGGAGCGGCTCCAGGACGTGTCGTACCCCAAGCCGCTGGAGGAGCTGCTCTTCCACGCTTACAACACCTACCGCAAGAGCCATCCGTGGGTCGGTGACCATCCGCTGTCCCCGAAGTCCGTGATCCGTGACATGTACGAACGGGCCATGTCCTTCACGGAGTTCGTCTCCTTCTACGAGCTCGCCCGAACTGAGGGCATTGTCCTGCGCTACCTCGCCAGCGCCTACAAGGCCCTTGAGCACACCGTCCCGGACGATCTCAAGTCCGAGGACCTGGAGGACCTGATCGCCTGGCTGGGCGAGATGGTGCGCCAGGTCGACTCCAGCCTCCTGGACGAGTGGGAGCAGCTCGCCAACCCCGAGGAGATGACGGCCGAGGAGGCCCAGGAGAAGGCCGACCAGGTCAAGCCGGTCACCTCGAACGCCCGCGCCTTCCGCGTCCTTGTCCGCAACGCCATGTTCCGACGCGTCGAGCTCGCCGCTCTCGACAACGTCGACGAGCTCGGTGAGATGGATGCCGACGCAGGCTGGGACGCCGACGCCTGGGGCGAGGCGATGGACAAGTACTGGGACGAGTACGAGGACCTCGGCACCGGCCCCGACGCCCGCGGCCCGAAACTGCTGTCGATCGTGGAGGAGCCGCAGAACGGTCTGTGGCGCGTCCGTCAGACCTTCGCCGACCCGAACGGCGACCATGACTGGGGCATCAGCGCGGAGGTCGACCTCGCGGCCTCCGACGCGGAGGGTCGCGCCATCGTCAAGGTCACCGACGTCGGTCAGCTGTGAGCACAGGAGAATCCCACACATGACGAACCCGGCCGAGAGGCTCGTCGACCTGCTCGACCTGGAGCAGATAGAGGTCAACATCTTCCGTGGCCGCAGCCCGCAGGAGTCACTGCAGCGGGTCTTCGGCGGCCAGGTGGCGGGCCAGGCACTGGTCGCCGCCGGGCGCACCACTGAGGGCGACCGCCCGGTGCACTCGCTGCACGCGTACTTCCTGCGCCCGGGCCGACCGGGCGTGCCGATCGTGTACCAGGTCGAACGGGTCCGGGACGGGCGGTCGTTCACCACCCGCCGTGTCACCGCCGTGCAGCAGGGCCGCACGATCTTCAATCTGACCGCCTCCTTTCACAAGCCCGAGGTGGGGAGCTTCGAGCACCAGCTGCCGCCGGCCCGCGAGGTTCCGGACCCGGAGTCGCTGCCGACGGTGACGCAGGAGATCAAGGAACATCTGGGCGCGCTCCCCGAGGCGTTGGAGCGCATGGCACGGCGCCAGCCGTTCGACATCCGCTATGCGGACCGGCTGCGCTGGACCCCCGAGGAGGTCAAGGACGCCGAGCCGCGCAGCGCGGTGTGGATGCGTGCCGTCGGACCGCTGGGCGATGACCCGCTCGTGCACACCTGTGCCCTCACGTACGCGAGCGACATGACCCTCCTGGACGCCGTCCGCATCCCGGTGGAACCGCTGTGGGGTCCGCGGGGCTTCGACATGGCCTCGCTGGACCACGCCATGTGGTTCCACCGGCCGTTCCGCGCGGACGAGTGGTTCCTGTACGACCAGGAGTCCCCGATCGCGACGGGCGGTCGCGGACTGGCCCGCGGGCGCATCTACGACCTGGAGGGACGGCTGCTCGTCTCGGTCGTCCAGGAGGGGCTGTTTCGGGCGCTGTAGGGAAGTGTCCGAGCGTCCCAGGAGGGGCCTTCAGGGCGCTTTGGGGAGGTGCCCGACCATCCCAGTAGGACTCTTCAGGGTGCTGCCGGAAGGCGTCGGGCAGTCAGGCGTTTCTGCGGCGCAGCCACCCGAGCAGCCTTCGTGGCCTCTCGGACTCCTCCATGGTGATCCGATCTTCCCGAGCGGTCGGCCCCGGCCGCGGGACCACTGGTGGTGGCGTCACGAGTGGTGCGGCCACGGACGATGTGGCCACGGAAAGTGAGGCCTTCGGTGTCGGGCGAGGTGCTGGGCGTAGCTCTCGGGCTTCGGCGAGGGCCTGGCCCAAGTCGGCTCGGAGCCAGCTGATCTCATCGGGATCCTCGGCTGTCATGATCCGCGAGACCAGATGCGCGGCGGGAGAGTCCGGCGCGCCGCGGGAGGCCCGCTCGGGCCGGAAGCGGTTCAGGTAGGCACGCTCGTACGGATCCCTGACGATCTCCGCCACCTGAACGGGGTCGAGCAGGGATGCCACGACCGCGGCCCGCGCCCAGGCGTCCTCGGTCTGCCGCAGCAGGAATCCCATGTGCCGTCCCCGCCAGTTGCGCGGGCGCAGGTCCAGGCCGGCCTCCAGCTGGTCGCGGAGTCCCTCGGGCGTCCGGCCGCTCAGCAGCGGTACGTTCTGCTTGTCGGCCGCGAACTGCCGCAGCTCCTCGGCCAGATACAGCCACACCACAGCCCTGTAGCGGTTGAGATAGAACTTCACCGGCACCACCAGGCCCAGTCGCGCGAAGCGCGTGAACCTGGCGGCCGTCACACCCATGAGGGCGGCGCCCTCCGTGGTGCCGACGGCTTTGACGCGCTCCCGCAATGCCTCGGGAAAGCCGTCATCGGAGCGCACCCGGTCGATCTCCGCATGTGTGACGCGACGTCCGCCTCCGCCCTCGTCGGGGACGGTGCGGACGCATCCGAGGTGCAGGGCGAGGTCGAACTCGCCGCGCTTGAGCTCCAGTTCTCGTGCGGCGCGACTGAGCGACGATGTGGCGGACTGTGTAATCGTGTTGCCGGACATGGCGGTTCTCCCCCGTGGAGCGAGTTGCTCGCGCTGGCGTGCGCTTGCTTCGAGAAAAACCGTATCCGGCTCGGCGGACATCGCGGCGAGCCTGTGGATAACTTTGACCGTGGCGACGTATGCGCAGGTCAGAGGTCTACAGCGGGCGCGCTTTCCGGCTGCCGCGCGTCCACGCGGAGGTGCTCGCCGACGCGGTTGACGAGCAGCGTCATCTCATAGGCGACCTGGCCGATGTCGGCCTCCGCGGCGCTGAGGACGCACAGACAGCTGCCGGCGCCCGCGGCGGTGACGAAGAGCACCGCATCGTCGAACTCGACCATCGTCTGGCGCACTTGACCGGCGCCGAAGTGACGGCCGGAGCCCTTGGCAAGACTGTGCAGGCCGGACGAGACCGCGGCGAGGTGTTCGGCATCCTCGCGCCGCAGTCCCGTGCTCGCGCCCGTCACCAGCCCATCGTTCGACAGCACCAACGCGTGCCGTATGTGTTCGACGCGCTCGGTGAGGTCGTCCAGCAGCCAGCCAAGTCCCGTGTTCTGCGCCATGATCCGGTCTCCCCGTGGTGTCCTTCCCCCTGTACGGAGGATCTGACCAGCCAGCCTTCCCCACAGCCGCCGTCCGGGCAAGGAGGATGGGCGGCATGGCAGAGAAGATGACCGACGAGCAATGGCGGGCGTTCGTCTCGCACGGCACCCGCACCGGAAAGCTGTCCACTGTCCGAGCCGACGGCAGTCCGCATGTGACGCCGATCTGGTTTCTGCTGGACGGCGACGACGTGGTCTTCAACACCGCAAAGGAGAGTGTCAAGGGACGGAACCTGGCCCGGGACGGCCGGGTCGCACTGTGCGTGGACGACGACCGGCCGCCCTTCGACTTCGTCGTGCTGGAGGGACGGGCCGAGCTTTCGGAGGACCTCGACGAGTTGCGGCACTGGGCGGCGCGGCTCGGCGCCCGGTACATGGGCGAGGAGCGCGCCGAGGAGTTCGGGAAACGCAACGGGGTTCCCGGTGAACTCCTCGCACGCGTAAGGATCGAGAAGGTCCTGGCCTACGCCTCCGTGGCCCACTGAGAGCATCGGTCCGCACCGGAGCGGCCACGGCCCCCGGTGCGGTCGCTTTTCACATCAGCCGACGGAGTCGAGCAGCCGGGCGGTGTGCACCCGCCCGGCGTACTCGACGAGACGAATCAGCACCTCCTTCCCGGAGTCGCGGTCACGTGCGTCGCAGAGCACCACGGGCGTGCCACGGTCGAGGTCGAGGGCGCGGGACACGTCCTGGGCGCCGTAGGTGCGGGCACCGGCGAAGCAGTTGACGGCCACCACGAACGGGATGTGCCGGTGCTCGAAGTAGTCCACCGCGGGGAAGCAGTCCTCGAGCCGCCGGGTGTCCGCGAGCACGACGGCGCCGAGGGCGCCCTGCGACAGCTCGTCCCACAGGAACCAGAACCGGTCCTGACCCGGGGTTCCGAAGAGGTAGAGCGAGAGGCCGGACCTGATGGTGATGCGTCCGAAGTCCATGGCGACGGTCGTCGTGACCTTCTGGTCCACGCCGTCGGTGTCGTCCACCGACTGACCCGCCTCGCTGAGCAGTTCCTCGGTACGCAGCGGCCGGATCTCACTGACCGCGCCCACCAGGGTGGTCTTGCCCACGCCGAATCCGCCGGCGACCAGTATCTTCAATGCCAGGGCGGTCATCTCGCCACCCGAGGCGTCGGAGTTCTCGGAGACCATCGATCACTTCTCTCGGGAGTGCCGACAACGGTCGACGTCGGTACATCTGCGCGGGGCGTACGTCACTTCTGAGTAGGTGTGCGTCGGTACATCTGTGCGGGAGTGCGAAGTCAGCATCATGGCAACTGCGGCTCCTCTTCGAGGGATTGGACCGCAATCTGACCGTTCTGACCGGCTCGCGCCCATTCGGTGCCCGGATGGGGGCACAAAGAGGTCCAGGACAAGCCGAGGTGGTTCATCTAGAGCGCTCTCAGTCCCTCGATCACCTCGCGGAGAATCCGCTCGTCGGGCAGTTGCGCGGGCGGCACGGGGCGGCTGACGGTCACGCAACCCAGTTCAAGGAGGTCTCCGAGGAGCACCCTGACCACGCCCACCGGCAAGTCGGCGCCCGCGGCCAGTTCGGCCACCGATTGCGTCTCGATACGGCACAGTTCGATCAGCGCCCGGTGTTCCGGACCGAGCGAGGTGTCGTCGTCGACCCCGGGTGCGCCCGTGTCGAGCGTCACCAGGGCGATCAGGTCGAAGCGCACCCCGGTGGGTCCGGGTTTGGTGCGCCCGCCCGTCATCGCGTAGGGGCGGACAAGTGGTCCGGCCTCGTTGTCGTACCACTGACTGCCCGGCGTGTCCTCGGTCATCTGCACCGACCGTCCTCGGTCATCCGGCGGCGGGCGGCTGTGCGCCGACGCGCGGCGGCGTGTAGAGGTGCTCGCCGACGCGCTTGACCAGCAGCGCCATCTCGTATGCCACCAGGCCGATGTCGGCAGTGACGGCGGTGAGGAGGGCGAGGCATGAACCGTCCCCCGCCGCGGCGACGAACAGGAAGCCGTCGTCCATCTCCACCATCGTCTGGCGTACACCACCGGCGCCGAAGTGGCGCCCCGCGCCCTTGGCCAGGCTGTGGAAGCCGGAGGCGACGGCGGCGAGGTGTTCGGCGTCCTCGCGCCTCAGGCCAGTGGACGCGCCCACCGCGAGACCGTCGTTCGACAGCACCACGGCGTGTCGCACTTCGGCCACGCGCAGCACCAAGTCGTCCAGCAGCCAGTCGAGTTCGCCGGACCGCTGGGCGGCCCTCATGCTCGGGTCCTGGATCATGCGGGGTCTCCTTCGCTGCTGTCGCTGCCCGGTTCCGGGTCGGGGGTGGCACCGAGGCCGGGTGATCTGCCGCCGCCGCGTGCCCAGCCGTCGCGGTAGGCCGCCATGCGGTCCCGTACGAGTTCGGGGGTGCGCCGGTCGTCGCTCTGGGGACCCCGCGTTTCGGCCGGCTCTTCGGAGCGCTGTTCGCGCAGTTGGGGTGCGAGGCTCGCCTGCCGTACACGCCGTGGGAGGTCGTCGGAGCCTTCCGAGTCGTCAGGGGGACGGTGCAGCCGCAGCGTGGTGACTCCGGGTGGCGGATTTTCCGATGAGCCGTTCACGGGGACTTCGGGGGCTGCCTGTATCGGGGGCACCAGTGCGGGCCGCTCGGTGATGGCCTGGACGGAGTCCTGTTCCGGGGCGACCGACACGCGCGCGTACTCCCGTTCCGCGGGCCTGTCGGTGTCCGCTCTGCGGGGGGAACGTTCCGCCACGCCCCCGTGCAGCAGGGCCGTGGGCAGCAGAACGACCGCGGTGGTGCCGCCGTAGGGCGAGGTCCGCAGGTGCACCTTGATGCCGTGCCGTGCCGCCAGCCTGCTGACCACGAAGAGGCCGAGTCGGTCGCTGTCGAACAGATCGAGCGCTTCGGACTGCTCGATGCGCCGGTTGGCCTCGGCGAGCGTCTCCTTGCCCATGCCGAGCCCCCGGTCCTCGACCTCGACCGCGTAGCCGTTGCCGACCGGCTCACCGGTGATCCGCACCCGGGTGTGCGGCGGCGAGAACTGTGCGGCGTTCTCGACGATCTCCGCCAGGAGGTGGGTGAGGTCGGCCACCGCGGCACCGGCCACGGAAGCCTCGGGGAGCTGTCGTACCTCCACGCGCGCGTAGTCCTCGACTTCGGAGACGGCCGCGCGGACGACGTTCGTCAGCGAGACCGGCATGCGCCAGGCCCGGCCGGGCGCGGCTCCGGAGAGGATGATCAGGCTCTCCGCGTGGCGCCGCATCCGTGTGGTGAGGTGATCGAGCCGGAACAGGTCGCTCAGCTCGTTCGGATCCTCCGACCTGCGCTCCATGCTGTCCAACAGGCTCAGTTGGCGGTGCACGAGAACCTGGCTGCGGCGGGCGAGATTGACGAAGACCCCGGAGATTCCGCTGGCGAGTTCCGCGCGTTCGACGGCGGCGCGCAGGGCGGCTCGGTGCACGGTGCCGAGGGCCTCCGCGACCTGTCCGGTCTCGTCCTCCGCGGGCGGCCCGGACGGGGCCTCTGCGCGGACGTCGATCTCCTCCCCCGCTCGCAGTTTGCGCATGGCCTGCGGCAGTTTGCGGCGCGCGATCTCCAGGGCACTGTTGCGCAGACTCACCAATTCGACGACGAGGCCGCGTCCGATGCGTACGGAGATGACGAGCGACGCGACGACGGCAGCGAGTCCGAACAGGACCGCGGCACCGGCGGGGGTGAGCAGACCGCGTGTGAACGGGTCGGCCCGGTCCGCGACACCACGGCCCGCGTTCGCCTCGATCGTGCGCATGCCGTCCTGCACGCGCGCGTGGGCCGTGTTCCAGTCGGCCTCCGGCGCCGCGTCGATCGCTTTGCCACCGGGGCGGGAGACGAGCACCTTGTCCTCGACAGCGCGTACGTCGGCGTACGCGCTCCCCTCCACGAGGTCGTTCCAGTCGGCTCGTTCGGGCCCGCGCAGATCCGCGACGGCCGAATCGGTCAAGGTACGGCGGGTGTCGACGGCACCGGTGAACAGCCGCAGCCGCTCACCGTCGAGGCTCCCGGCGAGCCGGGCGCCGGCCAGCACCGCGTCCTCCTGGGCGAGTGCTTCCCCGGCCCGGGAGAATTCGAGCAGCACGCGCGCATCGGAGCCGAGGTCGGCGTCCTGGATGCCGGTGAGCGCGCCGCCCACGCCGAAGGCGGTCGAGATGGTCTTGGTGTACTGCCCGTACGCCTCGTCCCATCCGGTACGGCGGTCCAGCACGCCGGTGCGCACGGAGCGCAGTTGCTCGGCCCCGGTGACGAAGGCGTCGAGGCGCCCGGCCACTCCCGCGGGCAGGTCGGCACCGTCGGCGACGGTGTTGTCGTCGCCCAGTCGCAGCTTCGCCACCGCGCGGTCGGTGCGCCGCGCGAGTGCCTTGAGGCCGTTCGGCTGTTCAGCGGTGGGGTCGGTCGCGTAGCGGACGGCGGCCGCGCGTTCGGCCTGGAGGGCGGCGACGGCCGCGTCGACCGGGGCTCGGACCGTCGAGTCCACGCGCTGCAACTGTCGTAGCCGCGCGACGTCCTGGGCGGTGCTCACCGTGGCGTACGCCCACAGGGCGAGCAAGGAGATGACCGGCACCATCAGCAGGCAGACGATCTTGGCTCGTACGGTGCGGGGCCGGATGCGCCACCGTCCCGCGCGCGTGGGTGCCTCTGGCGCTGTCCCCGCGACGGTCTCCTCGGTATCCGCGCGCTCGTCGGCCGGCGGGCCGGCGTGCGCGCGGCGACCGCGCGCCAAGGGCTGGGGCGGCGGCTCGGCGCCGGCTGTGGGGGTCCTACGGGGTGTACGCATGGCCTCCTCGCTCGGAAAGGTTCGGGGCGTGCCTTCCGGTCCGTCGTGGCTCCGGGCCCGCCGCTAGCGGGCGACGCTCTCGACCGGCCGCTGGGCCGATGCGGATGCTTCGCGTTCGTCGGATGTCGGCGACAGCGCGACGAACGCCGATGTCAGGAAGAGATAGGACCCGAGGCCGACGGCGAGGGGGAAGATGAACTGCATCGCCGTGGCCCCGGGCAGGGCCTGTGCGGTTGGGCTGACGCGCACGCTCACCGCCATCATTCCGGTGTAGTGCATGCTGCTCACCGCGCCGCCCATGACGAGGGAGGCGACGGCGACCGCCACGGGCGACTTGATGTTGAGCGCCGCCCACAGGGCCGCGGTCGCCGCGACCACGGCGATCACGACGGAGAGCCCGACCAGGGCCGGGTCGTAGTGCACCTGGCCGTGCAGCCGCAGCGCGGCCATGCCCAGGTAGTGCATGCTCGCGACGCCGAGGCCGGTGGTGAGCCCGCCCAGGACGAGCGCACGGCCCCGGTCGCGGCCGTAGCCGACGGCGAAGACGCCCGCGCCGACGACGACCATGGCGACGAGCAGACTGAGGATGGTCAACGGCACGTTGTAGCGCATCTCTGTACCGGTGACGCTGAAGCCGAGCATCGCCACGAAGTGCATGGTCCAGATGCCGGTGCCGATCGCGGAGGCCGCGGTGAGGAGCCAGTTGCGGCGCGACCGCCCGGTGGCGCCGAGCGCGCGGACCGTGCAGCGCAGCCCCAGGGCGGCGCCTATACAGGCCATCACGTACGACAGCACGGGGGTCAGCCAGCCGAAGGCGGCGTGGTCCAGGTGTCCCATGGCCCAGGGACGCTAGTCCGGGCAGGGGCGCACAAAGGGGGCGCATTTCGAAAGCTGTTGGAATATGACAAAGAGATGTACCTGAACGATCGCGTCCCGCTCGAACGTGTGCGCCGCGACGTCCTTCGTGTCGGTGAGGGATCATGCGGAGCATGAGCGACGACCACACACACGTCCAGGAGTTCTTCACGGCCCGCGCGGCGGACTGGGACGAGCGGTTCCCCGACGACGGACCGGCATACGCGGCAGCGGTCGCCGAGCTCGGTCTGCGCGAGGGCGACCGCGTGCTCGACGCGGGGTGCGGCACCGGCCGCGCCCTGCCGCCGCTGCGAGCGGCCGTGGGGGCCTCCGGAGTGGTCGTCGGGGCCGATCTGACCCCGGCCATGCTGGAGGCCGCCGTACGGGCCGGACGGGACCGGGACGGGCAGTTGCTGCTCGCCGACGTCGCCGGGCTTCCGTTTCGCGCGGAGTCGCTGGACGCGGTGTTCGCGGCGGGCCTCATCGCGCACCTGCCGAACCCGGCGGAGAACCTCGGGGAGTTGGCACGCGTGGTGCGGCCGGGCGGCACCCTCGCGCTCTTCCACCCGATCGGCCGAGCGGCGCTCGCGGCCCGGCAGGGCCGGCAGATCACCCCCGACGACCTGCGCGCGGAGGCCAACCTCCGCCCCCTGCTCGCCGGTTCAGGCTGGGACATGACGTCGTACGTCGACGAGGACGCCCGCTTCCTCGCACTGGCCGTACGCCGCGGCTGACGCGTCAGCCGCTTCCTCCGCGGGTGAGGCGCCAGCCCTTTGCGGCGCGGCTGGGGCGTCAGCCCCTCCCGGTGTAGCTGGGGCTTCAGCCCATTCCGGCGATCTCCGCCGCGAAGGCGTCGGGGTTGTCGAACATGACGTTGTGTCCGGCCCCAGGCACGGTCACGACACGCACTCCGGCGGCCTCCAGACCTTCCCTGCCCGAAAGTTCACCGCTCAGCTCACCCTGAAGGTAGACGCGGTCCGCCGTCAGCTCTTCGAGCATCCGGCGCATCGTGGGGTTCGTGCCGCGCCTGAGCCCCGTCGCTGTGCGGTGCAGGGCGCGCGGATCGGCGAGTCGCATGGTGGCCGCCCAGGAGGGACCGACCTTCTCCAGCACGCGCGCATGGCCGCCGTTGTCGACGTAGTCGTCCTCCTCGTAGGAGGCGATGCCGCTGCTGCCCGCGGCGAGTGGGGGGTACGGGTCGAGGTTGGCCTCCGTCAGGACCAGCCGTGAGACGAGTTCGGGACGCCGGTGGGCGAGCACGATGGCGACGGCGCCGCCCATGCTGTGCGCGACCAGCTCCGCGCCGGTGAGGTGGGCCGCGTCCAGGGCCACCGCCAACGCGTCCGCGTGGTCTTCCAGGGTGTAGCCGAAGTCCACGGGCCGGTCGCTGATGCCGTGACCGGGCAGGTCGACGAACAGCGTGCGGCGGCCCGCCAGTTCGGGCCGGGCCGCGATATGGGCGTGGTAGACCGTCGAGGCCGAACCCAGGCCGTGCACGTACACGCGCGCCGGTTCGGCGCCCGGCGCCTCCGTCCAGCGGATCTGGCTTCCCTTGCCGTCGAACTCGGCCTGCTGCATCACGCACTCCCCTGTGTCGCTTCGTGGATCTTCACGTCTCCAGGACAATACATCGGAACCGATGTATAGAGGAAGCGATGTACAGCGAGAGTGCGGCAGAATGTGGGCATGCTGGAGCTGGCCATCCTCGGTTTTCTGTACGACGCCCCGCTGCACGGCTACGAGCTGCGCAAGCGCATCAGCGCGCTGACCGGGCATGTGAAGCCCGTCGCGGAGAGCACGCTGTATCCCGCGATCAAGCGGCTGGAGAAGGCGGACCTGCTGGCGCGGGCGACCCAGCCCGGTTCAGTGGCCGCCCCCCGTCATGTCCTCACACTCACCGAGGAAGGCAGAAGCGAGCTGCGCCGCCGGCTCGCGGAACCGGTACTGCGCGACATCACCGACGAGAACCGCTGGTTCACGGTGCTCGCCTTCCTCAGACACCTGGAGGCCCCGGGGGTACAGGCCGCTGTACTGCGGCGCAGGCTCGCCTTCCTGGAGGAGCCCGCGAGCTTCTTCTACGACGGTGACCGACCGCTGCGCGCCGAGGAACTGGACGACCCCTTCCGGCGGGGCATCCTCACCATCGCGCGGGCCACGAGCCGCGCCGAACTGGCATGGCTGCGGGCCACGATCGACTCACTCGACGCGGGTGGCCGGTGAGACAGGGCAGCCCCGCACCCCGGGCACCGGACAGGTGCCCAGCTCTGCGACGCGGTAGCCGTCCGGGTAGCCCTTGATCTCCCAGTTCTGCCTCGCGAAGTGCGGGGCACGGCGCGGCGGCATCAGTCGGACCAGCCGGCCACGTGCCCGCACCGCACGGCGGACCAGCGCGCGTGTGGTCGCGCCCGGGGACTCGTACCGGAACGCTTGCAGCAGCGATTCGTCGAGCAGGGCCAGGGTCGAGGCACGCAGCAGCGGTGCGAGCGGACGCGGGTACCAGGAGGCCATCAGGTCCAGCGTCGCGTCGGAGACCCGGCGTGCACCCTCGTCCCACCCGAAATGGGCCTCTTCGTAGGCGTCGAGACAGGCCTCGAACTCCTCGTAGGTCTCAGGAACGTCCTTGATGCCCATGTGCCGCCCCAGGGTGCGGTAATGCACAGTGGACGCGACGATCTCGTGGCGCGAGAGCCTGCGCCATCCGTAGGCCTCGATCCACCGCTTGGGCATCACCACGAAGGTGCAGAGCACGTAACGCATGTCTTCGTTGCTGATGTCGTAGCTGCGGTGCATCTGGTTGATGCGGCGGATCGCCGTACGGCTCTCCTCCGCGTCGAAGCCGTGCTCGACGATGGCGTCGAGGAGCAGCGCCGTGTCGTCGTAGCGCTTCTGTGTGCGGTCCGTGAGTTCCGCCGTCTCGGCGAGGAGCCCACCGATGCTGGGGACTGCGTAGGTGCGATAGAGGGCCAGTTCCAGGGCGCGGGTGAAGTCCCAGGGGAATTCGTACGCGGAGGTGAGCCGGTAGATATCCGACGCCTCCTTCTCCGGGTCCATTCGCCGGATCTGTTCGAGCCGCTCGTACCGCTTCACCGGGCTGTCCCCCTTCTGTCGCCGCGACTCCAACTCTACGTTGAGTAGCAGCAGATGAACGATCAGCGATGACCATCGCACAGGGGGAAGGTGGCCCGATGTCCGACGTGTTCGGCAGACTCCGCAAGAAGTGGCGCAAGAAGACGGCCGAGCGGTCCGAGGAGCGGCGGCCCGTGGCGCCGCGGCCGGAGAAGCGTGCGCACAACCTGTTCGAGGCGGCCGCGGCTTATGTGTCGGCGTGCGCCGAGGACGACCAGGACCAGATCGACGAGGCAGCGGCCTGGGTGTCGCCGGAGGCGCTGTCGTTCGGGGTGAACGAGCTCGCTTGCCGGGCCGTGATAGCCCTGGCGCGGGAACGTGACGAGTCGCCTCAGACGGTGGCCCGCACACTGCTCGGACTGCCTGTGGCCTGACCCTGCGGGCCGGAACGGTCGTTTCGCCCCTGTCCAGCCGGATAACTGCAGCTCCGCGTGTGCTTCGGGCCCGTGACAAGCGCCTTCCGGTCGCATTATGGTGCGCCGACGAACGTAGCAATGGGGAGGCTGGGATGGCCGGGACGGACGATGGCGCCGTCGCCACCGGGGACGACGACGCACTGGACGACGACGCGCTGTATGTGCTGACGGCGGTGCTGCTGACACCAGCGAAGTTCCCCAGCGTGCTGGGAGACGACTACCCGGAGGCGTGCACGGCGCTCGGCCTCGCGCCTCTCGCCGACGGATACGGTCTCGTGCTCGGCCAGGACGGCGAGGGCGCGCGATGGACGGTCGTCGTCGACGACGTCTCGCTGGTCGCCGTCGCGATCGCGTCCTGGGACTGCGGAATGGAGCACGACCTGTCGCCGGACGAGCGCACGGTCGTCTCCGCGCTGCCCGGCTGGCCTCTCGAGGTCGCCGTCTCGGCACCCGGAGTGCCGGCCCCGCACGACCCCGCGCCCGAGCTCACGGAGCAGCCGCCGCTCAGCCCGCCGGACACCACCACTTGGGGTCCGGCCCAACGGCGGCTCGGCGCCGACGAGATCGCGCTGCAGTGGGCGATCTGGCGGGAGCAGATCGACGACGCCGATTTCGTGACGCCGGAGGGCGAGGCCCAGCCCGAGGTGGCCCGGGCCGAGGGCGCGGCCCAGGAGGAGAGCGGCGACGGTGAGGCGCGCAGCGGTGTCCGCCGGGTGCTCGCGGAGGCCCGCTCCTATGTGGACACGCCGCCTCCGCTCGGCCGTGTCCGCTCGTCCTTCGCCACGGGCGACGCCCGGACCCTGCGGGCCGATGGACCCGGCTGGTCCTTGGTCGCGAGGACCGACGACATCGCGTTCGTCCTTCTCGACGAGGAGCCCGGAGAGGTCCTGCCCGTCGGTCGCGGACCGGAACTGCCCGGCCTCCTGGAGGCCCTCGACAAGATGGCGGTACGCCCGAGCTGAGGTGCCGTGCCGCGCGGAACTCGGCGGCATGGCCCCCATCGACCGTTCTCGTCAGGGGCTCGCGTCCGGGTCGAAGACAAGGACCCGCCATCGCGATGTCGTGGTCCTCGTGCGCACACAGGGCGGCGAGTTCCGCCCGCTAGGGGTCGCCCCAAGCCAGTGGAGATCGCCGAGCTCGGTTGATCCACCCAGCGTCGCATCGCCGCTCGCGGACCGTACCGATGGCACGTCCGCGAGCGGCGATGCGATCAAAACGGGCGCGCTGGACAGAGCCGCACCAGGGCGGTGGCTCCTCAGCGGCCGAGCTCCTTGCGCGTGACGCGGCGCAGCCTGCGCCGCTGCGAGGGGTCCAGCGCAAGGTATGCGGCCGCCGGGACTCCCAGCACGATCAAGAAGGCGGCCCACCAGGGCAACCAGATCAGCAGGATGAGCCCGACCGCCACACCTCCCGCAGCGATCTTCGCGTTCTTCGACATGTGCGTCGCCTCCTTCGCGGCTGCTGCCGCTCTCTGTCCTGAGAACGGGTCCCTGCCTCCCACGGTTCCGGACCGCGCCCCTGATACGTCCCTGAGCCGCGCCCCCTACTCAACCCTGAGAGGCTCCCCGACCTCATGCATGTGGCGGAGGGCCTGCCGGTAGGAGTCGACGAGCCCGGTCTCCGTGTAGGAGATACCCAACTCCTGGCAGTGCGCCCGTACCAGGGGCTGGGCAAGTCGCAGATGGGGGCGGGGCATGCTGGGGAACAAATGGTGCTCGATCTGGTAGTTCAGACCACCGAGGAACCAGTCCGTCAGAACAGCTCCCCGGACATTGCGCGAGGTGAGCACTTGGCGACGCAGATGCCCCCATCGCTCGCCGTCCGGGTCGGGCATTTCCATGCCCTTGTGGTTGGGCGCGAAGGCCATGCCCAGGTGCAGGCCGAACAGCGCCTGGTGGAGGGCGGCGAAGGCCAAGGCTTTGCCGAGGGGCATGGAGGTGAGCAGCAGGGTCGCGTACGCGACGACGTGGGCGACCAGCAGCAGGGCCTCCACGGACCGCTCACGCAGCGGCTGCCGGCGAAGATCTTGGAAGCCGTGGACCTTGAGGGCGACGCCTTCGAGGAGGGTGAGCGGGAAGAAGAGCCAGGCCTGGTTCCGGGTGAGCCGGCGCCGGAAGCCGGATCGGTCCTTGGCCTGTTCACTCGTGAACACCAGGACGTCGGCGACGACGTCGGGGTCCTTGTCGATGTGGTTCGGGTTGGCGTGGTGGCGATTGTGCTTGTCGTTCCACCACGAATAGCTCATCCCCAGGAGCAGGTTGCCGTGGATAACGCCGATCAGGCGGCTGACGGTCTTGTTGCCGGTGATCTGGGAGTGGCCCGCGTCGTGGCCTATGAACGCCGTTCGGGCGGCGAGGACGGCGAGCACCGGAGCGAGGAGCAGCGTCCACCAGGAGTTGCCGATCAGGGTGACGCCGGTCACGACAGCGGCCAGGGCCAGCGCGTTCGCAGCGACCTCGCGCGCGTACCAGCCGTGGCGCCGCTTGAGGAGTCCCCGGTCCTTGACGGTGCGCAGGAGAGGCGCGAACTCGCTTCCGGGGGTCTGCCCGACGCTCGCCCCTGAAGGGTGTTCCGCGAGGACTGCGGCGGTCTGGGGCATGGCGGGTCTCCGGTCTCTCAGGGAACGTGCTGACCTGATGAAACGTACGAATCAGTGACCTTCGGCGACCATGGCGCCACCACCCGTGTCTGTTCGGGGGCCTCCCGGCGCACCGTAGGGGTGTTGGCCACACCCTGTGCGAGGTGACCCGCGTCATGGTTCGGCCGCGCCCGCTCGTCCTCCGGAGTGCTGTAGCCTCGGCGGCCCGGCCTCCAGTAGTCAAATTTGAGGAATGCGTCATCGCTGTGCAGAGGATTCCCGCGGCAACCCCCGCCGAGATCTCCGAACTGGCCCGCTGCTGTGCCGTGTTCGTGCCCGCCGATCCCTCCCGTACCGGCTGCGTCGCGTTCTGGCGCCCCGAAGGCGACTCCCCTCCCCCGGTGGCGTCCGGCTCTGCTGAGGAGTTGACTGTCGCGCTGCCCGCGGACGAGGGCGTCGAGCTCGTGACCGTGCCCGCCGTGCTGCTTCCTGTACGGGCCGCTCTCCCGGTCCTCACACGCGCGCGTGCCGCCCCGCAGGTTCACCGGGCGACCGCGTTCTGGGGCGCGGCCGCCGTGCTCGCCCTCCAGTTCGCCGCGCGCGGACTACTGCTGCCGGGGCTGTCGGCGAGCGACCACGACACGTGGCGGACGGGTCCGTTGCGCGCGCAGGACCTGGAGCGGATCCGTGAGCTGGCGGCCGCGATGCCTCCCCACGCGCACGCGATGCCGGTGGACGGCGCCGAACCGCCACGGCTGCCGGAGCCCGAGCCGTTGCTGCGCGCCTTCCTGGACGCGGTCGCCGACGCGTTGCCCCGCTCACCCGCGGCGGCGCTCGCTGCGGGCGGTCCGTCCTTCGCGGCGCCGGAGCCCCAGCACATGCCCGAGCAGCGCGCCTGGACCACAGATGTCGCCGCCGTGCACGACGCGGACGTACGGATCTCCCTGCGCGTCGAGGTGCCGGGGCTGGCATCGGCGGTTTCGGACGAGACACGGCTGCCGTTCCGCGCGGTGCTGCAACTGCACAGCGTGAGCGATCCGGCCCTGGTCGCGGATGCCTCCGCCGTCTGGGCCGGATCCTCGAGCTTCGGCCCGCGTGCGCGGATGGACGCCTTGCTCGCGCTGCGCCGCGCGGCCCGGGCCTGGGCCCCGCTGACTCCCCTGCTCGCCGCAGCCGTGCCGGACGCCGTCGAGCTCGCCGACGAGGAAGTGGCCGAGCTCCTCGGCGAAGCCGCGCGCACGCTGGCGTTCGCCGGTGTCGACGTGCACTGGCCGAAGGAGCTGGCACGGAAGTTGACGGCACGGGCAGTCATCGGCCCGCCGGACGAGGAAGAGGGTCCTGGCAAGCCCTCGTCGGACGCGCCCTCGTTCCTGTCCGCGGACGCGCTGCTTGCCTTCAACTGGTGGTTCGCGCTGGGCGATCAGCAGCTCACCCGCCAGGAGCTGGACCTGCTGGCCGAGGCGAACCGGCCTATGGTCCGGCTGCGCGACCAATGGGTCCTCGTCGACCCGCGGGAGGTGAAGCGCGCCCAGGCACAGCAGGACCGCAAGGTCACGCCCGTCGACGCGCTGAGCGCCGCGCTGACGGGCTCAACGGAGGTCGACGGCCGCCGGGTCGAGGTACGTCCCACGGGCTGGCTGGCGGCCCTGCGGGAGCGGCTGGCGGACCCGGAGGGGCAGGAGCCGGTCGGGCAGCCCGCCGCGCTCCACGCGACGCTGCGGGACTACCAGGCGCGGGGCCTCAACTGGCTGGCCCGCATGACCTCTTTGGGACTGGGCGGCTGTCTGGCCGACGACATGGGCCTGGGCAAGACGATCACGCTGATCGCCCTGCATCTGCACCGGCAGACCGACCAGTCCGCCGCGGGCCCCACGCTCGTGGTCTGCCCGGCCTCCCTGATGGGCAACTGGCAGCGCGAGATCGAGAAGTTCGCTCCCGGCACCCCCGTACGCCGCTTCCACGGCTCGCGGCGCAGCCTGGAGGACGTGGCCGGCTGCGAGTTCGTGCTCACGACGTACGGCACGATGCGGCTCGACGCGCCGCGGCTCGACGAGATGGCATGGGGCATGGTGGTCGCGGACGAGGCCCAGCACGTGAAGAACCCCTACTCGGCGACGGCGCGGGCGCTGCGCACCATCGGCGCACGCGCGCGCGTGGCGCTCACCGGCACCCCGGTGGAGAACAACCTCTCGGAGCTGTGGGCGATCCTCGACTGGACGACACCGGGTCTGCTCGGCAGGCTCGGCACGTTCCGCACCCGCTACGCGCAAGCCGTCGAGGGCGGCCAGGATCCCGCGGCGGCCGAGCGGCTCGCCCAGCTCGTACGACCGTTCCTGCTGCGCCGCCGCAAGTCGGATCCGGGCATCGCGCCCGAGCTGCCGCCGAAGACGGAGACCGACCGTGCCGTGTCGCTGACCAAGGAGCAAGCGGGCCTTTACGAGGCCATGGTGCGCGAGACCCTCACGGAGATCTCGGGCGCGGACAGCATGGCGCGGCGCGGCCTGATCGTGAAACTGCTCACCGGGCTGAAGCAGATCTGCAACCACCCGGCTCAGTTCCTCAAGGAGGACCGGCCGAAGATCCCGGGCCGGTCCGGGAAGCTGGAGCTGCTGGACGAACTGCTCGATACGATCCTCTCCGAGGGAGCGAGCGTTCTGGTCTTCACGCAGTACGTGCGGATGGCGCGCCTCATCGAGCGTCACCTGGCGGCACGCGGCGTGTCGACGCAGTTCCTGCACGGAGGGACGCCCATCAACCAGCGCGAGGCGATGGTGCAGCGCTTCCAGGAGGGCGAAATCCCCGTCTTCTTGCTGTCGTTGAAGGCCGCGGGCACGGGACTGAACCTGACACGGGCCGAACACGTCGTGCACTACGACCGCTGGTGGAATCCGGCCGTCGAGGCACAGGCCACGGACCGCGCGTACCGCATCGGGCAGAGCCGGCCCGTCCAGGTGCATCGGCTCATCGCCGAGGGGACCATCGAGGACCGTATCGCCGACATGCTGCGGCGCAAGCAGCAGTTGGCCGACGCCGTCCTGGGCGCCGGTGAGGCGGCGCTCACGGAGCTGACCGACGCGGAACTGGCCGACCTGGTGGAGCTTCGAGGGGGCGCACGATGACGGATCGCAACGAGGAGCGTACGTTCGCCGCGCTGCCGTCCGCGCGCGGGCGGGGCTTCGCGCAGACGTGGTGGGGCCAGGCCTGGCTGAAGGCCCTGGAGGACGCGGCGTTGGACTCCGAGCAGGTGAAGACGGGCCGCGGGCTGGCGCGCGCCGGGGCGGTGGGCGCCGTGTCGGTCCGTCCGGGGCGCATCACGGCCGTCGTCCAGGACCACGACCGCACCGCACACCGGGCGGATGTCCTGCTTCAGGAGCTGTCCGGGGAGCAGTGGGACCGCTTCCTCAACATGGCCGTAGAGCGCGCGGGGCACATCGCGGCGCTGCTCGACCGCGACATGCCGCCGCATCTTGTCGAGGACGCGGCGGCCGCCGGAGTCGAACTCCTGCCGGGACTCGGCGATCTGGAGGCGGAGTGCGACTGCGGTGCCTGGGACCACTGTGGACACACGGCCGCGCTCTGCTACCAGATGGCGCGGTTGCTGGACGAGGATCCGTTCGTGCTGCTGTTGATGCGGGGGCGCGGCGAACGCCGCCTGATGGATGAGCTCCAGGAGCGCACCAGCGCGCCCGTGCGGGAGTCGCCGGTCACCAGCCGGGAAGGCGTGGACGCGGCCGCGGCGTACGCCGCCGGGGACATCCTGCCGCCGCTACCAGCTCTTCCCGAACTGCCCGCCGAGCCCGGGCAGCCCCCCTCCCTGGACATGGAGACCACGCCCGCGCCAGGAGTCGACCCGGCCGCGGTGGAGTTCCTCGCGGCCGCCGCCACGGGCGAGGCGTACCGGCTGCTCGCCGAGGCACTCGGTTCCGGACACGGACAGCGGGCGGTCGAGACTGAGTTGTCACTGGGCCAGGACGCGGTCCGGCTGGCCGCGGGCGGCGCGGAGCAGGCGATCACCCGGCGGCTCGCCGAGGGTTCGGGACGCGATCGCGAGGAGCTGCAACTCGCCATACGGGCCTGGCGGTACGGGGGCGTGGCAGCGCTGTCCGTCCTCGAGGACGAGTGGGCCGTGGAGGCGGAATCGCTGGCACGCGCGCGTGCGGCGCTGGAGTCCGCCTGGGACGAGGACGAGCGGCCACGGCTGCGCGCCACACGCAATCGCTGGACGGCGGTCGGCGCGTCCACTCAGCTGCGTCTGGGGCGCGACGACCGGTGGTGGCCGTATCGCATGGAGCAGGGCCGCTGGGCCCCGGCCGGACCGGCGGTGAGGGATCCGGCAACGGCACTCGCCACGGCGGAAGGAAACCCGATGAATGGTTGACGCCCACAGTTCACCTCCAGGTCGCACGACGTTCGGTGCCGGGGCCAACTCTGGCCGCTGTCAACGAACTTGTGCCCCAGGAGGCCCGATGTCCCCGCATGCTGTCGGCCGGCGCCGTGTCCACCGATCCGTCGCCGCGGGTGTGCCGCTCGCCGTGCTGGCCGCCCTCGTGGTGTCCGGCACCGCGAGCGCGGCGGGCGACCCGTCGCAGCCGCGCGTGACGCGCACCGCGACGCTCGCCGACATCCCGCTTGGTGTGTTCAGCAACGCACTGCTGCCGGGGACGGTGGCCGACGACCGGGGCGTGGACCTCGGCGGAATCGGCAGTGACATCTATCCGGCCGGGCGCAAGGGCGAGTTCTGGACGGTCACCGACCGCGGGCCAAACGGCCAGATCAAGGTGGACGGCAAGAAGCGGCGGACCTTCCCGGTGCCGGGCTTCGACCCGGCGATCGTGAAGATCCGGGTGTCCGGTGACACGGTGCAGGTCCTCGAAGCGATACCGATCACCACATCCTCGGGGAAGCCCGTCACCGGGCTGCCCAACCAGGCGGGGCGCGACGAAGCGCCGTACTCCTATGACGCGCAGACCCCGCTCACGTACAACGCGAACGGTGTGGACACCGAGGGCATCGTGCGGGCCGAGGACGGCACCTTCTGGCTTGTCGACGAGTACGGTCCTTCGCTGATCCATGTCTCCGCGCGCGGGAAGGTGCTCACGCGGTATGTGCCCAAGGGGCTGAACCTGACGGGGACGGACTACCCGGTGGTCGAGGCGCTGCCAGCCATCCTGCTGCACCGGAAGATCAACCGTGGTTTCGAAGGGCTCACCCAACTCCCGGGCGGCGACCTGGTGATGGCCCTGCAGAGCCCGCTCTCGCTGCCGGACGGGGACGCGGGAGACGCCTCGCGCACGACGCGGCTGCTGCGCTTCTCGCCCAAGAAACGGGCCGTGACGGCCGAGTACGCGTACCGCTTCGACCCGGTGAACGTGGTCGACCCCAGCGAGGACGACACATCCGAGCTGAAGATCTCCTCCGTGGTGGCCGTCGGCCATGACCGGTTGCTCGTCGAGGAGCGCACCGACAAGGCCGCCCGCCTGCAGCTGGTGAAGCTCACGCGTGACGCGGACATCCTCGGCGACGCGTGGGACACCGACACGACGTCCCCCTCTCTGGAACAGGTCGACGACCCGGCAGCTGTCGGCGTTCCGGTCCTGCGCAAGCGCCTGGTCGTGGACCTTGGAACGGTCGAAGGGGTGCCCGGCAAGATCGAGGGCGTCGCGCGCGTGGACCACGACACGCTCGCCCTCATCAACGACAACGACTTCGGGATGACCGACGGGGCCGGCGCGTTCGACGCGCAGGGCCGACTGGTGGACAGCGGGATCGAGACGACGGTCACGTACGTGCGGCTGCCGCGCGGGATCTGACCTCGGGGACTCTTCATACGGCACGCGCGCGTGGGCGATGAACGGCGGTCACGCGCGCGTGGCGCTCACGTCAGTGGCTTGGTCAGCTTGTGGGTGCCCTTGCCGATGTCCGCCGCCAGGCTGCAGGCGACGTTGTCGATGCCGATCTTGTAGCCGCTGGAGTCCGGGTACTGCACCAGGGTGCCGCGCACGGTACCCGCGGGCTGCCTGGCCGCCTTGCGGTCCAGCGTCGATTCGCACAGCGCCGACGCGGCCTTCTTGAGGGCGGCGTCGGTCGAGTAACTGCCGTTGAGTTCGGCCACCTTCACCACTTCGGCGTCGTGCGGCTTGGTGCACGAGCGCTTGGCGGCCTGCCCGGGCAGGCTGTCGAACGTGTCGAAACAGTCGCCCTTCTTCAGCATGTAGTACGGCACTTCGTCGTTCGCGAGGGTCGGGAAGAGCGATTCGAGGTCACTCGGTACCACTCCGCTGGGTACCTCCGAGGGCAGTGTCGGCACGACGCTGGGCACCTCTGAAGGCAGGGACGGCAGTTCGGAGGGAATGCTCAGCGAGGGGCTGGGCGAGCGGCGCGTGCTCTCGGTGGGTGACTTCTTGTCCTGTTTGCCGTCACCGCCGAAGACCACCACGGCCACGGCAACGATGGCTCCTACGGCCACGATCACGGCGAGCACGAGGAACAGGGGGTTGCGGCGCCGCCCTCCGCCTCGATGGCCACCGGGCCCACCGGGCGATCCAGGAGGAGGCGGCGGCTGCCAGCCCCCGCCGCCCTGTCCGGGAGGCCAACCACCGCCCTGCGACGGCGGTCCGTAGCCGCCAGGAGGTGGACCATAGCCGCCGGCTGGAGGTCCGTAGCCTCCGGACGGAGGGCCAAAACCACCACCTCCAGGAGGCGGCGTGTCTCCCGGCGGCCGAGGGGGCTGGGGCGGTACGGGCGGCATGGCCATACCGTCAAGAGTCGCCTCGAACCGGTCAAGACGCGACCCCCGCGCGGAAGTTGATACGGACCCATGCCATGGATCGCACGATTCCGGAGAATTCCGCGCAGAGATCCGCAGAACGAGACCGTGAGGCCCGGACCCCCCGGAAGGCGGGTCCGGGCCTCACGAATCCGCCGGGCAGCAGGGCCGCACCACCGCCAGAAGACAGTTCCGCACGCCCGAGCGGACGCGATCAGCCCCGCGCACCGAGCAGGTGGTCCATCGCCAGCTGGTCCAGGCGCTCGAAGGCCATCCCGCGCGCGGCGGCCGCCTCCACATCGAAGTCCTCGAAGGCCGCGCGGTCGGCGAGCAGCCCCTTCAGTCCGTCCGCAGCCGTGGGCTGCGCCAGCTCGTCCAGGCGCGAGGCACGCAGTGCCTCCTGGACCTCGGGGTCGGCACGGAAGGCCGAGGAACGCTCGCGCAGGATCAGGTAGTTGCGCATGCATCCGGCCGCCGACGCCCACACTCCGTCGAGGTCCTCGGTCCGCGGCGGCTTGAAGTCGAAGTGCTTGGGCCCCTCGTAACCGGCGCTCTCCAGGAGGTCGACCAGCCAGAACGCGGAGCGCAGATCACCCGCTCCGAAGCGGAGGTCCTGGTCGTACTTGATGCCGGACTGGCCGTTGAGGTCGATGTGGAACAGCTTGCCCGCCCACAGGGCCTGCGCGATGCCGTGCGGGAAGTTCAGTCCGGCCATCTGCTCGTGGCCCACCTCGGGGTTGACGCCGTACAGCTCCGGGCGCTCCAGGCGCTCGATGAACGCGAGGGCGTGGCCGACGGTGGGCAGCAGGATGTCGCCCCGCGGCTCGTTCGGCTTCGGCTCGATCGCGAACTTCAGGTCGTAGCCCTGGGAGGTCACATACTCACCGAGGAGGTCGAAGGCCTCCTTCATGCGGTCGAGGGCCACGCGTACGTCCTTGGCGGCGCCGGACTCAGCACCCTCCCGGCCGCCCCAGGCGACGTACGTCTGGGCGCCCAGCTCGACGGCCAGGTCGACGTTGCGGATCGTCTTGCGCAGCGCGTAGCGGCGGACGTCACGGTCGTTCGCGGTGAACGCGCCGTCCTTGAAGACGGGGTGCGTGAACAGGTTGGTGGTGGCCATCGGCACCTTCAGACCCGTCGCGTCCAGGGCCTGCCTGAACCGCTTGATGTGCGACTCGCGCTCGCTGTCCGAGGATCCGAAGGGGATCAGGTCGTCGTCGTGGAAGGTCACTCCGTAGGCGCCGAGCTCGGCCAGACGCTGCACCGATTCGACCGGGTCCAGGGCGCGCCGGGTGGCGTCGCCGAACGGGTCCCTTCCCTGCCAGCCGACGGTCCACAGGCCGAAGGTGAACCTGTCCTCGGGGGTGGGCTGGTAGTTCATGCCGCGGCTCCTTGCTAGCTCCGACTATTTCGTCATGGCGATTAACAAATTAGTATGCGAAGGCATCTCTGGGAAGAGACGAAGTGCGAAACCCGGGTCACGCTGGTCCTGGGTACCTCAAAAACAGGCCGATCCCGCGGAGCCGCGGAAGAGGGAGAGCCCGATGTCAGCAGCCGAGGGTCCGCTCGTCGTCGGGGTGGACACATCCACCCAGTCCACCAAGGTCCTGGTCGTCGACGCGTCGACCGGACAGGTTGTGGCGAGCGGACAGGCACCGCACACCGTCTCCACGGGGGCGGGCCGCGAGAGCGACCCGCGGCAGTGGTGGGACGCGCTCTGCGAGGCCCTGCACCAGTGCGGGGACGCGGCACGCGAGGCCGCGGCGGTGTCGATCGGCGGTCAGCAGCACGGGCTCGTCACCCTCGACGCCCAGGGCGATCCCGTACGCCCTGCCCTGCTGTGGAACGACGTGCGCTCGGCGCCCCAGGCGCGTCGGCTCGTCGAGGAGCTGGGCGGTCCGAAGGCCTGGGCCGAACGGACCGGAAGTGTGCCCGGCCCCTCGTTCACGGTCACGAAATGGGCCTGGCTGGCCGAGAACGAGCCGGACGCCGTCCGTGCGACCGCGGCCGTACGACTCCCCCACGACTACCTCACCGAACGGCTCACCGGACAGGGCACGACCGACCGCGGTGATGCCTCCGGTACGGGCTGGTGGGCGTCCGGGACCGAGACGTACGACGAAGAGGTCCTCGCCCACGTCGGCCTCGACCCGGCGCTGCTCCCGCACATCGTCCGGCCCGGTGAGGTGGCCGGAACCGTGCACGCCCGCGGTGGGCTGCCGTTCTCCCGGGGCACACTGGTCGCCGCGGGCACCGGCGACAACGCGGCCGCCGCGCTCGGCCTGGGGCTGCGCCCCGGCACCCCGGTACTGAGCCTCGGCACTTCCGGCACGGTGTACGCCGTTTCGACGCGGCGCCCCGCCGACCCGACCGGCACCGTGGCGGGCTTCGCCGACGCGCGTGGCGACTGGCTCCCGCTGGCCTGCACACTGAACTGCACCCTGGCTGTCGACCGCGTCGCCGCACTGCTGGGCCTCGACCGCGAGGCCGTCGAGCCGGGCGCGGGCGTGACGCTGCTCCCCTACCTGGACGGTGAGCGCACGCCGAACCTGCCGCACGCCTCCGGACTGCTGCACGGGCTCAGGCACGACACGACGGGCGGGCAGCTGCTCCAGGCGGCGTACGACGGCGCGGTCCACTCGTTGCTGGGCGCTCTCGACCTGGTGCTCGACGAGGACGCCGACCGCTCCGCTCCGCTGCTGCTGATCGGCGGCGGCGCGCGAGGAACGGCCTGGCAGGACACGGTTCGCCGGCTGTCGGGGCGGCCCGTTCAGGTGCCCGAGGCCAAGGAACTGGTCGCGCTGGGGGCCGCCGCACAGGCCGCGGGCCTGCTGACCGGCGAGGACCCGGCCGCGGTCGCCCGGCGCTGGAACACCGCCAGCGGGCCCGTGCTCGACGCCGTGGAGCGGGACGAGGGGACGCTCGCGAGGATCGCCGGGGTACTCTCCGACGCGGCCCCGCTGCTGGAGCCGGAGCCGAACCGGAACTGACCGGACACCGACAAGGACCGCCCCGAGGGGACCGTCCGGACGAGGACTGACGGAGGCATGACCGCACCGCTGCACGAGGTTCATCCGACCGGTTCCGGCCGTCGGCTGCCCGACACCCAGCAGGGCATGCGTCGCCGCAACCTATCCCGGGTGATGCACACCGTCTGCGCCGACGGACCGCTGTCGCGCGCCGCCGTCGCCTCGCGCATCGGCCTGACCCGGGCGGCCGTGTCGACGCTGGTGGACGAGCTGATCCGTTCCGGGCTCCTCGAAGAGCTGGGCCCCGAGCGGCCCGGCCGAGTGGGGCGGCCGGGCTCGGCCCTCGCCGTCAGCGGGCACGGTCCCGCGGGGATCGGGGCGGAGGTGGGCGTCGACCATCTCGCGGTGTGTGCGGTCGATCTACGTGGTGAGGTGCGGGCCCGGGCCGTGCGGCACGGCACGAACCGCGGGCGGCCGCCCGAGCCGGTGATCCAGGAACTGACGACGCTGATACGTCAGGTGATCGCCGAGGCGGAGCAGGAGGGGCTGTGGCCCGCGGGCCTCGCGGTCGCCGTGCCCGGTCTGGTGGCCCGTGACGCCCGGACCGTGGTCCGCGCCCCCAACCTCGACTGGCACGACACGGACCTCGGCGCGCTGCTGCCCGGGGAGCTGCCGCTGACCGTGGACAACGAGGCCAACTTCGGCGGTCTCGCGGAACTCTGGCTCGGCGAGGCGACGCCGCATGACTTTCTGCATGTGTCGGCGGAGATCGGCATCGGTGCGGCGGTGCTCGTGGACGGTCGATTGCTGCGCGGAACGCGCGGCTTCGCGGGCGAGTTGGGGCATGTGCCGATCCATCCGGAAGGGCCGGAGTGCCCGTGCGGTGGACGCGGGTGCCTCGAACAGTACGCGGGTGAGGAAGCCGTCCTGCGCGCGGCCGGTCTGGAGCCGGGGGAGGACCGGGTCGGGCTGCTGGCCGAGCGCGCCGCCGAGGGAGACGCGGAGGTACGGCGTGCCCTGCGCGAGGCCGGAACCGCGCTCGGCATCGCGCTGACCGGGGCGGTCAATCTGCTGGACCCGGAGACTGTCGTGCTGGGCGGAGCGCTGTCCGGTCTCGCGCCATGGCTGCTGCCATCGCTGGAAGGCGAGTTGGCACGTCGCACAGCGGGTCCGGCCTGTGCCGTGTCCGTCTCGCGGCTCGGTCCCGAGGGGCCGCTGCTGGGCGCGGCGCACTCGGTGGTGCGGGCGGTGCTCGACGATCCGGCCGGGGTGGCGGCTCGGGCGTAGCGAGCGGGACGGGCACACCACGCGGCGGGCGCAGCGGGCAGCCGGGCGCAGAAAGCGGCGTACGGGGAGAGGCGAGGGACGCCCCGCCGGGCACCAATTCCCCCTTTCGGGTGGCCGAGTTGTCCACAGTCCCGGGCTTGTCCACCGACTCACGCCTCGCTCTTCCTGCCCAACCGGCAAGCGCCGTACCGTAATTCACGCGAGGCGCAGCCGTCGGACCGATGACTGCGTGTCCGGGCGAATCGGGGGGGGTCACATGTCGGGGGAGACGGTTCCAGGACTGCGGCGCGAGGCGATCGGGCTGCGCGAGGTGCTGTTCCAGAGCATCACGGCCATGGCGCCGGCCGCGGCGGTCGCCGCGTCCATTCCGTCGGGCGCTGCCTTCGCGGGCGGCAGTCTGCCGTTGTCCGTGCTGATCGCCCTGGTGGCGTGTCTGTTCACCGCGTCGTGCGTGGCCGAGCTGGCACGGCAGCTGCCCGCCGCGGGATCGGTGGCCACGTACGCGGCACAGGGACTCCACCCGGCCGTCGGATTCCTCGTGGGCTGGGGCTATGTGTTCGTCGAGGCGCTGGTGCCGCCGCTGCTGCTCCTGCAGCTCGGGTTCACCACGGCGGGCACGCTGCACCAGGAGTGGTCGTCGTATCCGGACGACCTGTGGTGGCCTTGGTCACTCGCCGGCGCGGCGGTGATCGCTCTGGCGGGCTACTTCGGAGTGCGCGCCTCGGCCCGCTTCGGAACCGTCCTCGGAGTGTTCGAGGTGCTGGTCTTCGTGGTCTTCGCGGTATGGCTGATCGTCAAGGCGGGCGGTGACAACACATTGTCGGTGTTCGGCACGTCGCACACGGCCGAGGGATTCCACGGCATCAGCGGCGTGTTCGCGGGATCGGTGTACACGGTGCTCGCCTTCGCCGGGTTCGAGGCGGCGGCGCCGCTCGCGGAGGAGACAAAGGATCCGCGCCGCACGATGCACCGGGCCGTCCTCGGCGCGGCGCTCGCGATCGGCCTCGTCTACGTCCTGACGACCTACGCCATGGCCGTGTACTTCGGACCTGACCGCTTCGCCGGGTTCGGGGCCTCCGGCGCCGCGTCCTGGGAGGGCGTGGCCCGCACTTCGTTCGGCCTGTTCTGGGTGCTGGTGTTCCTCGCGGTGGTCAACTCGACGATCGCGAACGCCAACGCCTGCGCCAATGTCTCCACGCGAACCGCCTTCGCCCTGGGGCGGATCCGGGTGTTCCCACAGCTCTTCGCGCGCGTGCACCCCAGGCACCGCTCCCCCGTCGCCGGAGTCGCCGTGCAGTGCGCCGTGGCGCTCGCGGCCATGCTGGGGCTCGGCTTTTACTACGACCCCGTGACCGCGTTCCTCCTGCTCGCGACAGTGATCGTCACGGTGGTGATCGGCGTTTACATCGTGGTGAATCTCGCTTGTGCGGGCTACTTCCTGCGCCGCAGGCGGGAATTGCTCAAACCGGTGCGGCATCTGCTGTTCCCGCTGCTCGGCATCGTCGCCTTCGTTCCCGCGCTGCTGACCGCGGCGGGCCTGCCGGTCTTCGACTTCGTATCCGAGCTGACCGCGCCCGTCTCATACGCGGGACCGGTCGTCGGTGCCTGGATGATCGCGGGGGTCGTGGTATTGATCGTCCTGGTGCGCCGTCACCCCGGGCGCATAGCCGAGACCGCCCGTGTCCATCTCGACGAGACCTCCACCCCCGACCCCCGGCAGAGCGGAGCTGTGCAGTCATGAGCGACCCCCGGATCCTGACCGTGCGGCCCGCGCCGGGCGAGTACGCCTGGACGTTCGGCGGCGCGCCGCCCGTGGCGCGTATCGCGCCCGGCACGGTCCTGGATCTCTACACCGAGGACTGCTTCGCCGGACGGGTGCGCTCCGAGAAGGACCTGGTGTCCGACGTGTGCGAGTTTCCGTTCCTGAACCCGCAGACGGGTCCCTTCCATGTGGAGGGAGCCGAGCCGGGCGACACGGTCGCGGTCCACTTCGTGTCGATAGAACCGGCCCGCGACTGGGCGGCATCGACGACGGTTCCCCTCTTCGGTGCGCTCACTTCCACGCACACCACGGCCACGCTGCAGCCACCACTGCCGGAGACCGTGTGGATCTGGCAGCTCGACCGGGAGCGGCGCACGGCACTGTTCAGCGCGCGAGACAGTGACATCCGGATCGAGCTGCCGATGGATCCGATGCATGGAACCGTCGGCGTGGCGCCCGCGAACCTGGAGGTGCGCTCCGCGCTGGTGCCCGACGCACACGGCGGGAACATGGACACCCCGGAGATGCGGGCCGGCGTGACCTGCTACCTCGGAGTGAACGTCGAGGGTGCCCTGTTGAGCCTCGGTGACGGGCACGCACGGCAGGGCGAGGGCGAGACCTGCGGAGTCGCCGTCGAGTGCGCGATGAACACGGTGGTGATCGTCGAACTGCTCAAGGGAGTGGCCACCCCCTGGCCGCGCATCGAGTCCGACACGCACATCATCTCGACCGGCTCGGCACGCCCCTTGGAGGACGCGTTCCGGATATCCCAGCTCGACCTGGTGCAGTGGCTGGTGCGTGACTACGGGTTCAGCGAGTTGGACGCGTACCAGTTCGCGACCCAGGCGGTCGAGTCGCCGCTCGCCAACGTCTGCGACACCAACTACACATGTGTCGCCAAGCTCCGCAAGGAATGGCTGCCCGCACGGGAGACACATCGCGGACTGCACGCACAGATGCGCGACACAGCGGCGGTACTCCGACGCTGAGCCGGCGTCGTCACCCCCCACCATCGAAAGGCAGACACTCCATGGAACGGGCCGGATCGTTCCCGAGCCGGCGGCGGCTGCTGAAGGGCGCAGCCCTCGCCGCCCTCCCCTACTCGTTACTCCCCAACACCCGGGCCGGCGCAGAGGCTGCGTCGGTGGACTACCCGGGCGCCGAATGGACACAGGCGAGCGCGTCCAACTACACGGCGTCCAACCGGCCGACGGACTATCCGCTCGACTACGTGATCATCCATGTCACCCAGGCGACCTACCCCGACACCCTGTCCGTCTTCCAGAACCCGAAGAAGGAGGTGTCCGCCCACTACCTCGTGCGATCGGCCGACGGACATGTCGCGCAGTGCGTCAAAGAGCACGACATCGCCTGGCACGCGGGGAACTGGGACTACAACACGCGCAGCATCGGCATCGAGCACGAGGGCTGGGTGGACCGGCCCGCCTACTTCACCAACGCCCTGTACGAGGAGTCGGCCAGGCTCACGGCCGCGATCTGCACCAGATACAGCATCCCCAAAGACCGCGCCCACATCCTCGGCCATTACGAGGTACCGGGTACCGACCACACCGACCCGGGGCCGAACTGGGACTGGACGCGCTACATAAGGCTCGTCAACTTCGCCTGATCCAAGGGATCGAAGGCCTCGGGAGTGTCCGGAAGGCGTCGGTGATGTGGGCGGCGGGTGCGGAGCACGGTCACACAGCTTGTCCGCGCCCGCACCGGAAGTGACGATGGTCCCAGCCGCATCGCCTTCCGGGAGGCCGAATTGAGCGATCCATGGGTGGCCCTGGAACCGGGGACCGATCCCGTCGAGCGGGTGCGGATCCTGCGCCGCGCCCACGAGGCGTTCACCGAGGCGGGCACGGTGCCGCGGCCGGTGCGTTCCGTGGTGGCCGACTCGTGGCGGCGTTCGGCGCGGGCCGGTGTCGTACCGGACGGCACCGCGAGTGTGGAGCTCATGGACGGGGATCTCGGCTCATATCGGGCGGAGCATCCGCTGGCCCGGGTGATGCCGCTGTTCCGCGAACTCATGGGGACGTTCGCGGCGGACGGGGAGCACCTCCTTGCGGTGTGCGACGCGCAGGGTCGGCTGCTGTGGGTCGAGGGCCATCCAGCCACGCGGCGGCAGGCGGGGCGGATGAACTTCGTGCCGGGTGCGCGGTGGTCGGAGACGGCGGTGGGTACGAACGCGCCGGGTACGGCCGTTGCCGTCGACCGGCCGGTGCAGGTGTTCGCGGCGGAGCACTTCATCCGGCGAGTCCAGCCCTGGACGTGCGCGGCGGCGCCGGTGCACGACCCACGCACCGGGCGGGTGCTCGGTGCGGTGGACATCACCGGTGGGGACGGTCTCGCGCATCCGCACAGTCTCGGCTTCGTGCAGGCGGTGGCGCGCGCCGCGGAGTCCCAACTGGCATTGCTCACACCGCCGAAGGCCATGACGGACACCGTCGAACTGACCGCGCTGGGCCGCGACGAGGCGCAACTGCTCGCGGGCGGCCGGAAGATCAGGCTCAGCCGCAGGCACAGCGAGATCCTGGTGCTGCTGGCTCGGCACCCGGAAGGTCTGACGGGCGACGAGTTGTTGTGCGCGCTGTACGAGGACGAGTCGGTGACGCCGGTGACGCTGCGCGCCGAACTGGCACGGCTGCGCCGGGTCCTCGGGCCGGGCCTGCTGGGTTCGCGGCCCTATCGGCTGACGGCGCCGGTCGAGTCCGATGTCGCGGTGGTGGAGCGGCGGCTCGGCACCGGGGCGGTCACCGGGGCCGCTGCGGTGTACGCCGGTCCGCTGCTGCCGGGTTCGGGTGCCCCAGCAGTGGTGCGGCTGCGGCACAGGCTGGCGGACGGGCTGCGTACGGCGCTCATCGCCCGTCGTGACCCCGATTTGCTGGCCGACTGGGCCCGCGCACCCTGGGGCGAGGACGACCTCGACGTTTGGCGGGCGCTGGCCGCCGTGCGGCCGACGGCGGCCGTGCGGGCGCGACTGGAGGCGTTGGAGTCCGAGCTGTCGGCGCCTCCGGGCCGGCTGCGTCCCGCACCGCGCGGGCGGGAGCGACCGGCGCGACCCTGACGGGCGCGCCCAAGGCCCCCGTCCAAGCCACCGGCTCGGGCACCGGCACCGGCACCGGCCACCGCACCACCGGCGTGGCCGAACGAACCGGGTGCCGGGCACCGCACAATGTGCGAGGCGCCGCACGAGTGCCAGGTGCCGCGCGGTGTGAGCGCCGCACGGCTGCCAGGCATCGCGCAACGTCCTTGCAACGTCCGTGCTCCTAGCCTCGCGGCGAGAGCTGCCCAACGGCGGGCAGCGCTTCTCCGGGAGGCAGACCAGCATGACCCGTTACGCGGCGCCCGGCACCGAGGGCGCGATCGTCTCCTACCAGGCGCGTTATGACCACTTCATCGGCGGAGAGTACGTACCGCCGGCTCGCGGACAGTACTTCGAGAACCCGAGTCCGGTGAACGGGCAGCCGTTCACGGAGGTCGCGCGGGGCACCGCCGAGGACGTGGAGCGCGCGCTGGACGCGGCGCACGCGGCGGCGCCCGGCTGGGGGCGCACGTCCGTGACCGCGCGCGCCGACATCCTGCTCAAGATCGCTGATCGGATGGAGGCGAACCTGGAGAAGCTGGCGGTCGCCGAGAGCTGGGAGAACGGCAAGCCCGTGCGCGAGACCCTGGCGGCCGACATCCCGCTCGCGATCGACCACTTCCGCTACTTCGCGGGAGCGATCCGCGCCCAGGAGGGTTCGCTCGGCGAGGTCGACGACGACACCGTCGCGTACCACTTCCACGAGCCGCTCGGCGTGGTCGCGCAGATCATTCCGTGGAACTTCCCCATCCTGATGGCGGTCTGGAAGCTCGCCCCGGCGCTTGCCGCGGGCAACGCGGTCGTCATCAAGCCCGCCGAGCAGACCCCGGCCTCCATCCACTACTGGATGAGCCTGATCGCGGATCTGCTGCCCCCGGGTGTCGTGAACATCGTCAACGGCTTCGGCGTGGAGGCGGGAAAGCCCCTCGCGTCCAGCCCCCGGGTGGCGAAGGTCGCGTTCACGGGCGAGACGACGACGGGGCGGCTGATCATGCAGTACGCCTCCGAGAACATCAAGCCGGTCACGCTGGAGCTCGGCGGCAAGTCCCCGAACATCTTCTTCGACGACGTGTGGGCGGCCGACGACGACTTCCGCGACAAGGCGCTCGAAGGCTTCACGATGTTCGCGCTCAACCAGGGCGAGGTGTGCACGTGCCCGTCCCGCGCGCTGATCCAGCGCGGCCACTACCGCGAGTTCCTGGAAGCGGCGGTCGCCCGCACCGAACTCATCAAGCCCGGCCATCCCCTCGACACCGACACGATGATCGGCGCCCAGGCCTCCAACGACCAGTTGGAGAAGATCCTCTCCTACCTGGACATCGGCCGGCAGGAGGGGGCCAAGGTCCTCACCGGGGGTGAACGCATCGAGCACGACGGTGAGTTGAAGGGTGGCTACTACGTCCAGCCGACGATCTTCGAGGGCGACAACCGTATGCGGATCTTCCAGGAGGAGATCTTCGGACCGGTCGTTTCGGTCACGTCGTTCGACGACTTCGACGATGCCATCAAGATCGCGAACGACACGCTGTACGGGCTCGGGGCGGGCGTGTGGACGCGGGACATCAACACCGCCTACCGGGCGGGCCGCGCGATCCAGGCCGGCCGTGTCTGGACGAACTGCTACCACGCGTACCCGGCGCACGCCGCGTTCGGCGGATACAAGCAGTCCGGGATCGGCCGCGAGAACCACAAGATGATGCTGGAGCACTACCAACAGACGAAGAACATTCTTTGTTCTTACAGCCCTCAGAAACTCGGCTTCTTCTAGAGCCTCAAGTGGGTTGCCTGGAGGCACTGTTGCCCTCCAGGCAACCCAGTACGACACTCCCTTGCCTCGCTTCGTGCGCGCGGCCACTGCGAAGCACCGTTCGTCGGGGGTCCATCCCTGTGCGTACAGGGATGGACCCCCGTCCCTCGCCAAGGACGGCTCGTGTCCGAAGCTGCTCCGCGTGAGTGGGGGGTGAAACTGCGGGTCCGAGCCGGTCGGCCAGCAGCCGCGGCGCGCCACCCTGCTGCGCCAACAGGGCCTCCAGGCGGGCCAGCCCCGTTTCCGCGGGGGCCTCCACCCGGTCCTGTTGCCAGCCGGACAGCCGCTCCCATCCTCCCGGCCCAAGGGTCGGGGAGCCAGCTCGGAGCAGGCAGGGCTCCCCGGTGCGGGCCTATCGGCGGTTGTCGTCGATGAGTTCGAGGTTGCGGGTGTACTAGGGTGTCGGATTTCTCCCGGTTCCGGATCAGGGTGCCCTGCTCCACAGTAGAGGGTGCTACGGCGTTGGCGATCTTCCGCCGCTGCACAGGCAGACCCTCGCTGCGCCTGGTCGAGTATCTGCCCGACGGGACCTACTTGGGGAATATGAATCTGGGCGGGCAATAAGACGCGCATCCTGGAGGGGTGCTCGTCCGGTGATCGAGTACCGCGTCGACGGTGGCGACGTAGTCAGGCGGTTGACTGACCTGCTGGCCCCGCAGGCTTCTCGGGCCGCGGAGTTGGCGGGGCTCTACCAAGCGAGGTGGGAGGCGCAGTCGGCGTTCCGGCAGATCAAGACTTTCCAGCGTGGGCCGGTTGAGGTCCTGTGCTCGGGAGACCTGAATCTGGGCGGCAGGAGCTCTGGGCGCACCTGGTCGTGCGCCACTGCTTCACGGGGGTCATCGTGTGTCTGGCCGACGACGTGGAGTCTACGGTGGGGTCTTGCCATCCCTCAGAGAACCCTTCGCCCCAAGGGGCCGCACCCATGAACGCCCGTCCGGCCAGTCCGAGGACGACCGGATACAGTGCGCGAGACGGCAGCCTGGTCAGAGAGGGGAAGCGTGACCGACACCAGCGACACCCGACCCGCCGACAGTGAAGCGCAAGCGCCGCGGCAGAACAGACTGCACCGCCTGATGCGCTACATCCCCCTGATCGCCCCCGTCCTGCTGTGGGCCGTGCCCTGCTGGGTGCTCCTGCACAGCGGCCAGCACTGGCCGCTGCCCGTCACGCTCGCCGGCACCGCCCTGTTCGCCCTCGGCCTCGTCGGTATGCCGCTCGCGATGGTGCGCGGCCACGGCCGGCGCCAGCAGGACCGGGCGGCGATCGTCGGTGACACCCTGCTGGGCACCAGTTGGGTTCTGTTCACCTGGTCCATTCTGCTCGGCCTCCCATTGCGGCTCGTACTGACCGTGGCCGGCGTCGACGAGAGTCAGGACCGGGCTCGAATTGTCACTTGGGCCGTCCTCGGCATAACCGCCGTACTACTCGCCTGGGGGTACGCCGAAGCCCGCCGCGTGCCACGCGTGCGCCGACTCGACGTGCAGCTCCCACGGCTGGGTGCCGGGTTGGACGGCATCCGCGTCGTCCTCATCACCGACACCCACTACGGTCCCCTCGATCGCACTCGCTGGTCGGCGCGGGTATGCGAGACGGTGAACACCCTGGAAGCCGACCTGGTCTGCCACACCGGTGACATCGCGGACGGCACGGCCGAACGCCGCCGCGCCCAGGCCGCCCCACTCGGAACCGTGCGGGCCACCCGGGCCCGGGTCTACGTCACCGGCAACCACGAGTACTTCAGCGAGGCCCAGGGCTGGGTCGACCTGATGGACGAGCTGGGCTGGGAGCCGCTGCGCAACCGCCATCTGCTGCTCGAACGCGGAGGCGACACCCTCGTGGTCGCCGGCGTGGATGACGTCACCGCCGAGTCCTCCGGCCTGGCAGGCCACCGCGCCCACCTCGCCGGAGCCTTGAACGGCGCCGACCCCGACCTACCCGTCCTGCTCTTGGCACACCAGCCCAAGTTCATCGACCGGGCGGCAGCCGGCGGCATCGACCTCCAGCTCTCCGGCCACACCCACGGCGGCCAGATCTGGCCCTTCCATCACCTGGTCCGCATCGACCAGCCCGCCCTCGCCGGCCTCAGCCACCACGGCCCCCGCACCCTCCTCTACACCAGCCGCGGCACCGGCTTCTGGGGCCCGCCGTTCCGCGTCTTCGCCCCCAGCGAGATCACCCTGCTCGTGCTCCGCTCCCCGCACCTGCCCACCTCGATGTAGCACTCGACGGGCCGACACATCCGCTTGGAGCAGTCCACGAGCCGAGGGATGCGGCGTCGACAGATGACCAGGCCCGTCTCGCTGAGGACAAGATCCGGACCGTTCCCGGGCCGACGGCTCCAACGAGCCATACGTGGCCACGTTTTACGCAGGTCAGCGACGCGTGACGCCTATACCGCCAGCAGACGAAGAATCTGCTGGTGTCGTACTCGGCGCAGAAGCTCGGGTTCTTCTAGAGGGCCCAAGTCGGTTACCTGGAGAGAACTATGGCTCTCCAGGCAGCCTCAGAGCGAAATCACCATCCTTGACCGTCCAAACGGGTATGGGCTGCTCGTTCGGCCTCGTTGCCCGCTTTATCTCCGCTATTTCCTTCCGGAGTTGTTTTGGCACTGCTCGCGCGACCGGATTGTTGGTTAGGGTGACAAGGAGAGGCTGATCCCGATGCCCTTGACCAGGGCGATAGCCAGGCTGGCGAGTTCGGGGCTGCACAGAATGGGTCGGACACGACGGGGGGCTCGCGTTGGATCGCCTGGCCGGAGCGGAGCTGGAAGTCGGCCAAGACCAGTTCGTGCTTCACGGGCTTGTCATCTTGCTCGGTCCAGCCGCGCAGCCCATACAGGCTGACGATCCCGGCCATGTCGGCGGGTGGCAGCGGGCAGTAAGCCGTGGCGTGCCCGGACTTCCGGGAACCGGAGCCGTCAGGAAACAACACCCCACAGTCGTGGGGCGCGGTCACCGGCTCCACCGACACGGTCAGCGTCTTGTTGCGGTCCCGCGGCGCCGGCAGGGCGGCGACGTAATCCCGCACCGCCCGACGCTGGGCACCGCAGACGCGGTGGGCGTGTGACCGGCCGGCCCCCACCCGCGGTGCTGCCCCCATCGCTGCGCGTGCGACTCGGGCTGATCGCGGCCCTCGCCGCGCTGGTGGTCGTCGTGCTCGGGGTCCTGTACGCCGGCCACAGCGAGCCCGGCAGGGTGGACAGGTGGATCATCCAGCCGACGGCGGACAGTGTGCGGCCGCCGTGGCGGCGCGTCGCTCTGGCCCTGGACTTCTTGGGGGAGCCCGCCGGATCGGCGATGTTGGTCGTGGCCGCCGTGGGCGGCTGCCTGCTGCTTCGGCGTCCTCGCGCAGCGGTGCTCATCGTTGCCGGGGTCGGCATGAGCGTGGGGACGGCGACACTGCTCAAGTCGCTGGTGGGACGCACCATCCACGGTGACGGCAACCTGTCCTATCCGAGCGGGCACACCGCCTTCTTCACCGCGCTCGCCCTCATGGCGGCGTTGCTCGCGACTGGCCGGCTCGGCCTCGGCAGGACGGCCGGCACGTCACTCGTGTTCGCCGCGGCGCTGGTTGCCGGCGCCGCGATGGGATGGGCGCAGGTCGCCCTGGGCGCGCACTACCCGACCGATGTCCTCGGCGGCTGGTGCACCGCGCTGGCGGTGATACCGGCGACCGCGTGGCTGGTCGACCGGATGGCTGACCGGCTGGCCGATCGGATGGCCGACGCCGGTCGACGGGAGCATCGCTGACGTCACGTCACGCCAAGCGGCGGAATACGGGCTTCACCGGTCGTCCGCCCAGCCAGGGGGTGGGGTCACCGGCGTCCAGTGCCTTCCGGTATACCGCACATGCCTGGGCCACCACGTCGACGGTGCGGTCGATGTCCGCGTCGTCGAGCGCGCTGCTCACCACGAACGACGGGGCCAGCACTCCGCCCGCGAGGAGCCGGCGCAGGAACAGGGTGCGGTACTGCTGCGACGGCTGCCGGTTCTCGTCCAGGGTGGCGAAGACCAGGTTGCTGGCCCGGCCCCGGACGACGATGTGGTCGCCGACGCCCATGCCGGCCGCAGCGTCGCGGACACCGGCGGCCAGCCGCTCGCCGAGGGCGTGCAGCCGCGCGGTGACGCCCTCCTCGACGTAGGTGCTTTGCACGGCCATCGCGGCTGCCAGGGAATGCGTTTCCGCACCGTGCGTGGTGGACAGCAGGAACACCCGGTCGCCGGAGTGACGCAGCCCGCCCCGCTCCATCAGCTCGCGGCGCCCGGCCAGCGCGGAGACGGCGAACCCGTTGCCCAGCGCCTTGCCGAACGTGGAGAGGTCGGGGACGACGCCGTACAGGCCCTGGGCGCCCGCCTCGGACCAGCGCAGGCCGGTGATCATCTCATCGAAGATCAGTACGCAGCCGTGCCGGTCGGCCAGTTCGCGCAGGCCGGCGAGGTATCCGGGAGGCGGCTCGGTGTGGCCGGCAGGTTCGAGAATCAGGCAGGCGACCTCGTCCTGGTACCGGGTGAGCAGCTCCTCCGTGGCGGCCAGGTCCCCGTAAGGGAACGCCACGGTGAGCTCGGTGGTCGCCGCCGGAATACCGGCGGCCATCGGCGTGGTGCCGATGAACCAGTCGTCGACGGAGAAGAACGGATGGTCGGCGCAGATGGCCACCCGCGGGCGCCCGGTGACGGCACGGGCGAGTCGCACCGCGGCGGTGGTGACGTCGGAGCCGTTCTTCGCGAACTTCACCATCTCCGCGGTCGGCACCGTGGCCAGGAAGCGTTCCGCGGCCTCGACCTCCACGATGGACGGCCGAACGAAGTTGCTGCCGCGGTCGATTTCCCTGCGCACCGCTTCGTTCACGCGTGGGTGGGCGTGGCCGAGGCTGACCGATCGCAGGCCGGAGCCGTACTCGATGTAGCGGTTGCCGTCGATGTCCCACACGTGGGCACCGCGGCCGTGGCTGATGACCGGGGCCAAGTTCTCGGGGTACTGGTCGTCGCCCTTGGCGTAGGTGTGCGCACCCCCGGGGATCATGGCGTGCAGCCGCTCGTTCGCCGTCCGCGACCGGGGCAGGAGGAACTCTTCGGTGTCCACGCTGACTTCAGCTCTCTTTCTGCTTCAGGACCTGGGCGAGGCTCGGCGCCTCCCGGTCCCGCTGGGACATCGATGCGACCGGCAGCGGCCAGGGAATGGCGAGCTCCGGGTCGTCGAAGCGAATCGTCAGGTCCTCGGCCGGATCGTGCGGGCGGTCGATCCGGTACGAGGTGTCGGCGGTCTCGGTCAGCGCCTGGAAGCCGTGCGCGCACCCCGCCGGGATGTACAGGGTCGTCTGTGTCTCGCCGGACAGCTCGAAGGAGGCCACGTTGCGGTACGTCGGCGAGTCCGGCCGCAGGTCCACGACGACGTCGAAGATCTTCCCGTACGAGCACCGCACCAGCTTGGCCTCGCCCAAGCCGGAGCGCAGGTGCAGGCCGCGCAGCACGCCCCGGACCGAGCGAGAGACGCTGTCCTGGACGAAGGCGTCCGGGTCGAGGCCCACCGAGCGGACCACGTCGGCGTCGAAGGTGCGGCAGAAGAAGCCGCGCTCGTCGGCGTACGGCGTCGGTTCGAAGAGATACGCGCCGGCGATCTCCGGGACTTCGGTCGCTTTCATGGAGCCTTCCGCGAGGTGGGGGCGTGGTCGGCCGCAGGGAACAGGGCCGTGGTCAAGGAGTTGAACTGGTGGTCAAGTCGGCGGGCGGCGGCCTGGTTCCGCTCGGTGAGGGTCTGCCGCAGCTCGGCCGATCGCTTCTCCAGCGCCCGGAACTGCTCGAGCAGCCGGTCGGCGTCGACCTCGCGCGCCGGATGGCAGTACGCGCCGAGGCCCATCTCCGTCATGAGCGCGTCGCTTTTGGCCGCGTAACAGAGAGCGAGCACCGGCGTACCGGTCTTCAGCGCGCAGATCAGGTTGTGGTACCGGATCGCCACCACGGTGTCGGCAGCCGCCATCTCCTTCATCAGGTCGGCCAGTGAGGACGGCTCGGCAGCGGTGACCAGCGGCGAGTCCACCGCGTCGAGGATCGCGGCGACCACCGACGCGTCGCATTCGTCGCCGGTGAGCAGCCGGACCGGCCTGCCCTCCTCGACCAGCGTGCGGACGAACCGGATCGTCCCGTCGAGGTAGCGCCGGTATATCTCCTCGGCCCGGGCGCGGTCGTCGTTGCCGCCGTGGAAGTCCATGACGCCGACGCAGACCGTGCCGGGCGAGTCCGAGGGGGCGCTCGCCCGCGGCGTCGGCAGGGAGAAGGCGAGGTCCGGGTAGACCTCGTCGCGCGCGGTGTCCACGCCCATCGCCCGCATCGCGTCGCGGGACTGGGCGTCCCGGTACGACCGGTACGCGGCCAGCCGCGCCGACCAGCGCACCAGGGCCCGGGTCGGCCGGTTGCCGATCGTCGCGGCGCCGACGCTGACCAGCGCGACCCGGGTGCCGAACAGCCGGCCGGATGCGCAGAGCAGGAACAGCGAGTACGGGAAACCCCACGGCCGCAGCGGCAGCGTGGCCTCCAGGACGCCCATGCCCGGCACGATCACCACGTCGTGCCGGCGCACCCAGGCGGCGGTGCGGAAGACGTCGACGAGTTTGCCCAGACCCTTCGCCGCGACCGCGCCCGCACGCGACGCGGTCCGGTACTCCCCGCGGTACCAGTGGAGCCGCGTCGCGGGGATCCCGAACCGGGTCGTCACGGCCTCGGGCCCGCCGCACAGCGCGTCCACGACCGCCTCCCGGTGCTCGGCGCGCAGGTAGCCGAGGACGGCCTCGAGCGACCCGTCGTTGCCGAGGTTGCCGGAGCCGAGCAGGCCGAACACCCCGACGCGCACCGGAGTTTCGTCCGCGGACGTCATGCCTGCCTCCCCTCACGGCCGGCGACGAGGGCGTCGACGGAGACCGTGAGCAGGGCCGGGTCGACCGGGGCGCGGTCCTCGACCCGCTCGCCGGCGCCCGGCCGGACCCGGCTGGTCATCCACGAGGCCAGGTGGCGATAGCACGCGCGCCGGTCGGCCGGGGACAACGGCGCCCGCCGGATCGCCGAGGCGAAGCCCCAGATGTACTCGGCGAGCAGCCGGGGCGTCGGGTGCAGCCGGCCTGCCCGGCGCGGGTCCAGGTTGACGCACCGGGAGCGCTTGGAAGGGTTCGCCCGCTCGGCGCGGGTGGGGTGGTCGCGGCGGAAGTACAGGAGTTCCGGCACCTGGTGGAAGCGCCCGTGCAGTGCGATCTCGGCGACGAACGTGCGGTCCGCGTGGTGGTAGCTGTCCATCGGCTTCACCCGGCGCAGCGCGTCGGCCCGGATCACCCCGTAGAAGTCGTCACCGCCGGGCTCGAACAGCATGCTGCGGAAGCGCTCCGGCGGGTGCGGCGAGTCGGTGGCGAGCGTGTACTCGTACGGGACCGTCACCTGGCCGTCGCCGTCGATGACCGCCTGGTCGGCGTGCGCGAGGATCACGTCCGGCCGCTCGTCCAGCGCCTCAACGCAGCGCTGCAGCAGGTCGCGGGCGTAAAGGTCGTCGTGCGAGGCCCACTTGAACAGCTCGCCGCGGGACTCGGCGAACACATGGTTGTGGTTCGGCGTGGCGCCGATGTTGCGGGGCAGCCGGAGGTACCGGATGCGCGAGTCCCGCGCGGCGTACTTGCGGCAGATCTCCTGGGTCCCGTCGGTCGAGGCGTTGTCGGAGATGACCAGCTCGAAGTCCTCGTAGGTCTGGCCGAGCAGGGCGTCGAGCGACTCGGCCAGGTACTCCTCGCCGTTGTACACGGGCAGGCCGATGCTCAGCCTGGGTTGGGCGGTCATGAGGTCCTCACTTCGGGGATGGAGTTCTGGCGGTGCTCGCCCAGGGCGGACCGCAGTTGCAGCCACCACACGGCCGAGCCGCTGACGGTCGCGGCGGCGACGCCCCAGGCCGAGCCGACCGTGCCGGCCATGACCGCCCCGCCGAGCCCGCCGCCGACGTAGCAGGCGGAGGCGAACAGCTGGCAGCGCAGGCTGCGTCGGGCCGCGCCGAGCGCGCGCAGCCCGGCCGCCGCGCCGGTGCCGAGGCCCGCGCCCGCGACGCCGAGGGTGATCGGCACGATGAGCTGTGCGGAGGAGTGCCAGACGTCGCCGAGGGCGAGTTCGCCGAGCCGGTCCGGCATCAGCAGCAGCGCCGCGCCCCACAGCAGCGCGGCACCGGCCTGCCCGCCACCGAGGAGGAGACAGAACCTGCCGAGGCGGTGCGGGGCCTGCCGCAGCACGCGTGCCGCTTCCGGGACCGTGACCAGCGAGAGACCCATGAGTACGGCGAGGAAGGGACCCATCAGGAGCTCGGCGCCCCGCACCGCACCCACCGCACCGAGCCCGACGATCGCGCCGAGCCCGTAGGCCCGCAGCTGGCTCGCGCCGCTGAGGCTGACGTTCTCGACCAGGTACCGGTAGCCGAGATCGCGCTGCTCGCGAAGCCACCCGCGCGCCTCGGTCACCCGGGGCCCGATGTCGGACTGGAAGTAGCCGTACGCAGCGGCCACCGTGGCGGACGCGCCCCAGGCGAGCACGAAAGCGGCCACGCTGCCCACACGGGCCGCCACGACCATGGCGGGTATGAGCGCGATGCCCCACACGACGTCGTTGACGAACGCCTTGCGCCCGGTGCCGGCGGCGAAGAACGCAAACCGCCAGGCGTCCTGGAGCAGCAGCCCCGGCAACATGACGCCAAGGGCGGCGAACGCGGGCCCCACGCGGCCGCCGAGGCCGAGCCCGGCCACCACGGACACCGCGCCGAGGGCGGTACCAACGCCGAGCGCGGTACCCGTCGACCGGACCACAGCCCCGCGCCAGGACGCGTCCGGCACGCCGCTGAAGCGCACCACGAGCGGGTCGGTGGCAAGGCCGCGGGAGACGTTGAGCACCACGCCGTAGGTCACCCAGGCCAGGCTGAACACGCCGAACGCGGTCACCCCCAGCGAGCGGGCCACGTAGATGCCCACCGCGAAGTTGCTGATGCTGGAGGCCGCCTGGTCGGCCAGTCCCCAGGACAGCCGGCCGACGAGGGCCCGCTTGGCGGACCCGGCCGGTGGCGCCGTTGTCTGCGGATTCTCCCCCTCGGTGGTCATCGGCGTCATGCCTTGATCAGGCCGGCGCCGTGCAGGGCGTCGGCCGCGACGGCCACGGTGTCGAACGGCAGCCCGGACCGCTCGGCGACGTCCAGCAGACTGTGCTCGCCGTCGGAGAGGTTGAGCACCCAGAGCATGGCCATCTGGGCCTGCTTGGTGTCGCTGCGGCCGCCGAGCGCGTCGTACAACCCGCGTCGGCCCAGCTGTGGTTCGCCGTAGGGGCTGAGGTTGAGGTACCGCCGGTTGCGGTCGAGCACGGCGAACGCCTCGCGGCAGACTGCAAGGGTGTCCGCCATCGCCTCCGGGAAGACGAAGTCCGGGTTGTCCGCCGAGGTGTGGTACTCGGGGTAGCCGGCGTACGGGGTCCGGCTGAGCGAGCCCACGCCGAGATTGAACCCGGGCGAGCAGTACTGCCGCTCGTCGTAGCCGTACGGGGTGAACTCGTCGACGTGGTGCGGGCGTTCGGATGCGGTCAGCACATGCCGCATCACCCGGTCGATCTCCGCGTCGCCGCGTCTGCTCTGCTTGTACGTCAACTGGCCCCGGTCCCCGGCGCAGGCGAGCACGAGGCCGTGCTTGACCCGGTCCACCCGCTCCGCGTTGCGGGCCAGCCAGGTGATCGCCCCGATGGTGCCGGGCGCGTAGATGAACCGGTAGGTGTAGTACGGCGTCTCCTGTGCCAGCGCCCGGGCCAGGAACGTCGCCACCGCGATGCCTGCCAGGTTGTCGTTGGCCAGCGACGGGTGGCAGACGTGGCAGGAGACGATCACCTCGTCGGGGACCTGCCCGGGGACGACATGCTCGGCGTAGGTGAGGTGGCCGTCTTCGAGCGTGGAGTCGATGCGTACCTCGTAGTCGCCGTCCGGCAGCGCGTCCAGGGTCTCCTGGGCCAGGCAGAATCCCCATTCCGGCTTGTAGTAGCTGGTGCGGTACGGCACCCAACTCGGGTGGTCCGGAAGGGTGTGCAGGTGCGTGCGCAGCTCGGCCAGCGGCATGGTCGCCGACACCGGCACGCTGTAGCCGAGCACGTGCAGGCTGGACGCGGCGAAGTCGACGACCCGGTTGCCGGCGGTGTCGGCGATGTAGGCGTCGCGGATGTTCCACTCCTGCGGCACCGTCCAGTCGAGCACCTGCGTCCCGGTCGGCACCTCGTGCACCTGCAGCGGGACGTACTCGCCGACGATCTCCAGGGTGGCGCGCACACCGTCGCCGGTGATGCTCCGGCACAGCGGGTACAGCCGCTCCACCAGGGCGTGCATCTCTTCGCCGACTGCGGTCATCGGCGCCACCGCAGGGTGTCGTCGACGGTGCCGGCGTCGGACGCCGCGCTCAGCACGGCGAGGCGGGTGAAGCGTCGCTCGAAGTCCTCCCGGGTCAGGTCGAACTTCCGGTAGGCGTCGGCGAGTTCGAGCGCGCCCTGCTTCACCGTCCACTCGCAGTCGAAGCCAGGAATTGCGGCGCGGAACCGGGAGAAGTCCACCCGGTACGACCGCGGATCGGCACCGTTCTCGCCGGTGATCCTCACCTTCGCGCCGGTCACCGCTTCGGCGACCTGTTCGGCGATCTCGGCGACCGTGACGTTGTTGGTCTCGCTGCCGATGTTGAACGCCCGGTCGTGCACCGCTTCCTGCGGCGCGGTCAGCGCGGCCGTGAAGGCCCTTGCGATGTCGGCGGCGTGCACCAGCGGGCGCCAGGGGGTGCCGTCGGAGAGCACCAGCACCTCGCCGGACAGGAGGGCGTGGCCCACCAGGTTGTTCAGCACGATGTCGGCGCGCAGCCGGGGCGAATAGCCGAAAGCGGTGGCGTTGCGCATGAACACCGGGGTGAAGTCGTCGTCGGCCAGCGCGTGCAGGTCGTCCTCCACCCGCACCTTGGACTCCGCGTACGGCGTCACCGGGCGCAGCGGGGCGTCCTCGGTCACCAGGTCGTCGCCGCCTGCGGCGCCGTAGACCGAGCAGGTGGACGCGTACAGGAAGCGCCGCACTCCGGCGTCGCGGGCCAGCCGGGCCAGCCGTACGGACGCGTGGTGGTTGATGTCGTAGGTGAGTTCCGGCGCCAGCGATCCCAGCGGGTCGTTGGAGAGCGCGGCCAGGTGGATCACGGCGTCCACCCCCGCCACGTGTTCGGCCGTGACGTCGCGCAGGTCCACCCGGTGCCCCGACGGGTCCGCGGGCGCCGGGCCGAGGACGCAGTCGGCGAACAGGCCGGCGTCGAGGCCGACGACCTCGTGTCCGGCGGCCGCGAGGACCGGGGCCATCACGGTGCCCAGGTAGCCCTGGTGTCCGGTCAGCAGTACGCGCAAAGTTCAGTCCCCCAGATTGAGCGTGAGTTTGGTGACGGCGAACGCCTCGGCGTAGCGCGCGTGGCATTCGATACCGCGGATCCGGGCAAGGCCGAGGAATGCCTCCCGGTCGTACCAGGGCCGGTGCCGCTGCGAGGGGTAGTGCTCCTGCAACAGCCGCACCTTCAGTTCGGCGATCTCGGGCGACAGCGGCTGGTACGCCGCCGGTCGGCCGAGATCGCCGTCCCACTTGACGATCTCGTAGCCGAGCACGAGGTGGTCGCGGAACGCGGTGGGCAGCAGCTGCGCCAGGCCGCGGTGATCCTGGTGCGCGTCGTCGGTACGCGGGGCGAGGACCAGGTCCGGCTCGGTCTGCAGACGCAGCTCCTCGACCGCGGCCTTGGCCTCCTCCCAGTGCGCGGGCATCCGTCCGTCCGGCAGCTTGAGCACGGTCAGCCGCAGGTCGGCGCCCGGGCAGAAGGCGGCGAGCGCGGCCCGCTCCTCCTGCTCCCGCTCGCTGCCACCGCCGGAGAGCACCAGCGCGTCGACCCGGGTGCCCGGGTGCGCGAGGCACATCGTCAGCAGCGTGCCGCCGGCGCCGATGGCGATGTCGTCGCAGTGCGCCCCTACCGCGACGATCCGGTCCAGGCGCCCGGCCCCGAGCCGGATCACGCTCTCGCTCCGGCACTCGCGCCGTCGTGTTCCCACACGGCCCACGGACGGTCGCCCCGGGCGTAGGCGTCGTCGAGCGCGGCCCGCTCCTTCACGGTGTCGGTCGGCTTCCAGAAGCCGCGGTGCTGGTGCGCCACCAGCCGTCCACGCTTGGCCAGTTGGGCGCAGCCGTCGGCGACCAGGTCCCCGTTCTCCGGTATGTGGTCGAAGACCTCCTGGCGAAGCACGAAGTAGCCGCCGTTCTCCCACAGCGGCATATCGCTCACCGCGGTGATGCCCCCCACCAGGCCGTCCTCGCCGAGGTCCACGCAGTGGAACGAGGACTGCGGCGGCACCACCATCATCGACGCCCCGGCGTCGCGCCGGGCGAAGTTCTCGATCATCTCCGGCAGCGGGGCATCGGTGAGCACGTCGGCGTAGTTGGCGAGGAACATCTCGTCGCCGTCCAGGTGGTGCCGCACCCGGCGCAGCCGCTCCCCGATCGGTGACTCGATGCCAGTCTGCGCGAACGTGATCGTCCAGTCCGCGATGTCGGTGGACAGCAGCTCGGTCCGCCCGCCCCGCAGCACGAAGTCGTTGGACGTCGTCTCCTCGTAGTTGAGGAAGAAATCCTTGATGTGATGCGCCCCGTACCCGAGACACAGGATGAACTCCGTGTGCCCGAAGTGCGCGTAGTAGCGCATGACGTGCCAGATCAGCGGGCGCGGCCCGACCATCGCCATCGGCTTGGGCACGTCGTCGGAGGTTCCGTTGCGCATGCGCATCCCGTAACCGCCGCAGAACAGAACGACCTTCATGCTGTGACCTTTCCAGACGCGACCTCGACAATGCTCAGTTCCGGGATGGGAAAGACCAGCCGACCGCCCCAGTCGTGCACGAAGGACAGCTGCTCGACCAGCTCGGCCCGCAGGTTCCACGGGAGGACGAGGACGTAGTCCGGCTTGTCGGCGGCTATCTGCTCGGGCGGCAGGATCGGGATGCGCGTGCCCGGGGTGAACCTGCCGTGCTTGTACGGGTTGCGGTCGACCGTGTACGCGAGCAGGTCGGGCCGGATGCCGCAGTGGTTGAGCAGGGTGTTGCCCTTGCCCGGGGCGCCGTAGCCGACGACCGTCTCACCGCGCTCGGCCGCGTCGATGAGGAACCGCAGGAGGTCCCGGCGCACCTTGGCCACCCGAGCGGAGAACTCGGTGTACCCGGACAGCTCCTGCAGCCCGGCGGCCTTCTCCCGGGCCAGCACGTCGGCCACCCGCTGCGACGGCTCCCCCGCCACCTCGGCCGGCCGGGCCCACAGCCGGATGGAGCCGCCGTGCGTAGGCAGCAGCTCGACGTCCACGAGCGCGAGTCCGCCGCTCGCAAGGGCTCGGATCGCGGACGCGACCGTGTAGTACTGGAAGTGCTCGTGGTAGATCGTGTCGTACTGGTTCTCCTCGATCAGGGTCAGCAGGTGCTGCACCTCGATGGAGACCCAGCCGTCGTCGGCGACCAGGGCGCGCAGCCCCTGGGTGAACCCGACCACGTCGGGGATGTGCGCGTACACGTTGTTGGCCACGACCAGGTCCGCGGGGCCCTGCTCGGCGCGGACGGCCGAGCCGGTGTCCGGGTCCAGGAACTCCGTGAGCGTGGGCACACCCGCGTCCCGCGCCGCGGCGCCGACGTTCACGGACGGCTCGATGCCGAGGCAGCGGATCCCGCGGTCCACCACATGCCTCAGCAGGTACCCGTCGTTGCTCGCGACCTCGACCACGAAGGCGTCCGGGCCGAGGGCAAGACGCTCTACGGCGTCGGCGACGAACGTGCGCGCGTGCTCCACCCAGGAGGTCGAGTACGAGGAGAAGTACGCGTACTCCTTGAACGTCTCCTCCGGCGTGATCAGCGGAGGGATCTGCGCCAGCCAGCAGTCGGTGCAGACCCGCAGGTGCAGCGGGTACGCGGGCTCCGGTTGATCCAGTTGGTCCGCGGCGAGAAAGCTCTCACATGGTGGCGTCGCCCCAAGGTCGACGACGCTCGCCATCGCTTCCGAGCCGCACAGTCGGCATCGTGTCATCTGCTGTCCCCATCCCCCCTGCTCGCGCGGGTGTCCCCACCGCGAGCCAGTGCTGACCGACCCGCGATCGCGGTGCGGTACTCCTCCACCAGGCGCTCAAGGCCGACGGCCGGGCTGAACCCCTGCTCGTAACGGCGCCGGGCCGCCTGGCCCATCTCCCGGTTGCGGGCCGGCTCGGCCGCGATCCGGCGTATGCAGGACGCGAGCGAGGCGGACTCGCCCGGCCGGTGCAGCAGTCCGGTCACCCCGTCCTCGACGAGTTCGACGAAGGCGCCGTGACCGGCGGCGACGGTCGGGACCCCCGCCGCCATCGCCTCCACGACCACCAGGCCGAACGCCTCCAGCCAGGTCGAGGGAGCCACCACGGCGACCGACCGCGCGACGGCCTTTTGGCACTCCGCCCCGTCGTACAGGCCGACGTAGCGCACGTCGTCCCGGCCCGCAGCCCAGGCGGTCACCTCTCGCTCCAGCGGCCCCGCGCCGGCGATCACGAGCGGTACGCCCACGCCCCCGCTCGCTGCGATCTCGTCCCACGCGGCCATGAGCAGCCGTACGCCCTTGGCCTCCGCGAGCCGGCCGAGATAGAGCAGATGCTCACCGGTGCCCTCTCGGCAAGTGCCCGGGTCGGGCACGAAGTTGTGCTTCACCGCAAGGCGCTCGGCGGGCATACCGGCCCGCACCAGGACGTCGCGCTGCGCCGCGGAGATGCAGAAGAACCGCTCCACGCCGGACCACCACCGCCGCCGGTTGACCGACAGGCTGACCGCGAGGGGCACCGTCGCCAGGCGGGAGTTGCGGTAACAGCCGTGCCGGACGGCGGGCAGCGGCGTCGACCCGACGCACTCGGTGCACGGCCGGCCGTCCCGTTGCAGCGTGCCGGGCGGGCAGACCTGGGTGTAGTTGTGCAGCGTGGCGACGGCGGGCACGCCGGCGTCGGCGCAGGCGGCGAGGACCGCGGGCGACAGGAGCGGGAAGACGTTGTGGACGTGCACCACGTCCGGCCGTTCGGTGCGAAGGCGGGCGGCCAGTTCCGTGCGAACCGCCGGGTTCCACGGCACGAGCAGCGGCACCGCGACCTTGCCGAGCAACGACCGGTCGGCGATGGTGTCGCTGCGCCGCTCGAACACCTCGACCCGGTGGCCGGCCGCGAGCAGCAGCTCCACCTCCTGGTCGACGACCTTGTTCTCCCCGCTCGGCTGCGCCGAGTTGTAGCGGTTGTGCACCACGAGGACGTGCATGCTCAGGTCACCTCCGATCTACGGGCCCAGCGCGGGATGTGTCGTCGAGGGACTTCGGGCATCGAGAGGGGAGCGGCCTCGGCGGGTGCCGCAAGGAGCGAGGCTGCCAGGGCCAGATGCAGCAGATACGGCGAGGCGTCGCCAAGACCGGCCTCGGTGTACGACGCGATCGCGCAGTAGCTGATCAGGAAGATCGCGCAGGCCCTCTGCAGCGACGGTGGCCGCAGCAACGCGACGCCGCCCAGCACGATGATGATCCCCGCGACGAGGGTGACGCCGATCAGACCCTGCTCGTTGTAGACGGCCAGCCAGCTGTTGTCGATCGGCAGCCCGCCGAACGACTTGTCGCCCAGGCCCACGCCGAACAGCTGCTCCGAGGTCGACCGGGGCGCTGCCAGCAGGGCGTCCCAGACCTTGGCCCGACCGGTGAGGCTGGAGAAGTTCTCCTTGCTCTGCCCGCGCAGGAACCACGACTGCAGCGCGGAGGCGAACCCCACCGCGGCCACCACGGCGATCAGCACCGCCCAGGTGAAGAACCGGCGGGCTGCCGCGGTGGTCAGGATGAGCGAGCCGATCGCCAACGCCAGCCCGATGAACAGGCCGAGCGTGGCCGTCCGGGTATGGGTCAGCGCGAGCAGCACGAATGACGGCACGATGACCACCGCGGCGCTGACCCGGTCGGTCCGGCGGCCCAGGACGAGCAGCACGGTGAGCCCGATGATCACCGCGGCGTACTGCCCGATCTGCGGCGGGGTGAGCGGCCACAACGCGCCGACAAGGCGTCCGCCGTAGAGGTCGGGCAGGGCCGCGCCCGGTGAGACGACCAGGCCGGCGGCCACCGATCCGAGCACCGCGAAGTACATCCGGATGTGGTGCCGGACGAACGTCAGGCTGCCGTCCCACCAGCGGCTGAGCAGCCACAGCGTGCCGACGAAGAGAGCCAGCCGGAAGCAGCGGAACAGCGCGCCGAACCCGGACTCCAGGTTCGCGCTGGAGATCACGCTCGCCACCAGCAGCAGGGTGAGCAGGAACACGTAGGCGCTGGCCCGGATGCGCAGTCGGAGATTGACCGTGAGCGCCAGCGCGAACGCGGCGACCAGCGCGCCCATGGTGACCATCTGGATGAGGGAGCGGGGCAGCGGGACGATGGTCTTCGCCCCGGCGGAGCCGAGCGTGTTGAGGACCAGCAGTCCCCAGACGATCCCGACGATCCTCGGTGTGCCGGCAGGGCGCGGTTCGGCGCCGGGCTGCGTGGCCGCCGTGTCCGGTCCGCCCGGCAGCCCATCGCGCGTCAGGTCCCCGCCCATCTCAACCACCGGCCCGTGGGTCGAGGGTGCTGCCCGCGTCCTGCTGGTACGGCGTGCTCTGCCACTGCCCGAAGTCGAGCACCCGGCTCTGGTCTTCGGCGACGAACTCCCACGGTCCGACGTAATCGTTGTCGTGCCAGCGGTTGTGCTGCTTGGTGGTGATCGCGTCAGCCACCCGCTCGCCCTTGTACGGCGACCAGTCCGGATAGGTTCCGTAATTAGCAAGGAGCGCCATTCGGTCGCACTTCTGCGTGCACTTGACGACGGACTTGTCCAGCACGAAGCGGTTGTCGTGGATGTCCACCCGCTGGGTCTTCCACCGGCAGTCGGCGTAGAGCGGTGCCTTGGCGATCGCCGGCTTCGCGCAGCGGTGGGTGTCCCCCACCAGCAAGGTGCAGTCACCGGACGAGGTGTTGGCCGGGCTGTTGCAGAACCGGTCGGCGTTTTCCCACAGGGTGATCCCGGACCAGTTGTTCTCCAGCACGTTCCGGTAGATCTCGATCTTGTTGGTGCGGGCCCGGATCCGTGGTTCGCCGCCGGACTCGGACAGGTAGATGGTCGCGTACGGGAAGGTGTCGCCGCGGTCGCCCTCCCTGCGGCCCTCGACCCAGTTGTTCCGCCGGAAAGTGTTGTTCCGGATGACCGCGTTGTAACTGGTCTCGTAGATCAGCGCGGCACCGTCGTTGGCCTCGAGCACGTTGTTCTCGATGCGGAAGTCGTTGTTGTTGGTGTCCGCCCACAACCCGGTTCCGCGGTTGTCGTGCACCCAGTTGCCGCGCACGTCGGCGCCGTTGACGGCCCAGAACTTGATGCCTCCGGTGCAGCCGCAACCCTTTCGCCGCCGCTCCCAGTCGCCGGTGTTGTTGCCCACGATCTCGTTGCCCTCGACCACCAGGCCGCTGATCCGGCCGTTGGCCTTGTACGCGTTCATGCCGTACTGACCGTTGTCGCGCAGGCAGCTGGCGCGGACCTGCTGGCGGGCACCGGCCATCAGCCCGGCGCCGGAGTTGTTCTGGATCGTCGCGTGCTCGATCACCCACCCGTCGCCCGAGTCATGGTTGACCACGCCCTCGTCCGGCGGCGCGACGAAACCCTGCACGGTCAGGTAGCGGATGGTGACGTTGCGGGCGGTACCGCCGAACGCGTACTGGTTGATCTTCCGGCCGTCGAGCACCGCGCCCGGCGCACCGAGGTAGCGGTCCCCCTTCTTGGGGATGACCTGGGCGTAGCGGTCTCGCTCGAGCGTGTGCTTGCCCGGTCGAAGCCAGAACGTGGTGTTCGGGGGGCTGCTCTTGGTCTTCGCTGCCAGGTCACCGACCACCTTGGGGTCGACGGTCACCGCGCCCGCCGGTGCCTTCGCCGGCCCGGCCGCGGGCTTGGCGCACACCCGGGCCACGGATCGGTCCGCGGACGTGGCGGACGTGGTGGCCGCGGCCTTCGGCTCCGCCCCGGCGCCCGACGCGCTGTCACAGCCGGTCGCCAGCAGGGCCAGCGCCAGCGGTGCCGCCGCCAACGCCCAGTGCCGCCTCTTGATCCCCACGCGCCCCCCTAGCCGCGGAACCTGAGCACGGTGGTGAAGCCCTCCGTGCCGTCGGTGAAGCCGGTGCCGACCAGCGTTGTGGCGGGTTCCTTGCGCCCGAAACCGGCGGAGTACCAGCCCAGCGGCGGATCGGTCTCGCCGCGATGCGCCCGCCAGGACAGCTGCCCGGGCAGGTCGAGCACCGCGGAGCAGTCCTCGCCGTCCCGCGTCCAGGTGAGCTCGGCCCGGTTCTCCACCAGGTCCGCGGTGATCGCCGGGCCGAGGTGGAACACCAGACGCACGGCACCGCCCGGGCCGCGCACCTCGTCGACCACCCTCAACTCCCGGCTCACGGCCGTCAGTTCCACCCGGCGGCGGTGCACCGAGCCTTGGTAACCGTCGTGCTCCGCACTCCAGCGGGCCGTCCCCCCATCGGAGGCGCCGGACGTGTCCGCGACCAGTACGCGGCTGCGGGCATGCCGGGTCCACAGGAACGGGCCGCCGGAGACGGACTGGTCACCGCCGTCCAGTTGCAGCGTGTTGTGGCCGAGCGTCGACCGGAAGTACTGCCGCCACTCGGGCTGCCCGTGGTAGCAGTACGTCCCCGGGTCGGCGAGCACGTCGACCCCGTCGTGCCGGACCTCCACGGACAGCGCGTCCGCGTGGGCGTGCGCGGCGATGGACAGGAAGCCGTGCGGACCACCGTCGCAGCGGCACCAGATCTCCCCCGGGCCGCGCAGGATGGTCATGCCCGCGTCGGCGAAGTGGCCCGGTCGGCTTGCCGGGCGGGCCACGGCCGGTGCGGTTCCATTGTTCGAGTACGGCTTGATGAGCGCGGCCAGCAGCGGGGTGCGCACATCGGTTCCGGTCACCGACGGCCACCAGGCGAGCCGGCCGAACACGGCCTCCCCGGTGGACAGCAGCGAGCCCCAGCGATCGGTGCCCGCGCCGTCCACGACCAGACCGTGCCCGTCGTCCGCGTCGCCCTGGCGCGGCGGCCGCAGCCGGTTGTCCACGACGGCCGCGAGCGCGTCGGTCATCCGCAGCAGCACCAGGCGGACGGTCGCGGGGACGGGCACGCCCGCGGCGTCCGCCTCGGCCACCGCGGCCAGACCGAGCTCCAGCACCAGGCCGTGGTACTCGGAGGCCAGCTCACGGTTGAGACCGGAGAGGAAGGTATTGCCGCGCAGATGCCGCTCGAGCGACCGCAGGGCGTCGGCCCGCCAACGCGCCGAGGAGGTGAACCAGTCGAACGCGCAGGCCGCGGCGAACTGCCCGGCGGTCTCGGCGATGACGTGGTTGTTCGCCGAAGACCCCCGGCTGGGAAAGGCGGCCAGCCAGCGCTGGTGGTGCCAGATCTGGTTCAGCGCCACCGGGTTGCCCTCGAACAGCTCGGTCGCGCCCGGCCAGCCGTCGAGCAGCCGGCGGATCCACACCCAGGAGAGCAGCCGGATGCCCAGCTCGATGCCGCTGATCCAGTGCACTCCGCGCAGCGGTGGGTTGGCCGCCCACCACGACCGCAGGTGCTCGGCGACCCGCTCGGCGTACCGCTCGTCCCCGGTGATCGCGTAGGCGGCGGCGAGCACGGTGAGGTACTGGTGCCGGGACAGCTCCCAGATCTGCTTGATGTCCCCGACCGCGTCCTCGTTCCGGTACGGCACGTCGAAGGCGTAGCCCCACGGAGCCCGGCGCCCGGTCTTCGGGTCGCACCACCAGTCCGGGTCGGTCAGGTCGTCGCGGACCACCCCGAAGAACTCGGCGTGCCCGTACATCAGCCGGTCCGCCTCGGCGATGAGACGTTTCGCGGCGTCCGGTGGCACTGCGGCGATCGTCCCCGCGGGCAGGACCGCGGTGAACCGGGCGCCGGTCACGCTCGGGCAGGCCGGCGGCGCCGACCGCCACCGCCGCCTGCGCACCACGTCGCCCACCCGGCCCGCGACCTCCTGCGGTCCCATCCGGGACAGCCGCCGCAGGTACCAGCCCGCGCTCATGGTCATCGCGCCCGCTCCAACGTCACCGGCGCGCCGCAGGCCAGACCGGTCTGCACGGCGAGGGTGGCCGAGGTGGTGGCGACCAGCGACTCCAGCGGCACCGGCATCGGCCCGCCGGTCCGCACGGCCTTGATGAACGCGGCCAGCTCGGCGTTCTGGCCCTTGTCCCGGGCCTTGGGCAGCCGCGAACTGACCCACTTCTTGGGGCCGTACACCGAGGCACGGACGAAGTCGTCCAGTCGCAGCACCTTGCCGTCCGCGACCAGGTCCAGCGTCTCCTTGGGGAAGCCGGGCGCGCCGGTGGTGACGTAGCTGATGGTGGCGGTGGACCCGTCCGGGTAGCGCAGTACGACCTGCAGGTCGTCGTTGCCGGACGGGGCGACCGCGTACACCGAGACCGGGTCGGCGTCGAGCAGCCAGCTCGCGGTGTCGATGAAGTGCCCGCCCTCGCCGACGAACCGTGAGCCCTCGCTGCCCTGTTGGAGGTACCAGCTGCCGTGCTGCAGTTGGCCCGCGTTGACGAGGTAGCGCAGGCTCGCCGGGCCGGTCCGGGCGCCGAACCGCTTCCTGGCGTCCTGCAGCAGCGGCGCGAACCGGCGGTTGAAGCCCACCTGCAGCCGGTCGTTGCCGGACTCCTCCACCGCCGCGAGTACGCCGGCCAGCTCGTCCTCGGTGAGGGCCAGGGGCTTCTCCACGAACACGGTCTTGCCCGCAAGGAGTGCTCTTCGGGTCAGTTCGGCGTGCGAGCTGTGCCGGGTGACCACGAACACCGCGTCGATGGACTTGTCGCCGAGCACGGCGTCGAGATCGGTGGTCGCCTCGGCGAAGCCGAACTTCCGCTGCGCGTTGGCCGCGGACAGCGCCGTCGTGGTGACCACTGTCGACAGCTCGACGCCCTCGCGCTGTGCCAGGTGCGGCAGCAGCATCGACGTCGCATAGTTTCCCGCGCCGACGAACGCGAGGCGCACCGGTGTCTTGGCGGCCCGGGCCGGCGTGGACACTCCGCCGCTGGGTCGCTTCACCGCGGGCACGGCCACCGCCGGGGCCCCCGCTTCCTCCGCTTCCCCCGCGTGTTCGGGGTACCGGAACAGCACGGCCACGGCCTTCAGGTCGCCGTCCTTCAGGCGCTGGTACGTCTCGACCGCGTCATCGAAGTCGGCGATGTGGGAGACCAAGGGCTCCACGTCGACGGCGCCGCGGGCGACGAGGTCGAGGAAGCACGCCAGGTTGCGGCGCTCGGTCCAGCGCACGTAGCCGATCGGGTAGTCCCGGCCCTCGAGCTCGTACTCCGGGTCGTAGCGCCCGGGGCCGTAACTGCGGGAGAACCGGACGTCGAGCTCCTTCTCGTAGTACGCGTTCCACGGCAGGTCCAGGCGGCACTTGCCGATGTCGACGACCCGGCCGCGGTCCCGGCAGAGTCGGGCGGCCAGCTCGACGGGCTGGTTGCTGCCGCCGCCCGCGGCCAGGTACACCTGGTCCACGCCGTGACCGTCGGTGAGTTCGGCGACGGCGGCTTCCACGGCCGGGGACGCGGGATCGCCGCAGGCCGCGGCGCCCAGGCGCTCGGCGAGTTCGCAGCGCACCGCGTCGGGGTCGGCCCCGACGACGCGGACTCCCGAGGCGACGAGCAGCTGCACCACCAGCTGCCCGATCAGGCCGAGGCCGATGACCAGCGCCACCTCGCCGAGCTGTGGCTCGCCTTGGCGGACGCCCTGCATCGCGATCGACCCGACGGTGCCGAAGGCCGCGTGCCGCGGCGCGAGGCCGTCCGGCACCGGGGCGTAGAGGTTCTTCGGCACCCAGTTGAGCTCGGCATGCAGCGCGTGCTCGTTGCCTGCGCAGGCCACGAGGTCGCCGACCTTCACATCGTCGATCCCGGCGCCGACCTGTTCGACGACCCCGCACAGCGAGTAGCCGAGCGGCGTGTAGGAGTCCAGCTTGCCCATCACCTTGCGGTAGGTGGCGGGCACCCCGTTGGTGGCCACGCTCTGCATGACCTTGGCCACCTGGTCCGGCCGTGAGCGGGCCTTGCCCAGCATCGACATGCCGGCCTCGGACACCTTCATGAGCTCGGTCCCGGTGGAGATCAGCGAGAAGGCACTGCGGACCAGCACGCCGCCCGGCTTGCACCCCGGCACCGGAACGTCGAGCACCGCCAGCTCGCCGCTCTTGTAGTTCTGTACAACCTGTTTCACCGAAGTCCCCTTGTTTCTACGCCGTCTTCTACGCCGCCGAGCAAGCGCTCCGGCCGGACCCGGAGGTCGCGTCGCGGTACCAGTACTCGAGGGTCAGCACATGCCAGAGATGCTTGGAGAAGTCCTGCTGCCCCGCGGCGTCCTCGGCGACCATGCGCGCCAGCGCGTCGCGGCGCAGGAACCCGGAATTGACGAGCACGCCGTCGTTCACCACCTCGCGCACCAGCGGTGCCAGGTCCCGGCTCATCCAGGCGCGCAGCGGGGCGCTGAACAGGCCCTTGGGCCGGTACACGATCTCCCGGGGCAGGATCGAGGTGGCCGCCTCCTTGAGGACGGCCTTGCCCTGCCGTCCGGCGATCTTGCGATCGCCGGGGACGGCGAACGCCGCCTTGACCACCTCGATGTCCACGTACGGCACCCGTACCTCGGTCGAGGCGGCCATGCTGGAGCGGTCCGTGTACGTGAGGTTCAGGCCCGGAAGGAACATCCGGGTGTCGGTCAGGCACATGCGGTTGACGAAGTCGTCGAGGTCGTTGTCCTGGTAGACGTCCGCATGTTCGGTCAGCACGTCGTCGACCGTCCCGGCCAGGTCCGGATCGAGAAGGGCGAGCAACTCGTCCTGGTCGTACATGGTGTAGCTGCGCCGGAACGCGGTCTCCTCCGGCAGATCGGCGAAGGAGAGGAACCGCTTGGCGAAGCGCACCGACCGGTACCCCCGGCGGGACGTGGCGACCGGCAGCCGGTCCACGGCCCCGGACACCCCGCGGCGCAGGGGGCGCGGGACGCGCTGGTAGCGCAGCGCGAGCAGGTTGGCCAGGTGCTTGCGGTAACCGGCGAACAGCTCGTCGGCACCCATCCCCGAGAGCATCACCTTGACCCCGGCCTCCCGGGCGGCCGAGCAGATCAGGTACGTGTTGATCGCGGCGGGGTCGCCGATCGGCTCGTCCAGGTGGTACGTCATCTGCGGCAGCAGGTCGAGCACGTTCGGGGCGATCTCGATCTCGTGCAGGTCGACGCCGAACCGCTCGGCCACCTGCCGGGCATAGCGCAGGTCGTCCGGCATCGCCTCGAACTTGGCGTCCTCGGCGCGGAAGCCGATCGTGTAGGCGGAGATCCCGGGTTGGTGGCGGGCCGCGAGCGCGGTCAGATAGCTGGAGTCGAGGCCGCCGGAGAGGAAGGTCGCCACGGGTACGTCGGAGAGCAGGTGGCGCCGCGTCGACTCCTCGACGATGGCGGCCAGGTCCGGCTGCTCTCCTGCCCGGGCCCGATCCCGACCCTCGGCGGCGACATCCCGGAGATTCCAGTACCGGCCGCGCTCCACCCGGCCGTCGGGCCGGATCCGCAGCCAGCTCCCCGGCGGCAACTTCTCCGCTTCGCGGAACGCGCAGCGCGAGTCCGGCACCCAGTAGTACAGCAGCGAGGCCACCAGCGCCGCGTGGTCCACCTCCAGCGACCCACCGGTCGCGGCGGCGAGCGCCTTGAGCTCGGAGGCGAACACCAGGCCCTCGCCGCGCCTGAGCAGGAACAGCGGCTTGATCCCCAACTGGTCGCGGGCGAGCACCAGTTCACCGGTTCGCTCGTCGAAGATCCCGAACGCGAACATGCCGCGCAGCCGGGACAGGCAGTCCGTGCCCCAGCGCCGCCAGGCCTCGAGCAGCACCTCGGTGTCGGAGGTGCCGCGGAAGCGCACCCCGGTGGCTGCCAGCTCGGCACGCAGCTCGGGCGCGTTGTACAACTCGCCGTTGTACGTCAGGGCGAGGCCGTCCGAGACCATCGGCTGGGCGCCGGTCTCGGACAGGTCGATGATGGCCAGCCGGCGGTGCCCGAGCTGCACTTCGCCGTCACCCACGGGGTGGCCGTAGCGGCCCGCACCGTCCGGGCCGCGGTGGGCGAGGATGGCGGTGAGCCGGTCGGTCACGGCCTTTCCGTCCGGCCATCGGTAAGTGCCTGCGATGCCACACATTTCCTACCGCGCCTCCTGGTCGTTGTCCGGACCCTGTGCGGCCCACACCGGCAGCCGTTCCGTCCGCCGCCCGCCCGTCCGGTTCTGCCGAGCCGGTATCTCGCTGCGGCCGCGCAGCGCGGTGTGCAGCCCGTCCCACAGCGTGCCGTCGGTCCGGTCACGCGGATCGGGGTCGATCAGCACCACACCGATCACCGGAATGCGCTGGTCCGCGAGCTGCCGCGCCACGGTGTGCAGCCATGCGGCGCTGCCGTGCCCGGCACGCACGACGAGCACGGTCTGGGTGCCGAGGTACTGGAGGTCGGTCCACGCCGTGCCGGGCGCCACCGAGCCGACGCCGATCAGGCGCTCCTGAGGCGACACGGCCGCGGCACGCTCGCCGCTGACCACGGTCGGGTCACCTGACTTCGGGCGGCGCTTGGCGAGCTGCGGGCCGGGCAGACCGTCGATGACGACCACCGGCCCCTGCGCCGCCACTGCCCGGGCGAGGTCCAGGGCGATCACGCTCGTGCTGCGTGCACAGCCCAGTTCCAGCAGCGACACCGGTTCCGCGGAGCCGCGCACGGTGCGGGCGAGGCTCGTGGTGAGGCGTTCGCGTGCCACCCGGGTCCGTCGGCGCTGCCACAGCCTGCCCGACCGGCGGGGCAACTCCGCGATGACCGAGGCGCCGAGGTTCGCCGCGATGTCCCGGCGCAGCACGGGGCGGTCAGCCACCACCACACCCACCGCGGCCAGCGCGAGCCCGACGAACAGTCCGAGGACAAGTCCGATCACGGCGTTGGTGACGGCGGCCTTGGGCAGGGAGTGCCGCACCGCGCGCGGGGCGTCCACGATCTGCGTGCCGGCGATGAGCTGGGGCGTGCCGATGCGCGCCTCCTCGGCGCGCTGGCTGAAATCGGCGACCCGCGAAGTGAGCTCGGCCCGGCGGGCGAAGAGCGACTCCATGCTCGCCGACGCTTTCGGGTCGCTGTCCGGCGATCGGCCGCCGATCTGCTTGTTGACCCCGGCAAGCTCCTCCTGCATGCGGTCACGCTGGGCGAGCAGGCCCTTGGCCTCGGCGTCCGCGATGTCCCGTACCCGCTTCGCATGGTCCGCGACGAACGCATCGGCCAGTGCCTTGGCCCGGGCCACCGCTTCCGCGTCGGTGTCACCAGTCACATCGATCTGGAGCACGTTGTTGGACAATCCGGTGCCCCGGTAGTCCCGCATGAAGTCCTCCGGTTTTTCCGGGGACTTGAGGGACCGCAGGGCCTGGTCGGCGATCCGCGTGGTCCCCAGCAGCTGGACGTCGGTGCGGATCAGCGTTCCGGTGTCGTTCGGCTGGTCCTCCTGATGCGCGACCAGCACCTTGGTCACCGCGGCCGGCGCCGGCGGCAGCAGGACCGCCACCGCCGCGCCGATCAGCAGTCCGAGCAGCGCCATGGCGCACCAGAGACGGCGGCGCCTGCGGACCGCGACCACCAGCGCCTGCAGGTCGATGAGCGGAGTGGCGGCCGACGACTCCGAAGTCGTGCTCGTCGTCACGCTGAACCTCCCGTGGCATGGCCGCGAACCGCGAACGTCAAAGTGGCGTCGTCCAAAGGACGGTCGGCAGTCCGCGTCGGACCGGTGCGGACCATGCCGGCGACGACGATGCCGACGACGTCATGCCTGCCGTCCGCACACGCCTCGGCGATGCCGGCGAGCTCCTCCGCGGTCCAGCTGCCCGCGCTCAGGACGACCAGGGCACCGGACTCCGTGCCGCGGTCCGGCACGATCGGCCGGTCCACCGAAACCTCCACCACCCGCAGCAGCGGATCGCCCTTGGCCTCGGCGACGAGCTGCCCGGCGGCCCGTCGAGCGACCTCGTCGCCTTCCGGTACGACAACCAGCAGGCGCCGGGGGGTCGGCAGCTGTTCCCGGAGGCGAGCGCACACCCGCCGGTAACGGATCCGCCTGTCGGCCTCGTCGCCGGACCTCTGCGGGGTCGGTATGTCCCACCGGGTGTCGACGCCGAGAAGTCGGCGGATCCGGGCCCGTGGGCCAGGGCTTTCCGGTCGGAGCGCGCGCCGTTCACCAGGCACGTCGACGGTGCCGAGGAGCGCCGAGCCCAGCGCCGCGGCGATCTCCGGTTCGGTGCGCAGCCGGCGACTCACCCGTGCGGCGGCGAGATGGCCGATGACCGCGAGCAGGAAGAACAGCAGGGCCCCGCCGACGATGAGCTGCATCCTCGTCGGCGCTGCCGCGCCGGTCGGCCGGGGCGCCGGCCCCATGACGACCATGCTGGCCTTGTTGGTCGCCGGGTCGGCCTCCTCCAGCTTCTTCATGGCGTCCTGCAGCTCGGTGCGCAGCTTCTCGAGCTCGGTGCGGGCCTGCACGCTCTCCACGGTCTGCCCCGGATCGGCCGCATTGGCCAGGTCGGTGATGCGGCGGTTGGTCTCCGCCACCTTCTTCCGCAGCGCCTCGGTCCCCGTAGCCACTTCGGAGTCGGCACTGCCGCCTGCGATCCGCGCGGCGAAGGTGACGAATTGCTGGGCCACCTGGTCGGAGAGCCGCTGCGCACGCTCCGGGCTGTCGGCCGTACCCGAGATCTTGATGATGTTCCCGTCGGCCGCCTTGGCGCTCACCTGATCCCGCAGTTCGACGCCGCTGACGCCCTTCCAGCCGAGCGTGGCGGCCGCGCGGTCGACCACCGCCGAACTGGTCGCGATGTCCACCTGAGTCAGCAGTTCGCGCTCCTCCCACAGCCCCGGCAGCAGTACCGATGCCGACGCCGTGTACCGCGGCGGAAACACCAGCACCGAGCTGCCGTAGCCGACGAGCGCACCCACCACGGCGAGTACGGCGAGAAGCCGCCACCGCCGACGGAGAATCCGTCCGATCGTGACCAGACGGATCGTGTCTTCACTCAATGGAGCGGCCTCTTCCCCGTGCGGACCGGCCCGCCCGCCGACACCGGAGCACGGTCCCGGCAGGCAGCGGCGTATGCGGCGAGCAGCGACGCTTGCGAGTTCCGCCAGGAGAGCTGCCCGCCGATCCGCTCCTGGCCGATCTTGCCCATCCGGGCCCGCTTCTCCGGATCGTCGAGAAGCACCGTGATGAGCTTGGCGAATTCCGCCTCGTCGTTGGCAGGCGCGTAGAGGGCGGCGTCACCGGCGGAAACCCGTGCCTCCCGGAGCTCGAACGAGACGATCGGCCGACCCATCGCCATGTACTCCAGGACCTTGTTCATGGTCGACACGTCGTTGAGCGGATTGCGCGGGTCGGGCGAGAGGCACACGTCGGCGGTGGACAGGTAGCGCACCAGGTCGGCGTCCGGAACGCGCCCGGTGAACTGAACCTGCTCGGAGAGCCCGAGCCGCCGGGACAGTTCCACCATCGCGTCGAAGGCGTCGCCGGCGCCGACGAACACCGCATGCCAGTCGCTCCGCCCGAACTCGTCACGCAGCTTCGCTAGGGCCCGCAGGGCGTAGTCGACACCGTCCTGAGGCCCCATGACGCCGAGGTAGCACAGCAGATGAGGCTTGCCGCGCTTCAACTCCGGCTCGGGCGGCACCGGTTGGAACCGGTCGATCTGGGGTGCGCTGCGCACCACGAAAACGTCCGCCGGCCGCTTGCCGCCACGCCGCAGCGCGACGTCCCGGTAGCTCTCGTTCGTGGCGAGCACGATGTCCGCGGCCCGGTAGGTCCGCCGCTCCAGCGCGCACACGGCGCGGTAGAGCAGATCCTCACCGCGGTCGAACCGGGAGAGGTACAGCTCGGGTACCAGGTCGTGCTGGTCGAAGACGAACCGCGCGCCGCGCCGCTTCAGCCACAGCGCCGGCAGGAACAGCAGGTCGGGCGGGTTGCAGGCGTGGACCACGTCGACCGGGCCGACCTTGCGGGCCAGCCGGACCGTGTGCCACAACGCCGATCCGTATTCCCGCAGGTAGCCGGCCGGCCCTCCGGTGGCCGCGCGCAACGGGTAGCGGTGAATCCGCACCCCGTCGATCACCGCCTCCGGCTCCGTGTCCCGCTTCTCCCCCCGGGGACAGATGACGTGCACCTCCCAGCCCGCGTCGCGCAGCGTCGTGCACTCCTGCCACACCCGCCGGTCGAACGGCACCGACAGGTTCTCCACCAGGATCAGCGCGCGTCGGTTCGTCCCGTCGCCGCTGATTGCGTCACCAAGCAAGGCCCATGTACCCCGGTTCTATCCGGCGCGCCTCGGCGTCGGGAAGGCGGATGAGGTCGACGATCACCGGGCCGCCGCCATGGGGCAGCGCCGAAACGACGGCCGGATCTCTGGTCCCGACCAGGCACACCTCGGCGTGCTCGAGCACCTCGTCGACGGAGTCCGCGAGCAGCTGCGCGAGATGCGGCAGCCGGCTCTCGATGTACTCACGGTTCGCGCCGATCAGCCGGGAGAGGCTCACATTGGCGTCGTAGATCTTGAGGTCGTAACCCTTGCCGAAGAGCCTCTCCGCCAGCTCGACGAGCGGGCTCTCGCGGAGGTCGTCGGTGCCGGGTTTGAAGGACAGCCCGAACAGGCCCACCCGGCGCTTGCCGGTGCGCTCGACCAGGTCCACCGCGCGCTGCAGATGGTCGGAGTTGGAGGCCAGCACGTGGGAGAGGATGGGCACCGAGACGTCGGCCCGCTGCGCCGCGTGGACCAGGCTGCGCAGGTCCTTGGGCAGGCAGGAGCCGCCGAAGGCGAAGCCCGGCCGCAGGTAGGCGGGGCTGATGTTCAGCTTGCGGTCGGCCAGGAACACGTCCATCACCTGGTGCGAGTCCACGCCGAGCGCCTGGCACACCGCGCCCAGCTCGTTCGCGAAGCCGATCTTGAGGCCGTGGAACGCGTTGTCCGCATATTTGATCGCCTCGGCGGTCGGGACCGGCACCCGGAACACCTCACCGGGCAGCCCCTCGTACAGCGCCGCCACCGTGTCGCCGCTCGCCGGATCGAGCTCGCCGATCACGGTCTTGGGCGGGTCGAAGAAGTCCCGCACGCTCGTGCCCTCGCGCAGGAACTCCGGGTTGACCGCGACCCCGAAGTCCGCCCCGGCCGTGCCGCCGACATACTTCTCCAGGATCGGTACCAGCAGGTTCAGGCAGGTGCCCGGGAGCATGGTGCTGCGGAACACGACGGTGTGCCGCCCGCCCCGTTCGGCCAGCGCGGCGCCGATCTGCTCGGTGACCCGCTCCAAGTACGTAGTGCACAGGCTGCCGTTGGGCTCCGACGGCGTGCCCACGCAGACCAGCGACACCTCACTGCCCATGATCGCCTCGCGGACGTCGCCGGTGGCGCGGAGCGCTCCGGTCCGCACGACCTCGGCGATGAGCTCGCCGATCCGTTCCTCGACCACCGGGGCCTTGCCGTCGTTGACCAGGTCGACCTTCGCCTGGTTCACGTCCACCCCGATGACCTCGTGACCAAGGCTCGCCAGGCACGCGGCCGACACGCAGCCCACGTAGCCGAGCCCCAAGACGCTGACTCTCATGACTCGTTCCTCCCCCAAGGCAGGCCCTTCCGGCCTGCGGTCCGTGCGCCGACCAAACGACGCCCCCCGCGCATCAGTAGGCCCCCTGCCCGTGGAGCACCGCACGCAGCGTCTTCCACAAGATCACTGTGTCGAGGGCGAGCGACCAGTCCTCCACGTACCGCAGGTCGAGGCGGACCGCCTCCTCCCACGGCAGATCGCTGCGCCCGCTGATCTGCCACAGGCCGGTGAGCCCGGGCTTGACCAGCAGCCGCCGCCGGATGTCCGGGCCGTACGCGGCGGACTCCTCCGGTAGCGGAGGCCGCGGACCGACGAGCGACATCGAGCCGGTGAGCACGTTGAAAAGCTGCGGGAGCTCGTCGATCGAGTACCGGCGCAGCACTGCTCCCACCCGGGTCACCCGCGGATCCCGGCGGAGCTTGAACAGCAGCCCTGCACCCTCGTTGCGGTCGGCCAGCTCGGTACGGGCCCCGTGAGCCCCGGCGACCATGGTGCGGAACTTGAGAATGGTGAACTCACGGCCGTCCTTGCCGACCCTGCGCTGGCGGTAGAACGCCCCACCCCGGCTGTCCACCAGCACGAGCAGCCCGACGAGGACCATCAGCGGCGCGAAGAGCATCAGCAGGATCGCCGCGCCCATCCGGTCGACGACCCCTTTGATCGCCCGGCGGCCCCCGGTGAAGGTCGGCATGCTGACCCGCAGCAGCGGGATCCCGAGCACCGCGTCGACGTGCAGCCGCGGGCCGGCCACCTCCATCAGCACGGGGGCCACGATCATCTCGGCGTCGCTGCCTTCGAGGTTCCAAGCCAGCCGCTGCAGCCGGTCCGGTGACCAGTGCGGGTCCGGTGTGACCGCGACGACGCGGTAGCCGTCGTGGCGAACGTGCTTGGCAACGTCCGCCAGTTGGCCGACGACCGGCACTCCGTCCAGTTCTTGATCACCGTCGAGCCCGAGACCATCCGCCGTGCACACCCCGTCCACCCGCCAGCCGAGATGCGGGAACTTGCGGGTTCGGGTGATCAGATCGCGCACGGTGTCCGGGCTCCCGGCAGCGAGCACCGGTCTCAGGCACCGTCCTTCCTTGCGCTGTTTGTGCAGCCAGAGGCGCAGCAGATACCGCGTGGGCATGGTGATGAGCGCGATCGCGGGGATCGCGACGAAGATCCAGAGCTTGATGTTGCGCGAGGTGAGGGCGATCCCGCCGAGCGCCAGTACGACGGTCGCCATGAACAGTGAGCGTCCGAGCCGGCGGAATTCCTCGGCGCCCTGGCCGAGCGCGGCCGGAGCCCACGACCGGCTCACCGCAAGCGCTCCCAGCACCAGCAGCTCGGTGCCGAATGCGAGAATTCCCCACTTCTCATGCCAGTTGGCCGCGTCCCGGGCCCCGAAGAAGTCGCCGATCGCCGCCACCACCAAGGCGGTGGCCACGGTGTCGCTGATGATCACGGTACGGCGGTACCGCTGCTCCCAGTCGGTCGCCGGCTGGCTGATCGCCCCGTTCGCCAGACGCCCGCGCGCCGACGGAAAAGGGCCGACTATTCCCCCTTGCCGCACAGAACCCCCCAAGGTCCCCAGTGGTTCGACGTGTTCGCCTACCACTGTTTCGCCCCCTGCAGGAGGCCCCCGCCCCCCGCACTGGTCCTCCCCTCGGGAGGCCCCCGCCTCCCGGCACGCTGTTCCCCCCTCGGGAAGCCCCGCCCCCCGCGTATGACATCCCGGCTATTTCAGAGCTACGTGAACAACCCACCCTGGCGGCAGCAGACTCGCATGTCCTGCCCGCCTCTCAAGGTGCGCGGGAAGCCGTGGAAACCTCGGATGCTCCCCGCACCCAAAGCCCCTCTCGGCTCCAAGAATTGATCACCCCCACGTCCGGCTCCGGAGGCTCAGCTACCGGCCGTCCGTAGCAGCGGACCCATAGAACACCATTTGTCGGCTCGTGTCCCAGCATGTGAAGCACGGTCAATCTAGACCATCGCGGCCCGTCTGGAGAGAGGGATGTGTGGAATTTGTGCCTACGATTTGAAGCTGGGTCCACAGATCGGCGACCGCCTGCGGGTGCCTTGGCGACGGAGGAGCACCCTGTGACCTGTGATGACGGGAGTTTCTCCGGGCTGCCGCACCGGCAACCCCGAGGCGTCCCGGCACTGCCAACTGGGTCACGCTCAGGGCATGTTCGGCGGATTTTGGTCGGTGAGCACGGGGCGGCGGTTGCGGGTGTGGGCGATCGACGGCACGTGGGAACGGACCTTCACCGCTCTGCTCGCGCAGGCAGACGCCGAGGGCGACCTCGATGGGTCGTCACCGTGGACTCCACGATCGTGCGCACTCACCAGCACGCCGGCCGCACCACCACTCCCTCGGAAGCTCTCGCGGCGAACGGACCACGAAGATCCACCTGGTGACCGACGGCCGCTACCGCCCGCCGGCCGAAAAGGCATACTCCTCGCGAGCCATCCGAACTCACCTCAGCAGGCGCGCCATTCGTGCAGTGGTACCCCAACCGGCCGATCAGATTCTCCACACGCAAACGCCGTGGCAGATCCAGTGGCCGGCCACCGGCCTTCGACCGTGAGGTCTGCAAGCAGCGCAATACGGTCGAGCGGAGCATCAACAAGCTCAAGCAGTCACGCGTCCCCCTGGGGCACGTCACACCAAGATCCGGACCAGACGCGGACCAACTCGGTTTCACCGTGGGCGATTCTGCCCATTTCCGCGGCTCGGAATCGAGTGAGGCCGTGTGCCACAAGCAGACGAACAACCTCCTGATGTCGTAATCGCCGAAGAAGCAGGGCTTCTTCTAGACACAGAAAAAGGGCTCCTGACCAGGGAAGACGCCGGTCAGGCGCCCTTTGCGACGCGCAGCTGAGCGGCAAGTCGATAGGTAGTTCCCATCCCGATAGCCCCCACCGGTACCCCAAGGTTGACCCGCCGCTCCGGGGCATTTCCGGGCCGGGGCAACCCGAATGCTCCAGCAGCGGTTCGTGTCCCGAGGTGATGCTTGCGGTTTCCTCGTATGGCGGGGATGGCTGAAGTCAGTTGCCGGGCTGTGGAGTTGGAGTCGTTTTCGCGCGGTTGGCGGGCCGGTTCGTCGGGCGGATCCGGGCCTTGGCGGACCGGGAGTCGTATCTGCCGACGCTTCCCACGCCGTCACCGTGTCCCACCCCCACGCCGTCACCAAGCTCAAGGAACAGGTGTTCGCGGCAGCCGTGCGCCGACGCACCCGACCGCCCGTATTGCAGCGAGGATGAGCTGCAATCCGCTTTGAACGCGAAGGAGGGTTCGTCAGGGCGGCGACGAGACACGCTCCGGAGAGCCACTGCCGCTCAGTACAGAGCAGCGACGGCCGTTCGGCACAGCACGTCCTCTGCCCGATCCCACGACCAGCCGTTGTCGACCACCAGGGTGCGCCAGCCGGTGGGGCCGAACCAGAACCACAGCAGATCCGCCGTCTCCTCCACCGAGTACGAAGGTGGCGATGCCAGGGTGTGCAGGTGACGGGCGGCGGCGCGGAGGGCGTCGCGGTAGGCCTCGGTGGCCCGCTCCCACAGCGCCTCGCCGGTCTCGTGAACGGGCAGCGCCTTGCGGATGGCCTCGTGCACCGTGAACTGGCCCTCGTTACCCATGCGCGTGCCATGGGCCAGCGCCTTGAGGACCGTCTCGGGTGTGCGCAAGGCGAGTATCTGCCGCATGGCCTGCTCGTGGCCGGAGTTCAGCGCCCGGGTCAGCCGATGCGCCGTGCGACTGCCTCCGGCGAGCGCGGCATGCGGCAGACCCGGGCGCTGAACTCCGGCCGTCGACGATGCCCGCCGTATGCAACGCTCTCGCAACCTCGCACGATGTCCACTGAGCCACCGGACCGACGACGGCCCGGTGACCAAGGACCGGCTTGCTTGGGGTGGTAGGCGTGAACGAGGAAGTCCCGCGCGTGGAACTGACCCCCGCGGCCGCCGACCTGCTCCGGCGCCTGCGGGCGGTCCACGGACCGCTGATGTTCCACCAGTCCGGCGGCTGCTGTGACGGCAGCGCGCCCATGTGCTACCCCGAGGGCGAGTTCCGCACCGGCGGCTCCGACGTACTGCTCGCCGAGCTGGCGGTCGAGGGGGTCGAGGAACCGGTGACGTTCTGGATGTCGAAGAGTCAGTACGAGGTGTGGAGCCACACCCGGCTGATCGTCGATGTCGTGCCGGGCCGCGGCAGCGGCTTCTCTCTCGAGGCACCCGAAGGAGTGCGTTTTCTCATCCGTTCGCGCGTTGTCGGTGTCTAGCCACCGACACGGTCACTGTCATCTGGTGCACTCCCCTTGAGTCCTGGGAGAGTTGACGAGACATCAGGGGGCACGGTGACACGTCACAACGGACGTTTCAGAACGGCACTGACAGTTGTCGCGGCATGGAGTGCGCTGGCCGGTACCGCCCTGGTGGGGGCGGCACCGGCCAGCGGCGCGGAGGGGGCCACGGGCACTGCCGTCGCCCCCGGCGTCGAGTACACACAGTTGGACATCCCGGCCGCCAAGGGTGTGGCGCACGCACATGTGCTGAGCGTCGATCTGCGCAATCCTCGGGTGCGGGTCGACCTTCTGTATCCCGGAGCCGTGGCGTCCCGGGCGCCCGTCTCCCAGCTGGCCGACACCCGGGGCGCCGTCGCGGGTGTCAACGGCGACTTCTTCAACATCACGGAGACCCAGCATCCGGGGGTCGAGGCGACGGGCGCGACGGTGGGCCCGGCGATCGCGAGCGGACACGAGCTCAAGGCGGCGGTGCCGAACGGCCAGCGCTTCGGGCCCGCCCTGCCGCCCGGCACGACCACCGAGGACGTGCTCGGCGTGGGCGTCGACCGCAGGGCCCGGCTGGACAGCGTGGCCCTCGAAGGCTCCGTACGCAGTGACGAGGGGCGGTGGCCTCTCGGCGGGCTCAATCAGTACGCGCTGCCGGAGGGTTCGATCGGCGCGTTCACCTCGGACTGGGGCAGCGTCTCCCGGGTGCGCGCCACCTGCGGCACGGACATCAACCGGGGCGCGCCGTGCAGTACCGACACGTACGAGGTGACGGTCGAGCACGGTCGGGTCGTGTCGGCGGCCAACACACCCGGCAGCGGCCCCATCGCTGCCGGCACCACGGTGCTGGTGGGCCGCGAGGCAGGCGCCCAGCAGTTGCGGAAGCTGCCGGTGGGCGAGCCCGTCGCGGTGCGGCACCGTCTGGTGGCGGAGTCCAGCAGGATCCCGTATCGCTTCGCGCTCGGCGGCTACCCGATGCTCGTCGACGGCTCGCCGCTCCCCGGCCTGGACAACACGACTTCGGCCGTACGGACCGCCGTGGGCATCTCGCACGGCGGACGCCGCCTGCTCCTTCTCGCCCTCGACGGCGCGCCCGAGTTCCGTAGCGGACTCACCATCGCCGAAGTGACGGAGGCCATGCGGAAGTTGGGCGCGGACGATGCCTTCAGCCTCGACGGCGGGGGCTCCACCACGATGGTCGCCCGAGAGCCGGGGGCGGCCGCCGTCAGCGTTCTCAACCACCCCAGCGGGGGCGCCGAACGCCCCGTCCCGAACGGCATCGGCGTGTTCTCACGACCGTGACGACCCGGCATGTCGCATGACGGCCTCGCACGTCACGGCCGCAGGCTGCTCACGATGTTCGCCGTCGCGGTGAGCCCTTCGTGGATGGTCGGCGCCATGCTCGTGCTCGCCAGATAGAAGCCGAGCAGTACGCAGACCAAGGCGTGCGAGATCTTCAATGCGCCGTTGCGCAGGAAGACCACCGCCAGGATCAGGAGCAACAGCACCACAGAGATGGAAATGGCCATCGTCAACCTCCTCCGCCACGCCCACGTCGCGGCTTTCGGCCGCAAGTGTCGCGTAGCGGAGGGTTCGTCCGGGCGGCTGACGTGTCCTCCGAACGTGTGATGTCTTCGCCGGCTAGTACGTCCGTTCGTGGGCGTCGAGGAACGCTTCTAGGCCCGCGAGGTCGTCGGTGTTCAGGTAGTCGACGTCGGCGGCGAGCAGTTCGCCCCACAGTGCGTCACGGGCCGGGCCCGCCACATCGGGCGTCGCCCAGAACCGGACCTTCTGGCGGCGCGTGTGGGCCGCGGCGATGATGCCGCGCAGCTTCTCGCGTTCGGCGTCGGGGAACGGGCCGTCGCCCAGCCAGGTGAAGTTGAGCGTCCAGTTGTCGGAGATCAGCGGGACGAAGGAGGCGGGTGCCGCGCTGCCGAGGTCGGCGAGCCGGCCGTCGTAGAAGGCGCGACGTACGCTCTGCGCCTCCATGGGCGTACGGGCGGCCCGGTCACCCGAGATCACGGCCGTGACCGGGCCGGGGTACACACGACCGTGGGCGTACGTCGTGAACAGGTGCCGGTAGCGGCGCAGATGGCGGTCGAGTTCGAGGTAGGTCGACGAGCCCTCGGTCTTGATGTCGATCAGGAGTTGCAGCGGCGTGCGGTAACCCCGGTACACCGCACCGTGGTTGGCCTTGACGCGGGCGGCGAGGGGTTCGAGGTAGAGGGATTCGAGGGTGCGGGTCGGGTCGAGTTCGACGGGGTCGTGGGCGACGAGGAGCTGATCGCCGACCAGGTAGATGTCGGCCTCGACGCTGCCGAAGCGGTGGTCGAGGGCGTCGAACAGGGGGCGCGGGTGCTCGTAGTCGTTGTGCGCGTGGGCGCGCCACAGCGGGCGCGGGCCGTGCTTCTGCTCGTTCGCCCGCGCGTAGGTGGCGGGCAGCGCGACGGAGCCCGCGAGGGCGGCGCCGAGGGTGGTGAGGGCTCTGCGGCGGGTGGTAAGGGCCATGCTCTGCCTCCCTGGAAGTGCCGTACGGAAACCTCAGCGAGTATGCGTTCCGAATGGGCCCAAGGAGCAGTGGCGTGCGGGGAGTTGGCCGGACTGCCGCTGTGCGTTCACTTCGTCGGAGCAGCGCGCACGGAAAAGCCCGCCCCGGTTGGGGCGGGCTTATCACGGGTGTGCGTCAGCAGTTGTTGCGTCAGCGGGTGTTGGTCAGCGGGTGTTGCGTCAGGGCGCCTGGAGGTCGACCAGTTTGGCCAGCGCCTCGCGGTGGGCGCCCGCCGTGCCGTACGCGATCGAGTCCGCCTTCGCCCGCTTCAGGTACAGGTGCACGGGGTGCTCCCAGGTCATGCCGATCCCGGCGTGCAACTGGAGCGCCTCCTCGGCGGCATGGACGGCGACCGGTGCCGCGTACGCCTGGGCGACGGCGACCGCCACGTCGACGTCCTCGCCGCCGGTGGCGAGCGCGTCGGCCGCATTGCGGGCCGCGGCACGCGTGTTGACGACCTCCAGCCACAGCTGGGCCAGCCGGTGCTTGAGCGCCTGGAAGCCGCCGACGGGTCGGTTGAACTGCTTGCGCTCCTTCAGATAGCGGACCGTTTCCGTCAATGACCAGTCGGCGAGGCCGAGTTGCTCGGAAGACAGGAGGCCGGCACCGGCGCGCAGGGCACGTCGTACGGCCGCAGAGGCGTCGGAGGTCACCAGCAGCGCACGCGCCCCGTCGAAGGTGACCTTCGCGACCGGCCGGGTCAGGTCCAGGGACACCTGCGGAGTGATCGTCACCGCATCCGCGTTCACCGCGTACAGCGCGCCGTCCTCCGCCGGAACCAGCAGCACATCGGCGGCCGCCGCGTCCGCGATCCCGGTCAACTCCCCGTGCAGGGAACCGTTTTCATGGCGTACGGCTTTGAACACCACGCCAGGAGCCGTCGCGAAGGAGACGGCGAGCACCCCGATCGTACGGCCGGAGGCAAGCCCCGTCAGCAGCTGGGCGGCCGCCTCGCCCTCGCAGGCCAGCAGCGCCTCCGTAGCGACGACGGCGCTCGTCAGATACGGCACGGGAGCGACCGCGCGCCCCAGCTCCTCCAGGACCACGGCGACTTCGCGGTGGGAGGCGCCCTGGCCGCCCAGCGACTCGGGCACGAGCAGACCCGCCAGGCCCATCCCGTCCGAGAGTGCCTTCCACAGCGCGGGGTCGTGCGCTGTGCCGGATTCCGTGCGGGCGATGACGCCCGGCGCGTCGCAGTGGTCGGTGAGGAGGTCGCGGACGGCGGCGCGCAGCGCCTCTTCCTCCTCCGAGTAGAGCAGATCGGTCATCGAGCCAGGTCCTTCCAGGCGACGTCCTTGTCGGTGCGCGGCTCGGACGGCAGTCCCAGGACGCGTTCGGCGACGATGTTGAGCAGGATCTCGCTGGTCCCGCCCTCGATGCTGTTGCCCTTGGAACGGAGGTAGCGGTAGCCGGCGTCGCGGCCGGTGAAGTCGACCAGTTCCGGCCGGCGCATCGTCCAGTCCTCGTACAGCAGGCCCTCCTCACCGAGGAGTTCGACCTCCAGGCCGCTGATCTCCTGGTTGAGACGGGCGAAGGCGAGCTTCATGCCGGCGCCCTCGGGGCCGGGCTGGCCGACAGCGAGCTGCTGGCGCAGGCGTTCGCCGGTGAGCCGGGCGACCTCGGCCTCGACCCACAGCTTGAGCAGGCGCTGATGCAGGTCGTGCGTGCGCAGCTCCGGGCGCTCGCGCCAGGTCTTCGAGACCGGGCCGATCATGCCGCCCTCACGGGGCAGCCGCATGCCGCCGATGGCGACGCGTTCGTTGTTCAGCGTGGTCTGCGCGACCCGCCAGCCGTCGCCGACCTCGCCGAGGCGCTGGGAGTCGGGGACGCGGACGTCGGTGAGGAAGACCTCGTTGAACTCGGCCTCGCCGGTGATCTGCCGCAGCGGGCGGACCTCGACGCCGGGGTCGGTCATGTCGCAGATGAAGTACGTGATGCCGGCGTGCTTGGGCACGTCCGGGTCGGTGCGGGCGATGAGGATGGCCCAGCGGGCGAGGTGGGCGCTGGACGTCCACACCTTCTGCCCGTTGACCACCCAGTCGTCGCCCTCCCGCACGGCGCGGGTGCCGAGCGCGGCCAGGTCGGAGCCGGCGCCCGGCTCGCTGAACAGCTGGCACCAGACCTCCTCGCCCGTCCACAGGGGCCTGAGGTACCGCTGCTGCTGCTCCTCGGTGCCATAGCGCAGGATCGTCGGCGCGGCCATGCCGAGGCCGATGCCGATGCGCCGCGGGTCGTTGTCGGGCGCGCCCGCGGCCTCCAGCTCGGCGTCCACGACGGCCTGGAGGGTGCGCGGGGCGCCGAGTCCGCCGAGGCCTTCGGGGTAGTGCACCCAGGCGAGGCCCGCGTCGAAACGGGCCTTCAGGAAGTCCACCCGCTCGGTCGTCGCCGGCGGATGTGCCGCAAGCAACTCCTGTGTGCGGCGGCGCAGTTCAGCGGAGTCGGTCATGCGGCTGCTCCGTTCTCGAGGGAGGGCACCACGGCGACACGCCCCGTGGTGACACCGTCGGCGACCCGCTGCACGGCCGCCGCGGCACCGCTCAGCGGCACCCGCTCGCTCACCAGCGGCTTGATCGCACCCCGCGCGGCCAGTTCGGTGAGCCGCTCGTGGCAGTGCTGGACCAGCTTCGGGTTCTTGGTGTTGTACAGGCCCCAGTGCAGGCCGAGGATCGAGTAGTTCTTCACGAGGGCGTGGTTCAGCGCCGGGCTGGGGATCGTTCCGCTCGCGAAGCCCACGACGACGATCCGGCCCTCGAAGGCGACGACCTTGGCGGACTGGGCGTATGCCGCGCCGCCGACCGGGTCGTAGATCACGTCGGCGCCCCGGCCGCCGGTCGCCTCCTTCACCGCGGCGACGACGTCCTGCGTACGCCGGTCGATGACGACGTCGCAGCCCAGCTCCCGTGCCACGGCTGCCTTGTCGGCCCCGCCGACCACGCCGATGACGTTCGCGCCGGCCGCCTTTCCGAGCTGCACGGCCGCGCTGCCGACCCCTCCGGCGGCAGCGTGGACGAGCAGCGTCTCGCCGGCTTCCAGCCCGGCGCGCCGGTGCAGACCGAACCACCCCGTCTGGTAGCCGATGTGCAGGGCGGCCGCCTCGGCGTCGTCGAGGGCGTCGGGCGCGGGCAGCAGCGCTGCGGCGTCCGCGACGGCGTACTCGGCGAATCCGCCGGACGGCAGCGCGGGATTGGCGAGCACACGGCGCCCGTCCTCGGTCTCGCCGCAGATCTCCACGCCGGGCGTGAACGGCAGCGGGGGCCTGACCTGGTAGTGCCCCCGGCACATCAGCGCGTCCGGGAAGTTGATGTTCGCCGCGCGCACCTTGAGCAGGACCTGGCCCTCGCCGGGCTGCGGACGCTCCACTTCCTGGAGCTGCATCACCTCACTCGGCTCGCCGAGCTCGTGCACTTGCCATGCCTGCATGCGGGGCCTCCACGGGACTGCTCTGTCTGATCGGGCTCGACCGCATACTAAGCGGTCGCTTGCCCATCAGGGAACAGTCGCGTCCGTCACGCGACGACCGGGCCCCCTACGACCGGGCGGGGCGGGCCCGCACATGCATCCGCTCCCCCTGCGGCCCGAACAGGCTCAGAAACTCCACAGGCCCCTCCCCCGTCGACCCGAACCAGTGCGGTACGCGGGTGTCGAACTCGGCGGCCTCCCCGGGACCGAGCACCACGTCATGCTCGCCGAGCACGAGCCGCAGCCGCCCGGAGAGCACGTAGAGCCACTCGTAGCCCTCGTGTGTGCGCGGTTCCGGTTCCATCGACCGCTGGGGTTCGAGCACCTTGAACGCCTGGAGTCCGCCGGGCTGCCGGGTGAGCGGCCAGTGCGTACGGCCGTGCATCACGATCGGCTTGGACCGCACCCGCGGATCACCCACCTCAGGCGCCCCGACCAGCTCGTCGAGAGGCACTCGGTGGGCGCGGGCGATCGGCAGCAGCAGCTCCAGGCTGGGTTTGCGCAGCCCGGACTCCAGACGCGACAGCGTGCTCACGGAGATGCCGGTCGCCTCGGACAACCCCGCGAGCGTGGCGCCCCGCTCCTTCCGGATCCGCCGCAGTCGCGGCCCGACCTCGGCCAGCACCTCGTCCGTCTGGCTCGTCTCCGCGTCATCACTCATGGCAATATTGCAGAATCAGCAAAGCCATTTGTCAATTCGGCCGCGGTCGGGCGACCTTCTCCGTGGAGGTGGTCACCATGACCGAGACATACGAAGCGGTAGTCATCGGCGGCGGCGCGGCGGGGCTGTCTGCCGCGCTCGTGCTGGGGCGCGCCCGGCGCCGCACGCTCGTCGTCGACGCGGGCGAACCGCGCAACGCGCCCGCCGCGCACATGCAGGGCTATCTGACCCGGGACGGCATGCCGCCCGCCGAGTTCCTCGCCGAGGGACGGCGCGAGATCGAGGGGTACGGGGTCGAGCTCGTCCGGGACCGCGCGGTGGACGTCGTCCGTGACGACGCCGGGGAGTTCGACGTCGCCTTGGCGACCGGGCCCACGGTGCACGCGCGCCGGCTGGTCGTCACCACCGGCCTGGCCGACGAGCTGCCGTCGGTACCCGGCGTCGCCGAGCGCTTCGGACGGGACGTCGTGCACTGCCCGTACTGCCACGGCTGGGAGGTCCGCGACGAGGCCTTCGGCGTGCTGGCCACTACGCCGATGAGCGTGCACCAGGCGCTGATGGTGAGCCAGTGGTCGAAGGACGTGACGCTGTTCCTGCACACGGTCGGCGAGGACGAGCTGTCGGACGAGGATCGACGCAGGCTCGCCGCGGCCGGTGTCGCCGTCGTGCCCGGCGAGGTCGCGGGACTGGTGGTCGACGGCGACCGGCTGACCGGCGTGCGCCTGGCGGACGGCACGGCACACGACCGCTCGGTGCTGTTCGTCGCGCCCCGCGCCGTCCCGCGCACCGGCCTGTTCGAGCGGCTGGGCGCCGAGCTGCGGGAGACGCCGTTCGGCACGTATCCCGTGGTCGACGAGACGGGACTGACGACCGTGCCCGGCGTCTGGGCGGCGGGAAACGCGATCGGCTTCGCGGAGCAGGTCGTGAACGCGGCGAGCGGCGGATACCGGGCCGCGGCAACGCTCAACGGAGAGCTGCTGCTCGCGGACCTCGACGCCGCCGTCGAGCGGGGGCAGAACTAGGGCCTGTCTCCGCGTCTCCGCGTCTCCGCGTCTCCGACATGATCCGCGGGACAGGCCCTGGACCCCCGCCGTATCTGTACGCGCGTGGAGCCGGACCGTGCCTGTACGAATCTGGCCCCGGTCCGGGCCCGTACGGCTGTGAACCCGGTCCGCGCGCGTACGGCTGTGGACCCGACCGAGCCCGTACGGGTGAGCCCCTGAAACCGTGCCCGTACGGGTGTGGACCCGGCGTCCGCGTTGCACCATGGCTGCATGCTGCTGAGCCGGCTCGCTCATGTGTCCCAGGAGGTCGCCGCCACCTCGGCGCGATCCCGGAAGATCGCGTTGCTCGCCGAGCTGTTCCGGGACGCGGAGGCGGACGACGTGCCGATCGTCATCCCGTATCTGGCGGGCCGCCTGCCACAGGGGCGGCTCGGCATCGGCTGGAAGATCCTCAGCCGGCCGGTCCCTCCGGCGCCGGAGCCTTCCCTCACGGTGCGGGAGGTGGACGCCCGGCTGTCGGAACTGGGCACGGTCACCGGCGCCGGCTCGCAGGCCGAACGGGCGCGCCTGGTGGGCGAGTTGATGGCGGCGGCCACCGAGGACGAGCAGCGCTTGCTGTTCGGGCTGATCAGCGGCGAGGTACGGCAGGGCGCACTGGACGCGGTCGCCGTCGAGGGTCTCGCCGAGGCCACCGGCGCGCCCGGCGCGGACGTACGACGAGCGGTGATGCTCGCCGGCTCGCTGCAGACGGTGGCACAGGCACTGCTGTCCCACGGCCCGCAGGCGCTCGACGACTTCCGGCTCACCATCGGCCGACCGGTGCTGCCGATGCTGGCGCACACGGCGGGGTCCGTCTCCGAAGCGGTCGAGAAGCTGGGCGCGTGCGCCGTCGAGGAGAAGCTCGACGGCATCCGCGTACAAGTCCACCGCGACGGCGACGACGTACGGATCTACACCCGCACCCTCGACGACATCACCGACCGTCTGCCCGAACTCACGTCCGCGGCGATGGAGTTGAAGGGCGAGCGATTCATCCTGGACGGCGAGGTGATCGCGCTGGACGAGGACGGGCGGCCGCGCTCCTTCCAGGAGACGGCCGGGCGCGTGGGCTCGCGCGTGGACGTGGCGACGGCCGCGAAGACCGTGCCCGTCTCCCCCGTCTTCTTCGACGCGCTGTCCGTCGACGGCCAGGATCTGCTCGATCTGCCGTTCACCGAGCGGCACGCGGAGCTGGCGCGGCTGGTCCCCGAGCCGATGCGGGTGCGGCGCACGCTCGTGGACGGCCCCACGGACCTCACCGCGGCGGAGCGGTTCCTCGCCGACACCCTGAAACGCGGCCACGAAGGCGTCGTGGTCAAGGCCCTCGACGCCCCCTACAGCGCGGGCCGGCGCGGCGCCTCCTGGCTGAAGGTCAAGCCCGTGCACACCCTAGACCTGGTGGTCCTGGCGGCCGAGTGGGGTCACGGGAGGCGCACCGGCAAGCTGTCCAACCTGCACCTCGGCGCGCGCAACGCGGACGGGTCCTTCGCGATGCTCGGCAAGACGTTCAAGGGCATGACCGACGCGATGCTCACCTGGCAGACCGAGCGTCTCCAGGAGCTCGCCGTCGAGGACAACGGCTACGTGGTGACCGTACGACCGGAACTCGTCGTCGAGATCGCGTACGACGGTCTGCAGAAATCCACCCGCTACCCGGCCGGCGTCACTCTCCGCTTCGCCCGTGTCGTGCGCTACCGCGAGGACAAGACCCCGGCCGAGGCCGACACCGTCGCAACACTGCTCGCCGCGCACCCGGAGGTCACCCCGTGAGCGGGAAGCGGAGCGCCGGGATGTTGTTGTTCCGGCACACCGACCGCGGTCTGGAGGTGTTGCTCGGCCATATGGGTGGGCCGTTCTTCGCGCGGCGCGACGCCGGGGCCTGGACCGTGCCCAAGGGCGAGTACGAGCCCGACGAGGCCGCCTGGGACGCGGCACGCCGCGAGTTCCAGGAGGAACTGGGGCTGCCGCCGCCCGAGGGCGAGGCCGTCCCGCTGGGCGAGGTCACACAGACCAACGGCAAGGTCGTCACGGCCTGGGCGGTCGAGGCCGATCTCGACCCGGCGACCGTCGTCCCCGGCACCTTCGAGATGGAGTGGCCGCCGAAATCGGGACGGCGGCAGGAGTTCCCCGAGCTGGACCGGGTGGAGTGGTTCGACCTGGACCGCGCCCGGGCGGTGATCGTGAAGGCGCAGGCGGAGTTTCTCGACCGGCTCGCGGAGCACTCGGGCTGAGACATCGGGCCGCGGGTCCGGGGCACCCGCCCGAGCGCCTCGTCCCACGAGGGACAGCCTTCCGCGTTGCGCCGCACCGCGCCGCGCGGGAGGGTCGAAGCACAGCCCGTATACAGGAGGTCGGCCATGCCTATCGCAACGGTGAACCCGGCGAACGGCGAGACGCTCAAGACGTACGACGCCCTGGGCGCCGAAGAGATCGAGCGCAGGCTCGCGGCCGCCGAAGCCGCGTTCCGTACCCATCGCACCACGTCCTTCGCCGAGCGGGCGCGGCTGCTGCACAGGGCCGCCGACCTGCTCGACGAGGAGCAGCAGGACATCGGCCGGGTGATGACCACGGAGATGGGCAAGCCTGTCAAGCAGGCGCGTGCGGAGGCAGCCAAATGCGCGAAGGCGATGCGCTGGTACGCCGACCACGCCCAGGGGCTGCTCGCCGACGAGGAGCCGGCCGACTCCGACGTCAAGGACTCCGGTGCCTCCCGCGTCCTCGTGCGCTACCGGCCGCTGGGCCCGGTGCTGGCCGTCATGCCGTGGAACTTCCCGCTGTGGCAGGTGATCCGGTTCGCCGCGCCCGCGCTGATGGCGGGCAACGTAGGCCTGCTCAAGCACGCCTCGAACGTGCCGCAGACCGCCCTCTACCTGGAGGAACTGTTCCGCCGGGCGGGCTTCCCCGAGGGCTGCTTCCAGACGCTGCTGATCGGCTCGGGCGCCGTCGAGGACGTCCTGCGCGACCCGCGCGTCAAGGCGGCCACGCTCACGGGGAGTGAACCGGCGGGCCGGGCGGTCGCCTCGGTCGCCGGGGACGAGGTCAAGAAGACGGTCCTGGAGCTGGGCGGCAGCGACCCCTTCGTCGTCATGCCGTCCGCCGACCTCGACCGGGCCGCGAAGATCGCCGTGACGGCGCGTGTACAGAACAACGGGCAGTCGTGCATCGCCGCCAAGCGGTTCATCGTGCACACCGACGTGTTCGACGCCTTCACCGAGCGGTTCACGGCGGGCATGCGGGCCCTGAAGGTGGGCGACCCGCTGGACGAGGAGACGGACATCGGTCCGCTCTCCACCGAGCAGGGCCGCAGCGACCTTCAGGAGCTGGTCGACGACGCGGTGGAGAGCGGCGCGACCGTCCTGTGCGGCGGCGAACGCCCCGAAGGCTTCCGGGACCGCGGCTGGTACTACGCGCCGACCATCCTGACCGACATCACCCCCGAGATGCGCATCCACCAGGAGGAGGCCTTCGGGCCCGTCGCCACGCTCTACCGCGCGGCCGACCTGGACGCGGCGGTGGCCCTCGCCAACGACACCCCGTTCGGGCTCAGTTCGAACGTCTGGACGCGCGACGGGACCGACGTGGACCGGTTCGTCCGTGATCTGGAGGCGGGCGGCGTGTACGTCAACGGGATGACGGCGTCCCACCCGGCGTTCCCGTTCGGCGGGGTGAAGCGATCCGGCTACGGGCGTGAGCTGTCGGAGCACGGAATCCGCGAGTTCTGCAACATCACCACCGTATGGCACGGAGCGTGAGCGTTCCGCAGCTACGATCCCCTCTGTGAACCGCGAAGTGACCCTGCCTCTGATCGTCGACGACCGCGGCACGTTGCAGGTGGCGGCCGCCGACGTCAGCAAGCTGCTGCGCACGGTGGGCGGCCGGTGGCTGCATCTGGTGGAGGCCGGCCAGGACGGGCTCGACGAGGACACGGTGGCGGCGCTCACGATCGAACTCGCCAAGCTCGCCGACCGCATCGACGTGGCCTGCATCGCGCACAGCAGTGGGACGACGGCCGACTGACCATGCGTCAGGGCTTCCCCGCAGACCTGTTCACGGCGGGTCCGGTCGCTCTCTACGCCACCCGCTGGTCGAGCTCCCACAGGGCGTGCCAGAACTTCGCCTCGTAGGCCTGGAGCAGCCGCCCGTAGCGGAGCACCGCGTCTTGCGAAATCTGTCCGGTGTCGATTCCCGCCTGCACCGCTGCCTGCGCCTTCAGCTCCAGGTCCGGCGCGGGCTCGGCGAAGAAGTCGAAGAAGGCGCAGGCCTCGTCGGCGAAGCCGTAGTGGCGGCGCAGGGACTGGGCGATCGTCGCGCAATAGCCGCCCCATGCCGCGAAGTTGGCGCTGAGCGCGAGCACGACGTCGGCCGGTGAACCGTTCAGGGCGAGCCAGGCGACGTATGCGGGATAGGTCTGGCAGTCCTCGAGCGGTTCGTACGCGGCCGCCCATGCCTCGTCGGCCCCGACCGCGGCGGCGTACGCACCGAGCCGATCCTGGGCCAGGGCTTCACCCTCCGCGAGCATTTCGAAGAAGGCGGCGCTCTCCGGCGCGGCTGCCGCGGCCTCGGTGCCGGCCGCGGACCGTTCGGCCAGACGCAGGAACGCCCGGCGGTCCGCGGCGATCACATGGCGCTGCTCGAGGGCGAGTGCGGCGAGGGTCGAGCGCCGCGCCGCGCCCCGGGCGATCAGGGGCAGAAGCCTGTTGGCGTGCGGGTCCGGGGCGAGTTTCCCGGTCGTGCTCTCCAGCAGTTCCCTGGCCGTCCGCGTCATCGCTGCTCCTTCGGTTCGACGGTCCCGGGGCCCTTTCCACCAGGGTCCCACGCCATCCCAAAGTTCCCCGGAATGGAGTAATCCGACGCGATATCCGAGCGCAGCCGGGTGATCGTGGGTGGACCACCGGAGGACGAAGAGTTCCCCGGAAGGCGGAAAGAAGGCGTGCTCCATGGCGACTTTGTGCAGACCCTCGGTCTCGGTTCCGGAACATGTCATCACGATGGAGGAGACGCTGGAGCTGTGCCGCTCCCGTCACGCCGACCACCCACAATTGCCTCTGGCGCTGCGCCTGATCGAGAACACGGGCGTCGCCACCCGGCACATCGTGCAGCCCATCGAGGAGACACTGAAGCACCCGGGCTTCGAGGAGCGGAACAAGGTCTACGAGAGCGAGGCCAAGGCCCGCGTCCCCGCGGTGGTGCAGCGGGCGCTGGACGACGCCGAGCTGCTCACCACCGACATCGACGTGATCATCTACGTGTCGTGCACCGGGTTCATGATGCCCTCGCTCACTGCCTGGCTGATCAACTCGATGGACTTCGGCAGTGACACCCGGCAGATACCCATAGCCCAGCTGGGCTGCGCGGCCGGCGGTGCCGCGATCAACCGGGCACACGACTTCTGCAAGGCGTACCCGGACGCCAACGCTCTCATCGTGGCCTGCGAGTTCTGCTCGCTCTGCTACCAGCCGACCGACCTCGGTGTCGGCTCGCTGCTCTCCAACGGACTCTTCGGCGACGGCATCGCCGCCGCGGTCGTCCGCGGCAAGGGCGGCACCGGCATCAAGCTGGAGCGCAACGGCTCGTACCTGATCCCCAAGACCGAAGAGTGGATCATGTACGACGTCCGGGCCACGGGCTTCCACTTCCTGCTCGACAAACGGGTGCCCGGGACGATGGAACCCCTCGCCCCCGCGCTCCACGCCCTCGCGCGGCAGCACGGCTGGGACGCCTCCGACCTGGACTTCTACATCATCCACGCGGGCGGCCCCAGGATCCTCGACGACCTCAGCAAGTACCTCGAAGTACCGCCCGAGGCCTTCCGGTTCAGCCGGGCCACCCTCACCGAGTACGGCAACATCGCCAGCGCCGTCGTTCTGGACGCGCTGCGCCGGCTGTTCGAGGAGGGCGGCGCCGAGCACGCCGCGCGCGGACTGCTCGCGGGATTCGGCCCCGGCATCACCGCCGAGATGGCGCTGGGCAGCTGGCACGACGCGAGCGACGAGACGGTGTGACGGGCATGAGCGAAGACACCATCGCCGAAGCACTGCCACCCGTCCGCCCCTGGCCGGCCCTCGACCTGACCGGCGTGGACTTCGACCCGGTCCTCACCGAGCTCATGCGGGAGGGCCCGGTCACCCGGATCCACCTGTCCAACGGCGAGGGCTGGGCGTGGCTGGTGACGCGGTACGACGACGTGCGCATGGTGGCCAACGACGCCCGGTTCAGCCGTGAGGCGGTCATGGACCGGGAGGTCACCCGGCTCGCCCCGCACTTCATCCCGGACCGCGGCGCGGTGGGCTTCCTGGATCCGCCCGACCACACCCGGCTGCGCCGGGCGGTGGCCGCCGCCTTCACGGCGCGCGGCGTGGAGCGGGTGCGGGAGAAGTCCCGGCGAATGCTCGACGAGCTGGTGGACGAGCTGCTCCAGGACGGGCCGCCCGCCGACCTCACCGCGACGGTCCTGAGCCCCTTCCCCATCGCGGTCATCTGCGAGCTGATGGGCGTTCCTGCCACCGACCGGCAGGCCATGCACACCTGGACCCAGCTGATCCTGTCCTCCTCGCACGGTGCGGAAGTCAGCGAGAGGGCCAAGAACGAGATGAGCGCGTACTTCGCGAAGCTCATCGGCGATCGGCGCGACAGCACCGGCGAGTACGTCACCTCGCTGCTGGGCGCCGCCGTGGGCCAAGGCGAGATCGCACCGGAGGAGGCCGTCGGGTTCGCCGTCCTCCTCCAGATCGGCGGCGAGGCGGTCACCAACAACAGCGGCCAGCTGTTCTACATCCTGCTGGCCCGCCCGGACCTGGCCGAACGGCTGCGGGCCGAGCCGGAGATCCGCCCCCGGGCCATCGACGAGCTGCTCCGCTACATCCCGCACCGCAACGCGGTCGGGCTGTCGCGGATCGCGATGGAGGACGTGGAGATCAGAGGCGTACGGATCCGGGCGGGCGACGCGATCTACGTGTCGTACCTGGCCGCGAACCGCGACCCGGACGTCTTCCCGGACCCGGAGACCATCGACTTCACACGCACCCCCAATCCGCACGTGGCGTTCGGCTCCGGCCCGCACTACTGCCCGGGCGGGATGCTGGCCAGGTTGGAGTCCGAGCTCATGGTCGACGCGCTGCTCGACCGGATGCCGGGGCTGCGGCTCGCCGTACCGCCGGATCAAGTTCCCTTCAGGAAGGGCGCGTTGATCCGTGGCCCCGAGGCCCTGCCCGTGACGTGGTGAGCGGCCGATGACCACGACCGAAGGGCTGCTCGTGCCGCCGGGGCACGGCCGCGTCGTGCAGACGCCCGCGCAACACGTGACGTTCAAGGTGACCGGCTCGCACTCGCGCACGGCGTCCACCTTCGAGGTGCTCGTGCCGCCCGGCTTCGACGTCGGCGCCCATGTGCACACGCGCAGCGAGGAGCTGTTCTACGTGCTCGAAGGCGAACTGGACGTGCTCGCCTTCGAGCCGCGCGTACGGACCCCCGACCACTGGCAGAAGTGGGAGTCCAGCTCGGGCAGCCGGGTGGTGCGGGCAACCCCCGGCACGGTCATCGTCGTACCCCCGGGCTGCCCGCACGCCTTCTCCAACCCCACGGAGACCCAGGCCAAGATGTTCTTCCAGGCGTCACCGCCCCCGGACCACGAGCGGTACTTCGAGGAACTCCTGGAGATCCTCGGGTCGGGGGGGCCGCCCGACCATGCGGCGATCGAGGAGCTGAGGGCCAGGTACGACATCGAGCAACTCACGCCACTCAAACACCGATGAGGTGAAGCGCCCTTCAGGGCACGAGGCTGTGACATTGTGCGGCTCCGCCGCGTGGGCGCCACCGGCCACATACGGCCCGCAGCCCGCGTGGGACCTCTACCGGATGGGCATCCCGGACAACGTCCGCGCGATCACCAGTCGCTGAACCTCGCTCGTCCCCTCAAAGATCGTGTAGATGGCCGCATCCCGGTGCATCCGCTCCACGGGGTACTCCCGGGTGTACCCGTTGCCACCGAGGATCTGGATCGCCTGCGCGGTCACCTTCTTCGCCGTCTCACTGGCGAACAACTTCGACATGGACCCCTCGGCCGCGGTGAACGGCTTGCCGTTGACCGCCATCCAGGAGGCGCGCCACACGAGCAACCGCGCCGCGTCGATCGACGTCCGCATGTCGGCGAGCTGGAACGCGACACCCTGGTTGTCGATGATCGGCCGCCCGAACTGCTCACGCGTCTTCGCGTAGTCGAGGGCAACCTCGTACGCGGCCCGAGCGGTACCCACCGCCATGGCACCCACCGCCGGGCGGCTCGCCTCGAACGTCGCCATCGCGGCGTTCTTCACGCGCTCGCCGCCCGCCTTGGCGCGCTCACGGGCACGGGCCAGGCGCTCGTCGAGCTTCTCCTTGCCGCCGAGAAGGCAGGAGCCGGGGATGCGGACGTTCTCCAGGACGACCTCGGCGGTGTGCGAGGCGCGGATGCCGTGCTTCTTGAACTTCTGACCCTGCGAGAGGCCCGGCGTGTTCGGCGGGACGATGAAGGAGGCGTGGCCCTTGGAACCCAGTTCGGCATCGACCACGGCCACGACCACGTGGACGTTGGCTATGCCGCCGTTGGTCGCCCAGGTCTTCGTGCCGTTCAGGACCCACTCGTCCTTGGCCTCGTCGTAGACGGCACGCGTGCGCATGGAGGCGACGTCGGAACCGGCGTCGGGCTCGGAGGAGCAGAAGGCCGCGACCTTGACATCGTTGGCATCGCCGTACATCTGGGGGATCCAGGTGCCGATCTGTTCCTCGGTGCCGTTGGCGAGGACGCCCACGGCGGCGAGGCCGGTGCCGACGATGGAGAGGGCGATGCCCGCGTCACCCCAGAACAGCTCCTCCATGGCCATCGGTATGCCGAGGCCGGTGGGGTCGAAGTACTGCTGGGCGTAGAAGTCCAGGGAGTAGATGCCGACCTTCGCGGCCTCCTGGATGACCGGCCAGGGAGTCTCTTCGCGCTCGTCCCATTCGGCGGCCGCGGGGCGGATCACATCGGCGGCGAAGCCGTGCAGCCAGTCCCGGACCTCCTTCTGTTCGTCGTTGAGCTCCATGGTGAACTCGGCCATGTCCCCTCCAGCGCTGCACTAAAGTGTTACTTGCGGTAACTGGAGTGTGTTACCGACCAGTAGGAAAAGTCAACTCCCGAGCCGCGCTCGGCAGCCCGTTCGATACCCATACGCCGATGAGTGTTAGTTTGCGCAGGCGTCACCGAATCACCACGGGTGGGGAGAGCACATGGACACCACACAGCGGACCGATCAGCAGAGGTCCGCCGACCGCCGCCGACGCGAGCTGCTGGAAGCCGCCGACCGGGTGGTGCTCCGCGACGGCCCCGGGGCCTCGATGAACGCCATCGCCGCCGAGGCGGGCATCACCAAGCCGATCCTGTACCGCCACTTCGGCGACAAGGGCGGACTCTACGCCGCGCTCGCCAAGCGGCACACCGACGCCCTCCTCGGAGCGCTGCGGGCCGCGCTGGACGCGCCGGCCGAGCGCCGGGAGCGGGTCGAGTCGACGCTCGATACGTATCTGGCGGCCATTGAGGCACGCCCACAGGTCTACAGGTTCCTCATGCATCCGGCGGAGGGCGGCCAGCCGGGCGACCAGGGCTTCGACGTGGGCAAGCACTCCGCGCCGTTGCTGCGACGCATGGGCGAGGAGCTCGCCGAGGTCATCGAGGAGCGCGTCGACCTCGGCCCCGGCAGCCAGCAGCTCGCCCGGGTGTGGGGCCACGGGATCGTCGGCATGATGCATGCCGCCGGGGACTGGTGGCTCGGCGAACGGCCGTGCTCTCGGGCCGAGTTGGTACGGAGTCTGGCTGATCTGCTGTGGGGTCGCCTGGCCGCGGCGGGGGACAAGATCGGCGGGCCGGGGTTCTGACCCCGGGCAACGGGGGCGCGGGGCCGTGTCATCATGCGGCTCCGCCGCGCGGGCGCGACCAGCCACAACCGGCCCGCGGCCGACCGACAAGGCTGAGCGCCCCGAAAGGGGCGCGGGGCCACGTCATCATCCGGCTCCGTCGCGCGGGCGCGACCAGCCACCGACGGCCCGCGGCCGACAGACAAAGCTCAGCGGCTCCAAGACGCCCGCGCCGCCTGGCGCATGACCCGGCGGCGGCGCCAGCCACGCAGCCGGTCCACGTACACCCCACCGTCGAGGTGATCGCACTCGTGCTGCAGGCACCGCGCGAACCAGCCGGTGCCATGCACGCTCACCGGCTCACCGGTCACGGTGAACCCCTCGACGACCGCGTGGTCGTACCGCTCGGTGCCCGCCTCCAGGCCGGGCAGCGACAGACAACCCTCCGGCCCGCGCAGCACCACACCGTCCGCCTCGACAAGGCGTGGGTTCACCACATGTCCCACATGGCGGACATCCTCGTCGTCGGGGCAGTCGTACACGAAGACCCGGACGGACTCACCGACCTGGTTGGCCGCGAGGCCAACACCCTCCGCGGCGTACATCGTCGCGAACATGTCCTCGACGAGCGCGGCGAGTTGGGGGCCGAACTCCGTGACTTCTTCACACGGGGCGTGCAGGACGGGGTCGCCGAGCAGGGTGAGGGGCCGGACGCGCCCGTGGGTGCCCGGGATGGAGCCGTGTCGCATGGCGGCAAGGGTACGGTCCTTGATGGCGCGCGCATGTCGCGCGGGCACCGTGGTGGTGCCGCGATTCGGGCGCGTGAGTGGATCTCGATAGGCTGAGGCCCACACGGTGCCGGGGGCAGAGGCGCGGCGCGTACGCAAGGAGGATCGAGAAACGATGTCAGGCAACTCGGACCCGCTGACGCCGCGGGCCAAGCTGGCCGTGACGGCGGGCAAGGCGGCAGCGGCCGTCTCGCGTGCCGCCGGACGCGGCAGCGGATCGGTGATCGGCGGCCGGGTGGCACTCAAGCTCGACCCCGACCTGCTGGCCCGGCTGGCCACACACCTGGACGTGATCCTGGTCTCGGCCACCAACGGCAAGACCACCACCACCCGTCTGATCGCGGAGGCGCTGCGCGCCGCGGGCCCGGTCGTGTCGAACGCGCTGGGCGCGAACATGCCGGCTGGTATCACCTCGGCGCTCGCGGGTGGTTCGGACGCCAAGTACGCGGTCATCGAGGTCGACGAGAAGTACCTCTCCGGTGTCGCACGCGACACCGACCCCAAGTGCATCGCCCTGCTCAACCTCTCCCGCGACCAGCTCGACCGGGCCGCCGAGACCCGGATGATGGCCGAGCACTGGCGCGAGGGCCTGGCCGGTTCCAAGGCCGTCGTGGTCGCCAACGCCGATGACCCGCTGGTCGTGTGGGCCGCGTCCTCCTCGCCGAACGTCATGTGGGTGGCTGCCGGTCAGATGTGGAAGGACGACGCCTGGTCCTGCCCGTCCTGCGGCGGTGTGATGCAGCGCCCCGGCGACGACTGGTTCTGCGGCGAGTGCGGCTTCCGCCGTCCGACGCCGACCTGGGCACTGTCCGGCGACCACGTCCTCGACCCGCACGGCTCGGCGTGGCCGATCCACCTGCAGCTGCCGGGCCGCGCCAACAAGGCGAACGCCGCCTCGTCGGCCGCCGTCGCCGCGGTCTTCGGCGTGCCCCCGCAGGTCGCCCTGGAGCGCATGTACCAGGTGCAGGCCGTGGCCGGGCGCTACGACGTGGTGCAGTTCATGCAGCGCGACCTGCGTCTGCTGCTCGCCAAGAACCCGGCGGGCTGGCTGGAGACGTTCTCCCTGATCGACCCGCCGCCGACCCCGGTCATCCTCTCGGTGAACGCGCGCGGCGCCGACGGCACGGACACCTCCTGGCTGTGGGACGTCGACTACACGCGCCTGACCGGACACCCGATCTTCGTTCTCGGCGACCGGAAGCTGGACCTGGCCGTGCGCCTGGAGGTCGCGAACCAGCAGTTCCAGGTCTGCGAGAACCTCGACCAGGCCGTGCAGATGGCACCGCCCGGACGCATCGAGGTCATCGCGAACTACACCGCTTTCCAGGATCTGCGGCGTCGTGTCGGCAACTGAGCCACGGAGGACGAAGAAGATGAGTGACAACAGCCTGCGTCTGGTGTGGATCTACCCTGACCTGCTGAGCACCTACGGCGACCAGGGCAACGCGCTCGTCGTGGAGCGCCGGGCCCGCCAGCGCGGCCTCGACGTGGCCCGCCTCGACGTGCGCAGCGACCAGCCGATCCCGACCTCCGGCGACATCTACCTGATCGGCGGCGGCGAGGACCGGCCGCAGCGGCTCGCCGCGGAGCGCCTGCGCCGCGACGGCGGTCTGCACCGCGCGGTCGGCAACGGCGCGATCGTCTTCTCGGTCTGCGCCGGCTACCAGATCCTCGGCCACGAGTTCGTCAACGACCTCGGCCAGCGCGAGCCCGGCCTCGGCCTGCTCGACGTGGTCTCGGTGCGCGGCGAGGGCGAGCGGTGCGTCGGCGACGTCCTCGCGGACATCGACCCGCGCCTCGGCCTGCCCCAGCTGACCGGCTTCGAGAACCACCAGGGCGTCACCCGCCTCGGCCCCACCGCCCGCCCGTTCGCGAACGTGCGGCTCGGCAAGGGCAACGGCACGGGCGACGGCACCGAGGGCGCGTACAACGACACGGTCTTCGGTACGTACATGCACGGGCCCGTCCTCGCCCGCAACCCGCAGATCGCGGACCTGCTGCTGAAGCTGGCGCTCGACGTGAACGCGCTGCCGCCGATCGACGACCGGTGGTACGAGGCGCTGCGCAACGAGCGCATCGCGGCTGCGCAGCAGCCTGCGTAGACACAGCCGCGCAGCAGCCTGCGCAAACACCGCCGCACCGCAGCCTGTCTGACCGGCTGGAGATCCGCGCGACCCGCTTGAGAAACGGTTCCGCAGGGCGCGGGCGGGAGCCCGTCTGACAGGGCCTCCGCTCACGTGTGCGGGCGCGTCCAGCAGGCGGACGCACGATGCGAACCCGCCCCCTACCGCCGGTAGGGTGGCGGGGTCCAGCCGGACAGCGTGGTCCGGTCTCCGGCCCACGTTGAGAAGGTATTTCGGGCTATGCGCATTGGTGTCCTCACGTCCGGCGGCGACTGCCCCGGCCTGAACGCCGTCATCCGGTCCGTCGTGCACCGTGCCGTCGTCGACCACGGCGACGAGGTCATCGGCTTCCGGGACGGCTGGAAGGGCCTTCTGGAGTGCGACTACCTCAAGCTCGACCTCGACGCGGTGGGCGGCATCCTGGCCCGCGGCGGCACCATCCTCGGCTCCTCCCGGGTCCAGCCCTCGCACCTGCGGGACGGTGTGGAACGGGTCAAGGGCCATGTCGAGGAGCTCGGCCTGGACGCGATCATCCCGATCGGCGGTGAGGGCACGCTGAAGGCGGCCCGGCTGATGTCCGACAGCGGCCTGCCCATCGTGGGGGTGCCCAAGACCATCGACAACGACATCGCGGTCACGGACGTCACTTTCGGCTTCGACACGGCCGTCGGCGTGGCGACCGAGGCGCTGGACCGGCTGAAGACCACCGCCGAGTCCCACCAGCGTGTCCTGGTCGTGGAGGTCATGGGCCGCCACACCGGCTGGATCGCGCTGCACTCCGGCATGGCGGCCGGCGCCCACGCCATCGTCGTACCGGAACGGCCCTTCGACATCGAGGAGTTGGCCACCAAGGTCGGCGAGCGCTTCGAGGCGGGCAAGCGGTTCGCCATCGTCGTGGCCGCCGAGGGCGCCAAGCCTCGCGCCGGCACGATGGAGTTCGACGAGGGTGGCAAGGACATCTACGGCCACGAGCGTTTCGCCGGGATCGCGCGGCAGCTGTCGATCGAGCTGGAAGAGCGGCTCGGCAAGGAGGCCCGTCCGGTGATCCTCGGGCACGTTCAGCGGGGCGGTACGCCGACCGCGTACGACCGTGTTCTCGCGACCCGGTTCGGCTGGCACGCCGTGGAGGCCGTGCACCGCGGGGAGTTCGGCATGATGACCGCGCTGCGCGGCACGGACATCGTCATGGTCTCGCTCGCCGAGGCCGTCGAGACGCTGAAGACGGTTCCGGACGAGCGGTACGCCGAGGCGGAGTGCGTGCTCTGACGCATACGTAGCTGGAACTGCCCCCGGTCGCAGCCGCGACCGGGGGCAGTTCTACTCTGGTGCGGACAGACAGCGCACAACCCTCCCCCAGTGCCTTAAAAGGGCCTGGGGAGGTACCCCAGAATCAGGAGCCGGCGGATGGATCACAGCGGGCACGGCATGACCATGGATCTGCCGCCGTTCACGCTGGGGCGGGGGCTCGAATGGTCCGCGGACCCGTTCTTCCTCGTCGCCTGCCTGGTGGGGCTCGGCCTGTACGGCTGGGGGGTCGTGCGGCTCGCGCGGCGCGGCGACAAGTGGTCGTGGGGACGGACCGCCGCCTTCGTCGTCGGTGTGCTGACCGTGATGCTCGTGATGTGCACCAAGCTGAACGACTACGGCATGGTCATGTTTAGCGTGCACATGGTGCAGCACATGGTGATCAGCATGCTGTCGCCGATCCTGATCCTGCTCGGGGCGCCGATCACACTGGCGCTGCGGGCGCTGCCGGTCGCGGCGAAGCGGGGCGACAAGGGGCCGCGTGAGCTGCTGCTGATGTTCCTGCACAGCCGCTACATGCGGATCATCACGCACCCCGCCTTCACCATTCCGCTGTTCATCGCGAGCCTGTACGCGCTGTACTTCTCGCCGATCTTCGACTTCCTGATGGGCTCGAAGGCGGGCCACATCACGATGATGTGCCACTTCCTCGCCGTCGGCCTGGTCTTCTTCTGGCCGATCATGGGCGTCGACCCGGGTCCGCACCGCCCCGGCTATCTCCTGCGGATGCTGGAGCTGTTCGCGGGTATGCCGTTCCACGCGTTCTTCGGCATCGCACTGATGATGGCGTCCGCTCCGATGGTCGAGACGTACAAGAACCCGCCCGCCTCGCTCGGCATCGACGCGCTCGCCGACCAGACCGCGGCGGGCGGCATCGCCTGGGCGTTCAGCGAGATCCCCTCCGTCCTCGTGCTGATCGCGCTGCTGTTCCAGTGGTACGGCTCAGAGCAGCGGCAGGCCAAGCGCACGGACCGGGCGGCGGACCGTGACGGCGACAAGGAACTCGAGGCGTACAACGCCTATCTGGCCTCACTCAACACACGCGGTCGCTGAATTAACTTTTCTATTCTCGTTGCGTGAAAGGCGTCGCCATTCAGTAGCATGGAATGCGAAGCCCTACGTCCGGTCTTCCGGCGCGCAGGGTCCACGGGGGAAACCGCAGGGGGAGCGGTCATGACATTTCGTGCGTCCATGCAAAGGGCTGGGATATCAACGGCCCGCAGGATCGCTCTACTGCTGGTTTCCGTGCTGATAGTCAGCGGATGCAGCAAATCCGATCAGTTGTTCGTAGTGCGTGCCGTCGCCGCGGGGATTTCGCAGGCCGATCCCTTCTTCAAGGAGGACGGCAAGCTCGGCAGGGACACCCGCGTCCCCGAGGCACGGCCGGCAGGCGGGGTGCAGGCCAGCAACAGTCCGGGGCTGTACGGGGGCACACCGGGCGGCGGGAACGGCCCGGCCGGGGACGGCACGGGCGGGAACAGCACGGGCGGGGACAACGGTTCGCCAGGACAGGATGAGGGCGGTGGGGCCACCGGTGAGTTCGGCGGGTCGACCAAGCCCGGCACCTGCGTCGTGGCGAAGCTGAAGAAATTCCTCACCGCTCCGGAGAACTCCGCGAAGGCACGGGAATGGGCACGCATCCTCCATATCAGCACCGCCGAGATCCCGAATTACATCGATCAACTCACACCCGTCGTGTTGCGCCACGACACTCTGGTGACGAATCACGAGTACAAGCACGGCAAGGCCGTCCCCTTCGACGCCTTGTTGCAGGCAGGAATCGCGATTCTGGTCGATAAGCAGGGACTGCCCGCCGTGAAGTGCTCCTGCGGGAATCCGCTGCGCCCTTCCCAGGTGAACATCAAAAAGACCTCGGTGCAGTTCAAGGACGGAAACAAGAAGTGGTCCGGATATCAGCAGGACCACATCGTGATCGTCGAGCCGCCGCCCGGGAACCCTGAGATCGACCGGCTCCAGCTCATCGACGTCAACGACCCCGATCGCGGGATCGCCCGCGAGCTGGGCGTCGACGGTGACGACACGTCCTTCGACCCGCACGCGCAGCAGACCGTTCCGGCCGTCACCGGCATGACGTTCGCCGAGGCGGCGCGGAACCTCACCGGCGCCGGGCTGGCCCTGGCCTACGACGGCGACTCCCTGCCGCCGGACGACGCCCAGGTCACCGCCTCCCAGCCCGTCCAGGGCAGCACGCTGGAGTGGGGCGCCTCCGTGACGCTGTTCGTGCAGTCCGACGACGACGACGGCGGCGGGCAGAGCACTCCCCAGGAATCCGGTGGGACGACCAAGGGTCCGGACGAGTCGAGCACCGGACCGGATGAATCCACGACCGGTCCCGGCGAGTCGAGCACCGGACCGGATGAATCCACCACCGGTCCCGGGGAGTCCAGCAGCGGACCGGGCGAGTCCAGCACCGGCCCCGGCACGACATCACCGACCACGCCCACGACCCCGACCACCGGCGGGACGGACTCGCCACCGGTGTCGGGCAGTACCCCGGCGAACACGCCGACGGGCGATTCGTCCACCCCCTCGGAGTCCGTCTCGACCGGCCCCACCTCCACCGAGCCGACGACCAGCGGCGCGCCGGGGTCGAGCGACTCCTCCTCGGTCGACCCCGGCGTCAGCGACTCCGCACCCGGTGCCCCCTCCTCCGCGACCGACGCGACCGACTCCGGTGGGCTCACCGGAGGCACGTCCTGATCCGCGTACGAACCAGCGCAGAACCCGGGGAGCAACGGGATGGCACCAGGATCACCGCAATCGGGAGTGGGCCGGATCATCGCCGGCCGGTATCGGCTGCTGGACCAGGTCGGCTCGGGTGGGATGGGCCATGTGTGGCTCGCCCACGACCAGCGGCTCGACTGCGATGTCGCGCTCAAGGAGATCAGGTTCCGCAACTTGCCGGAAGGCAATGAGGAGCACGAGTCCCGCATCGCGCGTGCCCGCGCCGAGGCTCGGCACGCGGCGGTGCTGCGCGGGCACCCGCACGTGGTGACCGTGCACGACGTCCTGGAGCACGAGGGCCTGCCATGGATCGTGATGGAGTACGTGGCGGGCGCGGAGGATCTGCGCGCCTGGCTCGCCCGGCGCGGTCCGCTGGCCCCCGCCGAATGTGCTCGTATCGGCCTCGCGGTCCTTGACGCCCTGACCGCCGGGCACGAGCGCGGCATCATGCACCGGGATGTCAAACCGGCCAACATCCTGCTCGCTCCGGACCGCACGGGCACGCCGGGCGCCCGGATCCTGCTCACCGACTACGGCATCTCCGTCCAGCCGGACTCCCCCGAGACCCGCTGGACCAGGACGTCCATCCTGGTGGGCACGGCCGGTTATCTGGCGCCGGAGCGGGCCACGGGCGGGCCACCGACCGCGGCGGCCGACCTGTTCTCGCTGGGCTGCACCCTGTATTTCGGCGTGGAGGGCCACGGGCCGTTCGACCGCGACACCGATCTCGCCGCCATCACCGCCGTGGTCCTGGAGGAGCCACCGCCGCCACGGCGGGCCGGAGCGCTGCGACCGGTCGTCGAGGCACTCCTGGTCAAGGATCCCGCCCGGCGGATCTCCGCGGAGGACACGGCGGCGGCGCTGGCCAGGATCATCACGCCCGAGCCCCACCCGCCGACCCGGGTCGACACGGGCTCGCAGCCGCCCTGGGCCGGTCTCGTCACCTCCGACGGGTCTTCGGGTCCCGGCGGGGCGGTGGGCGACCAGGGGTTTGCCTCTCCGGGCGCGTACACGCCCACGGCCGTGGGCTCCGGCAGCCCGGCCCGCGACCAGGGCTTCGCCGCTCCGGCGGCCGCGTACGCGCCCACCGCCCAGGCACCAGGTGCGTACATGCCGGCCGCGCCGGGACCAGCTGCGTATACGCCGACCGCACCGGGACCAGGTGCCTACACTCCGCCTGGCCAGGGGTTCGGCCCGCCCTGGTACGGAGGGCCGGCCACCCCTGTCACCGGTCCCGGTCCCGGTCCCGGCAGGCGGCGACGCAAGCGCCCGCGCGCCCTGCAAGCCATGACGGCGGTGCTCCTCGCGCTCGGGCTGACGGCCGGCGGGGTCTGGTACGCCATGGCGCACAAGGCCGAGCTGCCGTACGGCGCCGAGGTGGGCCTCTCCGAACCGCTCCGCAAGGGCGACTGCGTCCTCGGTGACCCCGCTCCCTGGAAGGCGGCGGGTGTCCCGCGTCTCAGGCTGGATCCGAGCTGCAAGGCGCTGCGCCCCGACGGGCAGGTGATGGCGCTGTACAAGGCGCCCTCGTTCGAGGTCGCGCGGCGTCAGGGTGAGAACCAGTGCTTGGAGCGGACGAAGGAGACCGCGGGCAAGCTCGCGTGGAACGTGCGCAGCATGGCCGTCGTCCCCACGCGCGAGGGCTTCGGCGCCACCGGCGGCAACGTCGCGTGCCTGCTGGTCGGCAAGGACGGCCCGGTGTACGGCCCGCTGGGCGACCTCCGCCCGTACGGGATGACCTTCGCGGACGCCACCCAGATACAGCGGAAGGACTGCCTCGGCCATGTCGACGGCGACGCACAGGTCAATGATCACTACGAGCTGGTCGCCTGCGACAAGGAGCACGTCGGGCGCGTCGTCGACATCACGCACCTCACGACCTACGCGTCGGACGAGGACCCCTTCGACCAGGCGAACGCGCAGTGCGAGAAGGATGCACCACCGGAGAAGTACCACTACCCCCGCACCGTCTACTGGAGTCATGGTCTGCGCAGCACAGGGATCTGGTCGAAGGGCAGGTACCTGGTGGTCTGCAGCATCGAGCGCTTGGACAAAGCCCCCATGCACGCAGACCAGTAGGCCACCCGGCCCTGGCGAACCGCCTCCCTCCGGGTGAAAATGGGCCCAAGGCCACGGCCCGCGTCGCGGACCCGCCTGGAGGAGGGTGTCGCGATGCCCGGTTCGACGAAGACGATGGGCGTGATCACCGTGAGTGGGCTCGTCGTGGTGACGGCCTACACGGTGGCGCTCGGCAGCAACGGCTGGCTGTGGTTCGGCTGGGTCGTTCTCGGCCTGATCACGCTGGGGATGGTGGCCTCGCGCAGCACCTGATGGTCACTCCCGGGGCAGCCGCCCCGCCGAGTGCACGCCCGGCTGGTACTTGGGCAGCCGGGCGGTGATCTTCATGCCGGCCCCCACCGCGGTCTCGATGACGAGGCCGTAGTCGTCCCCGTACACCTGGCGCAGGCGTTCGTCGACGTTGGACAGCCCGATGCCGCCGGAGGGGCTGACCTCTCCGGCGAGGATGCGGCGCAGCCGGTCGGGGTCCATTCCGGCGCCGTTGTCCTCGATGACGACCAGCGCCTCGGCGCCCGCGTCCTGAGCCGTGATGCTGATGTGGCTCTTGTCGGTCTTGCCCTCCAGACCGTGTTTGACGGCGTTCTCCACGAGGGGCTGGAGACAGAGGAAGGGCAGTGCGACCGGCAGCACCTCGGGCGCGATCTGCAGGGTGACCGACAGGCGCTCCCCGAAGCGGGCCCTGACCAGGGCCAAGTAGTGGTCGATGGCGTGCAGTTCGTCGGCGAGCGTGGTGAAGTCGCCGTGTCGGCGGAACGAGTAGCGGGTGAAGTCGGCGAATTCCAGTAGCAGTTCACGGGCCCGCTCTGGATCGGTGCGGACGAACGAGGCGATCACCGCGAGCGAGTTGAAGATGAAATGCGGTGAAATCTGGGCGCGAAGTGCCTTGATCTCGGCCTCGATCAGCCGGGTACGGGACTGGTCGAGGTCGGCGAGTTCCAGCTGCACCGAGACCCAGCGGGCGACCTCGCCCGCGGCCCGTACGAGGACGGCGGACTCGCGGGGCGCGCAGGCGACGAGCGCCCCGTGCACTCGTTCGTCGACGGTGAGCGGCGCGACGACGGCCCAGCGCAGCGGGCAGTCGGGCTCGTCGCACCTCAGCCGGAAGGCCTCGCCTCGGCCGGTCTCCAGCGGTCCGCCGAGCCGCTCCATGATCTCGGAGCGGTGGTGCGCCCCCACTCCGTCCCAGGCGAGGACCGTCTCCTGGTCGGTGAGGCACAGCGCGTCCGTGCCGAGCAGCGTGCGCAGCCGTCGCGCGGACCGGCCCGCCGTCTCCCCGGTGAGGCCCGCGCGCAGCGGGGGCGCGGCGAGCGAGGCGGTGTGCAGGGTCTGGAAGGTGGCGTGCTCGACGGGGGTGCCGAGCCCACCGAGAATTCCGGGCCGCGCGGTGCGCCTGCCGAGCCAGAAACCGGCGGCGAGCAGCGGCAGCACGGCGACACAGAGCCCCGCGAGGAATCCGCTCATCCCGCCGACTCCCCCGGCACGCCGCACACACCTCGCCCCTCGCCGACCCTCCACGCGCCTCCCCGCCCGCCGACGCCCGTCACGCCCCGGCTCCCACCACTCCCCCACACACCTCGGCCCCCACCCGTCCTCCTCAGACCCCCGCTCCCGCCGATCGCCCTCACGCCTCGACCCCCGCCCGACTCCGCAACGCCCCGGCCCCGCCACTCCCCCACACACCTCGGCCCCCGCCGCTCCCGCTCACGCCCCGGCCTCCTTCGTGGTCACCGTGGCGCGCACCTGGGCGCCGGCCAACTCCTCCGGAAGATGGAACCGTGCCAGGATCGCCGCCGTCCCGGCCGGCACCCGGCCCGGCGTGGCCAGTGACACCAGCATCATCGTCACGAATCCGAGCGGTACGGACCACAGGGCCGGCCAGGCGAGGAGCGCGTGCAGGGAGCCCGTGCCCGGATAGCCCGCCATGGTCGCGCCGACCGCGACCAGTGCGGAGCCGCCGCCGATCAGCATCCCGGCGGCCGCGCCCGGCGGGGTCAGCCGCCGCCACCAGATGCCGAGTACCAGCAAGGGGCAGAAGGAGGAGGCGGAGACGGCGAACGCGAGCCCCACCGCGTCGGCCACCGGCAGCCCGCCCACCAGCACGCTCGCCGCGAGCGGCACCGCCATCGCGAGCACGGTGCCGAGCCGGAAGTGCCGTACCCCACGCGTGGGCAGCACGTCCTGGGTGAGCACGCCCGCCACCGCCATGGTCAGTCCGGACGCGGTCGACAGGAACGCCGCGAAGGCGCCGCCCGCCACCAGTGCGCCCAGGAGGTCCGCGCCCACTCCGCCGATCATCCGGTCGGGCAGCAGCAACACGGCGGCGTCCGCGTCCCCGGTGAGGCTGAGCTCGGGGGCGTACAGCCGACCCAACGCCCCGTAGACGGGCGGGAGGAGATAGAAGGCGCCGATCAGGCCGAGCACGGCGACCGTGGTACGGCGGGCGGCGACGCCGTGCGGGCTGGTGTAGAAGCGGACGACCACATGCGGCAGTCCCATCGTGCCGAGGAAGGTGGCGAGGATCAGTCCGTACGTGGCGTACAGCGGGCGTTCCTCGCGCCCGGCCGCCAGCGAGGTCGACATGCCGCCGTTGCTGCCGCGGTCGGCCACCGGGACCGGGTCGCCCTTGGCGAAGGTGAGCCGGGTGCCGCGGTCGATGTGGTGGACGCCCGCGGATAGTTCGACGCGCTCGCCCTCGTACCGCCGTCCGTCGACGCCGCCCGTGGCCGTGACGCCCAACGGCCGGGAGAGCTTCAGGTCGAGAGTGTCGTCGACGCGTACGACCCGCTGTTCGCGGAAGGTCGCCGGTTCGTCGAAGGTTTCACGGGGTGCGCCGTGGGCCTGCCAGGCGAGGACCAGGAAGAGCGCGGGGACCAGCAGCGCGGTGAGCTTGAGCCAGTACTGGAAGGCCTGCACGAAGGTGATGCTGCGCATGCCGCCCGCGGCGACGGTGGCGACCACGACGACGGCCACGAGCACCCCGCCGAACCAGTCGGGCGCGTCGGTCAGCACGGCCAACGTCAGTCCCGCGCCCTGCAGTTGAGGCAGCAGATACAGCCAGCCGACGCCGACGACGAAGGCGCCGGCCAGCCGGCGCACCGCCTCCGAGCCGAGCCGCGCCTCCGCGAAGTCCGGCAGGGTGTAGGCGCCGGAGCGGCGCAGCGGGGCCGCGACGAACAGCAGCAGTACCAGGTAGCCCGCCGTGTAGCCGACCGGGTACCAGAGCATGTCCGGGCCCTGGACCAGCACAAGGCCGGCGATGCCCAGGAAGGAGGCGGCGGAGAGGTACTCGCCGCTGATCGCGGCCGCGTTGAGCCGGGGGCCCACGGTGCGCGAGGCGACGTAGAAGTCGGAGGTGGTCCGGGAGATGCGCAGGCCGAAGGCGCCGACCAGGACGGTGGCGACGACGACGAGGGCGACCGCGGGGACGGCGTAGTTCTGGTCCACGGTTCAGCGGTCCTCGACCAGGCGCACGAAGTCCTTCTCGTTGCGCTCCGCCCGGCGTACGTACCAGCGCGCGAGCAGTACCAGCGGTGGGTACACGCAGAATCCGAGCACGGCCCACTCCAGGCTCGCGCCGTCCGGCATCGCGGCGAAGACGAGGGGCAGCGGGCCCACGAGCAGCACCAGGACGGCGAACACCACGAGGGCGACGCGGAGTTGACTGCGCATCAGGGAGCGGACGTAGGTGTGGCCGAGCGTGGTCTGTTCGTCGATCTCGGTCCTGGGCCGGTAGTAGCCGGACGTCCGGCGGGTGTGCCGGGGCACACCGGTGACGACCACGCGGCGTTCGGTCGGGTCCTGCGGCACGCGGCCCTCCTCAGCTCGTGGTCCGGCGCAGCAGCAGATCGCGCAGTTCGCGCGCGTGCCGGCGGCTGACCTGGAGTTCGACGGAGTCGACGAGGACGCTCACCGTACCCGCGTCCAGGCGGAGTTCGCCGATGTGGCGCAGGGCGACGAGGTGGCGCCGGTGGATGCGGACGAAGCCGCGGGAGCGCCAGCGCTCTTCGAGGGTGGACAGCGGGATGCGTACGAGGTGACTGCCCTGGGCGGTGTGCAGGCGGGCGTAGTCGCCGTGCGCCTCGACGTGGGTGATGTCCTCGACGGCCACGAAGCGGGTCACACCGCCGAGTTCGACGGATATGTGGTCGGGGTCGGGCTCGTGCACAGGAATCAGCGGTGCCGTGTCCCGGAGTTGGGCGGCCCGCCGGACGGCCTCGGCGAGCCGCTCCCGGCGGACGGGTTTGAGGACGTAGTCGACGGCCTTGAGGTCGAAGGCCTGCACGGCGAAGCCCTCATGCGCGGTGACGAACACGACGAGCGGCGGTTTGGCGAAGCCCGTGAGCAGCCGGGCGAGGTCGAGCCCGTCGAGGCCGGGCATGTGGATGTCGAGGAAGACGACGTCGATCGCCTCGGGCCCGTCGGGTCCGGACTCCAGCGCCCGGTTGATCCGGCGCAGCGCCTCGGTCGCGTCGCTCGCGCCCTCGGCGCTGCTGACGCGTGGATCGGCGTTCAGCAGATAGAGGAGTTCCTCGAGGGACGGTTGTTCGTCGTCGACGGCGAGCGCGCGCAGCATGAGAGTGGAGTGTAAGAGCGATTCCGGCGACTGGACATGTGCGGGGCGTGGACGTTGCCGCTGGATGCGGCACGGATGTTGCGCCGGACGGGGCGTGGGCGGCGCGCTGGATACAGTGCCGCCATGAACAGCAAGCCCGCGATGTTCGACGACCTCGACCGCAAGATCATCACGGCCCTGATGGCCAATGCCAGGACGAGCTTCGCGGAGATCGGCGCGGCGATCGGCCTGTCCGCCACCGCGGTCAAGCGCCGCGTCGACCGGCTGCGCGAGACCGGCGTGATCACCGGGTTCACGGCCACGGTGAAGCCGACGGCGCTCGGGTGGCGCACGGAGGCGTACGTGGAGGTGTACTGCGAGGGCGCGGCCCCGCCCCGGCGGCTCGCGGAAGTGGTCCGCAACCATCCGGAGATCACCGCGGCGATGACCGTGACCGGGGGCGCGGACGCGCTGCTGCATGTGCGCGCCACGGACGTGGAGCACTTCGAGGAGGTACTGGAGCGGATCCGTGCCGAGCCCTTCATCCGGAAGACGATCAGCTACATGGTGCTGTCCCACCTGCTGCCGGAGGCCCCGGAGGCGGGCGCGACCCACGCCGCACCGGATGACGCAGCAACCGTGCGCTGACCCCCCGGATTGCGCAGCAAAGCTGCGCACACGCGCAGCTCTCGTCGCTTGTCGCCCGTATCCCCCGCTTCTTACCGTGGAGGCACACCCCCAGCCGACACCGCAGGAAGCGGAGGAACCTCTCTGTGCCCGACAGCCGTGTGCCGCGCCCCCGGCGCTTCCTCGTCTGCGAACCCAGACACTTCGCCGTGCAGTACGCGATCAATCCCTGGATGCATCCCGACACCCCCGTGGATGTCGACCTGGCCCGCGACCAGTGGCAGGCGCTGATCCGCGCCTACCGCGCCCACGGGCACACGGTCGACTCCGTCGAGCCCGTCGCCGACCTCCCCGACATGGTGTTCGCGGCGAATTCCGCGCTCGTCCTGTCTGGCCGTGTCTTCGGCTCGCTCTTCCACGCGCCGCAGCGCCGCCCCGAGTCCACCGCGTACGAGACCTGGTTCAAGGCGGCCGGTTTCGACGTCTACCGCCCCGAGTCGGTATGCGAGGGCGAGGGCGACCTGGTCCCGACGGGCCGGTACGTCCTGGCCGGCACCGGATTCCGTACGACCCCCGAGGCCCATCGCGAGGTCCAGGAGTTCTTCGGCGTCCCGGTGATCAGCCTCCAGCTGGTGGACCCGCGGTTCTACCACCTGGACACGGCCCTCTTCGTTCTGGACGACGAGAACATCGCGTACTACCCGCAGGCGTTCTCGCCGGGCAGTCGCGAGGTCCTCACGCGCCTGTTCCCGGACGCGGTTCTGGCGACCCGCGAGGACGCCATGGCCTTCGGCCTCAACTCCGTCTCGGACGGCCGCCACGTCTTCATCTCGCCGCGCGCCGAAGCCCTCGCCGACCAGCTCGTACGCCACGGCTACGTCCCCGTCCCCGTCGACCTCTCGGAGTTCCACAAGGCCGGCGGCGGCATCAAGTGCTGCACTCAGGAGATCCGTTCATGACCGCTCCCACCCGTACGCGCACCTCCGCCGACCTGATCCGCGCCGAGGCGCCCGTCCTCGCGCACAACTACCACCCGCTGCCCGTGGTGGTCGCCCGCGCCGAGGGCACCTGGGTCGAGGACGTCGAGGGACGCCGCTATCTCGACATGCTGGCGGGCTACTCGGCGCTCAACTTCGGCCACCGCAACCCGGTGCTGATAGAGGCGGCGCATCAGCAGCTCGACCGGCTGACGCTCACCTCGCGCGCCTTCCACAACGACCAGCTGGCCCAATTCGCCGAGTCGCTGGCCGAGTTGACGGGCCTGGACATGGTCCTGCCGATGAACACGGGCGCGGAGGCCGTGGAGAGCGCCATCAAGGTGGCCCGCAAATGGGCGTACGAGGTGAAGGGCGTCGCACCGGACCAGGCGACGATCGTCGTGGCCGCCGACAACTTCCACGGCCGTACGACGACCATCGTCAGTTTCTCCACGGACGAGACGGCCCGCACGGGCTTCGGCCCCTTCACCCCCGGTTTCCGTGTCGTCCCCTACAACGACCTCGCCGCGCTCGAAGCGGCGGTCGACGAGACGACCGCGGCCGTGCTGATCGAGCCCATTCAGGGCGAGGCGGGCGTCGTCATCCCCGACGACGGCTACCTCACCGGCGTACGCGAACTGACCCGACGCACCGGCTGCCTGTTCATCGCGGACGAGATCCAGTCGGGCCTCGGCCGCACGGGCACCACCCTCGCCGTCGACCACGAGGACGTCGTCCCGGACCTGCTGCTGCTCGGCAAGGCGCTCGGCGGCGGCATCGTGCCGGTCTCCGCGGTGGTCGGCCGCCGGGATGTGCTCGGAGTGCTGCGGCCCGGCGAGCACGGCTCCACGTTCGGCGGCAATCCGCTCGCCGCGGCGGTCGGTTCGGCCGTCGTCGAGCTCCTTGAGACCGGTGAATTCCAGCGCCGGGCCACAGAGTTGGGCGTGGTGCTGCGGGGCGGCCTCGCGGCGCTCGTGGGCAAGGGCGTCGAGGGCTTCCGCTCGCGCGGGCTGTGGGCGGGCGTCGACATCGACCCGGCCATCGGCACGGGGCGCGAGATCAGCGAGGGCCTGATGCGCGAAGGGATCCTGGTCAAGGACACCCACGGCTCGACCATCCGGCTGGCACCGCCGCTGACCATCACCGGCGAGGAACTCCGGTCGGCGCTCGGGGCGTTGGAGAAGGTCCTGACGCAAGGGGTCTGACACCGACGGCGATCTGGCAAGGGCGTCACCCCCGCTGGTGCGAGGCGATCCTGGCGGCGGAGGTTCCGAGGCCGGTGGGGCCGTGGAGGAGGCGCTCCGCGGGCCCTCGCGTGGAGCGGCCGGGTCGGCGGTACCACTCGTTGTCGCCGGCCATCCAGTCCTGGAGCGTTCTGACGTACCCGAGGACGTTCTCGGACACGTCCGGCCCCAGTTCCGCGAGGAGCTGGGGCAGTTCCGTGTCGGTGGTCTCCTCGAATTCGCGGATCCGGGCGGCGAACCGGTCGTAGGCGATGTCCACGGCCTGCTGCAGCTCGCAGTCGAGGAACCGCTGGCATCACGGACGTCGCCGAGTGGATGGGCCACAAGTCGATCGAGGTCACGTTCCGTATCTACCGGCATCCGTTGCCGTCATCGATCGGTAGAGCTGCAAAGCTGCGTGAGCTGTCGCTCTGCTTGCCGGGAGGCGGCAGCGGGCCCGGCGGGCCGAGTGTTGGCGGCCTGCCTATGGTCCACATTCAAGGAAGCTCGGTGGAGTCCTATGTGACGGTGCGGCGAGCCCACTTGCAGCAATTCTCGGAAAGCGCAATCCACCGAGGGATGTCTTCCGTATCCATTCACAGGAGGCAACCCCTCCAGACAAACAGATCCGCGATGCCGGGACCCACATGGCGAACCAGCGCGCGATGTCCCTGAGCGTCACCCGACATCGCAGGTACGGCCCGGTCGGCTCAGCGCGGAGCACTGATCCTCTTTGCCTGCAGCAGCCTTGATGGCCAAGGCTCCGACCATGTGCGCGGCCTGGCAAGCGACAAGGCCTCAACAGTGCTCACCGCGCGACCCGGCTCATGCTGCGTCGATCGGCGTGGCGGAACACGGCCGATTGCTGTCTTCCGTAGAGCCCCTTTGCTCCATGCACTGAACACCTGGAGTCACGATGAACTCCACCAATGCTGTCGAAGCCACCTCGACGGGTCTGGTCGAAGCCACCTCGACGGGTTTGGGAGTGTGCTGCGCCGTTGGCAACACGGTGCTGCACACGCTCCTCGTCCCTGATCACCTTGAGGAGATGTTCTACATCGGCGTCCTGTTCGTGGTGGGGAGCGCCATCATGCTCGTTGTGGCAGTAGCGCTCGTCATCATGAAACACCCCTTGGTCGCTTGGCTGACCGGGACACTCGTCAGCCTCGGCATGATCGTCGGTTTTGCGCTGTCGCGTACTGTCGGCCTGCCGGGCGGCTACTACGAAGCCGGCTGGGAGCCGCCATACGGCCCCCTGTCCTTGCTCGTCGAGGGGCTCTTTGTCCTTGCGTTCCTTGCCTGGCTCGGCGACCGGGCAGCCCATGGCGCCACGCCGAAACTGCTGTCCAGGTCGGACCACGAGCCGGTCGCGGTCGGGGCGGACGTTTCAACCGAGCGTCGCTGACTTGCGGCGCACGCGCTGGATACGGCGGATGCCGCCGCGGACTGCGTGTGCCCGCCGGTGGATGTCGTCGGCCGCGGCGGGCGGGGGCCCCTCGCTCCGGTGGCTGGGGGACTGCGCGAGGTCCAGCAGGCCGTGCTGCGCCACTTCGCGGCCACCGGCCACGCCCCCGGCATCGTGGAACGGGAAGCCGCTGCCGCCGCTCACGGCCGTACTGCCGGAGAGGCGATGGCCGAGCTGAGCGGCGACGACTTCCGGGCGTCGCAGGTGCGCCGGGCGATGTAGTCGCCAGTGCGCCGGGCGATGTGGACGAAGACGCTGCCGGGCCGCGCCCTGTCCGTGCTCGCGGCGTGGGCCGGGTCAGGGCAGCTTCTGCAGCCCGGCACCGGTCAGTAGGTAACCCGGGGCGACGGTGGCGGCATCCGCCCGTACCAGCTCCACCAGCGCGGCGCCGGCGACCTCTGGAGTGAGCGGCTCGCCCATCTGCTGGAGGTACTCCTCCTCGGACTGGCCGCTGCGAGCGGCGTACGCCCGAACCGCCGGCCGACCGAGGTCGGTCAGCGGCGTGAGCCGGGGCAGTACGGCGGTGAAGGTGATGCCCAGACCGGCGCGCTTCGCCTCGTCCTGGGCGTACCCCGTGATGAAGTGCTGGGTGGCCTTGGCGCCGGCGTACCCGCCGCTGAGCGGCGACCCGGCCAGCGCGGCGCCGCTGCTGACGACGATCACCCTGCTGCCGGGTCGCAGCGGCTTGAGCAGAGCCTCGCGCAGCCAGTGGAAGGCGATCCGGACATCGGTGTGCCAGTTGACCGAGAACGTCTCCCACGTGTGGTGCTGCAGCGGACGCATCAGCGGGCTTGCGCCGGCCACCAGGATGACGACCTCCGGCTGATGGCGGTCGAGGAGGCTGCCCGCCACTGTGGCGTCGCCGGCATCGGCGGCCTCTTGCTGGATGGTGCGGCCGCCGTTGGCCGGCTCGGCGAACGCCGCCGCGGTGCGGGCCACGGCGACCACTGGGGCGCCGGCCGCGGCGAAGGCCGTGGCGATCCCGCGGCCCAGGCCGCGGCTCGCACCGACGACGATGGTGGTCCTGCTGGACAGATCGCTCATTGTGTCCTCCACTGTTCCGCCCTCGCGGGCATCCAGACGCCGTACCGAGCCGACACCGCTGCTGCGCGGGTCGCGGTTGCGGACGCGTTCAATGGGACAGACACAGGGCGCGTCCGAAACTGGGCGCACTGGAGGTGACCAGTTCCGCCGGCCGTCGGTGTCAGTACACAGAGACGATCCAGACGGAGGTGGCAGATGTCGGCAGAACTGCTCCGGCGGGCGCGCGCCGGCGACCGGGACGCGTTCACCGCCCTGGTCGAGCCGCACCGCGGCGAACTGCAGGCGCACTGCTACCGCATGCTCGGTTCGCTGCAGGACGCCGAGGACGCGCTGCAGGAGACGCTCCTGGCGGCGTGGCTCGGCCTCGACGGCTTCGAGGGGCGCTCGTCGATCCGCACTTGGCTCTATCGCATCGCCACCAACCGCTGCCTCAACCTGCTGCGGTCGTCCGCACGACGGCCGGTGAGCGCGGCGCCGCTGCCAGTGCCGACGCCGGAGCCGACCCGCCTGGGCGAGGTGCCGTGGCTGCAGCCGTATCCCGACGCGCTGCTGGAGGGACTGCCCGATCAGGCGCCGGGGCCCGAGGCCCGGTACGAATCCCGCGAGGCGATCTCGCTCGCGTTCGTCACCTCCGTCCAGCTGCTGCCGCCGAACCAGCGCGCCGTGCTGCTGCTGCGCGACGTGCTCGGGTACCGCGCGAAGGAGACCGCCGAGCTGCTCGGGCTCACCGAAGACGCGGTGACCAGCGCACTCAAGCGCGCCCGCGCGACGATCGACATCGCTCACTCGCCCGACCAGCCGTCGCCGCCCCCACCCGGCGCGCCGCAAGAGCGTGCGCTGCTCGACCGCTTCGTCGCGGCCTTCACCGAACTGGACGTCGACGCGCTCGTCGCGCTGATGACCGACGACGCGTGGGTGCGCATGCCGCCCCTGCCATTCGAGTACCGCGGCACCGCGGCGGTGCATGGTTTCTTCACCGCGATCCACGCCCACTGGCGGCGGATCGACCGGATGGTGCCCGTGCGGGCGAACGGTCAGCCGGCGTGGGGCGCGTACGTCCGCGACCCCGTCACCGGGGGCCTGCATGTCAGGGAAGTCGTCGTGGTCGGCCTCGCCGGCGACCGTATGTGCGAGCTGACTCGGTTCGAGACGACGCTCGCCCCGTACCTCGGTCTGCCTCGGACGCTCGACTAGCGTGACACGAAGACCTCTGGTTGAGGAGCTGACTTCAGACAGCCCCACACCGCACTCGGAATTCTTCCCCATGGCACAACGACATGCCGGTTAACGTCAACACCATCTGTGGTCAACGTAGTTACAGCTCATACGGTTCGTGGTGGGCGAGGCGGCGAGCGTCATGTCGAACTCTGGCGGCGTGGCCTCGGTGAGAAGCCGCTTGGGGCACTGTGGATGTCGGATGCCTTGCCACGGACTGATGCCGCCCACTTTTCCTAGCTGCTCGCCCAGGCTCTGGAGTGGAAGCTGAACCACGCCACGAGAGGAATCCACAGCTGGAAGCCCCTGTGTCTGCGGCCACCCAAGGCTGCGAGCTGCTGCATCCACGCCCCCGAACGGTGACACCACATCACGGTCGTTCATGGCCAGAGCAACCGGAGCCGCTCAGGTTCACAAGCAGGTAATCATTCACCGTCGACGTCACCTGATGGCGTTCGGTGAGAGGCGGGCCAGGCCCTCTGAGAGCGCCGCTCGCGAGCGGGTGGCGCTCAACAGTGGTCGGCGCTTGGGATGTGGCAGGCATGGTGCGTGGCGGCAGTGGCCTGTGGAGTGGCCGTCCAGGACTCCTCCGCCTCGCGTCCTTCGTTCCGATGACGGTTCAGGAGGCGTGGGCCGGCGCCGTGGCGGAGCGGTACCGGCTGGGCCGGATCAGGACCAGCAAGACCGCGGTCAGCGCGATGGACATCGCGGTGACGATGCGGATCCCAGCGGTGACGTCATCGACGATCAGGGCTGGGACGGCGGACAGGGCCGAGATCACGCGGGTGACGGCGGTGATGGTGAAGCCGGTGCGGTTGCCCCTCCAGGCGAGGACCGCCGCGGCGAGGGTGACGACGCCGAGGACCGTCGTGGCGATGGCGACGCCCCTGGGCGGGTGCTCGCCGTCGGTGATCAGGACGCTGAGTACGTCGCTCAGGCCGAGCAGGATCGCGAGGACCAGGCCGGTCCTGATGGTTTTCATGAGGTGCTCCCTTCGAGGTCGGTGCCGGTGGCCGTGCTGGTGACCGAGCGCCCGTATCCCGGGCGTGCCGAGTGGTCGTTGCCGTGTGCAGCCCAGCTGTAGAGGTGCAGTTCGAGGCCGTCGGGATCGTTGAACACCAGCAGCCAGCCGATGGACGCCTCGATAAGGGGCGAATGCGCCACGCCCTGCGCGTCGAGGTGCGCGGCCCAGGCCTCCACGTCGGCCCGCCCCTGCACGGCAAAGCTGACGGGGTCGAAGCCCTGGCAGCCGCGCGCCGCCTGCGGGTTCTCGCGGAACGCGACGAGGACAGGGCCCAGCCCCGGCATCTCGCCTGCCGCGCCCCGTTCGACTCCGTCGGCGTCGGGGAACTTCAGCGTGACCTTGAGGCCGAAGACGCGGCCGTACCAGTCCAGCGAGCGGGAGAGGTCGGTGACGGGGATCTTCACATGGTGGATCCCTGCAAGCTCAGGCATGGTGCGACCCTTCCATTTTCACCGCAGCTCTACTGCGGCTAATTGGCCTTAGAATGCTCCTCATGACCGACCCCGTCAAGCACACGAGGCAGTACCGATCGACGAAGCGGGCCGCCTCGGCGGCACAGACCCGCGCCCGCATCCGAGCCGCGGCCGCCAAGCTGTTCGCCGAGCAGGGCTACGCCGCCACGAAGATGAAGGAGGTGGCGGCACTGGCAGGGGTCGGCGAGCGCACCCTCTACGACGCCTTCCCCACGAAGGCGGCGCTGTTCGGCCACACCCTCGGGGTCGCGACCGTGGGCGACGAGGAGCCGGTGCCCGTATCGGACCGACCGGAGATACAAGCGGTTCGCAAGCAACCCGACCCTCGAGCGGCCATCACCGACACCGTCGCCTACGTCACTGAACTGCTGGAACGCGCCGGAGATCTGATTATGGTCAGCGTCGAGGCGGCCGGAGCGGACCCGGACATGCGCGCAGCCGCCGACGCCGGCGCGCAGGCAACCCACAAGGTCTACCTGGCACTCACCACAGCCCTTCAACAACAGGGCACCCTGCGACCAGGCCTCGACGCGGCCACGGCGGCCGACATCTTCTACGCCCTGGGCTCCCCGCACATGCACCAACTGCTGCGCCGCCACCGACGCTGGCCGGCCAAGAACTACCGCGCCTGGCTGGAGCGCGTTCTGATCAGCGAGCTGCTGGGCTGACACACGCCGCGAAATCGTCGCGCCGCGGTCGACGGCGTACCGGCAGCACGAAAAGAGTTGCCGGAACCCTGCGACGCGCGCTTGAAGAAACCGCGTGCGCTCCGCGGGGCCGTGAATCCCGGAGCGTTGGGCGACAGCAAGAGGGCAATGTACGGACGAGCTTCCTTCGATCTCCTTCGGAACCGCATTCTCATCAAGCCGTAGTCTTCCGGCGTGCGCTAACTGGCAGAACCATTCATCCTCGGTGCCCTCAAGCGGGGTCGTTCCGTCGAGCAGTTCCTCGGACCGTCCGGAAGCTCCGAGCGGCTCGGAATCCACTGGCTCGAGATACGGCCGGCACAAGGGACCTGCGAGGTCTATCTGCACGCCGCTCTCGACTGCGAACCCCTGACTGGCGACCTGGATTCGCTGCCACCGCTGTTCGACGGCGAGGAAGAGGACTTCGGCCTCGTTCTGGCAATCACGAACGATCCGCTTGCCGCCCTGGACGCTGCCGAGACCCGGACCGGAGCTGTGCGCGAACGCTGGGTAAACCAGTCCATGGCAGGTGACGAGTACGTCGACTACGTACTGGCCGGCCGCCCCGCCACGGCACCTGACGGCCGACCGTGGCCCACTCCGCAGCCATCCTGATCAACGGCTTCACGAAACTCCGGTCAGAGCCTTGAAATTCCCCACCCGTGCTCGGGTCATTCCCCACATCGCCGCCGCCCGACGCGCCGCAGCCCCCGAGCCAGCCGTCTGACCGGGCCCAGGAAAGATCGCCCCCGGCTCCTCCCCCGAGGAAGCGCTGCCACTCCAGCCCCGCGGAGCTCACTCATGTCCGAAGGAGGCATCCGGAGTACCACCAAGCTCACGAAAACTCGGACACAGCAGGTAGGGAGCACCGATACAAGGGCCACATGCTTGCCACCGATCAACAGAGATTGCGCCACGCTGCGCCATCAGGTTGATCTCTACCGGCCAGCAGCAGCAACCTGGTCCGGCGGTCATCCCCGCCTGCGCGAGAACGACCCCGACGCACCACCCTGACGGATCGTCAGAAAAGTCGGCAAAGGGGCAGCATCAGTCCGAACAGACACGGTTCCACCCGACCACACCTGCACATAAACTGACACCCCACCGCATGCCCGCTGACCTGCTAGAACGCGGCGGTTGAGCCGATCCGCCAGAGTGAGGAGCGACCCCATGTTCTACTACGTCCTCAAATACGTCCTTCTCGGGCCGCTGCTGAGGCTTGTCTTCCGGCCCCGGATCGAGGGCCTTGAGAACATCCCGCCGTCGGGCCCCGCCATCGTCGCCGGCAACCATCTGTCGTTCTCTGACCACTTCCTGATGCCCGCGATCCTCAAGCGGCGGATCACCTTCCTCGCGAAGGCCGAGTACTTCACCGGCCCCGGTATCAAGGGCCGGCTGACGGCCGCCTTCTTCCGCAGCGCCGGGCAGATCCCGGTGGACCGCTCCGGCAAGGAGGCGGGCCAGGCCGCGATCCGCGAAGGACTCGGCGTGCTGCGCAAGAACGAACTGCTCGGCATCTATCCGGAGGGCACCCGCTCGCACGACGGCCGCCTGTACAAGGGCAAGGTCGGCGTCGCGGTGATGGCCCTCAAGGCCCAAGTCCCCGTGATTCCCTGCGCGATGATCGGCACCTTCGAGGCCCAGCCCCCGGGCAAGGTCATCCCGAACATCCATCCCGTCGTGATCCGCTTCGGCAAGCCCCTCGACTTCTCCCGCTACGCCGGGATGGAGAACGAGAAGGCCGTCCTGCGTGCCATCACCGACGAGATCATGTACGCCATCCTCACCCTCTCCGAGCAGGAGTACGTCGACCGGTACGCGGCCGTCGTCAAGGCCGAGGAAGCCGCCGAGAGCGCGGCGAAGGCCCGCTCGTTCCCGCGGATGCCGCTGAGCTGACCCGCGGGCCCGGCGAATCTGCCGAGGGCTAAATCCACTGGGAGACCATGCGCTCGCCGCCGTACGGTCCCGTCATGAGACGAGCTGTGGTGATCGGGGCGACGGGACAGATCGGGCGGGCGGCCGTGGGTGCGCTCGTGCGGGACGGCTGGGACGTGACGGCCGCGTCACGTGGCGGGGGCCGGGACGAGACCTGGCCCAAGGACGTACGGAGCGCACGACTCGACCGCGAGGACGACGCGGCGCCGGCCTCGGTGATCGGCGACGGCTGCGACGTGGTCGTCGACATCGTCGCCTACGGAGCGGGGCACGCACGGCAGTTGACGGGCCTGGCCGATCGCGTCGGCTCGGCCGTGGTGATCTCCAGCGTGTCGGTGTACGAGGACGACAGCGGGCGCGGCTTCGACACGCAGTCGCAGCCGGACGGCTTCCCGGAGTATCCGGTGCCGATCCCGGAGAGTCAGCGCACCGTGCGGCCCGGTGACGACACGTACAGCAGCCGGAAGGTCGCCCTGGAACGCGAACTCCTCGCCTTGGGCGGCCAGTTGCCGACGACCCTGCTGCGCGCGGGTGCCATCCACGGCCCGTACTGCCGTTCGCCCCGCGAGCTGTATTTCGTCAAGCGCAACCTCGACGGCCGGCGCAGGCGGATCCTCCCCTTCGGCGGCAGGAGCCGCTTTCATCCGGCGAGCGTCCACAACCTCGCCGAGCTGGTCCGCCTGGCGGCCGCGCGGCCGGGATCGCGCGTCCTGAACGCCTGTGACCCCGATGCGCCCACGGTGGCGGAGATCGGCGCGGCGATCGACGGTGTGATGGGCGTGGAGAGCGAGAACATCCTGGTGGAGGGCCCCCCTCCTGCCCCCACGGTGGGCGACACGCCCTGGTCGGTTCCGCATCCCGTGATCTGCGACATGACCGCGGCCGAAAGGGAGTTGGGATACCGCCCGGTGGTCCGGTACGCCGAGACACTCCCGGAGACGGTCGCCTCGATCGAACGTCAACTCGCCGGGCGGGACTGGCGCGTGGCGTATCCCGCGATGCTCCGGGCGTACGGGGATCTCTTCGACTACGCGGCGGAGGACGCCTGGCTGACGACATGAGGGAGGGGCGGCCGGAACTCCGGCCGCCCCTCCGTCACTTGATGACGACTACGGCGTCGGCGTGGCGTGCGGCGTGCACGTCACGTCGCTGCTGTCCGTCTTACCGGTCAGCAGGTAGGCGTCCACCCGGGAGTTGATGCACGGGTTGACCAGTCCGGTCACGCCGTGCGAGCCCGCGTCCTTCTCGGTGATCAGGCGGGAGCCCTTGAAGCGCTTGTGCAGTTCGACGGCGCCGGGGTACGGAGTGGCGGCGTCACGCGTGGACTGCACGATCAGGACGGCCGGCAGCCCCTTGCCCGTCTTCACATCCACCGGGGTCTGCTGCTTGACCGGCCAGGTGGCGCACGGCAGGTTCATCCACGCGTTGGCCCACGTCATGAACGGGTAGTCCTTGTTGAGCCGCGTGTTGTCCCGGTCCCACCTCTTCCAGCTGGTGGGCCACTTGGCGTCCGTGCACTCGACGGCCGTGTAGACGGCGTTGCCGTTCTCCGAGGCGATGTTGCCCGCGGTGTCCGACAGGTCGGGCGCGGCGGCGTCGACGAGCGCCTGGGTGTCACCGGCGACGTACTTGCTGAACACCGTCGCGACCGGCACCCACGAGGAGTCGTAGTACGGGGCGCTCTGGAAGAAGGAGATGAGCTCGGCGGGGCCGACGACGCCACCCAGCGGGCTCTGCTTCGCCGTGGCGCGCAGCTTCAGCCACTGGTCCTGCACCTTGGCACGGGTGTCGCCGAGGTGGAAGGTGGCGTCGTTCTTGGCGACCCAGTCCTCCCAGTCCTTCCAGCGGCCCTCGAAGGCGATGTCCTGCTCCAGGTTGGCCTGGTACCAGATGTTCTCGCGCGACGGGTTGACGACACTGTCGACGACCATGCGCCGGACGTGGCCCGGGAAGAGCGTGCCGTAGACGGCGCCGAGGTACGTACCGTACGAGACGCCCAGGTAATTGAGCTTCTTCTCCCCGAGTGCGGCCCGGATGACGTCCAGGTCGCGTGCGGTGTTCGGCGTGGTCATCTGCGGCAGCATGTCGCCGCTGCGCTCGGCACAGCCGTCCGCGTACTCGGCGGCCAGCTTGCGCTGGGCGAGCTTGTCGGCCTCCGTGTCCGGGACCGGGTCGGCCTTGGGCGCCTTCACGAACTCCTGCGGGTCGATGCAGGAGATGGGCGCCGAGTGGCCCACACCGCGCGGGTCGAAGCCCACGAAGTCGTACGCCTTGGCGGTGTTCGCCCAGATGGCGTTCTTGGTGGTCACGCGGCGCGGGAAGCGCATGCCCGAACCACCGGGGCCGCCCGGGTTGTAGACGAGAGCGCCCTGGCGCTCCTCCTTGGTGCCCGTGTTCCCGATGCGGTCCACGGCCAGCTTGATCTGCTTGCCGTTCGGGTGGGCGTAGTCGAGCGGCACGCTGACCCAGCCGCACTGGATCGGCTTCTCGAAGCCCCAGTCCGCGGGGCAGTCCTGCCAGTCGATCCCGGCCTTGGCGGCCCGCTCCGCGGCGATGGCCGCTCCGCGCTGCTCCCGGCTCTGACCGTGGCGTGAGTCGGCGGTGGCCGACGGGGCCGCCACGGCTCCGGCTATCAGGGTCGCCGTGACAAGCGCTCCGGCCGAACCGAACGCTGTCACCCGTCTCGACGGTCTCATGGACCTCAAGTGGGACCTCCCCGTACCTCGTTGCGATTGGTACGGGGATCCTTTCGGCTATGAGGTCCCTGAGAACAGATGTGACCGGCCTTCTTTACTAATCCGATAGCCGGTATCCGCTGTTCCGTTGAGCGGAGAGGCCGTCTTTCAGCCGAACATCCGCAGCGTCTCGTCCAACACGCGCCGCAGCCGCAGCCCGTCGGGCGCGAGCACGGTCACCAGCACGGCCGGCCCGACGAGCGGCGTGAGCGCCGCATACTCCCCCAGCAGACGCGCCCTCGCCGGCTCCTTCTCGAACTCCGGCCGCACGACGACGAGTTGCCCCAGAGCCCGATGCCCCGCGAGGACGGCGGGCCCGTCCCACCCACCGGGCGCACCAGGCCCGCACGCCAACTCCTGGTCCAGCAACGGCCGTCCACCGAGCCGCACGGTAAGACGGCTGGTGAGCCGCCCGGGTTCCTCACCCACCCGGCCGAGTACCTGCTCCTCCCGGAAGACGAGCCGAGCACCCTCGTCGAGGTCAATGCGCGAGGAGACGTACAGTTCGCTACCGCCCGCGGAGATCAACTGCTCGGGCAGCCAGCACAGTTCTCCCCCGTCGGCGACGTGGAGCCGCACATCGTAGTGCGCCTCCCCCTTGTTCTGCCCCGGCAGCGCGATGGTGGCGGCGGCCGACCCGACGTGCAGCCGCGCCCCCTGCCCCACCTCCGCCTCGACGGTGAAGTGATCACCGCCGAGCGGACCGCTCATCGCGCCGACGAGCATGACGCGCGCCTCGCAGCCGCCGGCCCGGGTACGGCGCAGGGCGAGCGGCCCGTCCCCCTCCAGCACGGGCAGCGAGGTCCCACCCCGCCCGTCGTCCCGAGCCGAGATCCGCGCGGTGGCCCGCACTCCCGCAGTCGTCATACGGTCCACGCGGCGAGCCGCTCCCGCACCCACTCGGCGACGTCCGTGACCCCGGCCTCGGTCCGGAGCGACTGGAAGACGACCGGCAGCTCGGAACGCTGCGCCTTCGCATCGGCCGCCATACGCCCCAGATCGGAGCCGACGTACGGCGCGAGGTCGGTCTTGTTGACGACGAGCAGATCGGCGGTCGTGACACCGGGCCCGCCCTTGCGCGGAATGTCGTCCCCGCCCGCCACATCGATGACGAAGATCTGCGCGTCGACCAGCCCCTTGGAGAACGTCGCCGTGAGGTTGTCGCCCCCGGACTCCACCAGAATCAGATCCAGCGGCCCCACCTCGTCCTCCAGATCCTCGACCGCTTCGAGGTTGGCGGAGATGTCGTCCCGGATGGCGGTGTGCGGGCAGGCCCCCGTCTCGACAGCGGTAATCCGCTCGGGCGGCAGCACGGCCTCCCGCAGCAGGAACTCGGCGTCTTCCCGCGTGTAGATGTCGTTGGTGACGACCGCCAGGGACAACTCGTCACGCAGCGCCTTGCAGAGCGCGGCGACGGTGGCCGTCTTCCCGGAGCCCACGGGTCCGCCGAGCCCAATACGAAGAGCACGACGCGCGCCGTCGGCACGATGGGCATCGGCACTGACGGCGGAGGCACCGCCGTGGGAGTGATCGTGGTCGAGGTGCATGATTACGGCTCCATTTTCCGGCCGGGGGTCAAGTATTCAGCCCGTCCGGCGTTTGAGGACGCGGCCGTCAAGGCCGATACGGGGGGTCTGGGGGCGGAGCCCCAGGGGACGGGAATGGGTTGGGGCGGCGGGGGCGGCAAACTCCCTACGACGCGAACAGCCGTACAGGCCAAGCCGCATGCGCCTCCGCACTGATCTCCAGCAACGGAGCGGAAGCAGCGGGCAGCGCATCGACCCCGTCGTCGACCACTCTGCGAGCGGCGTCGGCCGCGGCCTGGGCCACCAGATCCAACTCCGGCGCGAGCCGGGCGAGAACCGCGGTCGCGTCGAAGGGGTCCAGACTCAGCAACCGCACCGTCGCCGTAGCCGGCCCACTGACCGCCTCGTAGGCCGAGCAGTACGCGGCATCTTCCGCCCCGAGCCCAGCGGACCGAGCAGCCACCCCCAGCACTACCGGCTGATGCGCCCCCTTGGGAAACTCCCGAGCCACCGCATCGAGTTCCGCCGAAGGCCACGCCGCCCGAGCCGCCCGCATCAACTGCCGTCCGAGCCTGCGCGCGGCGACCCGCAACGCGGGCGACGGCGTACGGGCGTCCGCGGCGGCGTCCAACGCCGCCGGATCGACGCCGAGCGCGCCCGCCGCGGCGAGCGAGGCCGACACGAGCCCGGCCGTGTGCAACCGCCCCCGGCAGAACTCCTCCAGACTCGCCGCCCCGGTGATCCGTCCGGCCTTGACGGCCGCCTCCGCCCCGCCGGAGTGGGCATGCCCCCCGGCGGGAAAGCGGCCGTCGGCCAGGACGAGCAGTGCTGCGCGGGACATCAGAAGAGGAAGTAGCGCTGGGCCATGGGCAGTTCGGCGGCCGGAGTCGCCTCGACGAGCTCCCCGTCGATGTGCACGGCGAAGCTGTCGGGGTCGATCCGCACGCGCGGCCGCGCGTCGTTCTCGCGCATGTCGGCCTTGGTCACTCCACGCGTCGACTCGATGGCGACGAACCGCTTCCCGAGCGAGAGCCGTTCCGGCAGCCCGTCCTCGATGGCGAGCGGCGCCACGAAGTTGAACGAGTTCGAGGCCGGGGCCCGCCCGATGGCCCCGTACATCGGGCGGGGCAGAATCGGCTGCGGCGTCGGAATCGACGCGTTGGCGTCGCCCATCTGCGCGTACGCGATCTGCCCGCCCTTGATGACGAGATGCGGCTTGACCCCGAAGAACGCGGGCTCCCACAGCACGAGGTCGGCGAGCTTGCCCTTCTCGACCGAACCGACCTCGCGGGCGAGTCCCTGCGCGAGCGCCGGGTTGATCGTGTACTTGGCGACATAGCGACGTACGCGATGGTTGTCCGCGCGCCCGTCGCCGGGCAGAGCCCCCCGCCGCCGCTTCATCACATGGGCCGTCTGCCAGGTCCGCATGATGACCTCGCCGACGCGGCCCATGGCCTGGGCGTCGGACGAGATGATCGAGATGGCGCCGAGGTCGTGCAGGATGTCCTCGGCCCCGATCGTGGAGGGCCGGATCCGGGACTCCGCGAAGGCCAGGTCCTCCGGGACGGCCGGGTTCAGGTGGTGGCACACCATCAGCATGTCGAGGTGTTCCTCGGCCGTGTTGACGGTGTAGGGCCGGGTCGGATTGGTGGAGCTGGGCAGCACGTGCGGCTCGGAGACCACGGTCATGATGTCCGGCGCGTGCCCGCCGCCCGCACCCTCGGTGTGGTACGCGTGGATGCCGCGCCCGCCGATCGCGGCGAGCGTGTCACCGACGAAGCCGGCCTCGTTGAGGGTGTCGGTGTGGATGGCGACCTGAATGCCCGTACGGTCGGCCACGGTGAGCGCGGCGTCGATCGCCGCGGGCGTCGAGCCCCAGTCCTCATGGATCTTCAGGCCGAGCGCGCCGCCCCGGATCTGCGAGTACATCGCCTCGTGCGAGACCGTGTTGCCCTTGCCGAGCAGACCGAAGTTGAGGGGGTACTCCTCCATCGCCTCCAGCATCCGGGCCAGGTGCCAGGGGCCGGGCGTGACGGTGGTCGCCTTGGAGCCCTCGGCGGGACCCGTGCCGCCGCCGACCAGCGTCGTGATCCCGGCGGCGAGCGCCTCGTCCGCTATCTGCGGACAGATCAGATGCACGTGCGCGTCGATGGCGCCCGCGGTCAGGATCCGCCCGTTGCCCGCGATGATCTCCGTCTCCGGACCGATCACCAGGTCGGGGTGCACACCGTCCATGGTGTCCGGGTTGCCCGCCTTGCCGATGCCGGTGATCCGGCCGTCGCGGATGCCGACGTCGGCCTTGACGATTCCCCAGTGGTCGATGATCACGACACCCGTGATGACCGTGTCCGGGGTGCCGTCTGCGCGCGTAGCGCGCGCCTGACCCATGGATTCGCGGATGACCTTGCCACCGCCGAACACCGCCTCGTCACCGGCGAGTCCGGGGCCGCCGCTGCGATCCTCCTCGATCTCGACGAGCAGATCGGTGTCGGCGAGCCGGATGCGGTCGCCGGTGGTGGGTCCGAACAGATCGGCGTACGCGGCACGCGAGATCTCAGGCATCGAGGGCACCTCCAATCTCACCGCGCAGTCCGGGAACCACACGGGCGCCGGCGAGCGGAACGAGTTCGACGTCGACGGGGATCCCCGGCTCGAAGCGCACGGCGGTGCCGGCGGCGACGTTGAGCCGCTTGCCGCGCGCGGCGGCGCGGTCGAAGTCCAGACCGGGGTTGGCCTCGGCGAAGTGGTAGTGGGAGCCGACCTGGACGGGCCGGTCGGCGGCATTGAGGACGGTCAGCCGGGTGACCTCTCGGCCTTCGTTGAAGGCGACGGGTCCGTCGGCGAACAGGATCTCTCCGGGAATCATGGCTCTCGCTCCCCCGTCAGACGATCGGGTCGTGGACGGTGACGAGCTTGGTGCCGTCCGGGAAGGTCGCCTCGACCTGGACGTCGTGGATCATCTCGGGGATGCCCGCCATGACGTCGTCCCGGGTGAGGATCTTGCGTCCGGAGGACATCAGTTCGGCGACGGTACGGCCGTCACGCGCGCCTTCGAGGATGTGCGACGTGATGAGGGCGACGGCCTCGGGGTGGTTGAGCTTCAGCCCGCGGGCCCGCCGCTTCTCGGCCACGTCGGCGGCCACATGAATGAGCAGCCTCTCCTGCTCGTGCGGGGTCAGTTGCACGGCGTCCCACCTCACATCCTCGCTCCGGACCGTGCGGGGCCCGGTGGCCGCAGCCACCAAAACCCCTGGTGGCATGGATGCGCACGGTAGTTGGCCGGAGTTTCAAGGACGTTAACCAGCCTGTGCTCCCTTCACGGCCGGGCGGCGGACTCCCGCATGCTCATCAGGGCCCGCAGACCGTCCCGGAGGATCTCCGGCGAGGCGGCGCCGAAGACGGCCATCTGCGCCGCGAACCCCTGCGCGAGCGCGATCATCGTGCGCGCCATGGCGTCGGCGTCGGCCTCCTCGGGCATCAGCCCCGCGGCCTTGTAGCTCTCGACGAGCTTCGCCCAGGCGGCGCGTACCTTGTCGTATCCCGCAGTGATCAGGACCGACAATTCGTCGTTGCGCAGGGTCTCGGTCCACACCTGGATCATCAGCCGCGGGAACACCCAATCGCCGTTGTCCAGCTTGCCCGGCTTCACCTCCTGTATCTGCGTCATGACCCTCGGGATCAGCACGTCCGGCAGCGGCGGCGGGCTCTCCTGGGCCGCACGCTCGTAGGTGACACGCACGGTCTCCAGCACCTCGGCGACGATCGCGCCGATCAGCTCCTCCTTGCCGCTGAAGTAGCGGTAGACGGCCCCCGCGGAGAGGTCGACCTCCTTGAGCACGTCCTGCATCGACGTGGCGTGGAAGCCATTGCGGGCGAAGCAGAGGGCCGCGCCGTTGAGGATCTGGCGGCGACGGGCGTCGAGGTGTTCCTGGGATACGCGGGCCATGACAGCAAACGTAAAACGAACATTCCTTCTTGACAAGGCGGCATGGCGGCAGGACAGTGAGGGCCGATCGCAAAACGAACGATCCTTCTTTTTAGACTCGACAGATCGACAGATCGACAGATCGAGGCATCGAAGCGAGGAGATCATGTCCGCCACGTCCGCTACGCCCGCCGCCACCGCAGCACCCCCACTGCCGCACGGCCGCCGCATGGTCGCCGTGATCGTGCTCGTCCCAACCCTGGTGGCACTGGCGCTCTGGGCCTTCGCATGGCCCGCCGCCCGCACGGCACCCCGTGATCTTCCGCTCGGTGTGGCGGGCCCCGCCACCGCGACCGCACAGATGCAGAAGCAACTGTCGCAGCACCAGGGCGCCTTCGAGATCCATCGCTACGCCGACGAGGCCGCCGCCCGGGACGCCATCGAGGACCGGACCGTATACGGCGCGGTCGTCGTCACCGCGCAGGGACCCAAGCTGCTGACCGCCACCGCCGCGAGCCCGCTCGTCGCCCAGCTGCTCCAACAGGCGGTGGCCCGGCAAGCCCCCGAGGGCACCAAGGTGACGACCATCGATGTCGTGCCCGCCCCCGCGAAGGATCCGCGCGGCGCGGCCCTGGGCGCGAGCGTGCTGCCGCTCGCGCTGGTCGGCATCGCCGCAGGATCCGTCGTGACCCTGCTCGGACTGCGCGGCGCACGCGCCGTCGCCGCACTGGTCGGCGCCGCGGCTCTGGTCGGCGTGGTCGCGGCCGCGCTCGCACACAGCTGGCTGGGGGTCTTCACCGGCAACTGGTGGGCGGAAGCCGCCGCGCTCGGGCTGTCGACCCTGGCCGTGGGCGCCGCTGTCGCCGGGCTCGGGGCGCTGATCGGCCCTCCCGGCATCGGGCTCGGCGCGTTCGTGGTCATGCTGCTGGGCAACCCGTTCTCCGCGGCGTCCTCGCCTCCGCAGATGCTGCCCGAGCCTGTCGGGACGATCGGCCAGTGGCTGCCGCCGGGCGCGGGCGCGTCACTGATGCGCTCGGTGTCGTTCTTCGACGGCGCCGCCGCGACCGGACCGGCGCTGACCCTGACCTGGTGGGCCGTGCTCGGCCTGGGCGCGGTCCTGCTGGGCAACACGCTCAAGCGAGACCGGACGACGACGGAGGCGGTCGCCGAGCGGAAGCCCGCCCTGGTGAGCTGACCGCCTGAGCCGACCGCCCACGGAACGGACCGTGCGCCCCCGCAGTAGCGGACGGGGGCGCACGGTCTCTTTGCTTCTGCGGTTCGGAGCTTCTGGGGTTTCGACTCTCTGCAATTCCGGCCTCTGCGGTTCCGGGTCTCTCCGCTTCTCAGTCTCTACGTCTCTGGTGAACCGCCTTGCGCCTACGAGGCGCTGGGCCCCCGGTGCTCCGCGGCGATGCCGAACCGCTGTCGCTCGCGCGGCGCAGACGCGACCTCGCGGACGCTGGAGAGGGAGCTGATCACCTGCTCGTCCGCGGGGTCCTGGAGTTCTTCGAGGCGCTCCAGGTCGGCGGCGGAGACCAGGGCGACGAGGGGCTTCCCGTGCCGCGTCACGACGACGCGCTCACCGCCGTACACCACGCGGTTGATCAGATCGGCGAGCTCAGCCCTGGCTTGCGTCACCGGAATCTCGTAGGCCATGCCGTCCAGCTTAGACCGGCCACCGGCACCCCCCGCAGAGCGGACGATCTCGTTCGGATCCGCCGCATCTCACCCCGCGGGGCATTTCGCTGTCAGCGAGGGCACCCCTACAGAGAGCGTACGTCCTGTACATTTTTTACAGATGTCGATCAGAGGAGGCACGCGCCATGGACAGCCCGTCCGCCCGCTATGTCCTGCCCGAGTTCACCGAACGGACCAGTGCGGGGCACCGGACCCTGGATCCGTACTCGAAGCTGCTCGACGAGCGGATCGTGTTCCTCGGGACGCCGATCGACGACACCTCGGCGAACGACGTGATGGCACAGTTCATGCACCTCGAGTACCTGGCCCCCGACCAGGACATCTCCCTGTACATCAACTCTCCCGGCGGCTCGTTCAGCGCGATGTCGGCGGTCTACGACACGATGCAGTTCGTCACCTGCGACGTGGAGACGGTCTGCCTGGGGCAGGCGGCGTCGGCCGCAGCCGTGCTGCTGGCCGGCGGTACGCCGGGCAAGCGGTTCGCGCTGCCGGGCGCCCGCGTGCTCATCCACCAGCCGTCGACACCCGAACCGATCCAGGGGCAGGCGAGCGATCTCGCCATCCAGGCCGAGGAGTTGATGCGCACCCGGAAGCTGCTGGAGGAGATGCTCGTACGGCACACGGGGCAGAGTCCGGAGCAAGTCGCCGCGGACATCGAGCGGGACAAGATCCTGGACGCGCCGGCGGCGGTGGCGTACGGACTGGTCGACCGGATCATCCCGAGCCGCAAGGCCTCCCGCACCGCGCCCGGCGCCAGGTGATCGCCGGATGATCCCCGACCTGCCCCCACTGCCCGCGCTGACGCGCGCCGAGGCCGAGTTGATCGACCGCTATCTCGACGTGGTCGATCTGCTCGGCCGCATCAACCCGGCCCGCCCCGGGGACACCTACCGCGGCCTGAGGGCCGCTCAGGCACTGGTCGGCAAGGCGACGGCGCTGCGTGACGCCCTCGCGCTGATGCACCAGCGGGGCGAGAGCGAGGTGCACGCCCCGACCCTGGCACAGGCCCTGCGCGTCCTCGACGGCGAGCGGCGGGCGGCGCGCGTCACCCTGCCCCCCGACTCCGGCAGTTGACGCAGGGACACCCGGGCCGCGGCACGCGTCGAGCCGGCGAACGTCCGGCCCGGGTTTCAAACGGACCAAATGGCGTACCCCCTGATGGAGTAGACGCGGGTCCTTTCAAGAACGCGCAAAAGTTGCGCAATGCGCGTAGCACAGAGGCGAAATGAAGTCCTCCGTTGCAGGTACGGGCATGGTCGACTTCCTCAACACCCCCTCGAACTGAGGGGTGTCCACCCGAACGGGTGAGTGGTGACTAACACCACAAACCGCCGATTCCGCTCGGATTTTCCGACACTCATGCGTGAAGATCCCTTCCGACGACAAGCCCCCGCCGCAGCGGCGGGGCGGTCCGGGCGGACGCCGAGTCCTGCCGCCGCCCGGATGTCCGGTCGACAGAAGTGGATCGGCAGGAGTGGAGGACCCAGCACGACGGGCCGCCGGAGAGATCCGGGCGGTCCTTGGGGTGAAGCCGCATACGCGGCCGGGCTACTTCGCCAGCCCGAATCCGACAGGTCATCCTTCACAGGCGGCTGACGAAGGGTTGCGCATGACTGCGCTCAATCGTGTCCCGTCGCTGTGGACCAGGGCCGGTACGGCCTCGGCTCTCACCATCGCCGCCGTGGGCGGCAGCCTCGTGGTCCCAGGCGTCGCATCCGACGCCGAGGCGGCCACGCCTGCGACGAAGGCACTTCAGATCGCGGCCTCCAAGAAGGGCTCCCCGTACAAGTGGGGCGCCGCGGGGCCGCGCCGCTTCGACTGCTCCGGGCTCACGCTCTACTCGTACAAGAAGGCGGGCAAGAAGCTGCCTCGTACGGCCGCGGCGCAGTACAACAAGACGCATCACATCTCCGCCTCGCACCGCAAGGCCGGAGACCTCGTGTTCTTCCACTCGGGCCGGAACGTGTACCACGTCGGCATCTACGCCGGGAAGGGAAAGATCTGGCACTCCCCGAAGACCGGGGAGGTCGTGAAGCTCCAGAAGATCTGGACGAAGAGCGTCTGGTACGGCCGGGTCAGCTGACCTGCCCGAGGGGGTGACGGCGCACGCCGCCGTCACCCCCTCCGGGCGTGAAAGCGGGCGGAACCGGTTACTCGTGCACCATGGCCGAGCAACCTCACCCCGCGGCACGTCACGAGACGCGCCTCGAACGCGCAGACCGCAATTTCGCGGAACTGCTCCAAGAGCTGCGCGTCACCCAGACCGGGGTGCAGATCCTCTTCGCCTTCCTGCTGACCCTGGCCTTCACACAGCGCTTCCCGTCCCTCGACACCGTGCAGCGCGCCACCTACGTCACCACACTGCTGCTCTCGATGCTGGCCGCCGCCCTGTTCACGGCCCCCGCCGCCCTGCATCGGGCGCTGTTCCAGCAAAACGTGAAGCCCGTCATCGTGCGGGTCTCCTCCCGGCTGGCCCACATCGGCCTGTACGTGCTGATGCTGGCGTTCACCGGATCGGTGCTCCTCGTCGTGGACGTGACGCTGGGTCGCGGCGCCGGCATCGCCGCGGGCGCGGGCACGCTGGCCGTCTGTCTGGGGCTGTGGGGCCTGCTCCCCCGGCTCGTGCAGCGTGGTGTCAGCCCCTCAGAGGCTCCAGCAGAAGCACCAGACCGAGAGTCGTGAGCGCGGTGCCGGTGACCGCCTCGACGGCCCGGGCGGCACGCGGCCTGCGCAGCCACCGGCCGAGCCGGTCCACCAACAGCGCCACCGCGGGGAACCACAGCAGCGCGAGGACGACCACGATCAGCGCCAGCAGCAGGGTCCGGGGCATCGCCGGACTGCCCGCCGGCACGAACTGCGGCAGCAGGCTGAGGAAGGTGATCGGCGCCTTGGGATTGAGCGCGTTGGTCACGAAGCCCTGCCGCAGCGGGCGCGCATCGGACCCCGCCTCCTCGGCCACCGCCTCGCGCGGCCGTCCCAGCGACCGCAGCGTCCGTACGCCGAGATACAGCACATAGGCGCCGCCGAGCAGTTGCAGCGCCCGGAACAGCGCGGGTACGGCGGTGAGGACCGCGGCGACCCCGGCGACGGCGAGCGCCGTGTGCAGGAGCAGCCCACCGGTGATCCCCAGCGCGCACGCGACTCCGGACCGGCGTGAGACCAGGGCGTTGCGTACGACGACGGTGAAGTCCGCTCCCGGCATGGCGACCATGCCGGCTGCGACCCCCGTGAAGGCGATGAGCTGTGCGTCCATGAGCACCAGAGTGCCTCCGCCGGGCCTTCAGCAGGTATGTCGAATATCCTGGGTGAGCCTTAAGCAATCGTTTATACCCGGGTCAGCCCAGAGCCTGGGGAGCCCCGGGCAGCAGGAGGGGCACGATGTACGACCCGACGCGGCTCGCGGCGCTGGTGGCGGTCGCCGAGGCGGGGTCGATCACCAGGGCCGCCGAGCGCCTCGGCTACACCCCGCCCGCGCTCTCCCAGCAGCTGGCGAAGCTGGAGCGGGAGGCGGGCGCGACCCTGCTGGTGCGGTCGCATCGCGGGGCGCGGCTGACGGCGGCGGGCGAGCTGCTCGTGGCGCGGGCCCGCCGGATTCTCGACGAGATGGAGCGGGCCCGCCACGAACTGGCGCGCCTGTCAGGCCTGTCGGGCGGCACGCTGCGGCTCGGCACCTTCCAGACGGCGGGCATCCATCTGCTGCCGCCGGTGCTCAGCGCCTTTCGCCGGGCACATCCCGACGTGGAGCTCGCGGTGGCCGACTACGAGCCGCCCGAAGGTGTTTCGGCTGTCGCGGCGGGTGAGGTGGACCTGGCCCTGACGCACACCTACGAGCCCTCGACCCCCGTACCGCTGCCTTCGTCCGTGCGCGCGGAGCCGGTCCTGGTCGAGGAGTTGGTGCTGGTGACCGCTCCCGGGCATGTCCTCGCGGGCGGCTCGGCGCGGCTGCCGCTGACCGAGCTCGCCGGGCAGCCGCTGATCAGCATGGCCCCGGACCTTCCGGCCCGGCAGGGCGTGGAGGCCGCGCTCGCCCGGGCCGGGGCCACCCCCGCCGTGCTGGTCGAGACACCGGGGTACGCCCTGGTGTGCGCGCTGGTCAGCGCCGGGCTCGGGGTCGCGGTCGTACCGGAGATGGTGGCCACGACCGCGGCCACACCGGTGGGGACGAGGCTGCTGGAACCGGGAGATCTGCGCCGTACGATCTCGGTCGTCCACCGGACCGACGAGGCGGCACCCGCGGCCGATGCCTTCCGTGCCCTGCTGCGCGGTGCTTTCGGACGGGCCGGGCAATACCGGCACGACACCGGGCAGCACAGACACGACAACTGAGCCGCTCCTCAAGGCTCTTGAGGTCCCCCGGCCGCCACCGGCTGGACCGGTGCCGTCCACGGCAGTTCGATGGAGACGGTCTTGCCGCCCTCCCGGGTCGGCCGGACGGTGAGTCTGCCGCCGCACTCGGCGGTCAGCCAGCGGATGATCACCATGCCGCGGCCGTTGTCCTGTTGGACGGCTGCGGGCAGCCGTTTCGGAAAGCGCGGGTGGCTGTCGGTGACGCCGAGGCGCAGGTGTTCGTCTCGGTCGAGCCGGACGTCCACCGTGAAGGTGGGCGACTGCCCGAAAGTGTGCTGGACGGCGTTGGTGGCTAGTTCGGACACGATCAGGCGTACGGTGTCCGCGACTTCGGAGTCGCACGGCAGGCCCCATTCGGCCAGCACGTCGGCGACGAATTTCCGGGCCGCGGAGACCGAGGCGGGATCGCTCGGCAGAGTGACGGATGCTTCCTGGTGATCTGCCATGGCGACGTCGTCCCTTTCCCACGGGACCGGAGTCCGACACGGAGCGGATGGTTCGAGTACGGTCCCGGACTGGTGCTTCGCGCCAGACTGCCATCACCGGGCCGGTCACGGGTGCGATCCACCAAGATATGCATATATCTGTCGCTCGAAGCGGTGAACTCTGCGACGGCAGACCGTATTTGGGCGGCTCGGAAGGAGTAAGGAGTACGGCCATGCAGCACGGTCCCGCGGTGCGCCGCCGCAAGCTCGGTGCCGAACTGCGCGCGCTGCGCGCCGATGCGGGCCTCACGAGTGGTGAGGCGGCCCGCCTCCTGGGCTGGCATCAGTCGAAGGTGAGCCGGATCGAGACCGGCACCAGCGGGGTGAAGCCGGCGGACGTAAGCCGGCTGCTGGACGCGTACGCCGTCGAGGACCCCGAATTACGAGACCTCCTGGTCGTGTTGGCGGGCTCCGAGGGCAACGGACGGCACCACTGGTGGCACGCCTATCGCGGGGTGCTGCCGCCGACATACCGCGACTTCATCAGCCTGGAGTCGCAGGCCAGTGGGATGCGCACGTTGGAGACCTCCGTCGTGCCCGGGCTGCTGCAGACGCCCGAGTACGCCCGTGCGGTGACGCAGGCCGCCGTGGACGGACTGGAGGACGGCAAGCTCGACGCGCTCGTCGAGGTGCGCCTCGCCCGCCAGGACGTGCTGCGTTCGAATCCGCCGCTGGAACTGAGCGCGGTCCTGGACGAAGCGGTGTTACGAAGGGAGGTCGGCGGACCGGAGGTCATGGCACGCCAGCTGGAGCGGTTGCGGGAGGCCGCCACGCTGCCTCAAGTGCGGCTTCAGGTACTGCCGTTCGCCGCCGGAGCACACATCGGGGTCACCGGGCCTTTCGTTATCTTCTCATTTCCGAACACAACTGATCTGGATGTGGTTGTTCTCGACCACTTGACGAGTAGCCTCTACCTCGAACGGAAAGAAGACCTTCAGGCCTACAGCGAGGCCTTCAACGCCCTTCAGATCCACGCCCTTTCGCCCGAGGACTCGTTGGATTACATCGCCGTGATTGGTGACGGCGCGTAAGGAGGCACCATGTCTGCACTGCCTCGGTACGTACCTTCCAGTACTTCACTGCACGACGTGCGATGGCTGCGCAGCAGCCGCAGTACGGGAATGAACAACTGCGTGGAGACGGCACGCCCCGGACCGGGCCCCTGGTCGGGACTGGTGGCCGTGCGCGATTCCAAGAACACGGCAGGTCCCGCCCTGCTCTTCCCTCCTGCCGCCTGGGAGGGGTTCATCGCCGGACTGAGCTGACCGCCACCCCATTCACCGCTTCTGGCTGATCACGCGCACGGCGTGCTCGATCTGCTCCTCGGTGAGGTCCGCGCGGGCCGTCAGCCGCAGCCGTGAGATGCCGTCGGGCACGGACGGGGGCCGGAAGCAGCCGACGGCGAGTCCCGCCTCACGGCAGTCGGCCGCCCACCGCACGGCCCGTTCGGGGGACGACGCACGCACGGAGACGACAGCGGCGTCCGGTCGTACCGCTTCCAGACCCTCGGCCGTCAGACGGGTGTGCAACGCCGTCGCCACCGCGCGCGCCCGAGCGGCACGCTCCGGCTCGCGGCGCAGCAGCCTGAGCGCCGCGAGGGCCGCGCCCGCCGCCGCGGGCGCGAGACCGGTGTCGAAGATGAAGGTGCGCGCCGCGTTGACCAGGTGGTCGATGACCGGGGCGGGGCCGAGGACGGCGCCGCCCTGGCTGCCGAACGACTTGGAGAGCGTGACGGTCACGACGACGTCCGGATCGCCCGCGAGCCCCGCCGCGTGCGGCGCGCCCCTGCCACCGTCGCCCAGCACACCCAGCCCGTGCGCGTCGTCGACGATCAGTCCGGCCCCGTACTCCCGGCAGGCGAGGGCGAGTTCGGACAGCGGCGCCGCGTCCCCGTCCACCGAGAAGACCGTGTCGCAGACGGCGACGGCGGGGCCCTCGTGGGTGCCGAGCGCCTTGCGCACGGCGTCGGGGTCGGCGTGCGCGACGACCTGCGTGGTGCCGCGGGCCAGCCGACAGCCGTCGATCAGCGAGGCGTGGTTGCCCGCGTCCGAGACGACGAGCGAGCCGTGCGGCGCGAGCGCGGTGACGGCGGCGAGATTGGCCGCGTATCCGGAGGAGAAGACGAGCGCGGACTCGAAGCCGCAGAAGTCGGCCAGCTCGCGTTCGAGCTCGCCGTGCAGTTCGGTGGTGCCCGTGACGAGCCGGGAGCCGGTGGCGCCGCCGCCCCACCTGCGCGCGGCCTGTGCCGCGCCCTCGGTGACCTCCGGATGGCGGGCGAGACCGAGGTAGTCGTTACTCGCGAGATCGAGGAGCGGCGAGTCGGCGGGGCGCGGGCGCAGGGTGCGTACGAGTCCGGCCCGGCGGCGCGCCTCGGCCTGCTCGTCGATCCAGCCGAACGCCATGTGTCCTCCGGGCCTTGGTGGTGGGTGTTTTGTAGGCAGTGCACAGACCCTAGCGGCCGGTCCGGCAGCCCATGATGTGGCAATACCCACACGTCGAACCGTCTCTGTTGTGCAAACTCTCCTTGGCCGAGAGCGGTCGCATAGGCCAGGATCGGATCTCATGGACCTGCTGAACACGCTGGTGGACAAGGGGCTTCGGCGCGAGCTGCCGACCCGGGACGAAGCTCTGGCCGTGCTGGCCACCTCCGACGACGATGTGCTCGACGTGGTGGCCGCGGCCGGCAAGGTACGCCGGCAGTGGTTCGGCCGACGGGTGAAACTGAACTATCTCGTCAACCTCAAGTCGGGCCTGTGCCCCGAGGACTGCTCGTACTGCTCGCAGCGGCTCGGCTCCAAGGCCGACATCCTGAAGTACACCTGGCTCAAGCCCGACGAGGCCTCGCAGGCCGCGGCGGCCGGGCTCGCCGGGGGCGCCAAGCGGGTCTGTCTGGTGGCCAGCGGGCGCGGTCCGACGGACCGTGACGTGGACCGGGTCTCCGACACCATCAAGGCGATCAAGGACCGACACGAGAACGTCGAGGTGTGCGCGTGCCTCGGCCTGCTCTCCGACGGCCAGGCCGAGCGGCTGCGCGAGGCGGGCGCGGACGCGTACAACCACAACCTGAACACGTCCGAGGGGACGTACGGGGACATCACGACCACGCACACGTACGCCGACCGGGTGGACACGGTCGAGAAGGCGCACGCGGCGGGGCTGTCCGCCTGCTCGGGTCTTATCGCCGGCATGGGCGAGTCCGACGAGGACCTCGTCGACGTCGTCTACGCCCTGCGCGAGCTCGACCCGGACTCCATTCCGGTGAACTTCCTGATCCCCTTCGAGGGCACCCCGCTCGCCAAGGAGTGGAACCTCACCCCGCAGCGCTGTCTGCGGATCCTGGCGATGGTCCGCTTCGTCTGCCCCGATGCCGAGGTCCGCATCGCGGGCGGCCGCGAGGTCCATCTGCGCACGATGCAGCCGCTGGCCCTGCACCTGGCCAACTCGATCTTCCTCGGCGACTACCTCACCAGCGAGGGCCAGGCCGGCAAGGCCGACCTGGACATGATCGCGGACGCCGGCTTCGAGGTGGAGGGCGCGGGCGAGGTGACGCTGCCGGAGCACCGGGTTTCGGCGGGTGGCGGGTGCGGGTCACACGCGGAGGCCGGATGCGGATCGCACGCGGAAGCCGGGTGCGGCTCGCACGAGAGTGCCGGGTGCGGGTCCCACGAGGGGGGCGCGGTGTGCGGCTCCGCTTCAGTCGCTCCCGCGGCCTCCGCGGAGAAGCCCGCTGACGCCCGTACGGATCTCGTCGCCGTACGCCGCCGAGGTGCCGGAACGGATCTCGCGCCCAATGCCTGACCTGTCCGTGGAGGAACTGCTCGACCTCGACCGGCGGCACGTCTGGCATCCGTACGGGCCGATGCCCGGCCGCCAGGAGCCGCTGGTCGTGGAGTCGGCGAGCGGGGTTCGTCTGAACCTGCGCACGGCCGATGGAACCGACGCCGAAGTCATCGACGGCATGTCGTCCTGGTGGTCGGCCATCCACGGCTACAACCACCCGGTCCTCAATGACGCGGTGCGCGACCAGTTGGAGCGCATGAGCCACGTCATGTTCGGCGGGCTCACCCATGAGCCCGCCGTTCGGCTGGCGAAGCGCCTTGTCGACATCTCGCCGGAGGGCCTGGAGCACGTCTTCCTCGCCGACTCCGGTTCGGTCTCGGTCGAGGTCGCCGTCAAGATGTGCCTCCAGCACTGGCGCTCGCTCGGCCGCCCCGGCAAGCAGCGGCTGCTGACCTGGCGCGGCGGCTACCACGGGGACACCTGGCAGCCGATGTCGGTGTGCGACCCCGAGGGCGGGATGCACGAGCTGTGGCAGGGCGTGCTCCAGCGCCAGGTGTTCGCCGATCCGCCGCCGGTCGCCTACGAGGAGGCGTACGCCGATCAGCTGCGCGAGCTGATCGAGCGGCACGCCGACGAGCTGGCCGCGGTGATCGTGGAGCCGGTGGTGCAGGGCGCGGGCGGGATGCGGTTCCACTCCCCCGCGTACCTGCGCGTGCTGCGGGAGGCCTGCGACGCGCACGACGTGCTGCTCGTGTTCGACGAGATCGCGACCGGCTTCGGCCGTACGGGCGCACTGTTCGCGGCGGAACACGCGGGCGTCACGCCGGACGTGATGTGCGTCGGCAAGGCGCTGACCGGCGGCTATATGACGATGGCGGCGACGCTGTGCACCTCGCGCGTGGCCGACGGCATCTCGCGGGGTGAGGTCCCGGTGCTCGCGCACGGGCCGACCTTCATGGGCAATCCGCTGGCCGCCGCCGTGGCGTGCGCCTCGATCGACCTGCTGCTCGGGCAGGACTGGCAGACCGAGGTCAAGCGCATCGAGTCGGGGCTGCGGGAGGGACTGGCTCCGGCATCGGAACTTCCCGGGGTTCGTGACGTACGTGTCCTGGGTGCCATCGGCGTCGTCCAGCTCGACCACGAGGTGGACATCAAGGCGGCGACGGCGGCCGCCGTGCGCGAGGGCGTGTGGCTGCGGCCGTTCCGCGACCTCGTCTACACGATGCCGCCGTACGTCACGAGCGACGGCGACGTGGCACGGATCGCGAGCGCGGTGTGCGCGGCGGCGCGGGAGGGATGACATGCCGGTACTGGTGATCACGGGCACGGGCACGGAGGTCGGCAAGACGGTCACGACGGCCGCCGTCGCCGCGGTGGCCGTCGCGGCCGGACGCTCGGTGGCCGTGCTCAAGCCCGCGCAGACCGGTGTACGTCCGGACGAGCGAGGCGACGCCGACGAGGTGGCCCGGCTCGCGGGCACCGTCACCACGCTCGAACTCGCCCGGTATCCCGAGCCGTTGGCGCCCGCTACAGCTGCCCGGCGGGCGGGTCTGCCTGCCGTGCGTCCGCGTGAGGTGGCAGAGGCCGCGGCCAAGCTGGCCACCGAGCACGACCTGGTGCTGGTCGAAGGGGCGGGCGGCCTGCTCGTACGGTTCGACGACGAGGGCGGCACCTTGGCGGACGCGGCGCACCTCCTCGACGCACCGGTACTGGTGGTCGCCTCGGCAGGGCTCGGCACGCTCAACACGACGGAACTGACGGCTCAGGAACTACTGCGCCGGGGGCTGGACTTCGCCGGTGTGGTCATCGGCAGCTGGCCCGACGACGCGGACCTGGCGTCCCGTTGCAACCTCGCGGACCTGCCGACCGTGTCCGGCGCACCACTGCTCGGTGCGGTGCCGGCGGGCGCCGGGGCACACACCCCCGACGAGTTCCGTGCGAGTGCGTCAAGTTGGCTGGCTCCCCGACTGGGCGGAAGCTGGGACGCGAACGCCTTCGCGTCGGCCTACGCCTGGTGAAGACGCCGGGAGCTCCCCCCGTCAGGGGCGCGGGGAACTGTGCGACCAGCCACGGACAACCGGCGGCCGACGACCCGCACCACAACGCTCACCCCTTCCCTCGCACACCGGCATGAACAACGCCTACGGCGTCTACGAACAGGTGCGCGACTTCATCGCCTGCCACTGACGCGCAACGCGTGTGTCGGACGTCCTGGGGGGACAATCACGGTAAGGAACGTCCTCCCGGGAGGTCCGTCATGCCGCTCAGGTCAGCCGACTCCGGCAAGGTGACACGGGACCCCGTGCACCATCCGCTGTTCGCCCGCTACTACGCCCGGATCAGCGTGACCGCCGAGACGCGGTTGGGCATGGGCGGGGTGCGCGAGCGGCTGCTCGACGGGCTGTCCGGGCGGGTCATCGAGATCGGCGCGGGCAACGGTCTGAACTTCGCGCACTATCCGAGCACCGTCTCGGAGGTCGTCGCCATCGAACCCGAGCGACTGCTACGGCAGTTGGCCGTGGAGGCCGCCCTTCGCTCCGACGTGCCCGTCGACGTGGTGCCGGGCGCGGCGGAGGCTCTGCCGGTCAAGAGCGAGGCGTTCGACGCGGCCGTGGTCTCACTGGTGCTGTGCAGCGTGCGCGATGTGCCGCGTGCCCTCGCCGAACTGCGGCGCGTGCTGCGTCCCGGCGGCACCCTGCGGTTCTTCGAGCACGGCAAGGGCGGCGGGCGCGCGATGGCGTACACCCAGCGCGGCCTGGACCGTACGGTGTGGCCGCGGCTGAACGGCGGCTGCCATCTGGCCCGCGACCCGATCGCGGCGCTGCGCGACGCCGGGTTCGAACTCGGCCCCTACCGGCGGATGTTGATGCCCGAGAAGGGGCCGCGGCTGCCCACCTCGTACTGCGTGCTGGGCACGGCGTGGCGCCCGGCCTCATAGGCTCCATTGGCGCAGTTGCTGCGCGATGTCGTGCACGGTCGCGTCGCCGCCCTTCACCAGGCGGGCCAGTTCGCGCACCTGCTCGGGAGAGGTGACGACCTTCAAGCCGCTGGCGACGAGATAGGCGTACGCGACGGCCGAGGCGAACATCGCGTTGGAGCGCTCGAGCGCCGGTACGTGCAGCAGGAGCTGGAGCAGCGCGGCGGCGCGGGCGTGCGGGCTGTCGTAGACGGGAATGCCGAATATCTCGGCCTCGTGCCGGCTGACGGCGGCGACGAGGGCTCCCCAGTCCGTGACCTGGGGATCTCCGGGCGTCTTCTGTTCGGCGATCATGAGGAGCCAGGCAAGGTCGACTCTGAGACTGCTCAAGGGATCAACGACGACCTTCGCGTGTGCCTTCGCGCTCCGCGCCGAATTCCTCGGCGAAGACGGACTCGTACTGCTTCATGAAATCGGCGGCGGCCTCCACGAACGTGTGGCCCACCTCTCCGGTGTCCTGTCTGACCAGCTCTTCGATATAGCGGTTCACGCTCATCCCACGCTCCAGGGCTCGCTCGCGGGCGGCGCGGGCCGTGCCCTCGTCCACCCGTACGTTCAGCTGAGTCTTCGCCATGCTTCGAAGCTAGCGCCGAATTGCTAGCACCGGCAAGAGGGCCTCGGGTGGAGACGAAGGTGGAGAGCGCCGGTGGAGAGTGCCCCTTACACGGGTATCAGGGGCACAACCTGGGGCGGAGGACGCGCGGCACCTCGGGGGGATACCGAGTGTGCCTCGGCTCACATTAGGCTCGGCCGGACAAGGGAGTCGGGACGTCCATCACCTAGGAGGCGGCCTTGTCCACACCTGCTGCGGAGCGTGCCGTCGGCCGCGCGGAGGCGGAGGGGATCGCCGCCCGCGCCCGCGGCCTGACGAAGGCGTACGGCTCGGGCGAGACGACGGTGCTCGCGCTCGACTCGGTCGACGTGGACATCGCGCGCGGCCGCTTCACCGCGGTCATGGGCCCGTCGGGGTCCGGGAAGTCCACCCTCATGCATTGCCTGGCGGGGCTCGACAGTGTCTCGGCCGGACAGGTGTGGCTGGGCGACACCGAGATCACGGGGCTGAAGGATCGTGAGCTGACCCGGCTGCGCCGCGACCGGATCGGCTTCATGTTCCAGTCGTTCAACCTGATCCCCACGCTCAACGCGGCCGAGAACATCACGCTGCCCATGGACATCGCGGGCCAGAAACCCGACCAGAAGTGGCTGGACCAGGTCATCGACACGCTCGGTCTGCGTGACCGGCTGAAGCACCGGCCGGCGCAGCTGTCCGGCGGCCAGCAGCAGCGTGTCGCCTGCGCCCGCGCGCTCGCCTCGCGCCCCGAGCTGATCTTCGCGGACGAGCCGACGGGCAACCTCGACTCCCGCGCGGGTCTCGAAGTGCTCGGCTTCCTGCGCGAGGCGGTCGATGAACTGGGCCAGACCGTCGTGATGGTGACGCACGACCCGGGCGCGGCCGCCCACTCCGACCTCGTGCTCTTCCTCGGCGACGGGCGGATCGTGGACGAGATGGAGCGGCCTTCGGCGGAGGCCGTGCTGGAGCGCATGAAGCGGTTCGACACCATCCGGGTGACCTTCGACGGCGGGGGCGGCGGACCCGACGGGACGACCCCTGCGGGTGCCTCCGGTGACGTACTGCTTGATGGCAGCCCCGGCGCCGCGACTCCCGACGGCGACTCCGGCGACGTAACCCTCGAGAAGGACTGAGGCGGGCGTGCTCAAGGCGACTCTGCGGAGCTTTCTCGCGCACAAGGGGCGGCTTCTGCTCTCGGCGCTGGCTGTCGTGCTGTCCGTGGCGTTCGTCGCGGGCAGCCTCATCTTCTCGGACACGGTGACCCGGACCTTCGACCGGCTCTTCGCCTCCACCTCGGCCGATGTGACCGTGGAGCCGAAGAACGACCTCAGCTCGCAGATCCCGACCGGCGCCACCCAGACCGTGCCCGCCTCGCTCGCCGACCGACTGACGAAGGTCGACGGCGTCGCCGCCACCCACGTGGACGCGGCGGTGGAGAACGCCACGGTCGTCGACAGCAAGCACGAGTCGGTCGGTCCGACCACGGGCGCCCCCACCATCGTCACCAACTGGGAGGTCACCGAGCGCAGTCCGGTGAAGCTGACCTCCGGCCACGAGCCCCAGGGCGGCGGCGAGGCGCTTCTGGACGCGGACACCGCCAAGAAGAAGCACGTCCGCATCGGCGACACCCTGACGGTCCAGGCGCAGCCCGGCCCCTTCAAGGTGCGGATCGTCGGGATCGCCACCTTCACCACCACCAACCCCGGTGCCGCGCTGATCTTCCTCGACACCCCGACCGCACAGACCAGACTGCTCGGCAGCCCGGCCGCCGCCACGAGCATTTCCGTGGACGCGGCGCCAGGAGTCAGCGACGCCCAGCTCAAGCAGCGGATCGCCGACGAACTCGGCACGAAGACCTATGACTTGAAGACCGCGGAGGAGCAGGCCAAGTCCGCCGCCGCCCAACTGGGCGGATTCCTGGACGTCATCAAGTACGTGATGCTCGGCTTCGCCGGAATCGCCGTCCTGGTGGGCGTCTTCCTGATCGTCAACACCTTCTCGATGCTGATCGCCCAACGCACCCGCGAGCTGGGCCTGTTGCGCGCACTGGGCGCCGACCGGCGTCAGGTGCGCCGGTCCGTGCTCACCGAGGCGCTGCTGCTCGGTCTGGTCGGTTCGACGCTCGGACTCGCCGCGGGGATCGGGCTCGCGCTGGGCCTGATCAAGCTCATGACCGCGTTCGGCATGAACCTCAAGTCGACCGAGATGGTGATCGGCTGGGCGACACCCGTCGCGGCGTACGTCGTCGGGGTCGGCGTCACCTTCGTGGCGGCGTATCTCCCGGCCAGGCGGGCGGCGGGCGTCTCCCCCATGGCGGCCCTCGCGGACGCCGAGGTCGCCGGTGTGGGACGGCCGTTGCGGGTGCGCGCCATGGTGGGCGCGGTCGTCGGCGCGTTGGGTGCCGCCGCGCTCGCGGGGTGCGCCGCGTCGTCGAAGACCTCGACGGCCGCCTCCCTGCTGGGACTCGGCGTCGTCCTGACGCTCATCGCGACGGTGATCGCGGGTCCGCTTCTGGTGCGGCCGGTCATCCGGGTCCTGGGCGGGGCCTTCCCCGCGGTCTTCGGCTCCGTCGGGCGGATGAGCCAGCGCAACGCGCTGCGCAACCCGCGGCGCACGGGCGCCACCGCGGCCGCCCTGATGGTGGGTCTCGCCCTGGTCGGCGGTATGTCCGTGGCCAGCGCGTCCATGACCAAGTCCTTCGACCATCAGATCGACAAGACACTCGGCGCCGACTTCGTGATCCAGAACAGCAACTTCGTGCCGTTCCCGCAGGACCTCACCGACAAGGTGCGCCGGACGGAGGGCGCCGGGCTCGTGGTCCGCCAACGGTTCACCCCGGTCGCGGTGCGGCTGCCGGACGGCAAGCGGATCGAGACGACCGCCGCGGCCTACGATCCGCGGCTCGACGACGTCGCCCACGTCACGTACGCGCAAGGAGACACCGCGGCAGCGCTCGGCGACGGGCACATCGCCATGGACCTGAAGTTCGCGCGGAAGCACGACGTGCGCGTCGGCAGCGTGATCCCCGTCGAATTCCCCGCCAAACGGAAGACCGAGCTGACGGTGGCGGCACTCACCGACCAGGACGCCGCCGAAGGCTTCGGAATGCAGGGCGGGCTCTACTTCGGCATGGCCACCATCGAGAAGTACGTGCCCGGCGGACAGGACTCCGCGCTGTACGTGAACGCGGCCCCGGGTACCAGCGCCGATCAGTTGCGCTCGCGGCTGGAGAAGACGCTCGACCCGTATCCGCAGGCCAAGGTCCTCGACCAGGCAGACTACAAGAAGCTGATCCACGATCAGATCGCCGTACTGCTCTACCTCGTGTATGCGCTGCTCGGCCTCGCGATCGTCATCGCGGTGCTCGGCGTCGTCAACACCCTCGCCCTGTCGGTGGTGGAGCGAACCCGCGAGATCGGACTGCTGCGCGCCATCGGGCTCGCCCGGCGCCAGTTGCGCCGGATGATCCGCCTGGAGTCGGTGGTGATCGCCGTGTTCGGCGCGGTCCTCGGCCTGGCGCTGGGGATCGTCTGGGGTGTGTGCGTCCAGCAAGTACTCGCGCTGCAGGGCATGAAGTCGCTCGCCATCCCCTGGCCGACGATCATCGCGGTGGTGGTCGGTTCGGCGGTCGTGGGCATCGTGGCGGCGTTGCTTCCGGCGTTGCGCGCGTCGCGTATGAACGTGCTGGCGGCGATCGCGCACGAATGATGTACTCGCGTCAAGTCGCCTCCGGGTAAGGAGAGTTCATGCCGCGCCCCTTCCGATTCGGCGTCAACCTGATCAGCCCCGCATCCGCCGATGAATGGCGCGCCAAGTGCCGCAGGGCCGAGGAACTCGGCTACGACGTCATCGCCGTGGCCGACCACCTCGGCATGCCCGCCCCGTTCCCCGCCCTGGTCGCCGCCGCCGAGGCGACCGAGCGGCCCCGCCTCGGCACATTCGTGCTCAACACGGGCTTCTGGAACCCCACGCTGCTGGCCCGCGAGGTGGCCACCACCGACACGTTGACCGGCGGACGCCTCGAACTGGGCCTCGGCACCGGCTATGTACAGGCGGAGCACGAGACCGCGGGCCTCCCGTGGGGTTCGCCGCGTGAGCGGGTCGATCATCTTCTGCGCACGGTCAAGGAGTTGGACCGGCTCCTCGGCTCGGAGGCGCTCCCCCACTCTCGGCTCCCCTCGAGCGGGGGGACCCCCAAGCAGCAGGCCGCGCAGAAGCCTCGCGTGCCGCTCCTGATCGGCGCCAACGGCGACCGGATGCTGCGGCTCACCGCCGAGCACGCGGACATCGCGGCCTTCACCGGCGCGCGCACCCTGGAGGGCGGCACGCTGGCGCCCATCACGGCCGAGGAACTCGACGAACGCGTCGCCCTGTTCCGGGAGTCCGCCGCGGGGCGCAAGGAGCCCGCCGAGCTCAACCTGCTGATCCAGATCGTCACCGTCACCGACGACCGCGGTGCCGCCATTCAGCCCTGGCTGCCCCGCATTCCCCACCTGACCGAGCAACAGGTGCTCGAGCTGCCGATCGTGCTGGTGGGCACCTTGGAGCAGATCATCGAGCAGGTGCGGGCGCAGCGGGAGCGGTACGGATTCTCGTATCTGACCGTGCTGGAGCCGAACATGGAGGTGTTCGCCCCCGTCGTCGAGGCACTGCGTGGCGAGTGACGTCCGGATGGTGGAATTTCCGTAGCCCGGGTGAGGGCCCGTGATGGGATCGCGGCATGACTGACCTGCGTATACGGGCCGCGACGCCCGACGACCTCGACACCGTGCTGGCCTTCTGGAAGGTGGCCGCCGAGGGCACGAGCATCAGTGACGACCGGGACGGCGTGGAGCGGCTCATCGCCCGCGATCCCGCGGCGCTGATCCTCGCCGAACAGGACGGCGAGCTGGTCGGCACGGTGATCGCGGGCTTCGACGGCTGGCGGTGTCATCTGTACCGCCTCGCGGTGCACCCCGAACGCCGGCGCCTCGGCATCGGCTCGGCGCTTCTCGCCGCGGCCGAGGAACGTTTCGTACGACTCGGGGGGCGCCGCGGCGACGCGATGGTGCTCCAGCGGAACGAGACCGCGCAGCATGCGTGGCGGGCCGCCGGGTATGCACCCGAGGAGCAGTGGCGCCGCTGGGTGAAGCCGCTCACCGACTAGGGCCCGCCGGAGCCCCCCGCGACGAGAGTCCTTTGCTGATCCTTTACCATTGGAGGATCACCAGGTCCTCCAATGAAAGGTGTGAGCGTCCGCCCATGGGCGAGCCTCCCAGTACCCGATATCGCGCGATCCCCCGCCCCTGGCCGATCATGGGACGGAGGTGACCCGATGAACGAAGTGCTCCTCCTCCTGGTGGCGATTCTGCTCTCACTGGCCTGTGGCGCCTTCGTCGCCGCGGAGTTCTCGCTGACCACGGTCGAGCGCAGTGAGCTGCAGCGGGCCGTCGAGCGCGGTGAGCGCGGCGCGTCGGGCGCCCTCAAAGCCGTACGGAATCTGACCTTCCAGCTCTCCGGCGCCCAGCTCGGCATCACCGTCACCAACCTGGTGGTCGGCATGCTCTCGGAGGCGTCGATCGCCAAGCTGATCGCGGGTCCGCTGGAGTCGATCGGCATCTCGCCCTCCGCGTCGAACTCGGTGGCCCTGGTCATCGGCACGGCTCTGTCGACGGTCTTCCTGATGGTCGTCGGCGAGCTCGTGCCCAAGAACTGGGCGATCTCCTCTCCGCTCGCCGTGGCCAAGCGGGTGGCGACGCCGCAGCGCTGGTTCAGCGCCGCCTTCCGCCCGTTCATCACGCACCTCAACAACACGGCGAACAGTGTCGTACGACGCTTCGGCCTCGAACCCGCCGAGGAGCTGGCCTCCGCACGCGGGCCCCAGGAACTGGTGGCGCTCGCCCGGCACTCCGCCAAGCAGGGCGCCCTGGAGGCGGACACCGCCGAGTTGTTCGTGCGCACGCTGAATCTGGCCGACCTGACCGCGGAGAACGTGATGACCCCGCGCGTGCAGGTCATCGCGCTGGACGCGCAGGCGACCTGCGAGGACGTGGCGAACGCGACACGGGCGACCGGCCTGTCCCGCTTCCCCGTCTACCGCGGCAATCTCGACTCGGTCGTCGGCATCGCGCACATCAAGGACGTGCTGACCGTGCCCGCCGAACGCCGGACTCAGACACCCGTCTCCCAGATCATGCGTGAGCCGCTGCTCGTCCCGGAGTCCCTGACCGTCGACCGGCTGCTGGACCGGCTGGTCGGCAAGCGCACCATGGCCGCGGTCATCGACGAGTACGGCGGTACGGCCGGGGTCGCCACCCTGGAGGACATCGTCGAGGAGGTCGTCGGCGAGGTGCGGGACGAGCACGACCCGCACGAGACGCCCGACCTGGCCCCGGCCGGCGCGGACGACGAGGGGCGGGCCCTCTACTCGGCCGACGGGTCGGCCCGCATCGACCAGCTGGCGCGCGTCGGTCTGCGGGTGCCCGACGGACCGTACGAGACGCTGGCCGGTTTCATGGCGACCGAGCTCGGTCGCATTCCCGACGTCGAGGACAGCGTCGAGGTCGCCGGGTGGCGGCTCGACGTGGTGGACGCCTCGGGGCGGCGGGCAGCGCGGGTGCTGCTGCACGCTCCGCGCGACGGTGGGGAGGGGGAGCGATGACCGCCGTACAACTGCTGATCGGCCTCGCGACGCTGGTCGTGAACGCCTTCTTCGTGGGCGCCGAGTTCGCGCTGATCTCGGTGCGCCGCAGCCAGATCGAGCCGCACGCCGAGCGGGGCGACCGTCGGGCGCGCAGCGTGCTGTGGGGCCTGGAGCACGTGTCCGCGCTGCTGGCGGCCGCGCAGCTGGGCATCACCCTGTGCACGCTGGTCCTGGGCATCGTGGCCGAGCCCGCGATCGCGCACCTTCTGGAGCCGGTGTTCCACGCGGTGGGCGTCTCGCAGAGCGCTGGCCACGCGATCTCGTTCATCATCGCGCTCACCCTGGCGACGTATCTGCACATGCTGCTCGGCGAGATGGTGCCGAAGAACATCGCGCTCGCGGAGCCGGTGCGCACCGCGCTGCTGCTCGGCCCGCCACTGGTCGGGCTCTCGCGCGCGCTGCGCCCGGTCATCTTCTCGATCAACGCCTTCGCGAACGGACTGCTGAAGCTGCTGCGGGTCGAGGCGAAGGGCGAGGTCGCGGCGACCTTCTCCGACGACGAACTGGCCCGGCTGGTCAAGGACTCCAGCGCCGCCGGGCTGATCGACGACCGGGCTCAGGAGCGGCTGCACGACGCGCTGGAGCTGGGCCGGCGACCCGTGCGGGACGTCGTCCTCCCCCTGGAACGCGTCGTCTACGCGCGCGTGGGCGTCACTCCGGACGAACTGGAACGGCTGTCCGCCGAGTCCGGCTTCTCCCGCTTCCCCGTCGTCGACGAGGGCCGCCGCATCGTCGGCTACCTCCATGTCAAGGACGCACTGGACGCGATGCCGCGCGACGTGGCGTTCCCGGTGCGGGACATGCGCCCCATCGCACGGGTACGGGAGAGCACTCCACTGGACGACGTGCTGACGGCGATGCGGCGCAGTCGTACGCATCTCGCGGCGGTCATGGGCAGCGACGGGCGGCTCGCGGGGCTGGTGACGATGGAGGACGTGCTGCGGGAGTTGTTCGGGCAGCCGGCGTGAGCACCACAGGGGCCGCCGGAGCGTCCCCGCCCGGCGGCCCGACAGACAAGAGCGCCCGGCGGCCCGACCGACAGGAGTCTCCGCGCCCGGCGACCCGACCGACCGACGGGTATGCAGGCGGGTTACCATCTTTTCCGCCATGCAGACGAATGCCACGTACACCAGTCTTGTCGCGGTCGGCGACTCCTTCACCGAGGGCATGTCGGACCTGTTGCCCGACGGCTCGTACCGCGGCTGGGCCGATCTCCTCGCGGCCCGGATGGCGGCACGGACGCCCGGCTTCCGGTACGCCAACCTCGCGGTGCGCGGCAAGCTGATCCGGCAGATCGTCGACGAGCAGGTGGACGTGGCAGCCGCGATGCGACCCGACGTGATCACGCTGGTCGGCGGGCTCAACGACACGCTGCGCCCCAAGGTCGACATGGGACGCGTCCGCGGTCTCCTGGAGGAGGCCGTGGAGCGGCTCGCCCCCGCATGCAAGCAGCTCGTCCTGATGCGCAGCCCCGGCCGCAACGGCCCGGTTCTCGAACGGTTCCGACCGCGTATGGAGGAGCTCTTCACCGTCGTCGACGACCTCGCGGAGCGGCACGGCGCGCTCGTGGTCGACCTGTACGGTGCGCCCTCGCTCGCCGACCCCCGCCTGTGGGACGTGGACCGGCTGCACCTGACGGCGGAGGGGCACCGTCGCGTCGCCGAGGCGGTGTGGCAGACGCTCGGGTACGAGCCGCAGGACGCGCAGTGGCATACGCCTATGGCGGCCACCGCGCCACCCGGCTGGGTCGCCCGCCGCACCGCCGACGCCCGGTTCGCCAAGCAGCACCTGCTGCCGTGGATCGGACGGCGGCTGACAGGCCGCTCGTCGGGTGACGGACGCCCGGCCAAGCGGCCCGAGCTGCTGCCGTACGAGGGATCGGTGGGGTAGACATACGGCGGAAGGGAGCCGCATGCCCACCACCGTGATCAACCTCAAGGGCCACATCCACGACTTCGGTCCCCGGCTGGAAAAGGCCCCGGCGGACCTCGTCTACATCGGTCGTCGCTGGACCATCGGCCACTGGGACCTCCCGCAGCACCCGCTCTACAACCCGTTCGCGCCCGACACCCCCACCAAGAAGCGCGACGGCACCCGGGCCGAGGTCATGGAGATGTACCGGGCGTATCTCCTCGAACGCCCCGAGCTCCTCGCCCAGGTACCCGCCCTGCGCGGCAAGACGCTGGCGTGCTGGTGCGCGCCCGAGCTGTGCCACGGCGACATCCTCGCGGAGCTGGCGGACGCCTCGTAGGACGAACCCCGGCCGTCACTCCCGTGGGTGTCACCGATGGCGTGGGTGAGCCACTGCCTGCTTTCTGGACCCAGAGGGGAACCGGAGAAGAAGGCGAGCGCCGATGGAGCCGAAGGACGAGCGGCTGCGGACGCCGCGGGCCGCCGGTATGGCAGGGGCGGTGTTCGCGGTCCTGCTGGCGGCGGCGATCGTGCTGGTGCGGATCGCGGTCCCCTCGGGCAACGCCGCCAACGCGAAGATCGATCCGGACGAGCGGTGGGCGGTGCGGGTGGCACTGGAGATTCTCCCGTTCGCGGGAATCTTCTTCCTGTGGTTCATGGGCGCCCTGCGCGCACAGGTCGGCGACGCCGAGGACAGATTCATCGCCACCGTGTTCCTGGGCAGTGGACTGGTATTCGTCGCCACCATGTTCGGTGCCGGCGCCGCGGCGGGCACCGTACTGAGCGAGACTCAGCCCTCGAGCTTCGGGCGCCACTTCGCGTACACGCTCATGACGACGTACGCGCTCCGCATGGCGGCCGTGTTCGTCTTCACGACCTCGACCATCGGACACCGCCTCGGCGTCTTCCCACGTCCGCTCGCCGTCCTCGGATACCTCGTGGGCCTTGTCCTGCTCGTCTTCGGGTCCGGCCTGCCCTGGTCCGAGTTGGTCTTCCCGGCCTGGGCGCTGGTCGTCAGCGTCCACATCCTCCGTGCCGGTCCTCGCGAGCCGCTCCCTTGTGTGGCCTAGCGGTGATTCCGCCACCCGACGGGTGCCTCGGCGCGCGGCTTCGCACCCGCTCGCGCATGCTGAACAGGAGGGGGCGAGAAGGGGCTACGGAAAGGCTGATCCTCGGTGAGGCTTGTCGTCGATCTCAACCGCTGCCAGGGATACGCGCAGTGCGCGTTCCTCGCTCCCGACGTATTTGCCATGCACGGAGAAGAGTCGCTGCTCTACAACCCGCAGGCCGAGGAGGAGAGGCGCGAGGAAGTGGCGCGAGCCGTCGCCGCGTGCCCCGTCCAGGCCATCCTCGTGGAGGCGGACGCCTCGGACGAGGCCCCCGGAGGCGACCGGGAGGGCGACCGGTGAGCGGCAACGGATCTCTCGAGCGGCTCAAGCGCGAAGGGCGCATCGTCGTCGTCGGCGCCTCACTGGCGGGGCTGCGTGGCGCGGAGACGTTGCGCGAGGAAGGGTTCACCGGCTCCCTCACGATGATCGGCGACGAGCCGTACGAGCCTTACGACCGCCCCCCGCTGTCGAAGCAGGTCCTGCTGGGCAAGGCGACGGCGGATCGCACCCTCCTCCCGCGGCGCCGGGCGATCGACGCGGAGTGGCGCCTCGGGGTGCCGGCCACCGGCCTGGACATGGCGGTCGGACGGGTACGGCTGGCCGACGGCGACGAGGTGGAGTACGACCGGCTGCTCATCGCCACCGGTGTACGGGCCAGGCCATGGCCCAGGGAGGACGAGGCGGAGCTCGACGGCGTGTTCGTCCTGCGGACCCGCGACGACGCCCACGCACTGGAGCGCTCGCTCGCGCAGGGACCGCGCCGCGTGCTCGTGATCGGCGCGGGATTCACCGGCTCGGAGATCGCCTCGGCCTGCCGGGAACGCGGGATCGCGGTCACCGTGGCCGAACGGGCCGACGCACCCCTGGTCGGAGCGCTCGGCGGAGTGATCGGCCAGGTCGCGGCCGAGCTGCATCGCGAGAACGGCGTCGACCTGCGCTGCGGCGTCATGGTGACCGGTCTGGAGGGCGACTCCACGGGACGCGTCCGCGCCGCCCATTTCTCCGACGGGAACTCCGTCGAGGCGGACGTGGTGGTCGTATCGCTCGGTGCCATGCGCAACACCGAATGGCTCGCGGGATCCGGACTCGGCGCGGGTCCTCGGGGCATCGCCTGTGACGCCGGCTGCCGGGCCTTCGACATCCGGGGCATCGTGACCGACGACATCTATGTGGCGGGCGACGTCGCCCGGTCCCCGCATCCGCTGTTCGGATACCAATTCCTGTCTCTGGAGCACTGGGGGAATGCCGTTTCCCAGGCCGAGACCGCGGCGCACAACATGATGAGTGAAAGCACGGACCGCCGCCCCCACATCTGGGTGCCCGCGTTCTGGTCCTCACAGTTCGGTGTGAACATCAAGTCCGTCGGGGTGCCGACGATGGGGACGGAGATCCTCATCGCGCAGGGCGCTCTCAACGAGCGCAGATTCACCGGCGTGTACGGCTATCAGGGGCGTGTCATCGGCGCCGTCACCTTCGACCAGTCGAAGTGGCTGCAGTTCTACCAGCAGCAGATCGAGACCACGGCGCCGTTCCCCCCGCCCTACCCCACGATGGACCGCCGTCCCGAGGGACAGCACCCGATGGACGCCGACTTCCCCGACCCGTCGGTGCCCACGCACGGCCCGACCGTCACTCTCAGCGGATATTCGCCCGCCGACCGGCGGATGACGTTCACCCCCGCCAGGCACTGATCCGACGCTCACGAGGACGCACCCATGGACATCCTGCGGCAGATCATCGACCACGCCAACCGTGCCAATCCGTATCCGCTGTACGAGCAGCTCCGCAAGACGCCGGTGTACCACGAGGCGGACGGGCCGTACGTCGTCAGCACGTACTACGACATCCAGAGTCTTCTGCACGATCCGCGGGTCAGCTCCGACGTGCGCAACCTGAAGTCGGCGGCGGCCGATCCGCTGGCCGCCGACCAACAGGAGGAGACCGCGCTGCCGCCGAGCTTCCTGCGGCTCGACCCTCCGGAGCACGACCGGCTGCGGCGTATGACGAACCGGCCTTTCGGCCCACCGCACTCCCCTCGGCGCATCTACGAGATGCACGACGAGCTGAAAGGCATCGTCGCGGGGCTCATCGACGGTATCGACGCCCCGGATCGGATCGATCTGGTCGACCAGGTCTCCTATCCCTTCCCGGTGACCGTGATCTGCCGACTGCTGGGGGTGCCGCGTGAGGACGAGACGCGCTTCCACACCTGGGCGGACACCATCGCCGCCAGCCTGGACCCCGTCCTGGACGACGATCGCGAGGAGCGCACCAAGATCGCGCACAATGCGCGCACGGAGCTGGGCATGTATCTGGCCGGGCTCATCGAGGAACGTCGCAAGAAGCCCGGCGACGACATGTTGTCGGAGCTGGCCACCTCGCACGGGCCGGACGGTGCCATGACGACGATGGAGGCCCTGAGCACGTCGGTGCTCCTGCTGATCGCCGGTCATGAGACGACGGTCAACCTCATCACCAACGGCATGCTGACCCTGCTGCGCAACCCCGACGTCCTCCAGCGGCTGCGCGAGGACCCGAAACTGTCCGTCCCCCTCGTCGAGGAGTTGCTGCGCTTCGAACCACCGGTGCAGCTGGTGCCGCAGCGCAGCACCCTCGCCGACATCGAGGTGCGCGGCGTCACCATCCCCAAGGGCGCGTCGCTGTGGCTGGTGCTGGCAGCGGGCAACCGCGACCCCGACCGCTTCGACCATCCGGACCGGTTCGACCCTGACCGCGGGGACATCCAGCATCTGGGCTTCGGCAGCGGCATTCACAGCTGCTTCGGCGCCCCACTGGCCCGGCTGGAGGCGCAACTCGCGCTGAGCGAGCTGGCCCGCAGGCTGGAGAATCCCCGACTGCTGGAGGATCCGCCCCCCTACCGGCAGAGCGCGGTCCTTCGCGGCCCGCGCCATCTGCCGATCGCCTGCGACGGCATCCGGCCTTAGAGCTTCACCAGACTGACCTGGGCGCTCTGAGCTGTGCGGACGTACAGAGCCCCACCGGACGCCGGGTAAACTCCCTACACGTGACTGCCGCGCCCGCAAAGCCCCGTATCCCCAACGTCCTCGCCGGACGCTACGCCTCCGCCGAGCTCGCCACGCTCTGGTCCCCCGAGCAGAAGGTGAAGCTGGAGCGTCAGCTCTGGCTCGCCGTGCTGCGGGCCCAGAAGGACCTCGGGATCGAGGTGCCGGACGCCGCCATCGCCGACTACGAGCGCGTCCTCGACCAGGTCGACCTCGCCTCGATCGCCGAGCGCGAGAAGGTCACGCGGCACGACGTGAAAGCGCGGATCGAGGAGTTCAACGACCTCGCCGGACACGAGCACGTGCACAAGGGCATGACGTCCCGGGACCTCACCGAGAACGTCGAGCAGCTGCAGATCCGGCTCTCGCTGGAGCTGATGCGTGACCGCACGGTCGCCGTCCTGGCGCGCCTCGGCAAGCTCGCGGGCGAGTACGCCGAACTGGTCATGGCCGGCCGCTCGCACAACGTGGCCGCCCAGGCCACCACCCTCGGCAAGCGCTTCGCGACCGCCGCCGACGAGCTGCTCGTCGCGTACGGCCGCGTCGAGGAGCTGCTCGGCCGCTACCCGCTGCGTGGCATCAAGGGCCCGGTGGGCACGGCGCAGGACATGCTGGACCTGCTGGGCGGCGACGCGGCGAAGCTCGCGGACCTGGAGCAGCGCATCGCCCAGCACCTCGGCTTCTCGCAGGCCTTCACCTCCGTCGGCCAGGTCTACCCGCGCTCGCTCGACTACGAGGTCGTCACCGCGCTGGTGCAGCTGGCGGCCGCGCCGTCCTCGCTGGCCAAGACGATCCGGCTGATGGCCGGGCACGAGCTGGTCACCGAGGGCTTCAAGCCCGGCCAGGTCGGCTCGTCCGCGATGCCGCACAAGATGAACACCCGCTCCTGCGAGCGCGTCAACGGCCTGATGGTCATCCTGCGCGGCTACGCGTCGATGACCGGCGAGCTGGCGGGCGACCAGTGGAACGAGGGCGACGTGTCGTGCTCGGTCGTACGCCGCGTCGCGCTGCCCGACGCGTTCTTCGCGCTGGACGGCCTGTTGGAGACCTTCCTCACCGTCCTCGACGAGTTCGGCGCCTTCCCGGCCGTCGTCGCGCGCGAGCTGGACCGCTACCTGCCGTTCCTCGCGACGACCAAGGTCCTCATGGGCGCGGTGCGCGCGGGCGTCGGCCGCGAGGTCGCGCACGAGGCCATCAAGGAGAACGCCGTCGCCTCCGCGCTCGCCATGCGTGAGCAGGGCGCCGAGCGCAACGAGCTGCTCGACAAGCTCGCCGCGGACGAACGCATCCCGCTCGACCGCGCCCAGCTCGACGAGTTGATGGCCGACAAGCTCTCCTTCACGGGTGCCGCGGCCGACCAGGTCGCCGTCGTCGTCGGCCGTATCGAGGACATCGTGAAGCAGCACCCGCAGGCCGCGGCCTACACGCCGGGGGCGATCCTCTGACGCGGCTCACTCCCGCGGACCTGGAGGCCGCCCGCGACCGGCTCGTGCCGGATGTCGTCGCGGACGGCCTCCACGTTCTGTTCTGCGGCATCAATCCGGGACTGATGACGGCCGCCACCGGCCATCACTTCGCCCGGCCCGGAAACCGCTTCTGGCCGGTGCTGCACCTTTCCGGGTTCACACCCCGCCTCATGAAGCCGTCGGAACAGGGCGAGTTGCTCTCGTACGGGCTCGGCATCACGAATGTGGTGGCGCGCGCGACGGCTCGGGCCGACGAGCTCAGCGCCGCGGAGTACCGCGAGGGCGGGCGACTGCTCAGCGAGAAGGTGGAGCGACTGCGGCCGCGGTGGCTCGCGGTGGTCGGTGTGACCGCGTACCGGACGGCGTTCGGTGACCGCAAGGCTCAAGTCGGCCCGCAGGAGCGGACGATCGGGGCCAGCCGGGTGTGGGTACTCCCCAACCCGAGTGGGCTCAACGCGCATTGGACGGCGGCGACGATGGCGGAGGAGTTCGGGCGGTTGAGGGAGGCCGCGCAGGCTCAGTAGGTCACGGTGGGTCTATCTCCGTGACCACGGCCAGGAGCTGGAACGGCAGTTCCTTGTCCCACTGCGAGACGCCGAGGGCAACCCAGCGGCCGTGCGCTTCCGCCTTCCAGAGGTGCACATCGGGCACATGGGAACTCAGGATGCCCCATGGCTCGGCTATGTCCTCACCGTCCATCGACCGGTCGAAGACGCTCGCCAGGCTGAAGACCTGCGGACGCCCCCAGCGCGGGGTGAGCAGCTCCGAGAGGCCGTCCCGATCGGCTTCGTACTGCTCTTCCGTCTTCTCCCGCGCCGTGCCGTCGTCCTCCCAGAATTCCTCGCTCGTCGCCAACTCGGCGATGTGGTAACCGAGTCCTCCGGTGCCGACGTCCGAGCGGCTGTCCTCCGCGGGGAAGTCCTCGGAGCACAGCCGCAAGATCGTGGCGAGGTACAGCGCGCTGGTCATGAGATCCAGTAAAGCGGCCGCCACTGACAATTGGCGTGGCGTCAGGACCGCCCAGTGACGTCAGGCGTCCCGGCGTCGCACGCTCCACGCGCCGGCCGCCAGCGCCGCCGCTGCCCAGGCCGCGGTCACGGCGAGCCCCGTCCACGGACCGAGAGCACCGTCCCACGTCTCGTGGAGGACCACCTGCCCCGCCTTGTCCGGCAGGTAGTCGGCCACGGTGCCCGCCGCCGACCCGACGACGAACGACACGATCAGGAGGAACGGGATCAGGATGCTCAGGGTGGCGACTCCGCTGCGCAGGAGGGCCGCGAGTCCCGCCGCGAGCAATGCCATCAGTGTCAGATAGATACCGCAGCCGACCACACCGCGCAGCCCCTCGCCCCAGGTCAGCCCGTTCGCCCTGGTCCCGAGGACCGCCTTGCCCACGACCAGGCTCACGCCCCCTGTGACCAGGCCGACGACCAACGCCGGTACGCCGATGGCCACCGCCTTGGCCGCGAACCACCGCACTCGGTCCGGTACTGCTGCGAGCGTGACGCGCAGGGCGCCGCCCTGGAACTCGGCCGAGACCGCCTGCGCGCCATAGGTGATCGCCGCGATCTGTCCGAAGCTGACACCGAAGAACGCCGAGAACAGCGGGTCGAAGTCCTGGTCCCCGGAGTCGTCGAGACCGGCGAGCGCGGAGAACGCCGCGGTGGCGAGCAGGACGGCGGCCAGTCCCCACAGGAGCGACCGCAGCGTACGGATCTTGATCCACTCCGCGCGGAGTACGGGTGCGAAGGTCATGGAGAAGCCCCCTTGGGATGTGTCCGGCGTGGTCGGGCCGCTTGAGGCTGAGCCCGCCTCGGTGAGGCCTCTCGAGGCTGTGTCCGTCATGGTCAGGCCTCCTGAGCCTGGGGTGTGGTGGGCGTGGCGGCGAACTCGGTCTCGGCTGCCGTCAGATCCAGGTAGGCCTGCTCCAACGTGCCTTCCTCCGGCGCGAGTTCGAGGATCGGCAGGCCCGCGGCGGACGTGAGGCGGCCGATGTCCTCCACGCGCGCGTCGAGAGCGGTCCAGCAGCCGCCCTCGCCCTCGACGGCCTCGATACCGTGCCGCGCGAGCAGGTCGCTCAACGCGCCGCCGTCCGTGGTGCGCACCCGCACGCGGGGCTGCACGCGCGCGGAGATGAACTCCCGCATGGGCATGTCGGCGAGGAGCCGGCCCCGGCCGAGGACGACGAGGTGGTCGGCGAAGGACGCGGTCTCGTTCATGAGGTGGCTGGAGACGAGGACGGTGCGGCCCTCGCGGGCGAGTCCGCGCATCAACTCCCGGATCCAGATGATCCCTTCGGGATCCAGCCCGTTCGACGGTTCGTCGAGGAGCACCACGGGCGGGTCGCCGAGGAGCGCTGCCGCGATGCCCAGGCGCTGGCGCATGCCCAGGGAGTACGTCTTCACCCGGCGCCGCGCGACGGAGGCGAGCCCCGCCTCCTCCAGCACCTCGTCCACGCGCCGTTCGGGGATGCGGTTGCTCGCGGCGAGCGCCCGCAGATGGTCGCGGGCGGACCGCGATCCGTGCGCGGCCCCCGCGTCGAGCAGTGCGCCCACCTCCCGCAGCGGTTCGTGGAGGGTGGCGTAGGCGCGGCCGCCGACGGTGGCGGTGCCGGACGTGGGCCGGTCCAGGCCCAGTACGAGCCGCATGGTGGTGGACTTTCCGGCGCCGTTGGGACCGAGGAATCCGGTGACACGGCCCGGGAGAACGCTGAAGGTGAGGTGGTCCACGGCTCGCGTGCTGCCGTACTCCTTGGTCAGGTCTTGGACGTCGATGCTGGTCATGGCCCCAGCGTGGCCGGTGCTGACCGCTCGTCACCTCCCCCACCGGTGGAGATCCTCTCCCCCGCTCGGGGGAGGCCCGTTGTCAGTGCCGGCTGGCACGATGACGCAATGGCCCGCTTTCTGCACCCGCTGGTCCGGGGGACGACGTACACACGCTGGCTGCACCTGTGGGTGCCGATGCTGTTCGAAAGTGTGTGGCTGTTCATCGACATGTCAAAGCCGTGGGTGCCTGCGGTCCTGCTGATTCCGCTGGGGCTGATCCCGGCCGTGCGGCCGGGCGAGGGTGTGCAGGCGCGGTTCATGCTGGCGCGGGACGGCGGGGACGCGGCGTTCTCGATCTCGCCCTCGACCACGTGGCGGGACCGCTGGCGGACCGTGCTGTGGCTGGAAGTACGGATGGTCCTGAGCGGGGTGGCATCCTTCATCACCGTCTGGTTGCCCGCGGCAGCCGTCCTCCTGGTCAAGGCCGCGATCGACACGGAACCGATCCACACACCGGTCATGACGGTGACGCTTCCGCAGTGGGCCTACGCGCTGCTCGTTCCGTTGCCGCTGCTCGCCCTGTACGGCTCGGTGGTCGGCCTGGGCGAGTTGATCACGACACTCGCGCGCCGTCTTCTCGGTCCCTCCCCCACCGAGCGGCTCGCCGCCCTGGAGGAGCGCACCGAGCAGCTCCTGGAGCGCAACCGCATCGCCCGGGAGCTCCATGACTCGATCGGCCACGCACTGACCGTGGCCGTGGTGCAGGCAGGCGCGGCGCGGGCGGCCGGGGACCCGGCGTTCACCGATCGGGCCCTGAGCGCCATCGAGGACACCGGCCGGGCCGCGCTGGAGGACCTGGAGCGGGTGCTGGGCGTACTGCGCGAGGCGGAGCGTCCCGCGAGCAGCCGCCCGACGCTGAACGAGGCCGACCGGCTCCTGGAATCGGCGCGTGCGTCCGGGGCGAAGGTCGACGCCGAGGTGACGGGCGCGTTGGAGACCGTGCCGGGTCCGGTCTCCCGGGAGGGCTACCGCATCCTCCAGGAGTCCCTGACCAATGTGCTGCGGCACGCGGGGAGCGTCCCAGTCCGGGTCCGCATCGAGGTCGCCGACGGCACGCTCGGCCTGGAGGTCCGCAATCCGCTGACCGCGGAGATACCCGGGCCCGGCCGGGGCAGCGGCCTGCGCGGCATACGGGAACGGGCCGCACTGCTCGGCGGCCGCGCACGGACGGGACCGGACGCAGGTGACTGGCAGGTGCATGTAGAGCTGCCGTTGCGCTGATCTACGCTGGCCGGATGCCGGTCACCGTTCTCCTTGTCGACGACGAACCCCTCGTACGCGCCGGTCTGCGCGCCGTCCTGGAGGCGCAGCCCGACATCGAGGTCGTCGGGGAGGCGGCCGACGGCGCGGCGGTGATCCCCTTGGTGCGGCAGCTGCGGCCCGACGTGGTCGCCATGGACGTCCGCATGCCCCTCCTGGACGGCATCGAGGCCACACGCGCGGTGCTGCGCACGGTGAGTGACCCGCCGAAGATCCTCGTGGTGACGACGTTCGAGAACGACGAGTACGTCTACGAGGCGTTGCGCGCGGGTGCCGACGGTTTCCTGCTGAAGCGGGCGCGGCCCGCCGAGATCGTGCACGCCGTGCGGCTGGTCGCCGAGGGCGAGTCGCTGCTGTTCCCCGCCTCCGTACGGCAGTTGGCCGCCGAGTACGGGGACGGCGCCGGGAACGCGGCGGCGCGTGCGGCCATGGAGCGGGCCGCCCTGACCGAGCGGGAGGCGGAGGTGCTGCGGTTGATGGCCAGGGGGCTGTCGAACGCGGAGATCGCCGCGCGGCTGGTCGTCGGGACCGAGACGGTGAAGTCCCACGTCAGCGCCGTACTGGCGAAACTGGGAGCCCGGGATCGTACGCAGGCGGTCATCGCGGCGTACGAGTCGGGGTTCGTGGCACCCGGCTGATTCCGACTCGTCGGTAGCAAAGGGGGTCCCCGGCACTCGCCGGGGTCCACCGCGCCGAGTACGATCCGGCCAACACGCGCACGAGCTGGGAGGACGGACGTTGGGGCGGTTGACCGGCGGGGACCCCTCTCTGCTGCGAAGGATCAATTCCGCGGTGGTGCTGCACGCGCTGCGTGCAACGGACTGCGCGACCCTCACCGAGATCACCCGGGTGACGGGCTTGTCCCGGCCCACGGTCGAGGGCGTCGTCGAAGGGCTGATCGAGAACGGACTCGTCGTCGAGAAGGCGGCCGAGGAGGGCGCTGCCCGGCGCCAGGGGCGTCCGGCACGCAGGTTCCGGTTCCGGGCCGAGGCGGGCCATCTGCTGGGCCTGGAGATAGGCCCGCACCGCGTCGCCGCGCTGCTCGCGGATCTGGACGGCCGTGTGCTGGGTGCCATGGCCAAGGACGTGGACGAGAGCGCTTCGGCGGACGAGCGGCTCGAACGGCTGCGGATGGCGGTCGCCGAGCTGCTGCGCCGCGCGGGCATCGCCCGAAGCTCCCTCCGGGCGGTCGGCGTGGGCAGCCCCGGGATCGTGGAGGCGGACGGCACCGTGCGGCTGGGCACGGCGCTGCCGGAGTGGACGGGCCTGCGGCTCGGCGAACGGCTGAGTCGTTCCTTCAAGTGCCCGGTGCTGGTCGAGAACGACGCCAACGCCGCGGCGGTCGCCGAGCACTGGAAGGGCGCGGCCACCGAGTCCGACGACGTCGTGTTCGTACTGGCGGGGCTGAGCCCGGGCGCCGGTTCGCTGATCGGCGGGCGGCTGCACCGGGGGTACGGCGGCGCGGCCGGCGAGATCGGCGCGCTGCATCTGCTGGGCCGCGAGGTCACTCCCGAGACGCTGCTCTCCACCACGGACGAGCCGCTCCACCCGCTCGACGAACAGGCCGTCGCCGAGGTCTTCGCGCTCGCCAAGGGCGGTGACCAGCGGGCCCGTGCGGCGGTCGACCGCTTCATCCAGCGCCTCGTGCACGACGTCGCGGCGCTCGTCCTCGCCCTCGACCCCGAGCTGGTCGTCATCGGCGGCTGGGCGGCCGGCCTGGACGGCGTACTGGAGCCGCTGCGGCGCGAGTTGGCGCGCTACTGTCTGCGGCCGCCCAAGGTGACCCTCTCTCTCCTGGGCGAGGCGGCGGTGGCGACCGGAGCGCTGCGGCTGGCTCTCGATCATGTGGAGGAGCAGCTGTTCGCGGTCGAGGGGACCGTGACGGCGCGCCGTTGACCCAGCACCCCTTGAACGACGTCGCGCCCCGGATTTCTCCGGGGCGCGACGGGTGCGGTTCTGCGGGCCGCTCGGCTCAGGAAACGCGGCGCTCCGGGTCGTGGTGGATCTCCACGCCGCCGGAGTCGCCGAAGGTCAGCCGGCAGGTGTCGGCGCGGTATGTGGCCACCGAGACCGCCGCGGTGCGCCCCTCGGCGAAGAAGCGGGTCGTGACGACGAGGACGGGCGCTCCGGGAAGCCGGTCGAGTTCCTTGGCGTCGTCCGCGCGGGCCGAGCCGAGCTCCACGGCGCGGTCCTGGCCCTCCAGCTCCAGGCGCTGCAGCTCGCGCAGCACGGCACGCGCGCGTGCCGCACCCGAGGGCGCGTCGATCGCGGACAGGTCGGGCACCGAGGACGCCGGGACGTAGAGCAGCTCGGCGGCGACCGGCTGGCCGTGCGTCACGCGCGAGCGGCGCACCGTGTGCACCTGCTCGCCGTGGACGGTCTCCAGAATGTCGGCCACCGACGCGGGCGGGACAGCCACCGCGCAGTCAGCGGGCTGCCAGGCGTCGCCGACCGCGCCCGGCCACACGTGCTGCTCGGATCCGACGGCCACGCCCATGCGCGGCGGGGCGACCGTGGTGCCCACTCCGCGGCGGCGCTGCAGCCGTCCTTCCAGTTCGAGCTGCTCGAGAGCCTGCCGCAGCGTGGCTCGCGCGACGCCGAACCGGGCCGCCAGGTCGCGCTCGTTGGGCAGGATCTCACCCACGGAGAACTCAGAGTCCAGTGCCTCACTGAGCACGGTCTTGAGATGCCAGTACTTAGGCTCCGGCACCGATTCCAGCTGCTGGGTCCCCACCCTGTCCTCCGCAATCGCCGTGGCCCGGCGGCGTTTTAGCGCCCTTGTTTATTAAAGGTTCTTGCACTATCTCTGCGACCATAGGGCCGCCCCCACCCTTGGTCAAGACCAATCCTCGATCGCTTACGGATTGCACAGGTGCGTTGCCGCAGAGCGTTCACAGGGCGTTCGTGCTGGGCGATGTCCGTGACACAACGCCGAAAGCCCCCGTCCAGGAGACGGGGGCTTCGGCGTCGTACGGGTACGGGGCCCGATGCGGCACGGAGTGCCTATGTGGCGGACAGGGACACCAGCTTCTCGGGATTGCGCATGATGTAGACGCACTGGATGCGGCCGTCCACGACGTCCAGCTGGAAGACGCTGTCCGGCTTGCCGGCGGAGAGGACGAGCACCGCGAACCCGCCGTTGATCTCCAGGAAACGGAACGAGGGGGCGGGCACGCCCTTCTTGGCCGCGCCGATGAGGAAGCGCCCCACCTTGTCGGCGGTATCGAGGACCCGCCGCGGTGCCTGGGACAGGCCGCCGCTGTCGCCGACCAGCCGCGCGTCCGGCGCCAGCAGGGACATGAGCCCTTCCAGGTCGCCCTCGGCGGCAGCGGCGAGGAACCGCTCGGTCAGATCGCGGCGTTCGACCGGGTCGACCTCGTAGCGCGGCCGCCGTTCGTCGACGTGCTTGCGCGCCCGCCCGGCGAGTTGCCGCACCGCGGGCTCGCCGCGGTCGAGGACGGCGGCGATGTCCGCGTACGGATAGCCGAACGCCTCCCTGAGGACGAACACCGCGCGCTCCAGGGGCGACAGCGATTCCAGGACGACGAGGACGGCGAGCGAGACCGAGTCGGCGAGCACGGCCCGCTCCGCCGTGTCGGCAACGGTGTCCCCGAAGTCGGTGACATACGGCTCGGGAAGCCACGGTCCCACGTACGCCTCGTTGCGCGACCGCACCTGGCGCAGCCGGTCGATGGCGAGGCGCGTGGTGATGCGGACCAGGTAGGCGCGCGGCTCGCGCACCTCGGTCCGGTCGGCGCCGGACCAGCGCAGCCACGCCTCCTGGACCACGTCCTCCGCGTCGGCCACCCGCCCCAGCATCCGGTAGGCGACGCCCATCAGGATGGGACGGTGCTCTTCGAAGACATCGGTCGCGGTGTCGATCGTCACCGTCCCATCCCACCCGACGCGTCTTGCCGTGTCCAGGCGGAATCGGCACTCACTGGAGCACAATGACCCGCGGGCCACCGGTGGCCCGCGGCCTCGACACTGGAGGAGTGACCATGCGGTACGCGGTTCTGGGCACGGGCGAAGTGGGGCGCACCCTCGGCGGCAAGCTGATCGAACTGGGTCACGAGGTGTCGTTGGGTTCGCGCACGAAGGACAATCCGGCCGCGGTGGAGTGGGCCGACAGCGCGGGACCCGGGGCGGGCCACGGCACGTTCGCGGAGGCGGCCGCCTTCGGCGAGGTGGTCGTGAACGCGGTGGGCGGACAGGTGGCCGTCACCGCGCTGCAAGCGGCCGGCGAGGAGAATCTGAACGGCAAGGTCGTCATCGACGTCTCCAACCCCATCGGGTTCGAGGACGGTCAGGTGCGCCTCTCGCCCGTCGAGTCGGACAGCGTGGGCGAACAGATCCAGCGCTCCTTCCCGCACGCGCGCGTGGTGAAGAGCCTCAACACCGTCAACTGCCATGTGATGGTCGACCCCGCGCTGGTGCCGGGCGAGCACCAGATCTTCGTCTCCGGGGAGGACCAGAGCGCGAAGGAGCAGGTGACGGCGCTCCTCGGTGAATTCGGCTGGCCGCCGCACCGCGTGCTCGACCTGGGCGGCATCCGGACGGCGCGGGCCGCGGAGATGTACCTGCCCATGTGGCTGACCCTGTTCCAGCAGATCGGGCACCCGGAGTTCAACGTGGAGGTACGCAGGGCGCGTTGAGGGACACGCGCGCGTGCCGCTGGACGACACGCGTAGGCGCGTCGCGCGGGTTCGTGGCGGCCGGGGGCTACCCGTCGGTAGCAGTTGCTGACAAGCTGTCTACAAGACTGTCCGTCAGCGTGTCCCAGACGACGAGGAGCAGCCCCATGTCCGCCACGGTCTCCTTCAGCCTCCCCTCATCGCGCGGCCCGAGGACCGTGACCATGTCCTACGCGCGCGTGGGCACCGGAGAACCGCTGCTCCTGCTGCACGGCATCGGTCACCACCGGCAGGCCTGGGACCCGGTCATCCACATCCTGGCGGCCGAGCGCGACGTCATCGCCGTCGACCTCCCGGGGTTCGGCGAGTCACCGGCGCTGCCCGAAGGACTCACGCACGACCTGTCGACGGTGGTGCCCGCGCTCGGCGCGCTGTGCGAGGCGCTGGAGATCGAGCGGCCGCATGTGGCGGGCAACTCCCTGGGCGGGCTGCTGGCCCTGGAGCTGGGCCGGGAGAAGCTCGTACGGTCCGTCACTGCGCTCTCGCCCGCCGGGTTCTGGTCGTCGGTCGAGCGGCGGTACGCGTTCGGCGTGCTGATCGCGATGCGGCAGGGCGCCCGACGCCTGCCGCTCCCGGTGGTGGAGCGGCTCTCTCGTACGGCAGCCGGGCGCGCGGCGCTGACGAGCACCATCTACGCCCGCCCCGGCCGCCGTTCACCCGAGGCCGTCGTCGCGGAGACCCTCGCGCTGGCCCACGCCGAGGGCTTCACCGATACCCTCCGGGCGGGCTCCACCGTCCAGTTCACGGACGACATCCCCGGGCTTCCCGTCACCGTGGCCTGGGGCACCCGCGACCGGCTGCTGGTGCGCCGCCAGGGAATCCGCGCCAAGCACATCATTCCCCGGGCGCGGCTGGTGCGGCTGCCCGGCTGCGGGCACGTCCCGATGAACGACGATCCGGCGCTCGTCGCCCGCGTCATCCTCGACGGCAGCAGCTGAGCGGCGCCCCACAAGGGCCAACGCACCGGATCCCAGGGCGACTCCCGCGCCGACCAGGGCGCTCCCCGCGGCCTGGGCGGCGCCGTACGCGCCCGTGCCGACGAGCGGCGCGGTGCAGGCGGCCGCGACGGGGATGAGCCCGGAGAAGAGCGTGGCGCGCTCCGCACCGATGCGCTGCATGCCCATGTACCAGCACACGAAGCCGACGACCGTGACGACCGCCGCCTGCCACAGCAGTGCGGCGCCCTCGGTCGCGTCCGGCGTCCGCAGCCACGCCCCTCCGCCGGTGAGCACCCCGGCCACCGCCGACTCGACCGCGGCGATCGCGCAGACGGTGGCCGACAGCAGCCTTGGCCCGAGGGGACGCAGCACCGGCACGGCCAGGACCGCGAAGCCGACCTCTCCGGCCAGCGCGCACACCGAGTACGCGATGCCGGCCGCGTCCGTACGACCCCATCCCTGGACAGTGAAGGCGCCCAGCGCGACGAGCAACGCCCCGCACAGGACGCGACGTTGCGGACGACGCCCTTCCTGAAGGGGTACGACAACGGCCACGACCACCGGGGCGCAGCCCACGAAGACGCCGGGAACCGCCGGTTCCGCCGAGCGTTCGGCGGCGATCACCGCGAGGTTGAAGCCGACCATGCCGACCGCCGCGAGCAGCGCGAGGCGCCCCCACTGACGGGCCGCGAGCCGCCTCAGCGGCGCCCCGCCACCGCGGCCGACCAGCGGCAGGAGCAGGACGCAGGCGAGGCCGTAGCGGAGGAACTGGCCACCCGCGTACGGGTAGTGGCCCAGGACGCTGTTGGCGGTGAAGGAGCCTCCGACGAGAACACAGGCGAGGGCGGCGAGCAACGCGCCCCGGGTGGTGGTGGCGTTCATGACGCTGACGCTAGGAAGAGACGTGGTCCGGTTTAAGGTCCACTTCCATGACGTCATCGGGGACCAATTCGAGCGGCCTGTCATCCGGATCGTCGGGACCCTCGCCTTGGGCCGCCGCCTGGGAGCTGCTCGTACCCGCCGCTTCGGCCCCGGCACGCGCACGTGGCCGGACACTCCAGGCGGCGCTGCGCGAGGCGGTCCGTTCCGGTCGGCTCGCTCCGGGCACGCGGCTGCCGTCCAGCCGTGAGCTCGCCGCCGATCTCGGCGTGTCGCGGGGATTGGTCACCGAGGCCTACGAGCAGTTGACGGCCGAGGGGTACCTGCGCAGTGACCGGGGTGCCGGGACCTGGGTCGGCGGCGCGGCCAGGGCGGCGAGTCCCCGCGCGCGTGATCTCGCCCCACGGCCGGCCGGAGCGCGGGCCGACTTCGTTGCCGGGACGCCGGACCTGTCGCTGTTCCCGCGCGCCGCGTGGGCGGCCGCGCAGCGCGGGGTCCTGGCCGAACTCCCCCACCACGCACTGGGCTACCCGGATCCTCGCGGGCTGCCCCGGCTGCGCACCGCCCTCGCCGCATTGCTCGCCCGGCGCCGGGGCGTGGTCGCGGACCCGGAGCGGATCCTCGTCATCTCCGGAGTCGCGCAGGCGATGGCACTGCTCGGATTCGTGCTCCACGCGCGCGGGGTGCGCGATGTCGGCGTCGAGGATCCGGGGAGTCCCGAGCACGGCGCGCTGTACGCCTCGGCCGGCGTCGGCACCGTACCGCTGCCCCTGGACAAGGAAGGGCTGGCCATCGGGCCGCTGGAGGCATCGGGCGTACGCGCGGTCGTGACGACACCCGCCCACCAGTTCCCCACCGGGATCGCGTACTCGGCGCGGCGCCGCGTGGAACTCCTCGACTGGGCGCGCTCGGTGGACGGTCTGGTGATCGAGGACGACTACGACGGCGACTTTCGCTACGACCGTGCCCCGGTGGGCGCCCTGCAAGGGCTCGACCCCGAACACGTCGCCTACACGGGTTCGGTCAGCAAGTCCCTCGCACCGGGGCTGCGGCTCGGCTGGCTGCTCGTCCCCGCTTCCCTGTCCGCCGAGGTCGTCGAACGCAAGCGCACGATGGATCTCGGGAACCCGGTCGTCGACCAGGCACTCCTCGCCCGCTTCGTGGAACGGGGTGACTACGACCGGCAGCTGCGCCGCTGCCAGCGCGCCTACCGGGAACGGCGCGACGCGCTCGTGTCCGCCCTGGAGGAGCACTTTCCGGGCACGAAGGTGTCCGGAATCGCGGCGGGTCTGCATGCGATCGCCGCGTTGCCCGACCGGTACGGTCCTCGGGACCACTTCCTGGAGCGGGCCGCCGCGGCCGGAGTGGCGGTGCGCCCGCTGGCCCACTACGGGGAGCCGGTCGAGGACGGCGTACGGCTGGTGCTGGGGTACGCGCACATGTCGCCGGCTCGGATCCGCGACGGGGTGCGGTTGATGGCGGAGGCGGTGCGCGGCTGAGGCACCTCGGGGCGAGAGCGGAGGCGGTACGTGGCTGAGCCGCCCCGGAGCCCCGGGGGGAGGGCGGAAGGCTCGCGCGGCCGAACCGCCACGAAACCGAGGGCGGAGGGCTGACGCCTCGCGCGGCCGAGCCACCACGAGGCAAGGGCGATTGCTGTGCGCGGTTGATGCGCCCCGCCGTCGTACACCTGTCGCACACCGGTTCCCTTGTCCCTGGGGTCAGTTGTTCACTTGCGGTTTCCGTGTGCGCTGCGACGCCCCAGTAGTTGTGGCATTGCACACTGGCCGAATCCGTCCCTGGAGGCGCATTCATGTCACACCGTCCGCAGAGCCCCTTCCCCGGTCGCCGCAGCGTTCTGCGCGGCTCCCTCGTCGCGTCCGCGGCGCTGGCCCTGCCCACCGCCCTCGGCGCGGCCCCGGCGCTCGCCCTCTCCGGGCGGCCGAAGGCGGGGTGGGGCGTCCAGGCCGGCGACGTGACCTCCAACTCCGGCCTGGTGTGGGTCCGTTCCGACCGCCCCGCCCGGATGATCGTCGAGACGTCCGCGACCGAGTCGTTCCGCAACCCGCACAGATGGCACGGTCCGCTGCTCGGCGCGGACACGGACTTCACGGGGACGACACGGCTGCGCGCGCTGCCCTCGGGCGAGCAGATCCACTACCGCGTTCTGCTCGCCGACCCCGACGACCCGCGGCGCACCGGTGAGCCGGTGGCCGGCACCTTCCGTACGACGCCGGTCGGTCGGCGCGGCGGGGTGCGCTTCCTGTGGTCGGGCGACCTGGCGGGGCAGGGCTGGGGCATCAACCCGGAAATCGGCGGCTACCGGATCTACGACGCCATGGCCAAGCTCGACCCGGACTTCTTCCTGTGCAGCGGTGACAACATCTACGCCGACGGGCCGATCGCGGCGACCGCTGCGCTCCCCGACGGCAGCACCTGGCGGAACATCACGACCGAGGAGAAGTCCAAGGTCGCCGAAACGCTGGCCGAGTTCCGCGGCAACTTCCGTTACAACCTGCTGGACGAGAACCTCAAGCGCTTCAACGCCCAGGTGCCGTCGATCATCCAGTGGGACGACCACGAGGTACGCAACAACTGGTACCCGGGCGAGGTGATCGCGGCCACGGACACGCGGTACACCGAGAAGAGCGTCGACGTACTGGCCTCCCGGGCCCGTCGCGCGTTCAGCGAGTACTTCCCCATCTCGACGCTGCGACCGGGCAACGAGGACGGCCGCGTGTACCGGGTCATGCGCCACGGTCCGCTGCTGGACGTCTTCGTACTCGACATGCGGACGTACCGCAACGCCAACTCGCCCGACAACCAGACCACCGACCCCCAGGGCATCCTCGGCGCCGAGCAGCTGGAATGGCTCAAGCGGGAACTGTCGCGGTCGCGGGCCGTGTGGAAGGTGATCGCCGCGGACATGCCGCTCGGCCTGGTCGTGCCGGACACCACCGAGGGCAAGGCGAACATCGAGGCCGTGGCGCAGGGCGACCCGGGCGCGCCGCTCGGGCGCGAGCTGCAGATCGCCGAGCTGCTGCGGTTCATCAAGTACCGGAAGATCACGGGCACTGTCTGGCTGACCGCCGATGTGCACCACACCTCGGCCCAGCACTACCAGCCGTCGCGGGCCACCTTCACCGACTTCGAGCCGTTCTGGGAGTTCGTCTCCGGCCCCCTCAACGCCGGTGCCTTCCCGGCGAACGCGCTCGACAACACGTTCGGTCCGGAGCGTGTGTTCGTGAAGGCGCCGACCGCCTCGAACGTCTCGCCCGCCGGCGGCTACCAGTTCTTCGGCGAGGTCGACATCGACGGCGACAGCGGCGAGCTGACGGTGCGACTGCGCGAGCAGGACGGGACCGTGCTGTTCACGCAGGTGCTGCAGCCGGGGCACGTGGGGCAGTAGCACGGGCGGGGTGGGAGGCGCGCCGGGCACGGAGGGTCCTGACGCCCTTCGACTCCCGTACCCTCGAACCGCTGGGCCGCGCACCGGAGTCATCCCCCGGTGCGCGGCCCCGTTCGCCCGTCGCCGCACCCCGTTCGCGAGCAAGTTTCCGCAGGTCAGAGCCGATTGTCAGTGGTCGCCTCTACGGTTTTTCCATGACGCGATCTCTGCAGGCCGTGGCCTACACCCGATCCTCCGCGCTGGAATCCGCACCGGGCGGACGGCGCCTGGGACTTGAGACCTCGCGGGGTGCCACGCCCACGGGGTTGGAGGACCATCCGCGGTTCTTCGCGGGCTTTTTGACCTCGCCTCAGGTGGCCGCCGCCGGGTTGCTCGCGGTCGCCGACGTGGCAGCGGCCCGTTACTACCACCGTCAGCTGCGCGCCTCACTGGACCCGGTGGTCACGGGCAACGGCGACCGGCTCCGCTTCGAGTCCTTCTCCGGCTGCGGCGGGGTGTACGCGCGTCTGGACGTACTGACGGCGGGCCTCGACGGCGGCGAGGTCGGACACGGGACGACCAATGTCGACGTCAACAACCCACTGCGCGAGGCACTTTCGCGCATCGGCACGGACGATCCGCTGCACCTTCGGGTCGGCCCCGACGAGATGGCCGTGACCACCCTGGACGGCCCCGTGGTGGAGAAGAAGGTGCCGTTGCCCGACCGCTGGCTGCGCGGTTTCGCCGAGGCCCAGGTGATTGCGGCCGGGTTCGACCTGCGGGCCGAGCTGACGGCCACGGAGGCCGTGCGGTTCCTGCGCTCGCTTCCGCGCGGCACCACGCGCGGGGCCTCCCGCGGCGCGCAGTGGGTGGTACCCGCGGGGCGTGGCCTGCGGCCGACCACCCGGCCGGTGCCGGGAGCAGTCTGCCTGCCCGGCCCCGAGCGGCTGATCGCCCTGCAGCGGGTGCTGCGCCATGCGACGGCCCTGCGGGTGTACGGCCCTCCGATCACAGGTGAGGTCACTGCCGCCGCCGCGTGGGAGGCCGTCCTGCCCGGAATGCGGCTCACGCTCACGCTGTCGCCGGACGCCTCGCGCGGGTTCTCCGGGGAGGGTGGGGTGCTGGACGCCCTCGCCACCGACGAGGCCGCCGAGGACGCGGAGTTGATCGCCGTCCTCCTCGCGTGGGAGCCGCGCATCGACGTCGGCGAGCTGGCCGCCGCCTCGGGCCTGCCGGCCGAGCGGGTGCGGGCCGCCCTGGTGCGGCTCGGCACGTCGGGGCGCGTGGGGTACGACACGGCGGAGGCGGCGTACTTCCACCGCGAACTGCCCTACGACGCCGAGCGCGTGGAACGCCACAATCCGCGGCTGCGTTCGGCCCGCGCCCTTGTCGCCGCGGGGGCGGTCGCCCTGGACGGCGCCCTCGGCACGGTGACCGCCGACGACGGACATGTGCACCGGGTCCGCGACGCGGCCGGGACGCTGAGCTGCTCCTGTTTGTGGTGGGCGAAGTACCGGGGTGGGCGCGGGCCCTGCAAGCACGCGCTGGCGGTGCGGATGGTGCGGCGGGGAGCGCAGGCACGACACGAACAGGTTCTGGTCGACGGGGGCGATGTGCGATGAGCGGCGAAGCGCTGATGAAGGCCGTACGGGCGGGGCAGACGGTAGAGGCAGCGGGTCTCCTTGACGGGATGACCGATGCCGAACGCCGGGCCTGTCTGCCCGCGTTGAAGGAACTCCGCAAGGAGCTGCGCACCGCGCAGTGGAGCGAGTCGTCCCGCAAGGCCTATCCCGCGCTGCACGCGGCGGGGGCCGCGTGTCACACGGGCGCCGCGGGCGCGGCGACCTGGATCGCGGCAGCCGACATGCGCTGGTCCCAGGCCTCCCCCGGGGTGTTCCTCCACGTGCTGGGCGACCGCGAGTCCGCATGGCTCGGCGACGTGGCGCACCGGCTCGCCGAGCGGCCGGTGACATCCCGGATCCCGTATGGGCTGCTGGCCGGGCTCGTGCAACTGTCCGGCTGTGAGGTACCCACCACCGATGCCTATGTGGAGGGCTGGTTCGAACACATCGGCGGTACGTGGCACCACGGGGGCACCGTGGTGGAGCGGCTTCGCCAGGAGCCGCACTTGGCGCTGATGATCGCCGCGCTCTTCGATTCCCTGGACGTGACCGGCCGGGTCGCCTGGCTGTTCGGCGACGGGCCGGGCAGTTGGTACAACGCGCTCGCGCAGCTGGCCAAGGAAGGCACCCTCGACCGCAAGGTGCTGGTCGACGCCTGTGTGGCCCGGCTGCTGCGGGGCGGTGCCCCCGCCGATCAGCGGGTGTTCCTGAAGCTGTTGACCTGCCTCGACCTGACCCGGGACGAGGAGCGGGAGCGCTCCACCGACTGGATCGCGCTCGCTTGCGAGGCGACATCGACGGTGGCGTGGCACGCCCAGTCGATCCTCGCCACCCTGGCGCTGGGCGGCGAGTTGACGCCCCGACAGCTCGCCGAGATGTCGTCCGGCGTGCTCTTCCGCACCGAGAAGAAGCTCGTACGGGCGCAGCTCATCCTGTTGGGCAAGGTGCTCAGGCGCGATCCGTCCACCGCGGCCGAACTGCTGCCGACGGTGGCGCAGGCCTTCGGGCACGAGGACACCGACGTGCAGGAGCGTGCACTGAAACTCGTGGAGCGGCACTTGGCCGGGCTCGACGCCTCTGGCGGCATCCGTGAGCAACTCGCCGAGGCGGCGTCCGAGTTGAGTCCCGGTGTGCGGATCCACGCGGAGAAACTGCTCGGCGCCGGGGCGCTGAGCCGCGCGCCGGTGATCCACGAAGAGGTACTGCCACCCGTGCCGCAGCGCGAGCGGCTCGCTCCGGCGCCGGTTACGGCGGCCGAACTGGCCGAGGAAGTGGGCGCCCTGCTGGCATCGGGCGGCGACGTGGCGGCCTTCGAGCGCACCTTGGACGGTCTGGTCCGGCATGCGTACGACGATCGCGACGGCCTGGTGGAGGCCCTGCGCCCGGTGGTCGCCCGACGCTGGTGGATCGACGCCGATCCGCATTACCCCAACGTGGACGAGTACTTCCGCGAGGCGCCGTACGGCTTGGAGGTCATCCTCGCGACCCTGCTCGGTCAGGTGCGCACGGACACACTTCACGCCGCAGTGCAGCAGGGCACCACGAGAAGCGGCTGCCAGCACGCCGCTCTGTCGCGCGCCTTCGAGGCGCGCCTGTGGGAGGTTGCCCATCGAGTCGCTACCGAACCACTGCCGTTCCTGCTGGCCACACCCACCTGGGGCACGGGGCTGGTGGAGCCGGAGGAGCTGGTGGCCCGCCTCACCGCCTACCGACAGCTCGATGCCCGGCCGGGGACGGCCGACTTCGCGCAGGCGCTTCTGAGGGTGCGACGGGACGACCGTGCGACGGCGGCGGCAGCGGCGGTGCGGGCCCGGGCCCTCGGCACCCCTGAGGGGTACCGGCTGGCCCAGTGGCTCACCGCCGAGGGGCCGGACCTTCCGCTGAGCCGGCGGCGGACCTCGGGCGTTCGCATCCTGGTGGAATTGGGGGAACTCGAAGAGCTGCAGGGACAGTTCCCGCCGGAGTTCCGCCGGCTGGGACGTCCGCTGGCCGTCTTCAAGGACCGCTGGTACTGCCCGCACTGGGACGAGTCGGATCGGCAGCATTGGTCGGCCGTCGTGCCCGAACGGCGGGAGTTGGTGGCCGCTCGCGTACTGGGTGACCTGTCCTCGGTCGCCGTGGACGACAGCCGGCGAGGAGCAGCCGTCCTGCCGCTCCTCGCCGAGGCCGACGGTGAAGCGGGCGAGGCCCTGCACCTGTGCCTGGCGTATGGGCTCGGGGCGCGGCATGCGGAGGACCGGCTCTCCGCTGTGGACGCCTTGCTGGTGCTGGCCGCGCGGGGGCAGCTCGACGCGGGGCGGCTCGGCGGTGACCTCGGGCAGTTGGTGCGCCGGGGGGCAGTGAAGCCGCTGCGGCTGGCCGAGTCCATACGGACGGCGGCGGCCACGGGCGCGTACGCCACCGTCTGGTCGGTGCTCCGCGAGGCGCTGCCGATCCTGCTGGCCGATCTCGCGACGGACGCGACGAGCGGTACGCCCGCGCGCGGGCTCGGGGATCTGCTGGCCGTCGCCGCCGACTGTGCTGAGCGGTCGGGGGCGCGCGGTGATCTCGCGCATCTCTCGCAGGCGGCCGGACGCCGCGGCTCGTCGAAGTTGGTGGCTCAGGCCCGTCGGCTGAGGACCGCGCTGACGCAGGGCGTCGCCGCCTGACCAGGGTCGTCAGCCCAGCCGTCCAACCCGAGCAAAAGAACTGTAAAAAGAACTGCAAAAGGGGCAGAAGTACACTTAACCGATCAGTCACAAACCGTTCGTGATCACGCAACACCCTTCCTTCACAGTGGTTGCATGACTCCAGACATCTCTGATGTGACCCGTGCGAGGCACGGTCGACCCGTCCACCACTGGCGGCGGGACGTCGTCGAACTCGCCGCACTGTTCACGGCCGTCGCGGTCGCGGACGCCGTCGCCAACCTGATCGGGCACGGACCGGATGGCCCCGCCCTGCTGTTGATCTCGGCGATGATCCTTGTCGCCACGGCCGGGTTCCACACATGGTGGGCACGATGCCACGGTCACGCACCGCCGGCGGACGATACCGGCGCCCGGCCGATCGCCGACGTGCGACGGGCCGGGCCGTCCGAGGAAGCCGCCGCGCCGTCGGAGGCTGTCGCCGGAGAGACCGTGCTGTGGCGGATGCGGACGACGGTGAAGGACGCGCCGGGTTCGCTGGCCGCGCTGTGCACGGCGCTGGCGCAGCGGCAGGTCGACATCCTGAGCCTGCAGACGCACCCCCTGGCGGAGGGCACGGTGGACGAGTTCCTGCTGCGCGCCCCCGCGGAGCTGGCCGCGTCCGAGATCACCCGTTCGGTGTCGCAGGCCGGCGGCGCCGGCATCTGGATCGAGCGGGCCGACGCCCACGACCTGGTGGACGCGCCGACGCGGGTGCTCGGCCTGGCCACCCGTACCGCCCTGGACGCCGCGGAACTGCCGCTCGCACTGCGGCAGTTGCTCGGCCGCTGCACCATCCGCTCGCTGCCCGCCAAGTCCCCGGGCTCGGGGCGGGCGCAGGAGGGTGCTCCTGTGGAAGGGGCGCTCGAGGACACGGTGATGCGGCTGCGGGCGCCGGAGGGTGGGGTGATCACGGTGGAGCGGCCGTATCTGCCGTTCACACCGACCGAGTTCGCGCGGGCGCGGGCGCTGGTGGAGCTGGACGCGCGGCTCGGTCCGCGGATCCCGCGCAGCCAGGACATGTTGACGTTGCCTCAGGGCAAGGCCATCACCGTGCGACGCGCCGACGTCTCCGACGTCGAGGCCGCCAAGGCGATGCACGAGCGCTGCTCGTCCCGCACGCTGAGCATGCGCTACCACGGCCCGGTGGGCGACGCGGACCGCTACCTCAACCATCTGCTCAGCCCCCGTTTCGGACGCACCCTCGCCGTGCAGACGGCCTCCGGGCGGATCGTCGGGCTCGGCCACCTTCTGTGGGACGGCGACGAGACGGAGATCGCGCTCCTCGTCGAGGACGACTGGCAGCGACGCGGCGTCGGCAACGAACTGCTCGGCCGCCTCGTGACGATGGCCGTCGAAGCCGGCTGCGAGAGCGTGTACGCCGTCACGCAGGCCTCCAACACCGGCATGGTCGCCGCCATGCGCGGCCTCGGCCTCCCCCTCGACTACCAGATCGAGGAGGGCACCCTGGTCATCACCGCCCGCCTGGACGCGACTCCGGTGGCTTCGCGACTGCCGTACGACGAGGGGCAGCGGGGGGAGCACGCGGTGCGGGAGTAGGTCGAACCGGGAGCGGTCCCGGGCTGGGCGGCACACCTCCGGGCGACCGCCGGGGCCCGTGGCTTCGGATGGTTCGGGAGCCCCGGACCGCCCGCCGTACGGCCACGCGGCTCAGGCACGCATCGCGTGAGGCGCGGGGCCGCGGGGGGATCCATTTGCCCGGGACCAGCACCGCGCAGTCCGGCGGCGGGACCGGCACGGCCAGCGGCTCAGGCAGCCAGGGGCGTGCCGGACGGCCCACCGCACAGGCACCCGGCCGCGCCGCTCAGGCACACATCGCGTGCCGCGCGGAGCCGCGGGGGGATCCATTTGCCCGGGACCAGCCCCGCGCAGTCCGGCGGCGGGACCGGCTCAGGCAGCCAGGGGCGTGCCGGACGGCCCACCGCACAGGCACCCGGCCGCGCCGCTCAGGCACACATCGCGGGCAGCGCGGAGCCGCACACGGGAAGCAGGTACGCCCGCCGCGCGGCCGGGCAGCTCAGGCACGCATCGCAGGCGACACGGGGGCAGGTCACGAGCCTCGTCCCAGCCGCCGCTCAGCCGGTCCTGTGCTAGGCCGCCGCGCAGCCGGTCCAGCCACCGGCCACCAGCCACCAGCCACCAGCCACCAGCCACCGTGTCCCGCCCCCGGCGGCTGCCCAAACCGCAGCGCCCCCAGCCACTACTCAGCCCCCGAGTCCCACCTCACCCCCCTCACTCCCCTCCCCCGATCCCCTCCCCCAACCCCATCAAGCCCCCAACGCCCCCTCCAGATCCCCCCAAAGGTCCTCCACATCCTCCAGCCCCACCGACAGCCGCAGCAGGCGGTCGCTGACCCCCGCGTCGTGGCGGTCCTGGGCAGGGACGATGCGGTGGCTTATGGAGGCGGGGTGCTGGATGAGGGTGTCGACGCTGCCCAGGCTCACGGCGGGGGTGATGAGGCGGACTGCGGCGATGACGTCGTGCGGGTCGCCGTGGACCTCGAAGGCGATCATGGCGCCGCCGATGCGCGGATAGTGGACGCGGGCGACGCGCGGGTCGGCGGCGAGGCGGCGGGCGAGTTCGGCGGCGTTCGAGGACGCGGCCCGGACCCGTACGGGCAGGGTCGCCAGGCCGCGCAGCAGCAGATAGCCGGCCAGCGGATGCAGGACACCCCCCGTCGCGAAGCGGACTTGGCGCAGCCGGCGGGCGAACTCCTCGTCGCAGGCCACCACTCCGGCCATCACGTCGCCGTGTCCGCCCAGGTACTTGGTCGCACTGTGCAGGACGAGGCGCGCGCCGTGTTCGGCGGGGCGTTGCAGCACGGGCGTGGCGAAGGTGTTGTCGGCGAGGAGCGGAACGCGGCCGCAGGCGTGCGCGACGGCGCGCAGGTCGACTTCGGCGAGCGTGGGGTTGGCCGGGGACTCGACCATCACCAGGCCGGTGTCGGGGCGCAGGGCGTCCGCGATGCCCGCCGGGTCGACCCAGGTCACCTCGGTGCCCAGCAGCCCGGCCGTGAGCAGGTGGTCGCTGCAGCCGTACAGGGGGCGGACGGCGACGACATGCCGCAGGCCCATCGCGTTCCGCACGAGCAGTACGGCGCTCAGCGCGGCCATGCCGCTCGCGAAGGCGACCGCGCTCTCGGTGCCTTCGAGGCGTGCGAGGGCGGTCTCGAAGCGGGAGACGGTCGGGTTGCCGAGCCGGGCGTAGACGGGCGGCCCCTCCGGTTCGGCGCCGTCGGCCGCGAACGCGTCGATCCGGGCGGCCTCACCACGGCTGTCGTACGAGGGGTATGTGGTGGACAGGTCGATCGGTGCCGCGTGCAGCCCCTGTGCGGCGAGATCCTCCCGCCCGGCGTGCACGGCCTCGGTGGCCAGCGCCCGAGCCGTGGGCGCGTCGAAGACCTGGCCGGTTCCGTTCAGTCGGTCCGGAGCTTCGTATGTGTCGTACACAACGGAATCCATGGGACGAAGCCTGAACACCGGCCGGGGTCCGAGCGCCGAATCCCGTGTTACGTTCGCGCCATGGCCGATTCTGTCGTACTCGATCCGGTGGATCTCCATCTGCTGCGACTGTTGCAGAACGACGCACGGACGACGTACCGCGATCTCGCGGCCCTGGTCGGTGTCGCGCCCTCGACCTGCCTGGACCGGGTGACGAGGCTGCGCAGGGCGGGAGTGATTCTCGGCCATCAGCTGCGGCTGGACCCGGCGAAGCTGGGGCGAGGTCTGGAGGCGTTGCTGTCCGTGCAGGTCAGGCCGCATCGGCGAGAGCTGGTGGGGCCCTTCGTGGACCGGATAAGGGCGCTGCCCGAGTCCCGTACCGTCTTCCATCTCACGGGGCCCGACGACTACCTCGTGCATGTCGCGGTCGCGGACATGGCGGATCTGCAGCGACTGGTGCTCGACGAGTTCACCTCGCAACGCGAAGTGGCGCGGGTCGAGACGCGGTTGATCTTCCAGCAGTGGGACTGCGGCCCGCTGCTGCCACCCCAACGGGATCCCCACCCCGCCAAGACGCCCACGGACAAGCCCTCGGCGAAATCAGGTTGATACGGGCGCAAGGTCCGGCTTATCGGGCTGACGCCGACCACCTCCTCGTATGAGGATGTCCGCATGTCAGAGACGAAGAGCCCGCTGCCCCGAGAGGTCGCCGACGCCTATGTCGACGATCTCATCGCCCTCGACCCGGTTCTCGGTACGTACCTCGGTGTGAAGGAGAGCTACAGCAAGCTCCCCGACACCTCGCCCGCCGGCCAGGAGGCCGTCGCCGAGCTGGCGCGGGCGACCCTCGCGCGGCTGGACGAGGCGGAGCGGCAGCCCGGCGCCGACCGTGACATAGAGCGCCGCTGCGCCCGGCTGCTGCGCGAGCGCCTCACCGCCGAACTCGCCGTTCACGACGCCGGCGAGGGCCTGCGGTCGGTCGGCAACCTGCACACGGCGGCGCACGGGGTGCGGCAGGTCTTCACCCTCACGCCGACCGATACGGACGAGGACTGGGCCGCGATCGCCGAGCGGTTGCGCGCGGTGCCGGCCGCGCTGGAGGGGTACCGCGAGTCCCTCGCACTCGGTCTGGACCGCAAGCTGTACGCGGGCCCGCGCCCGACCGCGACCTTCATCGAGCAGCTCACCGAGTGGTCGGACACCGACGGGCAGGGCCTCGGCTGGTTCGAGGACTTCGCGTCGGCGGGCCCCGACGCGCTGCGCGACGAGCTGGACACGGCCGCCCGCACCGCCACCGAGGCGCTGGTGGCCCTGCGGGACTGGATGCGCGACGTGTACGCGCCCACGATCGAGGGCGCGCCCAACACGGTGGGCCGTGAGCGCTACGCGCGTCTGGCACGCTACTTCAACGGTACGGATCTGGACCTCGACGAGGCGTACGCGTACGGCTGGGCCGAGTACCACCGGCTGCTCGCCGAGATGAAGGCCGAGGCCGAGAAGATCCTGCCCGGCGCCGAGACTCCGTGGGTGGCGCTCGCGCACCTCGACGAGCACGGCAAGCACATCGAGGGGGTCGACGAGGTCCAGGCCTGGCTTCAGAGCCTGATGGACGAGGCGATCGAGGCCCTGGACGGCACGCACTTCGAACTCGCCGAACCGGTACGGAAGGTGGAGTCCCGCATCGCGCCGCCCGGCGGTGCGGCCGCCCCGTACTACACCGCGCCGTCGGCGGACTTCTCGCGCCCCGGCCGTACGTGGCTGCCCACGATGGGGCAGACCCGCTTCCCCGTCTACGACCTCGTCTCGACCTGGTACCACGAAGGCGTGCCGGGGCATCACCTGCAGCTCGCGCAGTGGGTGTACATCGTCGAGGACCTGTCCCGCTACCAGGCCACCGTCGGCCGGGTCAGCGCCAACTGCGAGGGCTGGGCGCTCTATGCGGAGCGCCTGATGGACGAGCTGGGCTTCCTGACGGACGCCGAGCAGCGGCTCGGTTACCTCGACGCGCAGATGATGCGCGCCGCCCGGGTCATCGTCGACATCGGCATGCACCTGGAACTGGAGATTCCGGCCGACTCGCCCTTCCACCCGGGCGAGCGGTGGACCCCTGAGCTGGCGCAGGAGTTCTTCGGCGCGCACAGCAGCCGTCCGGCGGACTTCGTGGAGAGCGAGCTGACCCGCTACCTCACCATCCCCGGTCAGGCCATCGGCTACAAGCTCGGCGAGCGTGCCTGGCTGCTGGGCCGCGAGAACGCGAAGAAGCGCCACGGCGACGCCTTCGACGCGAAGGCCTGGCACATGGCTGCCCTGTCCCAGGGCTCCCTGGGCCTGGACGACCTGGTGGACGAGCTGTCCCAGCTCTGACGAGACTCGCGGCGGCCGGGCTCACGCCCGGCCGCCATGGGTCGTCCTCCCGTCACCGGGCCTCCGTGATCGACCGCGGGCGTCAGCGGCGGAATCCGCCCTCCGAGTTGATGACCTCCCCGGTGATCCACGCCGCCTCGTCCGTGGCGAGCCATGCGATGAGCCGCGCGGGATCGTCCGGCTGCCCCCAGTGTCCGGCGGGAAACATCGCCGCGACGGCCGAGTGGGCGTCGCCCGTCAGGTAACCGGTGTCCACAGGCCCGGGGTTGACGGTGTTCACGGTGATCGTGTGCTCGGCGAGGGTGGTCGCCAGCGACCGGGTGATCGACGCCAGGGCGCCCTTCTGCAAGGCGTACGCGATCTCGCCCGGCATGCCGCCGGCGATGTCCTGGCCGGAGGTCATCATGACGACGCGGCCGCCCGGCTTGCCCGGCGGCCCTGCGGCCCGGAGTCGGACGTAGGCCTGGACGAGGAGGATCACCGAGCGGGTGTCGACCGCCCAGTGGGCGTCGAGCATCGCGGCGTCGATGGTGTCGAGGGTGCCGTCCGACCCGCTCAACGCGTGGTTGGCGACGAGGATGTCGACACTTCCGCCGAGCGCGTCCGCGGCCGTCCTGATCAGCCGGGCCGCCGCCGTCGGGTCGGACAGGTCGCCCGGCCCCTCGACGACCCGGGCCGCGGGGTCGCCGAGCGCCTCGCGCACCGCGGCGGCCACCTCCTCGGGGCGGTCGGCACCCCACGGCATCGCGGCATCGTGCGGCACGTGGTGGTGCAGATACACGCTCGCCCCGTACGCGGCGAGCCGACGGGCCACGGCACAGCCGATCCCTCCGCGTCTGCCCGCCCCGGTGACAAGGGCGGTCCGGCCGCGCAGCGGGAGCACGTCTCGACGGAGTTCTTCGGGGGTGGGGTACGGGAGTTGGGGCATGACGGACCATGATGAGCGGTGTGCGGTCGTGGTGCACGTGAATTCCCGCGCACCACGCCCTTCCTCAGGACGTCAGCCGGCGCAGTTGTACGAGGCCCAGCCACGTCTCGGGTCCCGGCTCCACGTACGCCGCGCGCACCCCGTACCGCCCCGGCTCCAGCGCGACCCTCAGGTGGTCCGTGCGCGCCGAAGCAGTTCCCGGCCAGGCCGCGTCGAAGAGGACCACGGGACCGGGCACGTTCCACTGCACCTCCGGCTCCCACACCGCCGCCGCCAGCGCCGCGGGGACACCGGAGAGCAGTTCGTCCTCCGACTCGGCGGCGCACCACCGTACGAAGGTGCCGTGCTCGGGCAGGTAGGAGGTCGACGCGGGCTCGTCCCCGAGGACCAGGGCCCTGGTGTCGCCGACGGGCACGAGGCCGATGAACCCGTCGACGTCACAGGCCCGGTCGTAGTCCGAGGACATGTCGTCGCCGTCGGCCCCCGACCAGAACGGCAGCACGACTTCCGGGATCGCTATGAGCGGTCCGCCGCCCGACTCCACCCACTCGACCGCACCCGGGTCCGCGTATCTGGCCATGCGCAGAAGCTACACGGCTGGAATCCCGAGTCGGTCAGCAGCCGCAGTCCTCCGCGTCGACCGGCGCCGTCAGCGGGTCCGCGGCGCGCCGCTCTCGTCCCTCCCAGGTCTGGAACTCGAAGCCCTCGCGTGCCCAGTACTCGAAGCCGCCGAGCATCTCCTTGACCTGGAAGCCGAGTTCGGCGAGGGCGAGGGCGGCGCGGGTCGCGCCGTTGCAGCCGGGGCCCCAGCAGTACGTGACGACGGGCACCGACTTGTCGAGGAGCTGTTCGGCGTGCTCGGGGATGAGCGCGGTGGGCAGGTGGATCGCGCCGGGGATGTGTCCCTGGTCCCACGACTCGGTGGAGCGGGAGTCGAGGACGACGAAGCCGGGGTCGCCGTCGGCGGCGAGGGCGGCGGCGACGTCGGACACGTCGGCGTGGAAGGCGAGGCTCGCGCCGAAGTAGGCGGCGGCCGCGGCCGGGGACGCCGGCGCGACGCGCAGAACGGGGTTCGTCACCGTCACGGAGCTGGTCGCGGCGCCGGTCACAGCGGTGTCAGCGGTCACAGTCATGGTCTGGCCTTCCCTCCTGGGTCCCGCGGATCCGGTGCCGCTGCGCGCACACCAGGTGCCGCTTCCGGCATCCTCCGGTGCTTCTTCCGCACCGGCCCAGCGGGACTTCCTGGCCAAAAATCTACGTCCGGTGATCCACTTCCTGAAGTGGCGATCCACGGCATCACTCTTGATCGGCCGGGGATTTCCCTGCTATCCATCGCACATGACCGCGTATTCCCCGGACGCCACCGACTGGCGCATCCTCGATGTCCTCCAGCGCGAGGGCCGGTCCAGTTTCGCCGAGCTGGCCCGGGCCGTCTCCATGTCCGCGAGCGCGGTCACCGAGCGGGTACGGCGCCTGGAGGAGGCGGGGGTGATCCAGGGATACGCGGCTGTCGTCGACCCGGAGAGCCTGGGCCTGCCGATCCTCGCGTTCGTCCGCCTCAGGTACCCCAACGGCAACTACAAGCCGTTCCACGACCTGGTAGAGGCGACGCCCGAGATCCTGGAGGCGCACCACGTCACGGGCGACGACTGCTTCGTCATCAAGGTCGCGGCGCGCTCGATGAGCCACCTGGAGGAGGTGTCGGGAAGGATCGGTGCCCTGGGTTCGGTCACGACGAGTGTCGTGTACTCCTCACCACTGCCGCGGCGGCCGCTGGGCCACTGAGCCGGGCCCTGTGGGCCGGACCTTGCCGGTCGGGCCCTTTCGGACCTTGCCGGTCAGGCCTTGGCGCACGGGGCCTCGTCAGCCGGGCCTCGTCAGTCGTCGACGCCCCGCTGCCGCACGGCCGACCCCGTTCTCCCCTTCACCACCTCCAGCTGGGCGTGGATGCGCCGGCGCAGGTCCGCGACGTGGCTGACGATGCCGACGCTGCGATCGCGCTCCCCCAGTGAGTCGAGGACGTCGAGAACCTCATCGAGGGTCTGGTCGTCGAGACTGCCGAAGCCCTCGTCGATGAACAGGGCGTCGGAGATTCGGGCCCTGTGGGTACACGAATCCTGACCAGGCAAAACAGGGATTGAAAAGCCCCTCGGAGCGATCTCCGAGGGGCTTTTCATGCTGCCGGGGGACAAGCGGGGGATAACACGATCAAGCGGCGCCCTGCGCCTCATCCCGAGGGTCGGCCCGAACAACCCGCAGATGCCGATCCCCTGTTACTCCCGCGCCCGAGGCGGGTGTCGCATCTTGCTGTACCTCTTCTACCTCATGGATTGGGGCGAGGGGCTGCTGGATTGGGGCGAGGGGCTGCGTGGGGTCTGCCTCGACTGCAGGGGCTTGCTGATCGATGGGCTTCTCAACGCCGTTGCGGCGCGGCACCAGGTCAACGGGTGCAGGTCAACGGGTGCGTTGGCGGCGGCCTGCTCGAACTGTGGCAACAGGCTGGTGTAGGTGTCGGCGGTGAGCTGGTAGCTGCTGTGGCCGAGCAGGGCTTGGATCGCTTTCATCGACAGGCCGGCGGCGAGGCTGAGTGATGCGGCGCAGTGGCGCAAGTCGTGCAGGCGGATTGGTGGCAGGCCAATGCGCTGGATGATCTGTTGAAGGCCTGGAAGACGTTTGTGGGGTGGTGGGGGCGGCCGTCGGGCCGGGTAAAGACGTAGCCGGAGGCGACATATGGTTCGTACTTCTTGGGGCGTTGGCGGTGCTTGTTCTCCCATTCGGCGCGCTGAGCTTGCTGTACGTCGCGCCAGGCAGTGAGCAGAGCCAGAGTGGCGTAGTCGAGAGCGATGGCACGACGGCCACTGCGGCTCTTGGGGGTGTCCTCCCACACGTTGTAGTTGGAGTCGGTGACGAGTTGCCCGGAGATGTAGGCGACGCCTTTGGCCATGTCGAGGCACGGGTTCAGCGGCGGCGAAAAGGTGACGGAAGTCGGCGGGCTCGACAGCGAGTTCTCGTACTGGATCAGCGTGTCGCTGGAGCACGCCGGCTCACCGTTGCCGACGCCGCACCAGAGCGGGCCGGAGACAACCCGAGGAGCATCTGCAATCGCAACCTGTCCGGGCGCGGCGTTCAGCTGGAACTGTCGACGGCTCAGAGGGCAGCGTTCTTCAAGGACGGCGATATGGGCATGGCCAACCGCTCCAACCGATCGGAGGAATTCAACCGGTACGTCGCTGCCGTTCAAACCGCCTACCGGCGGCTGCGTGCCTGAGCCCTGCATGTGGCCCGCCGCCGACTTCCGCTAGCAGGTACGACCTGTGAGGCCTTCGGATGCTGACGCATGGAGCGTGCACTCGGGATGTACGCAGCGCGTGTGTCAGGGCCGCCGTTTCTGTTTCAGTTAATGTGTGGACATGCCGGGCGGATGGGTGTGTGCCAGCGTCCGCACGGACGGCTTCGGCACCAGCGACGCCAGGGGGTGAGAATGTCTCGCGGACGGGCGAATTCCGACTCTCTGACGGCGGTACGTGCGGCAGGTCTCGCCATCCGAAACTGGCCCGGTGCGGCCGCGCTGACTGTCGCGATTGTGGTTTCCATTCGCGACGCTGACCGCGACGGGCCTGCATGTGATTGCGGGCCTGGCAACCTCAACGAGCGTGATCGTGGCGGCGACGGTCGGTCTTCTGATACTCGGCCTTGCCGCAGCGGTCGCATCCCTGGTGCTCCGCTCAGCCGTGTTCCTGGCCAAGGTCGACAAGCACGGGCAGGAGGGTGCCGTCGGACCGGCCGTTCATGTCTCTGGCAACATTCCTCCGGCCGCGGCCTCCAACCCCGGCTCGATCACCCCCGAGGTGGAGACCGAGGACACGACGGAGGTATGGGAGTGAGCACGACCGATCCAGCCCCGTTCCGTGCGAGGACTGCCTGCGCTACCGCGAGCGCACGCACGAGGAGCGACTCGCGTTCCGGAACTTCCTGCACGAGGTCGTCCGCGCCACACACGAAGACCCGTGGTCACCCGAGATCGTGCCGCGGATCGAGGAGCAGATCGCATCAGCCCGACAGGAGATCCGCGACCATGCCCAGTCCCTGCGCGACATCTATCGCACCTTGTTCCATCGCACCCTGGCCGGACTCGCCGTGACTGCCGCGCCCGCCCTGGTGACAACGGTCTTCCCAGTCGTTTCCCCGCTCACCGTCCTGCTCTTCGGCGGCGGGCCGCTCACAGCCGTGCTTCAAGAACCGGTACGCGAACTCCTGACGCACTGGCTGAAGAAGGACCGAGGCACCAGCAGCCTCGCCTACCTCATGGACCTGCCGAAGGCGACGTGAGCTTGCGATTGAGCACCTCGCGATCGAAGGCCTATCGCCGATCGCCTGGGCACCCGCGCGCCTTACGAAGAGGCCGCAGGTCAGCTGGGACGCGGGTCATCACCAAGAGCGAGCGTTCCGCAAAATGACGCAACGGCAGGACGTCTGCGGGCCATGAGCAACTCTGGCCGGGCTCCGACAGGCCTTAGTTATTGGCTGCCTTGCGGAGGGCCGTGATGCACGTGGCGATGGCCGTCTGGAGTTCCTCCAGGCGCTGAAGCATGTCGTCCTCATAGATGGTGTCGATGTCTTCCACGTCGTCGAAGGTCAATTCCTCGAAGACCTTCGTCGCCTTCTGCAGGCTGCTGTAGAACTTCGAACGGCGCTCCTGAACGCGGAGTTCCGGGTCGGCCTCGACGGTCTGGACGACGAGATCCTTCACGCTGTCGTACGCCTCCGAGGCCCACTGCCCGGCCTCTTCGTCGTCGTCCAGCTCATCGATGAGGGACAGATGACGCTCGGCCTCCGCGCGGAGTTCAGCGGGGGCGTCGATCGTCTGCCCGGCCGGGGTCTTGACCTGGCCGTTCTCGACGATCCCGCGGACATAGCCGATCCGGCTGGCCGCCTGCGTCGCGCTGGCGACGGCCTTCTTCAGCTCGTCGGTGCGGGCGATGTCGCGGGCCAGCTCGGTCTGCAGGGCCGGGTCCTCCTTCACCCGGTCGAGGAGTGCGGTCCGCGCGGCCTGGGCGGTGGAGGGGTCGGCGAGGATTGCGGCGCGCAGCGCGGTGGGGTTCTCGGCGACCTCCAGCGCCTTGGTCGGCCGGATGCCCTCGGCCTCGGCCGCCGCGGTGATGGCGGTGCCGCGCTCCGAGGCGGCCCTGGAACGGGAGGAGTAGTACGACAGCCACACGTCGGAGTCCGGCAGCTCGATGTCCTTGCCCGGGACGAGCACCTCAAAGTGCGGGACAAGACCGTCGTCGGCCGCCTTGTCCCACGCCTTGTAGTAGCGCATGACCCGCTCCGCTGAGCAGCCCGCCAGCTCGGCGAACTCCTTCGCGGAGACCTTCGGCGTCTCCCCCGCCACCTGCCCGCCCGGTCGCACGCTCCGCGCCACCTTCAGCGCGAAGGCCCAGCCGCCGGTCCGTGCGTACTCGCCGAACTCGCGGGCGTCCCGGGCCACTGCCTCCGGGATATCGAGCGACGTGACCTCGTCCTCCGCGGCAGTTGGCTCGACCCAGAACTCCTCGTTTCCGGGCAGCCCGGCGGTGGACGGGTCGGTCGCTTCAGATGGAGGGATCACCACGGTCACGGAAACTCTTCCAGTCGGTAGGGGGCGCAAAGCGTCGTGCAGCCTATATGAACGTGCCAGTGCGGCTTTGCTCGCATTGGTTCGCGTGCACGGCAGGCAGACCACCACCCCAGACGTGCTTGGCCCGGAACTCTCCTCCTGCCTCAGCCGTTGTTGAAGTTGAGGCTCCGCGGCATCCCCCGTCTGCGGAGCCTCACCAGCACCTACCCTGCGAGCGGCTCGTACCCGCCTGTCCCGATGTCAGTGGTTGCCACGATGATCGGAGGTGGAGGTGGATGTCGGATGCCATTGACGGCGCAGCACGCTACCCATGGATCAATGGACGCCACGCTGTTGGACCTGGGCTGTGGCGTCGACTGGATGCTCATACATCGTGCTCGGCCCCGAGCGCCGCTCCGGTGCCCAGCTTGCGCCGAGCCCATGCACGCCAAGGTCTCGCCGCGAGGACTGCGCTTCTTCGCGCACGATCAGCTCAACCCTGATTGCGCACACAACGGAGAGAGCATCGAACACCATCTCCTCAAGACCGAGCTGGCCAACCACGTCAGGGCGGCGGGATGGCACGCGCAGCTTGAGGTGAGCGGGTCGGGGTGGCGTGCTGATGTACTCGCCACGTCCCCGGACGGGCGACGCCGCATCGCCTGGGAGGCTCAGTTGTCATCCGCTACGGGAGCGGAACTTGCAGAGCGGACAGAGCGAATGACATCGGAAAACGTCGAGGTGTGCTGGGTGACAGATCGCCGCACACGCCGGCTCGGGACCGTTCCTGGGATACGAGTCGAATGGCGTGACGAAGTGGCTCGCGTTATCGAGGGACACCGCAAGCTCGTCGTTCCGCCCCGGCACCCGCTCTTGGACGAGCAGATACCCGTGGTTGGGGCGGCCTCCGCCGTGGGCCACACCACTCAGCCGGCCAGCGACGAGATGACGTTCACCGAGTACGTCCAGGCGGTTCGCCGGGCGAAAGCGGCGAACACAGCCATCCCTTCGTCACGGTCTTCAACCCAGCTGGCCACCCAGTTACTCATCCAGCCCCTTGCCTACTGGAAAACCGCCGAGCCCATCCTCCTCGCCTCGTTCGTCCGAGCCGTCCTCACCGGAACGGTTGCGTCAGCCCGGCACGGCCCCAGCAACGACAGCCTCGAGACTCTCGCGCGACGCGATGCACGCAGCGTATGGACGACCCAGCGGTACATAGAGCAGGCACGCGCAATCCAAGCCCGAGCTCGGACGCAAGCTGGCCTGCGATAGTTCGGGCCTGTCAGACGGCTGATCAGCCAGGCAGGCGAAGGCTGGACATCCAGCGCGTGGCGAGTGATCACCTAGGCTCGACGGTGGGCGCGGGGCTGGAGCCTCGTGTCAGCTGCTGCATCCCGTATCCCGGCCTCACTCGCGCACTTGACCGTCCCGCTCGATGACCTCACCCCGTACCGGCGGCGCCCCCGACATTGAAGGTCTTTCCCCGGTCTCACCTGGCCGCAATTCGGCGTCCCAGTGAAGGCGGCACCAGACCAGACCCTGGTCGCCCCGCCTCGCAGCGGCGCCCCGCGATCACGCGGCCATCATCAACAGCATCGCGGACATGGCCCCGCCCATGCCGATGTGCGCCGCCAGCGCGGCATCCGGCGCGGCTCCGAGTTTGCGCCGCCGACCATGGCCCGGCCGCGGCGCCGTCCTGGCCCTGTCCCACACCGCGAGCGTCAGGGACGTCAGGAAGACGAGGACCGTGTCCGGCATGGCAAGCAGCCAGCGGCCCCAGCTGAACCGCGAGTCGGAACCCCGCCGACCCTGACTCGTGCCACGGACCCTCGCCCACACTGACGCGCCGATCGACAGCAGGAAGTACACGGCGAGCCCCGCGATCACGAACCGCCACCCGGTGGCGGACCCCGTGGAGGCACTGGTGTCGGCGGCGGCCTTCCCCATGCCCGGCATGTCCATCCCGGACATGGAGCCCATCCCGTGCATCGACTCCATGTCAGCCGCCTGGGCCACGCCCGTCATGCTCGCCATGCGCTCCATCCCCGGCATGTGCGCCATGGAGGAGCCGCCCAGCGCGAGCACCGGTCCGGACGACGTACTCGTCATGGCCAGCGTCATGATCACCATGCCGGCGCTGCCGATGATGAGGTGCACCCAGTGACGGCCCTGCTTCCATCCACATTCGCGCGTGTGCTTGACCGCCATCGCCACACCGCCGAGTCCGAGCAGGCCGAACGCCAGTGCCCACCACATGCCGTAACCCGCGTACCAGCCGACCGTCGCCGGCAGGGCCATGGCGGCCATACACAGACCCATCAGCAGGTCACCACCCGCCGCGAACCGGATCCCGCCGCTGGTGGTCACCACCCGAACCGCACTGACGGCGGCAACCAAAGCGGCGACCACCGCCACGGCCCAACTGAGCGCCACAGTTCCCATGTTCACCATCCCGATGGACCGCTAATTACTAGTGCCCTTAGTACGTCCCGGGGGCGGAAGGCGTTCAGGAAGCCTTTAGTGAACCGGCGCGTCAGTCGAGGGCGCTGCCCTTCTGCCAGGTCTCCCAGTCGACGTTCCAGTCGCCGTAGCCGTTGTTGACCGCCACGGTGTCGACGGAGTTGACCACGGTGACCGGGTCACCGAGGTGGACCTGTTCGTAGAACCACTTGGCGTCCGCCGTGCTCATGCCGATGCACCCGTGACTGCCGTTGACCACGCCGAACTTGCCCTCGTTCCAGGGCGCTGCGTGCGCGTACGTGCCGGACGGGGTGAGCTGGACGTCCCATTTCACCGAGCCGAGGTCGTATGCCTCGGGGCCGAAGATGCCGACGGTGTCGGAGTTCATGCGGATGGTCGGCACCTTGCTCAGGACGACCATCGTGCCGTTCCAGGTCTCGAAGCCCTTCTTGCCGGTGGAGACCTTCAGGGTTCGCAGGGTCTTGCCGTTCTTCGCGACCGTCATGGTTTTCTTCTTGACGTCGACGGTGCTGGTCACGGCGTCGCCGATGGTGAAGTTCACGACGCGCTGCTGGGTGCCGTACACGCCACCACCCGCGTTGACGCCTGCGAGGTCCATGCGCAGGGTGACGTTGGTGCCGGGCTTCCAGTACTTCTCGGGGCGGTAGTCGATGAGGTCTTTGCCGTTGCGGTCCTTCATCCAACTCCAGGCGCCCTCGACCACAGGGGAAGAGATGACCTTGAGCTTGCGCTCGACCGCCGCCTTGTCGTGGATCGGCTTGTTGAACGTGATCGAGACCGGCATCGCGACGCCGACCTTCGTGCCCCTGTCGGGGTAGTACTCGCCGACGAAGGTGTTCTTCGCCGCCTCCGTAGTGAATGAGGCGGTCTTATTGAGGGCCGATCCGCCGGACGCCTTGCCGGTGGCCTTCACTGTGTAGATGGCTCCCGGCGCGAGCGGTGTCGTGGAGGTCCACACGGACTTGCCCTTCGACCAGGTGCCGGCGAGCGTGCCCGGACCGGGTGACCTGACCTCGACGGACGAGAGGGATCCACCCTGGGCGCGCACTGTCACCTTGCGGCTGACCGGAATCTTGGCGTTCGTGTCGCCGGGCTCCACGACTATCGCGGCCGGTGCGCCGTTGTTGCCGTCGGCCCCCGCCTTGCCCGAGTCGCCGTCCGCCTTGCCACCGGCGCTGCACGCGGCCAGGACGACGACGGCAGCCGAGGCGAGCGCAAGTGGCTGCGCGATCCGGCGGCCGAGCCGCGATGTCAGGCACTGTCGCATGAGACTCCCCCTCCCACTCTCTAATAACCTAAGTGCCTTAGTAGACGATCAGCGAGACTTCCCAGTTCCCCTCACGCTCGCCGCCGCCCTCGGATCCCGAGTACCCAGGAAGGGCAACGGCCTGCCCGGCGGAAGGGACTGCACCGAACGTGCAGGTACCCCAAGGGGCAAGACGCCGATCTGGTAATCACGGCACAGGTAGAGCGCCGTCGTCGGCATTGCGTGCCGCGATCCAACGCCGCAGCGGCATTCACAGCGACTCCTCCAGCAGGCGCCGCAGTCGGTCACGGAGACCGGGATTGAGGGCAGCTTCAGTTGCGAAGTGCACGACGACGACGTCCCAATGCTTGCGCAGGACCTCCCGTACGGCGAGGGCGGCCTCGTCCGGCACCGCAGGGGTGTACGCGTAGGCGCGGCGGCGAGGCACGATCGAGCACACCCTTCTCTGCGAGCCGACTCATCATCGTCATCACAGTTGCGTACGCCAGCGGCTGGGCTCGGTCCGCGTTCAACACGCCCATGACCTGACGGTCCGTCACCGGGTGCTCCGTGCCCCCAGCACACCCGCATAACCTCTCCCTCCAGCGCTCCCAGAACCATCGTCAGCGCCTCCTTGAGGCCCATTCCTGCAACGCGAACGTGGGACGCGGAGCGTCCGCCGCCTAGGCGATTCCAGGATCGAGACAACATGGATTGACATAGACACCGTGTCTCGATAAAGCTGGTGGTCGTCACCAGCACCCGGACAAGAAACCGGAACGCCAGACGCAACGGGAAGGACACCGGCATGGCCGGCTCACTCCGCCACCCGCACCACCATCCCGATTCCGCAGGACCGTCCGGGCCCGACGACCTGTACGCCAGCCCACCGCCCTGGGACATCGGCCGGCCACAACCGGCCTTCCTCGCCCTCGCCGAAGCGGGCGCCATCCAGGGCCGGATACTGGACGCCGGCTGCGGAACCGGCGAGCACGTGCTCATGTGCGCAGGTCTCGGCCTGGACGCCACAGGCGTCGACCTTGCCTCACCGGCCTTGCGCAACGCCGAGGAGAAGGCGCGCGAGCAGGGCCGCACGGCGAGGTTCCTCCACTGGGACGCCCTGAAGCTGGCCGATCTCCGGGAAACCTTCGACACGGTGCTCGACTGCGGGCTCTTCCACATCTTCGGCGGCACCGACCGCGCCACTTACGTCGACAATCTCCGAGCCGTGATCCGGCCGGGCGGCCGCTACCTCATGCTGTGCTTCAGCGACCGGCAGCCCGGCGAGTGGGGACGGGTGCACAAGCTCGCACGGGACGAGATCGAAGCCTCGTTCACCGAGGGATGGCGCGTCGACTCCATCGAACCCAGCACGATCGACATCACCACCGACCCGGGCGGCATCCGGGCTTGGCTCGTCGCCCTCACCAGGGTCTGAACATCTCAACTCCCCCCGATCGAACGGGAGGAGCTCGGAAAGGAACTCCATGCCGATCGCGGAAGCCCGTGTCGAGACCGATCGTGCGAGCCGCTACCTCGCCCAGCTCGCCCAGCACGCCCAGCAGATGGGCCGCCACGCGAACTACCGGCCGCGCGCCCACACCAGCGGCAATAGTCACACACCCCCCGAGGTGCAGCACGCCGAATGGACGGACACCCACGGGATCGTGCGCCTGAGCCTGGGCCAGTGGACCATGCAGGCCGCCGCCGACACCCTGATGCTGCGAGCCGAAGCCGACAACGAGGAAGACCTGCAACGGATCCAGGAGCTCCTTGCCCTGCGCCTCGAAAAGATCGGCAGGCGTGACCATCTCACCGTGACCTGGCAACGGCTTGAGGCGACCGGTCTTCAACCGGGCGAGCCCGCCCCGGCGGAAATCCCCCAGCCGAAGAACGAGCTACAGCACACCACGGGCGCCAGACGGCGCTGGCCCATGGGGGTGGTTGGCGGAGTCGTTGCACTGCTCATCCTCGCGCACCTGGTGCTCGGCGGGTCCGTGCTGGCAGTTTCGCGGTGGCTGGGCTGGGGCGCTGGTGCCGTTGTCCTCGTGATCGTCCTCGCGAAGGTCATCGGGATCGGAGCTCTGGCCGCCCGCCACGGCCACCTGCACACCCGAAAGCGCAAAGAGACGGCATGAGGACCGCCCTGTCACAGCTCACCCAAGACAGTGAGTTCCGGGAGGAGTTCGTAACCACCGTCTGCCGTGGTGCCGGAAGTGACCGCGATGGCTCTTCGGGCCGGTCCCGCCACGCGGCGCTGCGGCTCCAGCCGGTCGGCGAGGGCTCTTCAGCCATGTGAGGGATGGGCTGCCGCCTCTGAGTGCGCAACCCTGAAGAACGTGGCAGATAGCGCACCAGCAGCCTTGTCGTCCGTCTCCCCCTTGTCCCCGGCATCTGCCACGGAGGCCGGTGCCCCTTCCCCCGTCTCCCGTACGCCGTCGACAGGACGGCTGATCGGTATCGACCTGGCCCGCGGGCTCGCGGTCTTCGGCATGTACGCCGCCCATATCGGCCCGGAACCTTCGATGGGCGGGCCGCTGGGCTTCGTAATGGAGCTGGCGCGCGGTCGCTCCTCCGCGCTCTTCGCCCTGCTCGCCGGTTTCTCACTCGTGCTCATCACCGGCCGCCCGCACCCGCGGACCGGCCGTGCAGGCCGACATGCGGTGGGCAGGATACTCATCCGCTCCGTCGTCCTGATCGCGCTGGGCTTCGCCCTGACCGCCCTGGGCACCAACGTCGATGTGATCCTCGCCTACTACGGGCTGACCTTCCTCGTCGTCCTGCCGCTGTACCGGTTGAGTGCCGGGGCGCTCGCGGTCATCGCCGCCGCGGGCGCAATGGTGCTGCCCCAAGTCCTGTACGTGATCAATCAGTCGATCGACGGGGGAAGCTGGGCGGACACCGTCATCGGCTGGGACCCGCTGGCCCGGATCAGCGACACGGACGGCTTCATCGACCTGCTGTTCACCGGCGAGTACCCGGTGCTGACTTGGATGCCGTTCGTGATCGCGGGCATGGCGATCGCCCGGCTCGACCTCACCCGCGGCAAGACCCGTGCCCGGCTGGCGCTGGCTGGAGGCGCGCTGGCCGTGCTCGGCTACAGCGGCTCATGGCTGGCCCTGCACCTTGTTCCGCACGCGCTCACGTCCGTCGCTGCCGCCACGGACGGCGGTTCGGCGTCGTCGGCCTGGTGGTCCGACACCGTCGGTGATCTCACCGGTGACACCCGGGCCTGGCTGCTGGTGGCCGCGCCGCACAGCCAGACGACCTTCTCCATCCTCGGCAATACAGGCGTCGCGCTCGTCGTCGTGGCCGCGTGCGTCGCCGCCACGGACCGGATGCCGCGCTTCACGCGTCTGGCCACACCGATCTCCGCGGTCGGCATGGCATCGCTAACCGCCTACGTCCTGCACATCCTCGCCATCCGTGCGGTCGGCATGGAGGAGCAGACTCTTCCGGCACTGGTCGCACTGCTCGCTTTCGTCGCGACCGCCATGCTGCTGGCGACCGTCTGGACGCGACGGTTCCGGCGTGGCCCGCTGGAGTACCTGCTCTACGCCACGACCCGCCTCAGCCGCCACATCAAGTGACCGCCTGGCAGGCGCCGCTCAGTCCTCCATCGGCGCGAGCGCCCACTTCTCCTCGATCCGACCGTAGCGCCAGATCAGCAGCGCGGCCGCCCAGGTGACGACGAAGAGGAGGACGACGGCGTACCCGACGCTGTTGAGGTCGATGCCGCCGACCCACTCCCAGAAGGCGCCGTGCAGGGAGAGCTTCTCCGCGGCGATCGACAGGAGCTCGACCGTGCCGATGATGAGCGCGGCGGCGACGGACAGGCCCGTGATGGTGATGTTGTAGAAGACCTTGCGGACCGGGTTGGAGAAGGCCCAGGAGTACGCGAAGTTCATGAATGAGCCGTCGATCGTGTCGAGCAGGCTCATTCCGGCCGCGAACAGCACGGGCAGGCACAGGATCGCGTACCAGGGGATGCCAGCCCCCGCGGCGCCGGCGGCGAGAAAGAGCAGGGAGACTTCGGTGGCGGTGTCGAATCCGAGGCCGAACAGGAAGCCCAGCGGGTACATGTGCCATGGCTTGCCGACGGCCCGGGTCGCCCGGCTCAGGATCCGCGTCATTACGCCGCCGCCGACGTTGAGTTGGGCCTCCAGGTCCGCCTCGGTGTGGCGGCCGGTGCGCATCCGTCGGAAGACCTTGAGGATGCCGACCAGGGCCACGAGGTTGAAAGCGGCGATGACGTACAAGAAGACGCCGGAGACCGAGGTGCCGATGAAGCCGAGCGTGGCGTGCAGGCTGGAACCGTCGTCCTGCACCGGTCCGGCGAGCGAGCGCACGCCGAGCGCGAAGAGCAGGGCCAGCAGGAAGACGACGCTGGAGTGTCCGAGGGAGAAGAAGAACCCGACGGACAGCGGGCGTTGTCCGTCCGAGATCAGCTTGCGCGTGGTGTTGTCGATTGCGGCGATGTGGTCCGCGTCGAAGGCGTGCCGCATGCCGAGCACGTATGCCGTCACGCCGAGGCCTATACCGAAGGCTCCCTGGCCGCCGCCGAGCTCGAAGTGCTGGGGGACGACGATGAGCAGGAGCGTGCCCCAGCCGATGACGTGCAGAGCGAGGATCGCGGCGGCCAGTCCGCCGGCCCGAGCCCATTCGCGCGGGGTGAGTGCTCCGCGTATCCGCCGGAGGAGGCCCGGCTCGGGCTGGGTCGCAACGGTCATCGTGGTGTCCTTGGTCCAGGTGGTGCGTGAGGTCGTGGTCCATCCTCCAAGGCATTCGATGCTCAGGTGCAAAAGGATTGCAATAACTAAGATGAGTCTGCTGCCAGGCTGATGTGAGCGTTCGGGAGCAGCCGGGGAACTCAGTGACCGGAGTGCCGTGCGCGATGGCCGTGGTGTTCGGGGTGTTGGCGTGGGCTCGTCGACTTCCGCTTGTCCGTTTCGGGGTGGGCGTTGCCCAGCCCGGACAGGGTGACCGTGACCAGGCGGTCGGCGGCGTCGTCGGAGGGCAGGGCGGCAGCAGCCGTGAGGGCGTGGAGGCAGTACGTCGCGAGCTCGTCGGGCGCGACATCGTCCCGGAAGTCGCCTGCCTGTACGCCTGCGGCAAGCAGGTCCCGGATCATGCCGTGGAGCTGCTGCTCGGCGTGGGCGACCCGCTCGTCCCGGTGAAGGAACGCCGCGAGGTCGGTGCCGTGGTGCCCGCGGGAGTGGCGTGAGATGTGAGCGAACGCCCTGAGGACCGCTTCGAGCTGTTCGCTGGCTCCGTCGACCTGGTCACGGACTTCCGCCAGCTGTCCCAGGTGCTCGGTGATCTGGCGGTCGTGCCAGGCGAGAAGGATTGCCTCGACGTCCGGGAAGTACTTGTACAGCGTGGCCCGGCCGATGCCGGCCTGCTCGGCGATCTGCGACATCGTCACGGACCGCACCCCGTGCTCGGCGGCCAGCTCCGCCGTGGTGTTCAGAATCGCGTCGCGCACCGCGCGGCGGTGCGTCTCGATCGTCTCGTTCCACAGCTTCGGCACCGCATCAGTGTACGTGGCGGCGATGTCGATACACGCTCGTGGACATCGTGGACATCGTGTCTCGTAAACTGCGGCCGTCGTCGACCGCTCGGCGACCGAGCACAACGAAGGACTCACCCATGACCGATTCGCCGTCGCCACGGTTCTGCTGCTCGTGCACATGCAGGTGGTCGGGCACGTCGCCGACGCCGCGGCCGAGGCGAGCCTGTCCAGCGGTGACCTCTTCGGGATGAGGGTTCAACTGCTCGCCGATGCCGCCGCAACCCTGGTCGTGCTTCTGGTCGCGGTGGTGCTGTCGGTGTACAAGCCGAGAGGGCTGACCCGCCACGGGTGGCGCAGGCAACAACGCCTGCGCGAGCCGCAGCCCGCTACCGGCAGCGATCAGACGGCAGGGCTTGCAGCTCGCTGAGGCCGATTCATGAAGCGAGCGGCGCGAGTTCGGTGAACGTCTTGCCGCCGTCGCGGGACTCGTACAGGCCCGTCATCGTCGCGGCGAGGATGTGATCGGCGTCGACGGCGGTCAATGCCTGAGGTTGTCCGCCGGGTACGGCCGTGAGCTGCTTCCACGTCCTACCGCCGTCCGCGCTCGTGCTCAGCTTTCCGGACGTGTCGATGCCGAACAGAGCCTTCTCCGTGGGCCAGGACACGAACGCCTGGACCGGACCGGCGCCCTTGCCGAAGGTGCGGCCGCCGTCGGTGCTTTTGACCACGCCCTCCGCCGTGGTGGCCAGCAACTTGTCGCCGGAGGGGCTGACAGCGAGGTCGAGGGCCTCCAGCGTGGCCCGGTCGTCCCAGTTCTTGAGGTCGGTGCTGACTCGGATCCGGCCGCCCTCATAGCCGTAGACGGTGCCCTTCGCCGAGTCCAGGGAGTGGAAGTCGGCGTCTCCGGACAGCGATCGGGACGTCCAGGCGCGGCCGGAGTTCTTGGTCTGGATCAGGCCGAGGTTCCCGGGGCGGTCGCTTCCTTCGGCGCCGTGTCCGCTGGCGATGAAGGTGTTCTTGCCGATCACCGTGAAGCCCATGAAGTCATCCTTGCGGTCGCCGACGAGCTTCGGCTTCTGCCCCTTGGCCACCGTGTGCAGGCCGTCGTGAGTCGCGACGTACACGCGCCCGTCGGCCGGGTCGACGCCCAAGCCGTGGACGTGGGATAGCTCCGACGCCGAGGTCGACGCCGCCGCTTCCTCGCCCGTGTCGGACGACCCGCCCCCGCAGGCCGCGAGGACCAGGGAGGCGAACGCGGCCCCCGCTACGGTGAGCAGGGCGCGGGTGGTCGAACGTGCGGTCACGGAAGTTCCTCAGGTGGTGCGGGTGTTGGTGCTCAGGGCCTGGACGCGGCGTAGAACGGCATGTAGCTGACCTGGGTGATCTCGATGTTCTTGCCCGTGCGTGGGGCGTGAATGGCCTTGCCGTCGCCGATGTAGATGCCGTTGTGCTGGCTGTCGTTGTACCAGTAGATGATGTCGCCAGGTTGCAAGTCCGACTGCGCCACCTTGCGGCCCGCGTCATACATCTGCTTGACGGTGCGCGGCAGCGATACGCCCGCCGAGCGCCAGGCCGCACCCACCAGGCCTGAGCAGTCGTAGGAGTTGGGACCCGTCGAACCCCACTCGTAGGGCTTGCCCAGCTGGGCGTACGCGAAGTCGATGGCGGTCTTGGCGCGACCGCTGGCGGGACCGTTGTAGCTCGCGGGCGCGTCGCTGGTGCCCGCGGCGGCGTCATCGCGCTCCTGGGCGGCCTCCATCCTGGTCCGCTGCTCGGCGGTCAAACTGTTCAGGAGCTTGCGCGCCTCGGTGAGCTTGCCCTGGACCTCGTCCTTCTTCTTCGCGGCCTCGGTCCGTGCCTCATTCAGGGCCTTCAGGCGCTTCGCGGCGTCCGCGCGTTCCTGGGCGAGTTCCCGCTGCTTGCCCTCCAGAGCCCGCAGCGCGGCGGCCTGCCGGTCCCCCGTGCGGCCGAGCGCCTCGGCCTTGTCGAGGTAGTCGTCCGGGTCGCTGGAGAGGAAGAGCTGCACGCTCGGGTCGATGGCCCCGCTGCGGTACTGCGCGGCGGCCAACGGGCCTACTTTCTCCCGCAGTTCGTTGATCTCCTCCTGCTTCCGGGCCAGCCGGTTCTGCGCCCCGTCCACCTCGCGCTGCAGCTTCTCCTGCTGCTCGCGGATGCCGTTGTACTCCTCGGTGGGAGCCTCGGCCTCCTCGTAGAGCTTCTCCACCTGCTTACGCACTTCGTCGAGGGTGGGCTTCGGGGCCGCCTGGCTCTGCGTCGGCAAGAGACTCACGGCACCGGCGGCGACACCGAGGGTTGCTATCCGGGCACGGCTGGGCGACTTCGGCCGACGGTGCGTTCCCATCGCGAGGTGACTCCTCTGCACGTTTGTGGACCGATCGACGGGCCGCGGCCGCCGGGTTGGCGCCGCGGCATCGACCAAGGCAAGTTCGCTAGAACTTAGTAGTTTAGTAGTTCGAGCCGCAAGTGAGCCCGAGTCACAGGGGCCCTATCTGGTGTCGGTCAGCTGAGGCCGGGCGGACAAGCGGCCAGCAGCGGCAACAGCGGCACCACCGCGGCCACGGCGGCCACAGACCCCCAGAACGCGGGGTGAGGGGCCTTACGCGGGCCGAGAACCCGCTTCAGACGGATCAGGACCGTGTGCCCGCCAGCCGCGAACGCGCCCTTCGGGGCGCGGGCCGCCGCCATCTCGTACATCGCCGTGGCCAGCGCCTCAGTGGAGTGACGGCGCAGAGCGCGGTCATCGGCGACCATCTCCAGGAGGAGCGCCGTCTGTTCCCGGGCATGGCGGGCCAGCGGGGTCAGGCAGAACACCGAGTGGAACGCCTCCGCGGCGGCCAGGGTCAAGTGGTGACGTCCTGCGATGTGGCCCTGCTCGTGTTCCAGTACGGCACTGAGCTGCTCTGGCGTGAGCTCGCGTACGGCCGCGTCGCTGATCACGACCCGGGCGTGGCGGCCGGGCAGGCAGTAAGCGGCGGGGATGCCGTACGGCAGGACGGTGGCGCGCAACTGGGCGGAGTGGTGGCCCACCAGGTCCACGGCCTCGCGGTGTCGCGTCCGCGTCCGGCGGGCTCGTACGACGTGGACGACGAAACTCGAAACCAGGGCGACACCGATGGCGGCGGGCAGCGCGACGGCGAGCCGATGCGCCGTCCCGGGGTCGGGCTCGCCCGGGCCGACATGCATCCCACAGGAGTGCAGCAGGCCCACCAGCCCCGCGTGTAGGTGCTCGGCCGGCATGGCCAGGTTGTACGCGGCGAGCGCGGCACCGATCGAGAACGAGACCATCAGCGTGTGCCACACCGCCGCCGCCAGGGCCGGGGCCCGGTACGGCCAGCCGGCGCGCAGCAGCAGGTGCGGAGCGACGAAACCCACGGCCGCCGTGTAGCCGACCAGGACTGGGGCCGCGTTCACGACTTCGCCTGTCGTCCTACGTTCCGCAGGGCCTTGCGCAGGGCGGCCACTTCCTCCTCGGACATTTTCTCGACGAAGTGGACCAGCGCGGCCGGGCGGTCCTTGCTCTCCCCCAAGCCGTCCTCCATCAATGCGGCGGCGTATGCCTCGCGGCTGCGGACCGGCGAGTACAGCCAGGCCCGTCCCTGCTTGCCTCGGAGCAGCCAGCCCTTGTTGTAGAGGATGTTGGTGACGGTCATCACCGTCGTGTAGGCGATGGGGCGGGTCTTGTTGATGTCGTCGACGACCTCACGCACCGTCGCCGGACGGTTCCACGTCCACAGGCGATCCATGATCTCCGCCTCGAGATCCCCCAGCCGCCGCATGGCCCCGACTTCCTTTCGCCACCGAATGCGCAAGCGAGTACGCAGGGCCATAGTAGACGGCTGACCTGCCAGGCTTCCGGGGCGTAAGGGCAGGGTCACAACCGCCCAGTGAGCTCGTAACCCGCTTTGTCGATCGCCTCGCGTACCGGAGCGTCGTCGAAACCTCCTACTTCTGCGGCGTATCGCAGTGTCCGCATGTCGCTGCTATACCCTCGGTGGGTATTACGTGTCCGTGTCCACTCCGGTGATACCCGGGATGCAAGGGGCCGATGATCCATGCCTACGATGGGGCCGTGACACGCCCCGGACAGCTCGCCCGACCGCAATTGGCGTTGCGGTCCTGCGTGCTGCTCGCGTGCACCCTGCTGCTGGGCCTGCTTGGCATGCACGGTCTCGGACCGGTCCCCGCCGCCGCCGGGGCCTCCAAGCACCACCGGATGGGGGCGACCGCGCAGACGAATGTCACGGCCTCGATGCCGGACGAATGCGATCACGGTGACGGCGGCTGCACGGGTCACGCCGCGCATGCGGACCCGACCTGCGCCTCCGCATCCGTCGCCGGGACTCCCGTGGTGGTACCCGTGCTGCTGCCCGATGTGGTGACCTGCACCGAGCAGGCGCAGGCAGGTACCTCTTCATTCGGCAGCGGCCCTGACGGCGGTCGCGCCCCGCCCTCACTCTCCGAACTCCAGCTCCTGCGGATCTAGAGCGGCCCGCACCTCGCCGCGCCCCCTTACGGATGCGGCGCCGTGCTCCGGCATGCCCTTCCCCAGAATCCGAACGCAGGAGCTCAACCATGACTGCACACCGCAAGCTCATCCGTCGTACCGCCCTCGCCGTCACCGCCGGTGCGGCTGCGCTCGTACTGGCCGCCTGTGGCGGCGACAGCGACAGCGGCGGTCACGACATGGGGTCGATGAACTCCGACTCCAGCCCGTCCGCGACCGCTTCGGCCAAGGCCGGCGCCCACAACGACGCGGACATCTCCTTCGCCAAGGAGATGATCGAGCACCACCGTCAGGCCGTCGACATGGCCGAGCTGGCCGCCGGCCGCGCCTCCTCTCAGGAGGTCAAGGACCTCGCCACGAAGATCAAGGCGGCGCAGGACCCGGAGATCAAGACGATGTCCGGCTGGCTCACCTCGTGGAGCGAGAAGGTCCCCGAGGACATGTCGTCGGCCATGCCCGGGATGGACCACGACATGTCGTCCTCCATGCCCGGCATGATGAGCAGCGAGGACATGGACAAGCTGGAGAAGGCCTCCGGCACCGAGTTCGACAAGATGTTCCTCGAGATGATGGTCGAGCACCACGAGGGCGCCATCACGATGGCCAAGACCGAGAAGGCCAACGGCAAGTACGGTCCCACCGTCAAGCTCGCGGACGACGTGATCACGGCCCAGACGGCTGAGATCGAGCAGATGAACAAGATGCTGGGCAAGAGCTGACACATCGCCGGACGGCTGGTAGAGGGAGGAGGCCGAAACCGGTCGGCCTCCTCCCCCGCTCCATCAGACGGGAGCGAGTCGCGGTTCCCCTCGGCACCGGATGCGATGGTGACACGGGCAGGGCTCCGGCCCCATGATGGGTGGGTTATGGGGGGTTCGGTGCGTGTGTCCCTTGCGTGCCACCGCGGCTGGGTGCCGCGTGTGGTGCCGGTGGCGGCTGTCCGGGCCGGGCTGTTTTCCATGCTGGGTACGGCGGTAGCCGTCACCGTCCACCATCTGGCGTTCGACTCCGGGCCCTCGTGGGGCATGCGCGCTCTCGCTGCGTGTCTCCTCTTCGGTGTCGCGTTGCCGGGCGCGGGTCAGGACAAGCCGCTGTCGCGGCAGTTGATGCTCGCGATCGGGACGCAGGCAGTCGTGGGCTACTGGTTCGTACGAACCGATGACGCGGTCACCGTCCCGGCACACGCCGTGTGGCCGACCTCCGTCCACGCGGGCTGGCCCGTGGTTGTCGCCCATGTCGCGCTGACCGTGCTGTGCGCGGTGCTGCTGCATGGCGTCGATACCTGTCGACGGCGTGTGTTGTACGCGGCCGGGCGCGAATGGGAGCACCTGCGCGAGCTGGTGCTCAGGCTGTTCACGCCGGTCCACACTCCCCTCGACCTGAGCGTGGCCGGCGCCGGGTGGCGCCCCGGTCCGCGGCGGGCACCCGGCTGTCGGGTTCAGGTCCTCCTCGCGGACGCGGTCGTCCGGCGCGGCCCGCCCTGCTCCTCCCTGCCGCTCGCGATCTGACGGCCGTACGGCGCACCGGGTGCGCCATGGCTGATGACCTGCGGCGGCAATCGGCATGAATCCGAAAGTTCTGACCTGCCATGCCGGAGCGCGGGCTGCTCAAGGGCGCCGCGCCAGGGGGGAATTCATGTCCAAGACTGTCGTCGTCATAGGGGCGGGCCCGTACGGCCTGTCCACCGCCGCGCATCTGAAGGCGCGCGGCCTAGGTGTCAGGGTGTTCGGCTCGCCGATGGCGAGCTGGGCCGAGAACATGCCGGCGGGCATGCTGCTGAAGTCACCGCCGAGCGCCTCCGTGCTGTCCGCGCCGAAGCCGGGGTTCACGCTGGACGAGTACGCCCGGCAGACAAGGGAGACCCGGCTGACCGGCCACGACCAGGTTCCGGTCGAGATGTTCGTGCGATACGGGCGATGGTTCGCCGAGGAGCTGGTGCCCGAGGTGGAGGACGTACGGGTGCTGGCGGTCGACCGGCAGCACGACGGCTTCCGGCTCAAGCTCGCCTCCGGGGAGGAGGTGCAGTCGTCGGTGGTCGTCGTGGCCAGCGGCATGGACGGGTTCGCGTACGTTCCTGAGCCGCTGGCCGGACTCGTCCCGGACGGGCTCGTCTCACACAGTTCGCTCCACGCCGACCTCGGGAAGTTCGAGGGCCGGAATGTGGTCGTGGTGGGCGCCGGGCAGTCGGCGCAGGAGAGCGCGGCGCTGCTGCACGAGGCCGGGGTCAAGGTCCAACTGCTGGCCCGGACGGACAAGTTGGTGTTCGGGGCGGGGCCCACGCCGGGGCCGCACTGGCAGCCGGACACCCCGCTGGGGCGTTCCTGGGCGCTGCACGCGATCGTCCATCAGGCGGCGGCCTTCCGTTTCCTGCCTGAGTCCACCCGGCTGCACCTGGTGCGGCGGGTGCTCGGGCCGTTCGGTTCGTGGTGGCTCAAGCCGCGCCTCGACGGGGTTGTGCCGGTGCGGCTCGGTCAGCACCTCACAGGCGCCCGGCGCGACGGCGACCGGGTCGTCCTCACCACCCGCGACGGGCAGGGGGATACGCACACACTGGAGACGGATCACGTCCTGGCCGCCACCGGCTATCGCGTCCGCCTCGACGGGCTGGACTTCCTGGCCCCCGAACTGCGCGCCCGGTTGGCCCGCACAGGCGGATTCCCGCGCCTCGACCAAGGTCTGCAGTCGTCCGTGCCCGGCCTGTACTTCACCGGCATCCAGGCGGCGGCCGCCTTCGGTCCGCTGCTGCGGTTCACCTGCGGCACCGAGTTCGCGGCACCGCGGCTGGCGGGAGCAGTCGCGCAGCATACCGCCAGCGAGTAGAAGCGAGCGGAAGGCAGAGAACAAGATCTTCGACCGGCTGTGACCCGCAGGAGGTGGGCCTTCGTCTCCGCGAGGGCCCCCACCGGAAGGCCAGCCCGTAGGCGCCGTGCTGCACGCCCTGTCCATCACCGGGTCCATGACCTGGGAAATCACCCGGGCGTGATCCTCGGCTTCGCCCTGTCCTCCGAGCGGCAAGGACCCTGCTCATCGCCCTTGCCCTCGCTGTCGGGGCTTGTGCCCGGCCCTGTTCTCCGGGCCGCTCAGCCTGTTCGCCCTCCTTGTCCGACTGATATGGCCGGGGGGTCACACCCGGGCGATGAGGTCGTACTGCTCGTCGCTCGCCGCCTCGCCCCGCAGGAGCACCCTCTGATCCTGTGCAGCGTCACAAGGCATAGGAACAGCACGAGTGGTGCCGGCTCTTACAGGGGTGAGGCGGCCGGGCTGAACGTGCCAGCGGCCACCACGCAAGGTGAGGGAGACCGCGGACAGGGGTGGCACCTCGAATTGCCAGAAGGCTGTCGCTGGTGCGCACAGAGCATGGACGAGCGAGGCCCGGACTATGGCCGGTTCGGTGATGACCAATGCGCGGCCCATGTCAGGCGACACGCTGCTCAGCCAGTGGGCGGTCCGACGGCAGAGCCGGCGTACGGACTCGCCTCCGGGCGGCGCGGCATCCGGGTCGGTAAGCCAGGCGGCGTACCTATAGGGGTCGTCCGCGACGACTTCGCCGACCGTGCGACCGTGCCACGTGCCGTAGTCGAAGTCGCGCAGTGCGGGCTCGAGCGTGGCCTCCAGGCCGAGAGCGCCAGCGGTCTCCGCGCAGCGGATCGACGGTGCCCGGACGGCCAGCGAGTACGGAGGAAGTGTTGCGCGGGCGGCGCGTGCCTCACGAACGCCCCCCTCACTGAGGAGACCCTCACCGAAGACTGCATCCCTGGTGGTATGCCCGGCTGGCGTGCACATGAATGTCAGGCTGACTGACATCGGCTTGCCTCCGTCCTGGCCCGGCATGACGCCGGATGGCCTTGTGATCCAGGGTCGGAGATGCGGCCGGTCAAAACTATCCGGCAGGTGTCCGGAACCGCCCCCGCCAACGGGCTGGCGCAGCCCCGCCACCCGGCCGGCTTGGGTGTCGGAAGCCTGCAGGGTGGCCCTCACTGTGACACGCATCGAACAACGGTTCGATAGCAAGGGAGCACGCGTGACCCGGGTATTGGCAAGGGAGCACGCGTGACCCGGGTATTGGTGTTCGACGACGAGGCCCCGATTCGTACGGGTTTTCAGCACATCCTCGATACGGCGGACGACATCGAGGGTGAGACGGCGATTCCTGACGTCGTGCTGCTGGGCATCCGGATGCCGGACGTCGACGGCCTCACTGTCCTTGCAGGCCCCGTCGGAGCATACCGACCGCAGCGGACGCAGGCATGACTCCTCACACCACCACCACGACGACCCGGGTGTCGGCTTGCACGAGGGCCACCACTGACGCACACGCATCTCCACCCGAGGATGCACCCGCTGCTCCACCCCCGGGCCGATCCACCACATATCCCTCCCGTGCTCAACTGGCCTACGTGACCGCCACCTTGCCGCGCATCATGCCCAGTCCCCACGGCAAACCCCTCCCGCCCAAGGAATCGGCAGACCTCTTCCGCGCCTTCGCGCGCGATCTGGCCGCAGGCCGACGCCCCTGGACAGCCGAGACCGCCCGCTTCCTCTCCGACCTGTTCGACCAGCTCGCCAGCTCCTGGGACACCGCCCAAGCCACCGGCCGCGACGATCCCGTACGCGACGCCCTCACCCGCGGTGGCCCGTTCCCTCACGGCCCCTGCCTGGAACTCGGCTCCGGCACTGGCCTGTTCACCCCGCGGCTCACCGCCTCCTTCCCCACAGTGATCAGCATCGACCTGTCCGAGGAGATGCTCCGTCACGCCGCCCTGCGCTCGCCGACCCGCGTGCGCGCTGACGCCAGCGCCCTGCCCGCCGCCGACGCCTCGGCCGCGGTCATCGTCGCCATCGACATGCTCCTGTTCCCCCAGGAGACCGCCCGGGTGCTGGCTCCGGACGGGGTACTGCTGTGGATCAACCAGCTTGGCCAGGACGGGCCGCTGTATCTTCCGGCTCAAGACGTCGCGGACGCCCTTCCCGGCCGCTGGACCTCCGTGGAAGCCGCCGCAGGCTGGGGGAGCTGGGCCACACTACGGCGCATCCGTACGGAGGCCAGTACCTCCTAGGCTCGCAATGGGTCGTCAGCGGGCCACCGAAGATGTTCGAACGGTTCCCCCCGACTCGGCGGGGCTATCCAGCAGCTGCGAGGCATGGGGCCGACCCCGAGTGTGTCGTGGCGGCGGCAACGCCCCCGCCACCGCTACGGGCTCTCCGACGTGCAACGACGATGGCACGGCTATGCCCGTGCCCAAGAAGGGGGCGGCGCACTAACTGCCTGCCGGTTCATAGGCGCTGATGACGTAGAGGGCTTCGTCGTCGATCGCGTTCTTCTCCCAGTCCAGCGATATCCGCACCGGGTACCCGTCGGTCGCGTACTCCGCTTCCGCCGTGTCCGCCTGGTCGCGCCGTGCCTGGTCCAGCTTCTTCAACAGCTCGCCAATGGTGGGTACTTCACCGGGTGACTGCTTCACCACCCGCCGACTGCTCTCGTCGAGGCCGACCGCGTCGGCCACCCGGCCGTCCCGGACCGTCACCCGGAACGTCCCGATCAGGGACCGTTCCCCTTCACTCGACGACAGCGTGTAGGCGTACGAGGGAGGCTCCTGCCACGTGGCCTCGCTCTGCGCTGTGGCGCTCTTCGTCCCAGTGCCTGCAACGGATCCCTGAGACGTCGAACTCTCGGCGCCACAGGCGGTAGTCGCGCACATCAGCGCCCCGATCAGCGCGGCAGCGGACACGAAACGCGGGCTGGAGGTTACAGCGATCACGGTGGCTCCTTCGGAGACGGCTACCGCTACGACGTCGGTCCACACACGAACGTTCGGGCAGCTGCGGCACCTGGAGCCGGACTCCGCTGCCGTATCGCACTCGTCATCGCATTCGTCGGTGCCGCCCGCACTCACGGCCGCCTCGCAATGACCGTAACAACCGTTGCCCACAAGGAAGTTGACGCCGAAAAGCCCCGGCCACTAGCCAAGAACGTCGCCCTCAGCTGCGTCTCCCAGGCGGAACCAACTCCGCGTCGCCGGCCGACCCCATCGCCGCCCTCGTGGTCACCGTCGTCGCGGTCAAGGAAGGCCGCGAGGCATGGCGCGGCGACAACTGCTACGCGGTGCAGATCGGGAGCATCACACAAGCCGAGGAGGAGCGGGACGGCTGCGGATGCGGGCCGGGCTGCTCATGGTGCTCCCCCACCGCACAACTATCGCGGAACATCACACGAGGCACGCTCAGACGTGCCCAACAATTCGAACACATGATTGAATTTCAATCATGGCGCACCACACTTTCCCCGACGATCTGGTCGAGGCCCAGCGCGACTGGAATCGCACGTACGAAGCCCTCGCCCGCCGCAATCCGGCCCGCACGAGGGTGCTGCGTCGCCAGCTGCTGGAGCTATCGCGCCAGCTCGTGGGCCATCCGTTCTGGTCCACCACGGCAGGCAGTTCTCGGACAGCGTGGGCGGAGCTGCGGCGTGAGGCACGAGCCCAACCGGAGTCAGAGGGGTCGTGAAAGCATATTTTGCCCGTACCGCTCAGCCACCGACTCCTTGCATCGCCATCCGGCTGGCAGCGGCCGCGGAGGCCCGCCCAAAGGCCGACGAGGGACGGGAGCGCATGACGAGGAGGAGCGCACGAGCGTCGCCCCCAGACTCAGCAAGTCCGCGAATTCGGAGCGGTAGTCAATCGAATCTATCGGGGCTCGCTACCTGCAGGGACGGACGAACCATCCATTCGACCAAGGTGGCAGCGGCCCTGGAGGCAGTCCGGGGGACGCCCGGGGGACACAAAGACGAAGACGATCAAGGACAGAGCGGGCAAAACAGGGAAAGATTCCATCCTGACAGCCGCCACGCACTGGCGGGTCAGTCGTCGACGCCCCGCTGCCGTACGACCGACCCCGTTCTCCCCTTCACCACCTCCAGCTGGGCGTGGATGCGCCGGCGCAGGTCCGCGACGTGGCTCACGATGCCGACGCTGCGGTCGCGCTCCCGCAGTGAGTCGAGGACGTCGAGAACCTCATCGAGGGTCTGGTCGTCGAGACTGCCGAAGCCCTCGTCGATGAAGAGCGTGTCGAGCCGCACGCCACCGGCCTCGTCCGTGACGACGTCCGCGAGGCCGAGGGCGAGCGCGAGGGAGGCGAAGAACGTCTCGCCCCCGGAGAGCGTCGCCGTGTCGCGCTCCCGGCCGGTCCAGGCGTCGACGACGTGCAGCCCGAGCCCGCTGCGGCCACGGCCCGCACGATCGTCGGAGTGCACGAGGGTGTAGCGCCCGGAGGACATCCGCTGCAGTCGCATCGTCGCGGCGGCGGCGACCTGCTCCAGGCGTGCGGCGAGGACGTACGCCTCCAGGCGCATCTTGCGTTCGTTGTCCGCCGACGTGCCCGCCGCGAGGCCGGCCAGTCGGGCCACCCGGTCGTACTCCTCACGCAGCGGCGCCAGACGGCGGACTCCTCTGGCCGCGCGCGCGGAGAGCCCGTCGAGCTCAGCGCAGCGCCGCGCGGCCGCGTCCTGTGCGGAGGCGGCGTCCCGCAGGCGCCGGGCGGCGGACTCGGCGGTCTGCTCCGCGGCCCTCAGGTCGGCGGGCGGCTGCTGGGCCGCGGCCGCCGTGTCGGCCTCGGCGAGTACGGCGCGTACCGCGGACTCCTCCGACTGCCAGGCGTCCAGCCGCCGTTGGAGCTCCCGGTGGGACGCGTCGTCGAGCAGCGCGGTGGCCGCCGCCTGCGGGGTGTCGAACCCGGTGCGGAAGGCCGCGTCGGCGAGTCGCGCGTCGGCGTCCTTGAGGCGCTGCGCGGTGTCCTCGGCCCCGCGCACGGCATCCGCGGCCTCGGTGAGCAGCGCGACCTGCCGCTCCAGCTGCGCGGCCCGCGCGGTGACGCTTCCGGCGGCGCCGCGCGCCTGCTCCAGCTCCCCTTCCAGACCGGCTCTCTCGCGGTCCAGTGCGTCCCTGAGCGAGGCGCGTGACGCGACGCGGCGGGCGGCCGCCTGTTGTGCGGACAGCCGCCGCTCGTGCTCGCGTTCGGCCTGCTCCCGTGCCTCCCGCGCGGCGTGCAGCCCGGAGGCGGCGGCGCGAGCCTCGGCGTACTGCCGCTCCAACTCCTCGCTCTGTTCGGCGAGTTGTGCCGTCGGCGTGTCCCCCGCCTCGGCACTCGCGGCGGCCAGCGCCTCGCGTACGACACCGAGCCGCCGCTCGTCCTCGGCGACCTCCTCGTCGGCGCGGTGATACGCGGCGAGGGCCCGCTCCTCCGCCTCCCGGTCGACATGTCCGGCGATCTTCCGTGCGGGCGCGGGGTGTTCGGTGGCGCCGCAGACGGCGCAGGGCTCGCCGTCGACGAGACCTGCGGCGAGTTCCGCGGCGATGCCGTTCAAGCGCTGTTCCTTCAGGTCCAGCCAGTGGGCGCGCGCCTGCGTGGCGCGTTCGCGCGAGGCGAGGGCACGCACGGCGGCGGCGTCCGTGTCCTGGGCGAACTGGTCACGCTGTCGGGCCGCGTTGAGCCGCTTCAGCGCCGGTTCGCGCTGGACGGCGAGCTGCTCGGCGAGCGTCGCGGCCTCCTGCGCGGACTCGATCCGTGCCTCGACACCCGCGCGGGTTGCCTCCCATGTGGCCAGCCAGCTCTCGGCCTCCTGGAGCACGTCCTCGTCGGCGCGCTCCTGCCGGTCCAAGTCGGTGCGCTCCTCGACGAGTTCGGTCACTCTGCGCTCGGCCCGGCGTGCCGACTCCAGGCCGCCCAGTTCCTCGGCCGCCTTGCGCGCCGCCGCCGCGAGTCCGGGCACACCGGCGCCGGCGAAGGTGTCCGGCAGGGCAGCACGCGCGTGTGCCTCCTCGGCCGCCGCGCGCCGGTGCTCGGCCTCGGCGGCCTCACGCAGGTCGAGCGCGGGGGCCACCGCCTCGGCCTTGCGGGCGCGCTCCATCCGCGCCTGGGCCTCCCGGTGGGCGTCGGCCCGCTCCTCCAGGCGCGCGGCACGCTCCCGAGCCTCCGCGAACCGGCGCTGCAGGCGGGCCACTTCGCGTACGTCGTCGAGCACCCGGTCCGCCGCGGCCTGCGCGGATTCGGCGGCCATACGGGCGCAGTGGGCGATCGTGAGCCGTTCACGGGAGGTACTGCGGGCCACGGCGGCCCAGGCCAGGACGGAGTCGGCGAGGCCCGGATCGCCGGGCGCCAGGTCGGGCAGGTGAACCTGGACGCTGTCCCCGGCCTCCTGCTGCATCCGGTGCGCGTCGGCCAGCAACGCGGCATCCCCGGCGCGCACTTCGGCTTCGGCCGCCCGCCGCCGCTCGGCGAGGCGCTTCTCGACCTCAGCGAAGCGGTGGGTGTCGAAGAGGCGGCCGAGCAGCTTGCCGCGGGCCTCGGCGTCGGCCCGCAGGAAGCGCGCGAAGTCGCCCTGGGGCAACAGCACGACCTGGCAGAACTGCTCGCGGCTCATGCCGAGCAGCTGGGTGATCTCCTCGCCGATCTCCTGGTGGGAGCGGCTGAGGTCCTTCCAGGAGCCCGCCGTCGCGTCGTACTCCCGCAGCCAGCTCTGCGCCTTTTCGGTCGTCGTGCCGATGCCGCGCTTCTTGGGACGCTCCCACGGCGGCTGCCGGGTGATCTCCAACCGGCGGCCGGCGACGGTGAGTTCGAGGCGGATCTCGGAGCGCGTGGCGGGTGCCGCGTGGTCGCTGCGCAGACCAAGACCCTGGCCACTCTGGCGGGCGCCGGGCACCGCTCCGTACAGCGCGTAGCAGACGGCGTCCAGGACGGAGGTCTTGCCCGCGCCCGTCGGCCCGTGCAGCAGGAACAGACCGGCGGCGGACAGCTCGTCGAAGTCGACCTTCTGGGCCCCGCCGAAGGGTCCGAAGGCGGTGATGTCCAGACGGTGCAGCCTCATCAGTCCCCCTCGCAACCCAGCAGGCGTCGGGCCTGCTCGGAGCCCGAAAGCCATCGGGCCTTTTCTGAGCCCGAAGAGCATCGGGCCATCTTGGAGTCCGCAGGGCGTCGGACCGCCTTGGAGTCCACAAGGCATCGAGCCTTCGTGGAATGCAGTGCGCGTGATGTCACCGGGCGCCCTCCATATGCAGCAGCCGTCGCTTCACCTTGCGACCTCCCGTACGGCCTCGTCGGCGCGGACGGCGTCGAACGCGTCCCGCAGCACGGCCTGTTCGTCCGCGTCGGGGCCCGCGCCGCGCACATGGGCCACGAAGTCCTCCGCGATCTGCTGCTCGCTGCGGCCGGCCAGACGCCGGGCGTAGGAGATGTCCGGGTCCTCGGGCGCCCGCTCCGGGTCGAAGACGAGACTGAGCGTGTGCGGGAAGCGCTCCGTCAGCCGCGCCATGGGGTCGGCCGGGCGCACCGGGTCGGTGAGGGTCGCCTCCATCCACGCCTCCTCGTGGCGCTCCAGCTCCGGGTCGGCGAGCAGGTCGTCCAGGTGGCCCCGGACGCGGGCGAGCGCGCGGGGGACGGGGCAGTCGATCCGCTCCGCGCTCAGGGATCCTTCGGGGCCCAGGTCCACGAGCCACATGCTCTTGCGGTGGTCGGTCTCCGAGAACGAGTACGGAAGCGGGGAGCCCGAGTAGCGCACGCGCTCGGTGATGGTCTGGCTGCCGTGCAGATGCCCCAGCGCGGTGTAGTCGACGCCGTCGAAGACGCCGGCGGGCACGGAGGCGACCCCGCCGACGGTGATGTCCCGCTCGCTGTCGCTGGCCTCGCCGCCGGTGACGAAGGCGTGGGCGAGCACGACGGAACGGGTGCCCGGCGCGCGCGTGGCGAGGTCGGCGCGGACCCGGTCCATGGCGGCGGCGAGCACGGCCTCGTGTCCGGCCTTCTCGACCCCGAACTCGTCCTTCACCAGGGCCGGTTCGAGATACGGCAGCCCGTAGAAGGCCACGTCGCCGTGGGCGTCGGCGAGCACCACGGGTGTGCCGCAGGCCGAGGCCGCGGTGCGCAGGTGTATGCCGGCGCGCCCGATGAGACCCGCGCCGACACCGAGCCGGCGCGCCGAGTCGTGGTTCCCGGAGATCATCACCGTGGGCACACCGAGGTCGGCCAGCCGGTGCAGGGCGTCATCGAAGAGCTCGACGGCGGCGAGCGGCGGCACCGCCCGGTCGTACACGTCCCCCGACACGACCACGGCGTCGACGTCACGCTCGCGCGCGGTCGTGACGAGGTGGCCGATGAACTCGGCCTGGGCGCCGAGCATGTTCACCCGGTGGAACGCCCGGCCGAGATGCCAGTCGGAAGTGTGCAGAAGCCTCATGATCCCCGAGACTAACGGGCGGGTCGGACATCACGGGCGGCTACTCCCGTATCGGCCCGTGCTGCCCCGCCTATGCGTCCCCGTATGCCTCTCCGCCCAGTTCGAACCCGGCCGTCCCGGCGGTGACGTCGGCCAGCCACGCCCGGAAGGCCTCCACGTCGGAGTCCGGCAGCCCGATCTCGATGGTGACCGCCTCTTCGTAACGCACGTCACGCACATCGATCCCGGTGGACCGCAGGTCGTTCTGCACTTTGCCGGCCCGCTGGTGGTCCACCGTCACCGCGGCCAGACGAAAGCGTTTACGCGTGATCGTGCCGAGTGCGTCGAGCGCCTCGCCCACCGAGCCGCCGTACGCCCTGATCAGTCCGCCCGCGCCCAGCTTGACCCCGCCGTAGTAGCGGGTCACGACGGCGACGACGTACCGCATGTCGCGGCGCAGCAGCATCTGGAGCATGGGGACGCCGGCGGTGCCGCCGGGTTCGCCGTCGTCGCTCGCCTTCTGGACGGCGGCGTCGGCGCCGACGACGTACGCGTAGCAGTTGTGCGTGGCGTCCGCGTGCTCCTTGCGGACGCCGGCGATGAACTCCTGCGCCTCCTGCTCGGTGGCGGCCGGGGCGAGGGCGCACAGGAAGCGGGAGCGGTTGACCTCGGTCTCGTGCACGCCGGCCCGGGCCACGGTGCGGTACTCGTCCTGCATCACGCCAGCGTATGCGCTGCACGCGCGCGTGGAGGACGGCGGATCCTCGCGGGGCCGCCCCCGACAGCGGCGCGGGCGACGATGTGGTGGATACTCGCTCGTCGTTGTCCAAAGGCCCCGGCCAGACCATCGGCCCCACGGGGCCCGACCGATCGCAGGGAGATCGCAGCATGACCGGCACCCAGGTGGAGAGTAAGGACGCCGCCGAACCCGACGAACCGGGGCCCTCCGCTGCCACGCCCCGCTGGCGGGCATGGCTCCTGGAGGGCCTGAGCGAACAGTCGGCCCGGCACCCGGGCCCGCACGCCACCCCGGACACCGAGCACCAGGGCCACAAGTGGTGGCGGGTCATGTGCCTCACCGGCGTGGACTACTTCTCCACGCTCGGCTACCAGCCGGGTATCGCCGCACTCGCGGCCGGACTGCTCTCCCCGCTCGCGACGCTCGTGCTGATCGCGCTGACCCTGCTCGGCGCGCTGCCGGTCTACCGCCGCGTCGCGCACGAGAGCCCGCACGGCGAGGGCTCGATCGCGATGCTGGAGCGGCTGCTGCCCTGGTGGGCGGGGAAGATCTTCGTTCTCGTGCTGCTCGGGTTCGCAGCCACCGACTTCATGATCACCATCACGCTGTCGGGCGCCGATGCCGCCGCGCACGTCGTGGAGAATCCTTTCGCTCCGCACTGGATGCACCACGCCAACACCTGGATCACCCTCGTCCTGGTCGCCGCCCTGGGTGCGGTTTTCCTGAAGGGCTTCAAGGAGGCCATCGGCATCGCCGTGGCGCTCGTGGCGACGTATCTCACACTCAATGTCGTCGTTCTGGCCGTCGCCGCCTGGGAGGTGCTGAGCCACCCGGTCAGGATCGGCAACTGGACCGACGCGATGACGGCCGAGCACTCCTCGCCGCTCGCCATGATCGCCGTGGCGCTCCTCGTCTTCCCCAAGCTGGCGCTCGGCATGTCCGGCTTCGAGACGGGTGTGGCGGTGATGCCGCAGGTCACGGGCGACCCGACGGACACGCACGCGAAGCCGGTGGGCCGGATCCGGGAGACCCGCAAGCTGCTCACCACGGCCGCCGTGATCATGAGCGGTTTCCTGCTGCTGTCGAGCCTCGCGACGACGATCCTGATCCCGCAGGACGCGTTCAAGAGCGGCGGCCCGGCGAACGGGCGCGCTCTCGCGTATCTCGCGCACGAGCACCTGGGCGAGGCCTTCGGCACGGTCTACGACCTCTCGACCATCGCGATCCTCTGGTTCGCCGGCGCCTCCGCGCTCGCCGGACTCCTCAACCTCGTGCCGCGCTATCTGCCGCGCTACGGAATGGCCCCGGAGTGGACCCGCGCGGTGCGCCCGCTGGTCCTGGTCTTCATGGCGGCCGCGGTCTTCATCACGCTGTGGTTCCACGCGAACGTCGACGACCAGAGCGGCGCCTACGCGACCGGTGTGCTGGTCCTGATGCTCTCCGCGTCCTTCGCCTCGGCGGTCGCCGTGCACAGGCGGGGCCGGCGGGCCGCCGCGATCGGCTTCGGCGCGATCACCGCGGTCTTCGGATACACCCTGGTCACCAATGTGATCGAGCGTCCGGACGGCATCAAGATCGCGCTGATCTTCATCCTCGGGATCCTGATCACCTCGTTCGCGTCCCGCGTCCGCCGCGCCTTCGAACTGCGCGCCGCCGACGTCACGTTCGACGACGCGGCGGCCCGGTTCATCGACGAAGCCGCCGCGAGCGGCCCCCTGCGGCTGATCGCGAACGAGCCGCAGGAGCACAGCACCCGGGAGTACCGCGCCAAGGAGTACAGCCAGCGCGAGCACACCCACATCCCCGACGGCCGCCCGGTGCTGTTCCTGGAGATCTTCGTCACGGACTCCTCGGACTTCACGGCCGACCTGGCCGTGCACGGTGACGAGAAGCACGGCGTGCGCAGGCTGCGGGTGGAGGGCGCGACCGTGCCCAACACGATCGCCGCCGTCCTCATGCAGCTGCGCGAGCGAACCGGCCAGGTGCCCAACGCATACTTCAACTGGACCGAGGGCAACCCGCTGAGCCACCTCGTGCGCTTCCTCGTCTTCGGCGAGGGCGAGGTCGCCCCGGTCACCCGCGAGGTGCTCCGGCGCGCGGAGCCCGACCCGGAGCGCAGGCCCCGGGTCCACGTCGGCTGAGCCTCAGGGGTGCTTCTTGCCCCTCGGCACGATCAGGTCCGTCAACAGGGCTGTGCCGGGGGTGAGTTCCCGCCAAGTGCTGCCGTGCCAGGCGAGGACCGCGACTGCCGAGGTCGGGAACTTCGTGCGTACGTGGTCCAGCGCCTCGTCGAGCCCGTCCCCGGCGAGTTCGAGGACCAGCTCCTCGAGGCCGGGGTTGTGCCCGATCAGCAGCAACGTCCGGACCTGGTCCGCGACTTCGTGCACGGCCTCCAGCAGCTCCGGTACGTCCGCGCCGTACAGCCGCGCGTCCAGCCGTACGGGCGGCGGGGTGCCCCACTGCTCCGCGGCCAGCTCCCAGGTCCGGACGGCGCGTGCCGCGGTGGAGCACAGCGCGAGGTCCGGCAGGCAGTCGGCCTCGACGAGGGCGCGCCCGGCCGCCGGGGCGTCGCGCCGGCCGCGCGGTGCGAGGGGCCGCTCGTGATCGGCCACGCCCGCGGGCCAGGCGGACTTCGCGTGCCGCAGGACGACGAGTCTGCGCAGCGGGCCGGCTCCGGCGCGCGCCATCACAGCGACGCCCCGATCTCCCGGGTGAGTTCGAGCCCGAGGAGACGGTCCGCGTAGGCGTACGTCTCGAAGCGGGCTCCTTCCGGCACGTCGGACGTCTCCACCCAGCGAAGCACGCCGAGCACACCGGGTACGTCCAGGTCGTCCTCCCAGGCGGCGCGCAGCCGTTGGCGTACGTCCTCGGGGACGGGCCGGGACGGCCGGGTCGCCCAGCCGGCGACCGCACCGCGCCAGCGCGTGAGCGTGTCGTCGGCGTCCGCCAGGGTGGCCGCGTCGAGCCGCACGGGCTCGTCCCTGGGGTGCGCGAGCAGGGCCAGGCGCAGGACGCCGGGATCCACGGAACCGGGATCGCTGCCGGGGTCGACGGGCGCGACCTCGACGCGTACTCCGCCCGTCGCCCCGCCCTCCATCGCCGAAGACTCCGGTGCGAGTACGTGGATGGTCTGTGCCTCGCCCGGCGCCGCCGCGGTGTCGTGGTGGTCCTCGAACGGCCGGATACCGAGGGCCGCGGCACCCGCCCGGAGTTCCGCCCGGTCGGCCCCCGAGCTCAGCGTCGCCCAGACGGGTGTGCCGCCCAGTTCCAGGGCCCGTACGAGGACGTCGGCGACGAGAAGCACCCGTAGGCCTGTGGTGTCGAACCCGGACGCGCGGGCGTGGACGCGGACCAGACTGCGGCGGGCATGGGCGGCGTCGGTGGGCTTGCCCGTTCGGGCGTCGATGATACGGAGCACGAGGTGAGCGTAGGCGGGCCGGAGGCCGGGCGCAGGGAGGTGGGACCTATTCCGGACATGCGTACGTGTTTCAAGATCTGCGGAATCCGTCTTCAGTCAAGGTCTACGGGTCCGGCTTTGGACCGGTCTGTGGATCCGCACCCGGTCGAGCACGGCGACCGCGGAGGTCTCCCCCAGGATGTCCTCGACGCGGGGCAGAAAGTCGCGCAGCCGCCGTTCCTCGTCGACGATCACCACCGCGCAGGGGCCCTTCGCCGCGAGATGGGACGGTCTCGGGTGTCCGGCGCCGAAGCCGGTGAGGCCGTGGAAGACGCTCGCCCCCGACAGTCCCTCCCGCCGGGCCCGGTGCACGAGTTCGGCGTACGCGGGCCGGTGGTGCCAGAGTGCGGCCGCGTCGAGGTGAATGGTGAGGCGCGCGGCGGCGCCGTAGGAGCCGTGTGAGCCGTCGGAGCCGTCCATGAGGTCACCCCTGGTCCGACCGTACTGCGGTCTCGGTCAACCGTCCCCAAGTACCGGACGTACGGGTGCTCTTCGGGCCCGAAAGGTGTGACGGCCGCCCGTACCCCCGAATGCGTCCCGTGGCCGATTCCCCGCCCGTCACCCTCACCGTTGCGCGTCGGCTCCGGATGCGCACCGGATTCCCCGACCCTCACGCAGGGGCCACACACGGGATCCGCGTACCTGGGTTCGACCGGCTTCGGCAAGCCATCACGCGGCGTTCATGGCAACGCCACACATGTGCCCCCGCGGCCTGAATGAGTGGTTCCGCTCAGTGAGTCACTCGGAGGCACCGGAGGGCGCCCCATGGCCGGGACCGAACCCGCGTCCACCATCAATCGCCGTCGCTTTCTGCTCGCCTCGGGCGCCGCCGTGGCAGCCGGGGCGGCGGGAACGACGGGAGCACTTCTCCCGCGTCAGCGCCGGTCTCCTTCCCCGGAGCCCGCTGTACGAGCCGTGGCCCGGCGCCCGGCACCGTACGCGACGACGACCCTGGAGACGACGGCCCGCCTCGGCGGTACCCCGCACTCCGGCACCTACCGGCGGCTGGTCTCGGGTCCCGGCTGGCCCCTGGCCGTAAGGGGAGAGCTCGCCGCTCCCCGTGCCGGCCGCGACGACCGGCGTACCGCGCTCGCGTGCTTCGTCCAGTTCACCGACCTGCACCTCACCGACGTACAGAACCCACTGCGCACGGAGTTCCTGCGGTCGCGCGCGGCCGCCGCGTGGCGGCCGCAGGAGGCGCTCACGGTGGCAGGTGCGGTCGCGCTCGTGGAGCAGGTGAACGCCCTCGGCGGGGGCCCGCACACCGGGCTGCCGCCCGCGTTCGTCATGACGACGGGCGACAATTTCGACAACAACTCCGTGATCGAGCTGGAGTGGTTCCTCACGCTGATGAGCGGCGGCCGGATCACGCCCAACACCGGTGACCCGGCAGCGTACGAGGGCGTCCAGAACTCCGGCCTGCCCCTTTACTGGCACCCGGACGACGCGGCCCTTCGTGACCTGGACAAGCGGCGCGGGCTGCCGCTGATACCCGGCTTCCTGGACGCCGTGACCCGGCAGGTGACCAGCCCGGGGCTCCGCGTCCCCTGGTACTCCACGATCGGCAACCACGACGCTCTGCCCGGCGGTTGTCTCTCGCCGGCGCTCAACGACTTCGCCGTCGGCTCCCGCAAGCTGCTGTCCGTCCCGGCCGCGGACGCCGCCGCCTACGCGAACGCGCTGCGAACGGGCGACGACCCCAAGAGCGAGGTGCTCAAGGCGGTCCTGAGCAGGCACGCGGCCTCGGCACGGACCGTGACGGCCGACGAGCGGCGCCGGGTGTGCACCCCGCACGACTATCTGGCCGCGCATCTCGACCCCGCGCATGCCGGTGCCGGTCCGGTCGGCCACGGCTATACGCAGGACCACGTGGACGGCGAGCGGATGTACTACAGCTTCCGGATCGCCGAGAACGTCATCGGCATCAGCATCGACACGACGTACCGCAGCGGCCACTACGAGGGTTCACTCGGCACCGAGCAGCTCCGCTGGCTGGAACGGACACTGGCCGCGCACAGTTCCCGGTCCTACGACGCGGACGGCCGCCTCGTACGCGATCTGGGTGCCGACGACGCCCACATCCTGGTCTTCAGCCACCACCACAGCCCGAGCATGACGCGCCGCCCCGACGCCGCCCGCACGGACGAGCCGCGGCACGACGGCGCGGAGGTCATCGCCCTGCTCAGCCGGTTCCCGAACGTGGTCGCCTGGATCAACGGGCACAGCCACGTCAACCGGATCACACCGCACGCGCACGGCACGCCCGCGCGCTCCTTCTGGGAGGTCAACACCGCCTCCCACGTGGACTATCCGCACCACGCCCGCCTGTTCGAGCTCGCCGACAACGGGGACGGGACGCTCTCCCTCTTCACCACACTCATCGAGACCGCCGCCCCGCACAGCAGCGCCCCCGCCTTCGACGACCTGTCGGCGGTGGGCCTCGCGTCCCTCTACCGGGAGCTGGCGTACAACGCTCCCGGCCTGGCCGAGGGCATGAAGGCCGGGGTCCAGGAGGGCTGGGCGGGCGGCGCGGGCGACCGCAACACGGAGCTGTTGGGAATCAGCCTGTGACGCTCGCTGTTCGCCCCTGAGCATCCATGACGCCGAGCACCCGTGAAACTCGGCATCCATGACAGGGACCCCTAGGAGGCCGACCATGTACGGCGACCCGGCAACGATCCGCAAGATCCTCACCGAGCTCGGCGACACCTGGGCGATCGTCGGCCTCTCCTCGAACCAGCGCCGCGCGGCATACGGGGTCGCCGACGTCCTCCAGCGCTACGGCAAGCGCATCGTGCCCGTGCACCCGAAGGCCGAGACCGTCCACGGCGAGAAGGGATACGCCTCCCTGAAGGACGTCCCCTTCGATGTCGATGTCGTCGACGTGTTCGTCAACAGCGACCTCGCCGGCCCCGTCGCCGACGAAGCCGCCGTCATCGGGGCCAAGGCCGTCTGGTTCCAGCTCGACGTCATCGACGAGGCCGCCTACGACCGGACCCGGGCCGCCGGGCTCGACATGGTGATGGACTTCTGCCCGGCCATCGAAATCCCACGGCTCGGCTGACCGGCACCGCCCGGGTGTGCCGCGCTCCGGCCGCCCTGCCGGCAAATGCTGTTGACGTCCGGTGGGCCACACCGGTTTCCTGCACCCCGTGCCCACTCTTCGCATCGAACAGCCGGACGACGACGCCCGTCTCAAGGACTGGCAGCACGTCCACAATGTGACCGTCCCGCCCGCCGCCATGTCGCTCGACGACGTACGGGAGCGCGTCCGGCGCAACCGCCTGGAGGTCGCGTATCTCGGCGACGTCCTGGTCGGCTGCACGACGGTGCGTCCGCCCACGAACGACACCGCCACGGCCACGGTGATCGCGCGCGTGCTCGCCGAGCACCGCGGGCAGGGCTTCGGCGAGGAGCTGTACGCACGTGGGCTCGAGCAGGCGCGCGAACTGGGCGCCGAGGTGATCGAGACGGTGGTCCTGGCGGCCAACGAGGACGGTCTGCGGTTCGCGCGGAAGCACGGCTTCGTCGAGATCGAGCGATATGTGCTGCCGGGCGAGACCGCCGAATGGATCGATCTGCGGCTGGCCTGAGCCGGCGACTCCTCCTCCCGCGTGCCGAGGCCGTTCACTTCCCCCGGTCGAGGAAGTCGGCGACGGTCTCCCTGAAGCCGTCCGGATCGTCGAGCCACGGGAAGTGACCGGCGTCCGGCTGGACGGTCAACTCGGCCCGGGGGAAGAGTTCCGCGATGGCAGCGGCGACGCGCGGAAGCGGGCCACTGTCCAGCGCGCCCGCGACGAGCAGCACCCGCGCGTCCCAGGCGGCGACCACCGCGCGGGCTTCTTCGGGATCGAAGGCTTCGCCGGGGGCATAGCGGTCCGCGGCCTCCTCGTTGGTCTGTTCGACGTCGGTCGCCGCATGCGCCTCGGCCTCCGCGTCCCAACGGCCGTAGAAGAACGGGGTGATGGCGTCCCAGTCGGTGTCGCCGGCCGAGCCGGCCCAGACCCGTTCGTAGGCCTCGTGGGCTGCCTCGAACCACGGCTCCGCCTTGCGCAGGGCGGCCGCCTCCCTGCGGTGCTCCTCGGTGAAGTCGACGCCGAGGGCCCGCGCACGGCCGGTGACCAGCGTGAGGGAGCGGACGCGCCGCGGGTACCCGGCCGCGTACAGGAGGGCGAGGTCGCCGCCCGCCGAGTGGGCGAGCAGGTCGACACGTTCAAGCCCGAGGTGCGCGCGGAGTGCCTCGACGTCGCCCACCTGCCGGTCGCAGCGGTACGTCGCCGGGTCGGCCGGGACGCCGGAGTCGCCGGTGCCCCGCAGGTCGAGCCTGATCAGCCGGCGGTGCCGTGACAGTCCACCGAGGTCGCCGAGGTAGGCGGAGGCACGCATCGGCCCACCGGGCAGACAGAGCAGGGGCTCGCCCTCCCCCTCGACGTGGTAGGCGAGTTGGGTCGCGTCGGGGGCGGTGAAGGTCGGCATGGCGCCATCCTCGTGACCGCGTGACGATCACGGCAAGCGGTTTACGCGGCGGGCGACGGGGACCCGCGCACGCGCCCCACCGTGCCCCGCGGGACCTCCGTCCGATACGCCCGCAAACACATGTTCACCTTTACTCCGGCATGCGTGGGCTTTGCTTCCGGTTCGCCGTGTGTACGCCTGCGATTGCTTCCATCGAGGGATGGACCACATCACGTTCCTCGTGGCGGTCGTCATCGTCACGGCGCTGGCCTTCGACTTCACCAACGGGTTCCACGACACCGCGAACGCGATGGCCACGTCCATCGCCACCGGGGCGCTCAAACCGAGAACAGCGGTCCTGATCAGTGGCGTTCTGAATGTCGGCGGGGCGTTCCTGTCCACCGAGGTCGCCAAGACGATCTCGGGCGGCATCGTGGACGACACACTGGTCACACCGGGCATGATCTTCGCCGGGCTGGTCGGGGCGATTCTGTGGAACCTGCTGACCTGGCTGCTCGGGCTGCCGTCCAGCTCCTCGCACGCCCTGTTCGGCGGACTGATCGGGGCGGTCTGGGTCGGTGCCGGTGAGCACGGCGTGCACTTTGACAAGGTTGTCGAGAAGGTACTGATCCCCGCGGTCGCCTCCCCGATCGTGGCGGGCGTCGCCGCGCTGCTGGCCACCTACCTCGCCTACAAGATCACCGCGCGGGCCCGCAAGGAGTCGGTGACCAAGGGTTTCCGGCTCGGGCAGATCGCCTCGGCCTCGCTGGTCTCGCTCGCGCACGGCACGAACGACGCGCAGAAGACGATGGGCGTCATCACGCTGACGCTGATCTCGGCGGGAGCGCTGGGGCACGATGCGGGTCCGCCGGTGTGGGTGATCGCGTCGGCCGGTCTGGCCATCGGGCTCGGCACCTATCTGGGCGGCTGGCGGATCATCCGCACCATGGGCAAGGGGCTGACCGACATCCAGTCGCCGCAGGGCTTCGCGGCCGAGGCCGCCTCCACGACGGTGATCCTCACCTCCGCCCACCTGGGTTTCGCGCTCTCCACCACGCAGGTCTGCTCGGGCGGCATCCTCGGCGCGGGCCTGGGCAGGCGCCTGGCCGAGGTCCGCTGGGGCACCGCGGGCCGCATGGTCATCGCCTGGCTGGTCACGCTGCCCGCCGCCGCGCTCGTCGGCGGGGTGTCGGCGAGCGTGGTGAAGCACGGCGGGAACGTCGGCACCGTGGTGATCGCGCTCGTCGCCGCCGCCGTCGCCTTCTTCATCGTCGTGGCGTCGCGCCGCAATCCGGTGCACGCCGCCAACGTCAACGACCACCACGAGGTCACCATCCGCACCGCGACGCCGACCGACGTCGGCGCCGCCGCCTGAGCCAGGGAGAGTTCCGGACATGCATCTCGACTGGACCGCACTCGGCGAGGTCGCCGCGGTGAGCACCGGAGTTACCGTCGGAGTGGTCGTCGTCTTCGCCCTCGGCGTCCTGGGCCTCGCCCGGGTCGAGGCGGCGCGCGAGGGCGACGGCGGCAGCGACGCGCTGGGGCTCACCCAGGCCGGGCTCTGCTTCCTGGCCTGCGTGGCCGTGGTGGCGTACGGCATCTATCTGATCGTGCCTCAGTTCCACTGACACCGCGGGAAACGGGAAGCCGAAGAAGGGGAGGGCCGGATGACGGAACTGCTGACAGGCATGCGAGTCGACTACAGCGACCACGACGACCCCGTGCTGATCCGCCCGGACGGCAGCCCGGTGGAGACCTGGCGCGAGAACTACCCGTACCCGCAGCGCATGGAGCGCAAGGAGTACGAGTGGCACAAGCGGCTCCAGCAGATCGAACTGCTGAAGCTGCAGAGCTGGATCAAGGAGACCGGACGGCGTCTCGTCATCGTCTTCGAAGGGCGGGACGCGGCCGGCAAGGGCGGCACGATCAAGCGGTTCACCGAGCACCTCAACCCGCGCGGCGCCCGGGTGGTGGCCCTGGAGAAGCCGACCGAACGCGAGCGCGGGCAGTGGTACTTCCAGCGGTACGTCGAACACCTGCCGACCGCGGGCGAGATCGTGCTGTTCGACCGCTCCTGGTACAACCGGGCGGGCGTGGAGCGGGTGATGGGCTTCTGCACGGACGACGAGTACCGCCGCTTCATGCGCCAGGCACCGCTGTTCGAGCGGATGCTCGCGGACGACGGCGTGGACCTGATCAAGTTCTGGTTCTCGGTCTCGCAGGGCGAGCAGCGTACGCGCTTCACGATCCGCCAGGTCGATCCCGTACGGCAGTGGAAGCTGAGCCCCATGGACCTGGCCTCGCTGGACCGCTGGGAGGACTACACCGCCGCCAAGGTCGCCATGTTCCGCGAGACGGACACCGAACAGGCGCCCTGGACCGTGGTGAAGAGCAACGACAAGAAGCGCGCCCGCGTCGAGGCCATGCGCAGCGTCCTGGCCCGCTTCGACTACGCCGACAAGGACGAGGAGGTCGTCGGCAGCCCGGACCCGAGCATCGTGGGCGCGGCGGCGAACCTGCTGGAGGCGGGCGAGGACGACACCGACGACTGAGGGGTACGACCGCCACGGGGGCGTACGGCCTCCCCGTCCGCCCTCAGTCGTGCGCCGGCCGGTCGTTGATGCGGTGGTCGGCCAGGCTCAGCGCCTCGTCGACCACCCGGCGCAGATGGCCGTCGCCGAGCGAGTAGATCACCCGGCGGCCCTCCTTCCGGGTGTTCACGAGCCCGGCGAGACGCAGCCGGGCCAGATGCTGACTGACGGCAGGGCGCGCGGCACCGCACGCCTGGGTGAGCGTGCTGACGTCGGCCTCGCCGCCGGTCAGGGCATGCAGCAGCGCGAGGCGCGTGCGATCGCCGAGGAGGGCAAGGAGTTCGGCCGCGAGCGCGAACTGCTCCTCGCCGGGGGTACGCGGGTGCGCATCATGCGCAGGTGATAGGTGCATGCGTGCGCTCATACGCACATAATGGCTCTGTGGACGCCGACACGTCCACTCCCGCACGGCGGAAGGGGCCCCACGTGAGCGACCGGCACCACCACGAGCACGGCAACGAGCAGCCGCGCACCCACGACCGGCCGCACGGGGACGGCCACCGGCACCCGCACGGCCACGGCCATCCGCACGGTCACGAGCACGGCCCCGACCACCCGCACGAACACGACCGCACTCAGCAGCACCCCCACGCTCACACCCACCCGCGCCCTCACGCGCACACCACCCTCGCGAGCCGCCTGCGCCACCTGCTCACCCCCCACTCCCACGAGACCGCCGACAAACTCGACCCCGCGCTGGAGTCGTCGGCCCAAGGCATGCGGGCGCTCTGGCTCTCCCTGGCCGTCCTTGGCGCAACGGCCTTGACTCAGGCGGTCGTTGTGGTCGTCTCGGGGTCGGTCGCACTGCTCGGGGACACCGTGCACAACGCCGCCGACGCGCTGACGGCCGTACCGCTCGGGATCGCCTTCGTCCTGGGCCGCCGCGCGGCGACGCGCCGCTTCACGTACGGCTACGGGCGGGCGGAGGACCTCGCGGGCATCGTGATCGTGCTGACGATCGCCGCGTCCGGGACGTTCGCGGCCTGGACGGCGGTCGACCGACTGCTCGACCCGCGACCCATGCGGCACATCCCGGTCGTCGCGGCGGCCGCCCTCATCGGCTTCCTCGGCAACGAGTGGGTCGCCCGGCACCGTATCCGCGTCGGCCGCGATATCGGCTCCGCCGCACTCGTCGCGGACGGGCTGCACGCCCGAACGGACGGATTCACCTCACTCGCCGTGCTGGTGGGCGCGGGCGGCGCGGCACTCGGCCTGCAACTCGCCGACCCGCTGGTGGGATTGGCGATCACGGCCGCGATTCTGCTGGTGCTGCGCGATGCCGCCCGCGAGGTGTTCCGGCGCGTGATGGACGCCGTCGAACCGGAGTTGGTGGACCGGGCCGAGCGGGCGCTGCGGGAGGTCGAGGGGGTGCGCGACGTGGGTGAGCTGCGGCTGCGGTGGATCGGACACCGGCTACGGGCCGAGGTGGCGGTCGTCGTGGACGGCGAGGCGACCGTCCGCCGGGCCCACGACATCGCGGTCGCGGCGGAACACGCCCTGCTGCACGCGGTCCCGAAACTCACCGCGGCCCTGGTGCACGCCGATCCGACACCGTCCCCCGGCGAGACGGATCCGCATCTGCCGCTGGCCCACCACGCGCCGTCGTGATCAGGAAGCGGCGCCGAAGACATAGTCCCTGTACGTCGGCCCCTTCGGGCAGGCTCCACACCTCTGCCACGCTCAGCCGCGCGTCCACCGTCGGGTGGGCCGTGCCGCCGCGTGCCACTCCGGGGTCGTGTCGTCGATCTCGTACGAGAAGACCTCCGCCGTAGAGCGCCCGTTCGAGACGGCGACACAGCCGCGCATTCTCCCCGATCAGCGCTCACACACCGAGTTCGTCCAGCACCACCGCGTTCGGCAGCTCCGCGAACACCTTCCCCGGCACCAGCAGCTTCCCGCGCCGTCGGCCGCTGCCCACCAGGACGTACGGCAGCTCGACGACGGCCGAGTCCACCAACACGGGCCAGTCGCCCGGGAGCCCGATCGGCGTGATGCCGCCGTACTCCATGCCGGTCTCCCCGGTCGCCGTGTCCATCGGTGCGAACGAGGCCTTGCGGGCGCCGAGTCGGCGGCGGACCACCCCGTTGACGTCGGCACGGGTGGTGGAGAGGACGACGCACGCGGCGAGCGTGGTCTCGCCGCCACGCCTGCCCGCGACGACCACGCAGTTGGCGGACTGGTCGAGCAGCTCGCGGCCGTAGTGCTCGACGAACGTGGCGGTGTCGGCCCACTGCGGGTCCGTGTCGACGTAGACGATCTGTTCGGCGGGGATGCTGCCCCGCCACTCGCGTACGGCGTCGGCGACCGGGCGGGTGAGTTCGTCGAGGCACTCGGGGGCGGGCGTGGCGTGGTCGAAGTGTCCGATGGGTGCGCGCATGACCGCACGCTAACAGCCGCGTAGGCGCCGCCCGTCGGGTGTCTCAGTGCACGAGCGGGACGGACACCGCCATGACCATTTCGACCGGTACATCGCCGTCATTGGCGTACGTGTGCGGGGTGTTGGCCTCGAAGGAGGCGCTCGCGCCCGCGGGGACTCGGTGCTCGACTCCGTCGACCGTGAGGGTCAGCTCGCCCGCCATGACATGGATGAGCTCGACCGTGCCGGTGGGGTGCGGGTCCGAGGGGCTGCCCTCCCCGGGCATGAGCCGCCAGTCCCACATCTCCAGCGGGCCGGGCGCTTCGGTGCCCGCGAGGAGCCGGTTGTAGCTGCCCGCGTCCGTGTGCCACAGCCGTACCGCCTGCTCGGCCGGGACGATCCGGACCTTGGGGCCCTGCTCGTAGTCGAGGAGGGTGGTGATGCTGACGCCGAGGGCGTCGCCGATCTTGACGACGGTGCCCAGGCTGGGGTTGGTCCTGGCCTGCTCGATCTGGATGAGCATGCCGCGGCTGACTCCGGCGCGAGCGGCGAGCGCTTCCAGGGTGAAGCCGCGCTCGGTGCGCCAGCGCTTCACGTTGCGCGCCAGGGACTGAGTCAGCAGGTCGAGGTCCGACACATTCCGTCCAATATTCTGGATGACAGAGTTCAATCAGGTGAACTATCGTGTGGTGCACCTGATCGTTCACCGAACTGTACTGCGAGGTACCCCGTGACAGCACTCTTCGCCCTGGCCACCAGCCTCCTGTGGGGCCTGGCCGACTTCGGCGGAGGCCTGCTGACCCGGCGTACGCCCGCCCTCACGGTGGTCGTCGTCTCGCAGACCATCGCGGCGGTGGTGCTGGGCGCGATCGTGGTCGCCACCGGCGGCTGGAGCGCGGCAGGACCACAGCTGTGGTTCGCGTTCGCCGCGGGACTGGTGGGACCGGTCGCGCTGCTCTCCTTCTACAAGGCACTCGCCCTCGGCCCGATGGGGGTCGTCTCCCCGCTCGGCTCGCTGGGCGTGGCCGTCCCCATCACCGTCGGACTCGTCCTCGGTGAGCGGCCCGGCCTGACACAGCTCGCGGGAATCGCGGTCGCCGTCGTGGGCGTCGTGCTCGCGGGCGGACCACAGCTGCGCGGCGCCCCCGTGCAGCGGCAGGCGATCCTCCTCACGCTGCTCGCGGCGCTCGGTTTCGGCACGGTGTTCGCGTTGATCGCGGAGGCGTCGTCGTCGGTCACCGGGCTGTTCCTCGCGCTGTTCGTCCAGCGCGTGACCAATGTGGCGGTGGGCGGCACGGCCCTCTTCGTCTCCGTGAAGCGCGGCGCCCGAGCCCTCCCCGAGGGCGGTTTCCCCTGGGGCGCCCTCCCCGCGCTCGCCTTCGTCGGCCTCGCCGACGTCGCGGCCAACGGCACGTACTCGGTCGCCGCCCAGCACGGCCCGGTCACCGTCGCCGCCGTCCTCGCCTCGCTGTATCCGGTGGTCACGGCCCTGGCCGCGCGCGGCATCCTCAGCGAACGGCTGCGGGGGGTGCAGGCGGCGGGCGCGGGCCTCGCGCTGGTCGGCACGGTGCTGCTCGCGACCGGTTGAGTGTCCTTAAGGGCTCAGGACTCGGCGCGTACGTCCCCGGAGGCGCCCTCGGCATCGAGGTCCAGTTCCGCCAGACGCGCCGCGGTCTCCTCGTCCATCCCCGACAGCGCCAGCAACTGCTCCGGCGTCACCCCGTCGGGAATCGGCACCGGCGCCGGTGTCCGCAGCGGCGGCTGCCATCCCTGCACCGGGTCCCAGCGCCGCACGACACGCGCGGGGGCGCCCGCCACGACCGAGTGGTCCGGCACCGCACCGCGTACCACCGCGCCGGCCGCCACCACGACGTTCCGCCCGATCCGCGCTCCCGGCAGAATCACCGCCCCGGTCCCGATCCAGCAGCCTGGCCCGATCTCCACCGGCTCCATACGCGGCCACTGCTTGCCGATGGGCTCGTGCGGATCGTCGTACGAGTGGTTCGTGGACGTGACGTACACGTACGGCCCGAAGTAGCAGTCGCTGCCGATCGTGACCGTCGTGTCGGCGATGACATGACTGCCGCGGCCGAGCACCACACCGTCGCCGATGCGCAGGATCGGGTCGGGGCCGAGGTCGAGGTCGGGCATCAGACCGGCGGTCAGCGTGACCTGCTCGGCGACGATGCAGTGGGCGCCGAGGTGGATCCACGGTTCACCGAAGACCGTGCCGAGCGGGAAGGCCAGTCTGGTACCTGTTCCCATCGCGCCGAAGCGGAGTCGTCCGGGGTGCTCGGCCGTGACCGCACCCGTGCGCTGCACCCAGGCCCAGCCCGCGTGGACGGCGCGCTGCGCGAGGCGGCGCCGCCATGATGAGAACGTGTTCTTGCTCCTGGGCACCCGCTCACGGTACTCAGCGCACGGTGCGCCGATGAGGTCGTACGGCTGTGATCTTCACCCCACCGGGGCCGGGGCGGATGGCATACGGTGCCGGTGTACCGACGAGGAGGAGACGGTGATGACGCAGCAGGCGCTGATCATGGGGATCGGCGGCAAGGATCCGCAGGTGGACCAGGAGGCGTTCGCGGCGCCCACGTCCGTGGTCGTCGGGGACGTCACGCTGCGCGCGGGCGCGAGCGTCTGGTACGGCGCGGTGCTGCGCGCCGACTGCGGTCCGATCGTCATCGGCGCCGGCAGCAATGTCCAGGACAACTGCAGCCTCCATGTGGACCCCGGATTCCCCATCTCCATCGGCGAGCGGGTCTCCATCGGGCACAACGCCGTGGTGCACGGCGCGACGGTCGAGGACGACTGCCTGATCGGCATGGGCGCCACGGTGCTGAACGGCGCGGTGATCGGCGCCGGTTCGCTGGTGGCCGCGCAGGCCCTGGTGCCGCAGGGGATGCAGGTGCCCCCGGGCTCGCTGGTCGCGGGCGTCCCCGCCAAGGTCAAGCGCCAGCTGACCGACGAGGAGCGCGAGGGCATCTCACTGAACGGCACGATGTACGTGGAGCTGGCGAAGGCGCACCGCGAGGCACACAGCGCCGGGTAGAGAAGCGCCCCGTAGGGGCGCGGGGAAGTGCGCGACGAGCCACAGACGGCCCGCACTGTCAGGACGACCTGCGGTCCCAGGACATCATCCCGGCGGAACCTACTCGGCCGCCGGGATGGGCTCCGGCTCCGCCGCCGCGCGCTCACCCGTCGCCTTCTTCGCCTTGCGGCGCACGATCAGCATCGACGCGAGCCCGATGAGTACCGCCGCCACCAGCCCGAGCCACGAGAACCGCTTGAGCCAGGATTCGGCGACCACACCGACGTAGTAGATGACCGCGGTCGTACCGCCGGCCCAGATGATGCCGCCGAGCACGTTGGCGATCAGGAACTTCCAGTACGGCATCCGCAGCACACCCGCGAGCGGACCGGCGAAGATCCGCAGCAGGGCGATGAAGCGGCCGAAGAAGACGGCCCACATGCCCCACTTCTGGAAGGACCGCTCGGCAGTGGCGACATGGCCTTCGCTGAAGTGCTTGGGGAACTTCGCGCCGAGCCAGGCGAGCAGCGGGCGTCCGCCCTTGCGGCCGATGGCGTAGCCGATGGAGTCGCCGACGATCGCGCCGAGGCTGGCGCACGCCCCGAGGATGACGGGGTTGATGCCCGCGTGCTGCGAGGAGAGCAGGGCCGCCGAGACCAGGACGATCTCGCCGGGCAGCGGGATGCCCAGGCTTTCCAGGCCGATGACCAGGCCCACCAGCGCATAGATGCTGACCGCGGGCACCGTCTCGAGCCACTCCTGGACGTGCAAGGCCGGTTCCTCCCGTTTCACTGTGCGTGTCCCGGGCGTGCACCGTACGTGTGCGGTTCGTGATCACCCGGCGTGCGCTCCCCCCTGAGCGCACGCCGGGCAGCCTACCTGGTTCGCCTTACGAGGCGGAGTCCCAGAGGTCGCACCGGTGCTCGTGAGCGACGGTGGTGCTGAGGGTGTTTCCGCCCCCCGAGACGGTCCGCAGCGAAAGCACGGCCCCCGTGCCGTCGGGCATCGCGGGCTGTCCCTCCGCCCGGGGCACGCCACCCCTGATGAACGATCCCCAGTACTGCACCATCTGCCGCGACAGCACCCGCTGCTCCGCGTTCAGCGGTGTGTCGAGCCCGAAGTGCTTGAAGAGGTACTGCACCTCGTTGACGTGGGTCGCGCCGAAGTCGAAGTCCGTGTGCAGATTGCGCAGCGAGGCGAAGGGCGGCGAGGTGCGGTCGGCGAACTCGTACGCGTAGACCGGACCGCGAGCGGCGAGCGCGCCGTCGAGCCGGAGCGCCGGGCAGGCCATCAGGTAGTCGCCGAAGGCGGTGCCGTACGCGATCGTGGGCGAGGGGTAGTCCGACAGCGGGTAGCGCTGGTGCACCCGCTCGCCCTGCTCCGCGCCGAAGACGGCCTTGACGACGGCCGGATACTGCTCGGCGGTGAGTGGTGTCCCGCTCGCGTCGAACTGGCCGAAGGCGAACAGCCGCCCCTCGTCCTCGTTCGCCCCGTTCAATACGGGGACCCGGGCGGCGGCCCCGTTCGCGTACGCCTCGAAGGGCTGCACGGGCAGGAAGTCGCCGCCGACGACGGGTCCCCAGTCGAAGCCGGCCTGGGCCGCGAGAATCTCCTTGGAGGACTTGCCCCGCAGGCAGGCGAGCGAGAGATCGGCGCAACCCACCTTCTTCGCGAAGGCGGCGCCGGCCGAGACGGCCGTCTCGTGGGTGCGTGCAGCGCAGTTCCCGTACGCTCCGCTCTCGACAATTCCCGCGCGGTACAGGCCCTTTGAGACCGGCGAGGCCATCTGGGTGCAGACCGAGCGGCCGCCGGCCGACTCGCCCGCGATGGTGACGCGTCCCGGATCGCCGCCGAAGCGGCCGATGTTGGCGCGCACCCAGCGCAGCGCGGCCTGCTGGTCGAGCGTCCCGAAGTTGCCCGAGACGCCGTCGTGCGCCTCGCCGTCGAGTCCGGCCGTGGCGAGGAAACCCATCGCGCCGAGGCGGTAGTTGACGGTCACGACGACCGCGCCGGTCTGCCGGGCGAAGGTGTCGGGCACGATGTCCTCGCCCGCGCCCGCCGTGAGCCCGCCGCCGTGCAGCCAGACCATCACCGGACGCCGTCCGGCGCCGTCGGGGACGTACACATTGAGGTCGAGGCAGTCCTCGGTGTGGCTGGGCTGTTCGTAGCCGGGGTCCCAACTCGCCGTTTGTACACAGCGGTCGCCGAAGTCCTTCGTGGTGCGCACACCCTGCCAGGGCTCGACGGGCCGGGGGTTCTTCCAACGGAGGTCGCCGACGGGCGGCTCGGCGTACGGGATGCCGAGGAACTGCCGTCCCTCGGCGGTGGTCTCGCCGCGGACCCAGCCCGCGTCCGTGCGCACGAGGGTGTGCTGCGCAGAAGAAGCGGAGGCGGACTGGACCGGTGCCGTGGCGACGAGGACGGTGGCGAGGGCGGTGAGCCCGATGGCCAGGCGGCGTATCACGCGCTCACCTCCGCGGTCGTCCTGAGCCGAAGATCGCGCGAGGACGCACCCACCCACACGATGCGGCGCCCGGTGCCGAGCACCCAGTCGTGCTTCTTCACGTCCCAGGACGAGAGGGTGCGCGCCGATACCCGAACGGTGACCTGGCGCCGCTCCCCCGCCCGCAGCGCGAGCCGCCGATAGCCACCCAACACCCGTACAGCCTGGTCGAGTTGGAGATCCGGCGACGGTCCGACGTAGACCTGGGCGACCTCGATGCCGTCGCGTCGCCCGGTGTTGCGCACGGTGAAGGTCACGTCGAGGCCGTGGCGGGCCCGACGGACCCGCAGACCGTCGTACGCGAAGGAGGTGTACGAGAGCCCGTGCCCGAAGGGGAACAGCGGGCGCACGTCCTCGGCGTCGTACCAGCGGTAGCCGGCGTGGATGCCCTCCGAGTACTCCTCGGTGCCGTCGACGCCCGGGTAGCGGCGTGGATCCCCGGCGACCGGATGATGGTCGTCGTCGACCGCGAAGGACTGGGTGAGACGGCCGCCGGGGTCGCAGTCGCCGAACAGGACGGCGGCGGTGGCGGCCGCGCCTTCCTGGCCCGGGTAGTACATCTGGAGCACGGCGGCCGTGCGCCGCAGCCAGGGCATCGAGGTCGAGGAGGAGGTGTTGAGGACGACGGTCGTCCGGGGGTTCGCCGCCGTCACCGCCTCGATGAGCCGGGACTGGTGCCCGGGGAGCGCGATGGTCGTGCGGTCCAGGCCCTCGGTCGCGTCCTCGTAGGCGAACAGCACGACGCTGTGCGCGGCGCGCGCGGCCTTGACCGCCTCGGCGACGTCCTGCGAGCGGGTCGCGCCGGTGATGCGTCGCAGCCGGAACAGCTGCCCGCCGCTCCCGCCCTTGGCGGTGATCTGAAGCTTGTGCGCACCCTTGGTGAGGTCGAGCGTCTTGCGGCGCACGGCGAGGCCGTCGGGGGCGGCGGAGACAAGGCCGCCCGAGAAGTACTCGCCGAATCCGGGTGCCACCGGGAAGAGGTCCTCGCCGTCGAGGAGCACCTTGGGGCGCTCGCCCGAGTAGTGGATGACGAAGGTCCACTCGTCGGCGTCCGCGACCGTCAGCGTCCCCTCGTACGTCCAGGTCTGGCCGGCGGCGACAGCTTGGGCCTCGGTGTTGAAGGCCGGGTTCGGTGATCCCGCGGGGATGGGCTTTCCGAAGAGGTCCTCGCCCAGCGAGTACGAGACGTGGGCGCCGCGTCCCGCGCGGGACTTGATGGCGTCCAGCGGACTGTCGGCCCGGTCGGGGACGACGTGCGCGCTGCCGCCGCCGCTGATGAAGGGGAGCGAGCCGGTGGGTCCGACGACGGCGATGCTGCGGGCGGCGGCTCCGGTCAGGGGCAGCGCGTGGCCCTCGTTGCGCAGCAGGGTCGCCCCGGCTTTGGCGACCTCCAGGGCCACGGCGGCGCCCGCCTTCGGATCGCGGCCCGGGCGGGGCGGGACGCTTCCGTCGAGCAGCCCGAAGCGGTCCATCACCGAGAGGACGCGGCGCACGGCGCGGTCGACGTACGTCTCGGAGACGCTGCCGTTCTGGACGGCCGTCTTCAGGGCCGCCCCGAAATACGTCCCGTCGGGCATCTCCATGTCGAGGCCCGCGGTGATCGCGGCAGCCGTGCTGTGAGCGGCGAACCAGTCGGTCATCACCCAGCCCTCGAAGCCCCAACGCTCCCGCAGGACGTCGGTGAGCAGGGTCTTGTTCTCGCAGGCGAAGGTGCCGTCGACCTTGTTGTACGCGCCCATGACCGCGCCGGAGCGGGCGGCGATCGCGGCCTCGAAACCGCGCAGTTCGACCTCGTGCATGGTCTGCTCGTCGACCCGCACGTCGATGGACATGCGGTCCTTCTCCTGGTTGTTCAACGCGAAGTGCTTGACGGTGGCGATGAGGCCCTCGCCCTGGATACCGCGGATCTCGGCCGCGACGAGGTCGCCGGCCAGCAGCGGGTCCTCGCTGAAGGTCTCGAAGTTGCGGCCCGCGTACGGGGTGCGGATGAGATTGACCATCGGGGAGAGCAGCACGTCCTGGCCCAGTGCGCGGCCCTCGCGCCCGATGACCTGGCCGTAGCGGCGGGCGAGACCTGGGTCGAAGGCGGAGGCCAGCAGCACGGGGGCGGGCAGGGCCGTCGCGTGCTGGGTGACGCGGACGCCGGCGGGGCCGTCGGCCAGGCGGAGCGGGGGGACACCGAGGCGCGGGACTCCGGGCACGTATCCGGCCTGGCCGAGCGAGTTGGGGTCGGTGGCACCGTGCAGCAGCGAGATCTTCTCGTCGAGGGTGAGCTTCCCGATCAGGCCCTCCACGCGAGGGCCGGCGCCGGATCTGGACTCGGCATGGGCGAACGGGGCGGAACCGGTGGTGGTGGCCGCCGCGGCGACCGCGATGGCGCCGCCCAGCAGTCGCAGGGCCGATCGCCGGGAAAAGGTGTGGGACATGAGCCGTCACTCCTTCGGTGCGCGGGCACATCGTTGTGGACCGCATGTACACGTGCCAACGCCAGTCCACGTTCGGCCCTTGAACGCACTCTGCGTCAGAGCCGACTTGACATGCCGTCAGGCATCAGGGGTACGGCGCGAAAACTATGACTGGAGGTGACTCGTGTCAATGAAGTGAACAGAAACGGCTGACACTCCCACAAGAACCGAAGGGGCGGGCGGCATCCCGACCTCGAAAACCGAAGGGGCGGGCGGCCTCCCGACCTCGAAAACCGAAGGGGCGGGCGGGGTCGCTCCACCGCGAGACCCGACGTGACCGTCAGCGCGTGGCGCGCGTCAGCAGACCCGCGAGCAGCACTTCGAGCAGTTCGCGCAGCACTCCGGTGAAGTCGAGGCGCATGGCGGCCAGTTCAGGGTCGGCCTCATAGGCGGTGAGCATCGCGGCGGACGGCTGCGAGTGGGTCCAGGCCGCGCCGGTCACCATGATCGTGGCGGCGGCGAAGCGCCCCGCCCCGTGGTCGCCGAGTTCGGGCACGCGCGCGTGCACCAGCCCGGCCAGTACGCCGACGTTGGAGATCGCGGCGCGCTTGCACTCCGCGGCGACCTGCGGAGAGACGTTGCGTTCGAGCACCGCCGCCTGTGCGCTGATCAGGTCGCACAGCACCGGGCGCGCGGCGAGGGACGCCGCCAGCATGTCGGCCACCTGGTCGCCGCGCTCGACAGAGGGCGCGGCCGCGTCGACCGCCTGCGCGAGCTCCCCGTCGAGTTGCTCCAGCCACTCCCGCAAGGCGACGTCGAGGAGTTCGAGCAGTACGGCCTCGCGGGACTCGAAGTAGCGCAGCACGTTCGACTTCGCCAGCCCGACGCGGCGGCTCAGTTCGTTGAGGCTCAGCCGCGCGACCGGCATCTCGGTCAGCATCGCGGCCGCGGTGTCCAGGATCGCCTGCTTGCGCACGGCTCGCTGCTCTTCACTGCGGGCGCGCTGGAAGGACGTACTCATGCCCCAAGGCTACAGACCTCCGGTCTGTTGTTATCAGACCAGCGGTCTGCTACCTTCGAAATACAGCAGACCGACGGTCTGTTAAATCTCGAGGAGTCCCCCATGTACACCGTTCCCGACCAGACCGGAAAGCTCGTCGTCGTCACGGGCGCCAACAGCGGCACCGGCAAGGAGGCCACCCGCCGGCTCGCCGCCGCCGGAGCGCACGTGATCATGGCCGTCCGTACGGTCGCCAAGGGCGAGCAGGCCCGCACCGAGATCCTGGGCCGCCACCCGCAGGCCCGGCTCGAAGTGCGCCGCGTCGACCTGGCCGACCTCGCCTCGGTCCAGGAGCTCGCCGACGGGATCCTCGCCGACCACACCCCGCTGGACCTGCTGGTCAACAACGCGGGCGTGATGGCTCCGCCCACCCGCATGACCACCGCCGACGGCTTCGAGCTGCAGATGGGCAGCAACTTCCTGGGCCCGTTCGCCCTGACCCTCCGCCTGCTGCCGGCGCTGCTGGCCGCCGAGGCTCCGCGCGTGGCGACCATGAGCAGCGGCACCGCCAACTACGGCCGGATCGACTTCCGGGACATGCAATGGGAGAGCCGCCGCTACAGCCCGAACATGTCCTACGCCCAGTCCAAGCTGGCCGACCTGATCCTGACCCGGCAGCTCGCCGTCATCGCCGCCGAGCGCGGCTGGAAGCTGCTGAGCACCGGCGCCCACCCCGGCTACACCGTCACCAACCTGCAGACCGCGGGCGCGAGCCTCGGGCGCGACAAGCCGAAGCGGTCGCTGCTCAACGCGCTCGGCTTCCTGCCCAAGCAGCAGGTCGAGCAGGGCACCGAACCGCTTCTGTACGCGGCGACCAGCCCCGACGCCCTGGCGGGCGGCTACTACGGTCCGGGCGGCCGCTTCGGCCTGGTGGGTCCGACGACCACGGCCCGCATCACGCGCAGGGCTCTCGACCCGGCGACCAACGCCCGCCTGTGGACGGAGGCCGAACGCCTCACCGGCGTCGCCCTTCCCGCGACGGCCGCCTGAGGAGACGCGTCGCGAACAGCGGGGCCGGGGCAGCCCCGCATGAACGGCCAAGGGCCTCGACCAGGTCGTACGACCCGATCAAGGCCCTGCGTACGGCGCGTGGCTCAGCCGTTCGGGCGGAGCGTCCAGACCACCGTCATCTCGCCGGTCACAGCTCCGTCACCGCGCTGGATGGCGATGGCGACGGGGAACTCGGGGCGCTGCCCGGCGTCGAGTTCGGCGACGACGTCGGCGGCGGGCCGGCCGAGCGTCGCGGTGGCCGTGACGGGTCCCATCGCGAGCTTCTTGTAGGAGATTTCGGCGCTGACCGCGAGGGGCACGGCGCGCGACAACTGCTCCCCGAACGCGGCGAGGACGATCGCCCCGCTCGCCGACTCCCCCAGCGTGAACATCGCTCCGGCGTGCGGCCCGCCGACATGGTTGTGGTAGTCGCTCTGGTCCGGCAGCGCCACCACCGCCTTCTCCGGACTGGTCTCCACGAACTCGAGGTTCAGGGTCCGGGCCATCGGCACGGTGGCGGCGAGCATCTCGCCGATCGTCATCTGGTCTGCGCTCATGCCACCATGTTACCCGTGAGTAGCAATTCTTGACCAGCTCCCGCCGATGATCGCCGTATCGTTACGCCGCATGTGGCCAGGAGAGCAGCCGCCAGGGGGCGCGCGGAATTCGCAGCAGAACGTCGGCAGCGGGCAGCCGCACACGGGAGGCGGGCAGCCGAATCCGTACCAGCAGCCGGGATATCAGCAGCCCAACCCGTATCAGCAGGCACCGGGACCATGGAACGCCCCGACGGTCACGGCGGGCCCTGCGGCACCACCGCCGACGGGCGGCGACGGCAACAGGACGAAGGTCATCGCGATCGTCGCGGCAACGGCCGTCGTGATCGCCGCCGGAGTGACCGGATTCGTCCTGCTCGGCGGCGGCAAGGACGACAAGGCCGACCCCGAGCCGACCAAGTCCCCGTCCCGGCAGTCGAGTCCGGCGAGCGATCCGCGGGGCACCGACGATGCCGAGATGCCGACCGTCGCCGGCTGGAAGGCCGTGGCGAACCCCAAGCGCGGCATCGCCTTCGACGTACCCGCCGAGTGGGGCCTGAAGTCGACCAGTTGGGTCACGTACGTCTCGCAGGACGACGACCCCAAGGACACGCCCCTCGTCGGTGTCGCGGCCCCGGCCCTCCTCAAGGAGAACTGGTGCGGCTCCGACGAGGACAAGAACGGCACCAAGGATTACACGATGCTCGCCGGCGCCGGAACCAAGCGCAACAACGGTGCGAAGAGCCCCGAGGAGGCCGCCCGCGACGACGCGGCCACCTGGGTCTACGGCGCCTACACCCAGCCCGACAAGAAACTCGTCACGCCAGGTGCGGTGGAGTCGTACACGACGAAATCCGGGATCAAGGGCAGCCTGGCCACCGCCTCGTCGTCGGGTGTGAAGAAATCGAAAAAGTGCGCCACCGACGGGAAGGCCACCGTCTTCTCCTTCAAGGACCCTTCGGGCGACATCGTGTCGTGGGAGTTCTTCGGCGCCAAGGGGGTGTCCGAGGAGGTACCGGACGCGACGGTCCGGAAAATCGTCGCCACCGTACGGCTCTACAAGGTCCCGTCTGACTCCTGACCGGTACATGCCTGACGAATCGCGGTGACCGAAACGTGTCACAGGCGGCACTAGGGTTACTGCCCATGTGGCCAGGAGAGCAGCCGCCCGGGGGCGAGCAGAACCCGCAGGACCAGAACCCGTATCAGCAGCCGGGGTACCAGCAGCCGAATCCGTACCAGCAGCCCGGATATCAGCAGACCGGTTATCAGCAGCCGGGGTACCAGCAGCCCAACGTGTACGGGCAACAGCCCGCGCAGGGGCAGTGGGGCACTCCCTCTCCCGCGGGGGCGCCCGAACCCCCGAGCGGCGGCGGGAACCGGACGAAGGTCATCGCGATCGTGGCGGCCACGGCCGTGGTCGTGGCCGCCGGTGTGACCGGCTTCCTCGTCCTCGGCGGCGACAAGGACGACAAGGCCGACGGTGGCAAGGACTCGAAGCCGTCGGTCAGCCCCTCGCACGACCCGAGCGCGTCGGCCTCGGACGACAACCCGCGGGGCGGCGACGAGGAGAAGCCGACCATCGCCGGCTGGAAGGTCGTCGTCAATCCCAAGTGGGGCACCGCCTTCGACGTGCCCGCGGACTGGGAGGTCGAGTCGCCGGGCACGTCGATCGGCTTCGAGAAGCACAACGCCAAGGCGGGCGACAAGCCCATCATCGTGATGTCGGCGCCCGCGTACTTCAAGTCCAAGTGGTGCTCGTCCGACGACGACAAGGACGGCCGTACGGATGACACCGCCCTCGGCGCCGCGGGCACCAAGGGCGCGAGCGGTGCCAAGAACACCGACGAGGTCGCCGTGAACCAGGTGCCCTGGTGGGTCTACGGCGGATACACGCAGCCGGACAAGAAGAGCATCACCTTCGACAAGAAGGCCAAGCCGTACACGACGAAGTCGGGCGTCGAGGGCAGCATCGCCTGGGCCAGGTCCAAGAACACGCCCCAGAAGGGGAAGTGCGCGAGCGACGGCAAGGCCATCACGTTCGGGTTCAAGAACTCCGCGGGCGACTACGTGGCGTGGAACCTCTACGGAGCCACCGGCGTGGATCAAGAGATCCCCGACGCCACCATCCTGAAGATCCTCAGCACCGTACGGCTGCACGGCGATCCGACGGAGTCCTGAGCCGACGTCCTGAGCCAACTGCCCGGGTGCCCGGCCCTTTTGCGGACCGCCGTGGCACTCGGGTCCCGGGCCCCTCTATCGTTACCGGCCATGTGGCCAGGACAGCAGCCGCCCGGGGGCGAGCAGAACCCGCAGGACCAGAACCCGTATCAGCAGCCGGGGTACCAGCAGCCGAATCCGTACCAGCAGCCCGGATTTCAGCAGACCGGCGCCCAGCAGTCGGGATATCAGCAGCCCAACCCGTACGGGCAGCAGCAGTGGGGGGCTCCGCCAGAGCCCCTCGGCGCGCCGCAAGTCCCTGGGGGCGGCGGTGGCGGAAACAAGACCAGGATCACGGCGATCGTCGCGGCCTCGGCCGTCGTGATCGCGGCCGGGGTCACCGGCTTCCTCGTCCTGGGCGGCGGCAAGGACGACAACGCGGGCGGCGACCCGTCCAAGTCCCCCAAGGCGTCCGCCTCCACGTCGCCGAGCGCGAGCGGCGGTGACGACAACCCGCGGGGCGGCGACGAGGAGAAGGCGACGATCGCGGGCTGGAAGGTCGTGGTGAACCCGAAGTGGGGCACCGCCTTCGACGTGCCCGCGGACTGGGAGGTCAAGACTCCCGGGACCTTCATCGGCTTCGAGGACGAGAAGAAGGGCGACGGCTCCTCACTGATCGGCATGTCCGCGCCCGCCTTCCTCAAGGAAAAATGGTGCACGTCCGACGACAACAAGGACGGGTACGAGAACGACACGGCGCTGGCCGCCGCGGGCACCAAGGGTCAGAGCGGCGCCAAGAACACCGACGACCCCGCGCGCAACGACGCGGCGTGGTGGGTCTTCGGCGGCTACACCGACCAGAAGGACGCCTCCAAGAAGCTGCTCACCATCGGCAAGCCCAAGCCGTACACGACGACGTCGGGCGTCAAGGGCAGTGTCGCGACGACGTACTCGACCGGTGTCCCCAAGAAGGGCAAGTGCGACTCCGACGGCAAGGCGACCACGTTCGCCTTCAAGAACTCGGCGGGCGACATCGTCTCCTGGACGTTCTACGGCGCCAAGGGCGTGTCCGAGGAGGTCTCGGACACGACCGTGCAGAAGATCCTCAGCACGGTACGCCTGCACGGTGATCCGACGGCGTCCTGAGCCGCGCACCGCAGCTCAGGTGGCTCCTGGGCTGTGCCCGGTACTCATGCACATGGTTTGGCAAGTCGAGGCTCGGGCGGCGATAGTCGCCCGGTGACCTCTGCCGCCGACTCCCCCCGACGCCCGCGCCGCCCTTCCTGGGCGGGCCGGAACTACACCCTGCTGACCGCCGCCGCGGTCGTCACCAACCTGGGCAGCCAGGGCGCGCTGATCGCCGCGGCGTTCGCGGTGCTGGACGCGGGCGGCGAGGGGGGCGACGTCGGCCTGGTCGCGGCGGCGCGGACGCTGCCGCTGGTGCTCTTCCTGCTCATCGGCGGCGCGGTCGCGGACCGGCTGCCGCGGCATCGTGTGATGGTCGCGGCCAATGCCCTCAACTGCGTGTCACAGGCGGTGTTCGCGGCCCTGGTCATCGCCGGTCAGGCGCAGCTGTGGCAGATGATGCTGCTGTCCGCGCTCGGCGGCACGGGACAGGCGTTCTTCAACCCGGCGGCCGAGGGCATGCTGATGTCCTCGGTCGGCGGCGAACAGGCGAGCCGCGCCTTCGCGATGTTCCGCATGGCGATGCAGGGGGCGGGCCTCGGCGGCGCGGCCCTCGGCGGGGCGCTGGTGGCCGTGATGGGGCCCGGCTGGGTTCTCGCCGTGGACGCGGTGGCGTTCGCGGTCGCCGGGGCGCTGCGTTCGTTCCTCGACGTCGGCCACATTCCGCCGCGCGAGCCCGGCGGCGGCCTGCTCGCCGATCTGCGCGACGGCTGGCGCGAGTTCATCGGGCGGCCCTGGCTGTGGACGATCGTCGCGCAGTTCTCCGTCGTGGTCGCGGTCGTCGGCGCCGCCGACGCCGTCTACGGTCCGCTGGTCGCCCGCGACAGCCTCGGCGGGCCGGGGCCATGGGGGCTGGCCCTCGGCGCGTTCGGCGCCGGAACCGTCGGTGGCGCGCTGCTGATGACCCGCTGGAAGCCGCGCCGCCTCCTGCTCGCCGGCACCCTCTGCGTCTTCCCACTCGCCGCCCCGGCAGCCGCCCTCGCGGTGCCGGTACCGGTGGGTCCGCTGTGCGCCGTGATGTTCGTCAGCGGCCTGGCGATCGAGGTGTTCGGGGTTTCGTGGATGACCGCGCTCCATCAGGAAATCCCCGAGGACAAGCTCTCGCGTGTCTCGGCCTACGACTGGTTCGGCTCGATCGCGATGGTGCCGCTCGCCACGGCTCTGGCGGGTCCGGCGGAGCAGGCCTTCGGTCGTACGACCGCGCTGTGGGGCTGCGCGACGCTGGTCGTGGTGGTCACGGCGGCGGTGCTGTGCGTGCCGGACGTTCGGAATCTGACGCGGCGGACCAAGCCGGTGGCTCAGGGGACGCCGGTGCTGGAGGTCGTGAATGGATCAGCCGATGCTGAAGGCTCCGTCGGGCGGCTCGGGTGAAGGCACCGCGTTCTCGTCGCGTACGGGTTCGGTGGCGCCGATGAACTCCCGCAGCGCGGGGCCGTGTTCGACACGTGCGGGGAAGGCGTCGGAGGCGGTGCGGCGGGCGAGGGTGGCCGTGTCGAGCGGGCGGTGGGACGCCACGAGCACCGCGTTGCCGAAGCGGCGGCCGCGCAGGACGCCCGGTTCGGCGATGAGGGCCAGCTCCTCGAACACCGTCGAGAACGTGGCGAGTTGGGAGCAGAGGAAGGCGAAGGGCGCCGCGTCGGCGAGGTTGGCGAGGTAGACGCCGTCGGCGCGCAGCACCCGCTCGGCGGCGCGCGCGTACGCGGTGGAGGTCAAGTGCGCCGGTACCCGTGAGCCGCCGAAGACGTCCGCGATCACGATGTCGGCGGAGTCCGGCGGGGCCGCTTCGAGCCAGGCACGGGCGTCCGCGCCGTGCAGGGCGATGCCCACGTCGTCGGGCACGGGCAGATGCTCGCCGATCAGGGACAGCAGACCGCGGTCGGCCTCCACCACGTCCTGCCGCGAACCCGGCCGGGTCGCGGCGACGTAGCGGGGCAGGGTGAGCGCCCCTCCGCCGAGGTGCAGCACGTCCAGGGCGGCCCCCGGTTCCACCACCGTGTCCAGCACATGCCCGAGCCGTCGCGCGTACTCGAACTCCAGATGCGTCGGCGCGTCCAGATCGACGTACGACTGGGGCGCCCCGTCCACCGTCAGCAGCCACGCCCGCTTCCGGTCGACGTCCGGCATCAGCTTGGCGGTCCCGTGATCCACGGCCCGTGTCACGGGTATCGGCTCGTCCACGGGTCCATTGTGCCGTCATACCTCCCGGGGCGGCTGGGCCCTCGCCCCCGTCCCAGCGACGACCCCCGTTTCAGCCCTGCCACACCTCGGCGGCTTCCGCCGCGTGTATCGCGGCCTGTTTCCGCCCGGCGCGGGCCGCGGCCGCCCTGACCGAGGGGTCCAGCGGGTTGCGTCCGAAGGACTGCTTGGCGGTGCGGTCCGGTGTGATGACCGCGACCCGGGCACCGTCCTCGGTGAGCCTGCGGCCCTGCTCGGCGGCTGAGAGGAGGGGGCCGCCGCCGGACGCGATGGGGGCGAGGACGACCACGCGCTCGTATCCGGCGGCGAGGTGCGCGTTGGCCGGGGAGTGGACACCACCGTCGGTCCAGCGGCGGCCCTCGATGGTGACCGGCGGCCAGACACCCGGCACGGCGCAGCTCGCGGCCATGGCGTCCACGAGGGGGACACCACTGTCCCTGTCGAAGACCCGCAGCTCCCCGGTCGCCGTGTCGACGGCGGGCATCCGCAGTGGGCGGTCGGGCCACTCGGGCGAGACGAGCCGGCTCTCGATCGCCGCGCGGCGCTTGGCCTCGGACGGGGTGTCCGCGCCGAGTGCCATCCGCCCGATCTTTCGGCCGTACGCCTCGGGTGTGCGCGACGTCAGCGTCGCCCAGGCGAAGTGGAGGATCTTCGCCGTCCCCAGCCGTCCGGCGATCTCGCTCGTGGGCGCGGCGAGTTGACGCTCGTAGAGCTCTTCCAGCGTCAGCTTGCCCGAGGTGAGCTGGGCGCCGACGGTCGAACCGGCGGACGTACCGATCACCACGTCGGCGTCGGAAAGGTCCACGCCGCTCTCCCCGAGCCCGTACAGCATTCCCGACAGCCAGCCGATCCCGCTGCTGCCTCCGCCGCCGAGCACAAGTGCCTTGCCCGCCATGGCTTCCCGCCTCTCCACGACACTGTCTGCGATCAGTCTCGCGCACGGCACCGACATTCGGACGAGCGGGTGCCCGCCCCTTCCGGGGCGGGCACCCGCGTCGCGCGACCGGCCGCCGGCCGAGCCTCAGCCGACCGAGGTGACCGTCCCCGCGCCGACCGTCCGGCCGCCCTCGCGGATCGCGAAGCCCAGGCCGGGCTCCAGCGGCACCTCGCGTCCGAGCTCCACCGTCATCGTGACGGTGTCGCCGGGCCGGGCGACCGCCGTCTCACCGAGGTCGACGTCGCCGACCACGTCCGCGGTGCGGATGTAGAACTGTGGCCGGTACCCGGTGGAGACGGGTGTCGTGCGCCCGCCCTCACGCGTCGACAGGACGTACACCTGCGCCGCGAAACGACGGCTGGGTACCACGCTGCCGGGCGCGGCGACGATGTGCCCGCGTCGGACCGCGTCGCGCGGAACTCCACGCAACAGCAGCGCCACGTTGTCCCCGGCCTGCGCCTCCTCCATGGGCTTGCCGAAGGTCTCCAGACCGGTGACCACCGTGTCGACGGCGGCGCCGAGCACTTCTACGCGGTCGCCGACCCGGATCGTGCCGCGCTCCACGGCACCGGTGACGACCGTGCCGCGCCCCGTGATCGTGAGCACGTTCTCGACCGGCAACAGGAACGGCGCGTCGAGATACCGCTCGGGCATCGGCACATACGTGTCCACCGCGTCGAGCAGCGCGTCGATCGCCGCCGTCCAACGGGGGTCCCCCTCAAGGGCCTTGAGACCGGACACCCGTACGACCGGTACGGCATCGCCCCCGTAGCCGTGCGCGGAGAGCAGTTCGCGGACCTCCAGCTCCACGAGGTCGGTGAGCTCCTCGTCGCCCGCGTCGGCCTTGTTGAGGGCGACGACGATGTGGTCGACGCCCACCTGCCGGGCGAGCAGCACGTGTTCGGCGGTCTGCGGCATGATCCCGTCGAGCGCCGAGACGACGAGGATCGCCCCGTCGAGCTGGGCCGCGCCCGTGACCATGTTCTTGACGTAGTCGGCATGGCCCGGCATGTCCACGTGCGCGTAGTGCCGGGTGTCGGTCTCGTACTCGACATGCGCGATGTTGATGGTGATGCCGCGCGCGGCCTCCTCCGGCGCCCGGTCGATCCGGTCGAACGGAACGAACGTGCCGGAGCCGCGCTCGGCGAGAACCTTGGTGATGGCGGCGGTCAGGGTGGTCTTGCCGTGGTCGACGTGACCCATCGTGCCGATGTTCAGGTGCGGTTTGGTGCGCACGTAAGCCGTCTTGGGCATGGCTGTACCTCGAAGCCTCTTCAGTGTCAGCGGAACTGAGTGATGGCCCCGGCGCATACGGGCCGGGACGGGGACCCCAAGGACTTGCCGACCCTCCCCCTGCGGGGTCCGCCGGACGATCCGGGAAGGGTCAGCTTCGGGCGCCGTCGACGGCGGCCACGATGATCGGGACGGCAGCCTTCGGGGCATCCGCGACCGCGGATGCTGCGAGGAGGAAGGCGTACCGGAACATGAGGAGATCTTCGCCGATGCGTCTGCCCACGTCGAATGGTTTTCCGCGCCCGGGAGTCGAGTGTTTCGGACGGTGCGTCAGGGTGCCAAAAGTGCCTCAGGGAGTCGGATCAGGTGCCTCAGGGAGCCCGATCAGGGGCCGATGTTCTTGAGCGCCTCGCGCACGGACAGCGGCGCGAGCCTCCCCCGCTCCCGGGCGACGAAGTCCCGTACCGCCTGCGGGTCCGTCTTCGCGTACTCGCGCAGACACCAGCCGATGGCCTTGCGGATGAAGAAATCGGTGTGGCCTGACTGGCGGACGCAGTACCCGAAGAGGCGTTCCGTGTCGGTGGCGTCCTTGTAGCGGAGCTGGTGGAGCAGGGCAGTACGCGCGATCCAGAGGTCGCCGTCCTCGATCCACGCGTCCATGTCGGTCTTCAGCTTCGGATCGGCGGCCACCAGGCCTCCCACTACGTGGGAGGCGAGTGCGTCGACGGTGTCCCACCAGGGGACCGTGCCGACGAGGTGGCGCGCCACCGGCAGGAAGCCCGACGACAGCCGCTTCACATGGCGGCGCAAGTAGTCGACGGCGAAGTAGTGGTACTCGCGCTCGGGCAGCTCCCAGCAGCGCAGCGCGAGCGCCGTGCAGTCGGCCTCGTCGGGTCGGGCGGTGTCCTGGAGGACGGTCCGCGACAGGGCGCGGCGCTCGGGCGTGGTCAGCCCGAGGAAGGGCGCGACGTCCTTCATGTACGCGCGCATCGCCGCGGCCCGTTCCGAATCGGCGGCCGCGGCGTACGTGGCGGTGAGCCGATTCAGCACGGTGTCCGCGAGCGCGCTGTTCGGCACCTCGAACCGGGCACCTGACGTTCCGGAAGCTGTGACGCCCATGAGACGAACCATACGGCGATCACACACACAGGTCGGTTAGTGTCGCCGGATGCTCGATGCCACCACCCGCTCTGGGGGCACCGCCACGGCCACTCCCCAGGCCGCCGCCGCGGAGCTCGCCGTCGCCACGGACATGTCCGTCGCCGCGGAGCTCGCGGTCGCCGCACCCGCAGTCCTGACCGCCGCACGCAGCGGACTGACCGCCCGCTGCGCGAGAGCACTGCTCTCGCCCTGGTCTCGGTTCTCCCTGCTCCTGGTGCTGCTCGCGGCGGCCGCGTCGAGCGTGCTGCTCTTCGAACCGCAGCGGCTGCTCGCCGACGGCTGGCCGCCGCAGCTCGGGGGTGCCGCGGCGGCCGTCGCGTTCGCCGTGGCGTACGGGCTGTGCACGGTCGCGTTCGTGCCCCGGCCGCTGCTCAATCTGGCGGCGGGCGCCCTCTTCGGCTCACAACTGGGCCTGGGCACCGCGCTCGTGGGGACGGTGCTCGGCGCCGGTGTCGCCTTCGGGCTCGGCCGGCTCCTCGGGCAGGACGCGCTGCGCCCGCTGCTGCGCAACCGCTGGCTGAAGGCGGCGGACGGACAGCTCAGCAGGCACGGCTTCCGCTCGATGATGGTGGCCCGGCTGTTCCCCGGGGTGCCGTTCTGGGCCGCCAATTACTGCGCGGCCGTCTCTCGCATGGGCTGGCTGCCCTTCCTCCTCGCGACGGCGCTCGGCTCGATCCCGAACACCGCCGCGTACGCCGTCGCCGGCGCCCGGGCCTCGGCGCCGACATCGCCCGCCTTCCTGATCGCGATGGGCTTCATCGCCGTACCGGCCCTGGTCGGCGCGGTGGTGGCCTGGCGCAAGCGCCATCACCTGCGCGGTCACCAGTAGGCCCCCTCGGGGCTTACAGCCCTTCCAGCACCATCGCGTTGGCGAGTCCGCCCGCCTCGCACATCGTCTGCAGCGCGTAGCGGGCTCCGCGGGTCCGCATGGCGTGGACGAGGGTGGTCGTCAGGCGGGTTCCGCTCGCGCCGAGCGGGTGACCGATCGCGATCGCTCCACCGTGCACATTGACCTTGGAAAGGTCGGCGCCCGTCTCCTGCTGCCAGGCGAGGACGACGGCCGCGAAGGCCTCGTTCACCTCGAAGAGATCGATGTCGCCGAGGGCCAGCCCCGCCTTGCGCAGCACCTTCTCGGTGGCCGGGATGACGCCCGTGAGCATGAGCAGCGGGTCGGAGCCGGTGACGGCGAAGCTGTGCAGCCGGGCGATGGGCCGCAGGCCGAGGCGGGCCGCGGTCTCGCTGGACGTGATGAGCACGGCCGACGCGCCGTCGTTGATGGGGCTCGCGTTGCCCGCCGTGACGGACCAGTCGATCTGCGGGAAGCGTTCGCCGAAGGTGGGGTCGTAGTAGGCGGGCTTGAGCCCGCCGAGTATCTCCGTGGTGCTGGCGGGCCGGACGCACTCGTCACGGGTCACTCCCTCCAGGGGCGCGACCTCGGCGTCGAAGAGGCCGTTGTCCCAGGCCGCGGCAGCCTTCTGATGCGAACCGACCGCGAAGGTGTCCATCTGCTCGCGCGAGATGCCCCACTTGGCGGCGATGAGTTCGGCGCTGATGCCCTGCGGCACCAGGCCCTCGGGGTAGCGCTCGGCGACGCCGGGCCCGAAGGGGTCCTTGCCCGCCGGCACGTTCGACCACATCGGGACGCGGCTCATCGACTCCACACCGCAGGCGACGACCATGTCGTACGCGCCCGACATGACGCCCTGCGCGGCGAAGTGCACGGCCTGCTGCGAGGAGCCGCACTGGCGGTCCACCGTGGTCGCGGGCACCGTGTCGGGGAATCCCGCCGAGAGCACGGCGTACCGGGTGGTGTTCATGGCCTGCTCGCCGACCTGGTCGACGGTGCCGCCGATGACATCGTCGATCAGCGCCGGGTCGACCCCGGAGCGCTCGACGAGGGTGCGCAGCGTGTGGGCGAGGAGCTCCACGGGGTGGACATGGGCGAGGGAGCCGTTCGGCTTGCCCTTGCCGATGGGGGTGCGTACGGCTTCGACAATCACGGCGTCACGCATGGGATTCCTCTCAAGTCTCTGAGGTCAGGGAACCGGCGACCGAGTGAGTTCGCTCTTCAAACTCAATGAGTTTGCTTTCCAAACCCGCTAAGTGACTCGAGAGTAGCTCAGTGGGTTGGACAAACCAACCCACCCCCTAGACTGGTGGCATGAAGGACGCGCGACCCTGCTCGATCGCCGACACCCTCGCTCTCGTCGGCGAGAAGTACTCCCTGCTCGTACTGCGTGAGGTGTCCTTGGGCGCCACGCGGTTCGACCAGCTGGTCCGCAACATCGGCGCCCCGCGCGATGTGCTGACGGCTCGCCTCAAGCGGCTCGTCGACGCCGGCGTACTGGAAAAGGCCGAGTACAGCGACCGCCCCAAGCGCTACGAGTACCGGCCCACCCGGGCCGGTCTGGAACTGGTGCCGGTCCTGATGACGCTCATGGCGTGGGGCGACCGCCACCTCCGCGCCGACGGCGACCGCCCCATGGTGATCGAGCACATCTGCGGCCACGAACTCGTCCCGCAGGTCGCCTGCGCCGAGTGCGGCAAAGAGGTGCGGCAGGAAGACCTGACGGCGCACCCACAGGCCCCGGGCTGGACGGTGACGGGGCCCGCGGCGGCGTAGGGCCCCACAAGCGGCGGGCGGAAGTGCGGCTGATGTCCGCTAAACGGTCCCCGTGTAGACGTCGAGTCGCCCGCACATCCCGAACCGGCCGTACGCGGACGGTTGCTCGGCCCGTACGACGGCGTCGCCGAGGTGGGACGTGTCGCCCCGCTCCAGGCGGTCGAGCTGGTCCCCCGTGGCCGAGGCTGCAGCCTCGGCACCGCGCCGCCACCGCTCGCGCCACTCCGCGAGGCGGGGCCGCACCAGCGCGGCGGCGGCCCGGTGGAACGCGGCGAGCGGCTCGGGCCCGTCCGCGTCGCGCAGCGTCCGGTAGCCCTCCAGGGCGAGGTCGCGCCGGGCCCGGGCGGCCTGCGCCTGCTCCTCCTCGGTCGCGTCCGCCGGGATGACGGTCGCGGCCGCGTAGGTCTCGGGGTCGGTCAGATACTCCGGGGGCAGCGTGAGGACCGCGTCGCCCGCCTCCGGGAGACCGTTGTTCTGCATGAGGACGGTGATGCGCAGGTCGTCCTCGTTGACGAGCCGGTGAATCGTGCCGGGCGTGAACCACGCGACCGTGCCGGGCAGGAGCGGTGTGACCTCGTACCCCGTCGCCGTCAGTGTCTGTACTGATCCGCGCCCGCCGGTGACGACGTACGCCTCCGAACAGGTCAGGTGCAGATGGGGAGTTCCGCCGCGCACGCCGTCAGCCGCGGGCCAGTCGTAGACGCAGAGGTGCGAGACGGCGACGGCTCCCGGGAGTCCGGTGAAGCCGGGGATCACAGCGCTCACCAGGGATGCTCCTCCAGGTACTTGGCGACCTCCTCGCGCTCCCAGGCCCCCTCGGCGACGACCACTCGGTAGCGGCGGGTGAGCGTGTCCCCGGGCGCGAGCTCCAGTTCGTCGAAGAAGGCGAGCGACGGGGCGACGGCGGCGAAGGGTTCGTTGCGGACGAACCAGTGGGCCGGGTGGGCGCCTCGGGAGCCGGTGTGGTCGTTCTCGGGGGCGTGCGCGAAGACGAGGGTCGCGTGGCCGTCACAGCCGTCGTGCTCCCCCGAGTACGCGAGCCACGACGCCTGGCGCCCCATCAGCTCGGGTCCTTCGGAGTCGGGCCCGATGACCCGGCCGTCCCGGAAGGAGCGCGGGCCGCGCCAGAACAGGCCCGTGTAGCCCGCCATCTCCCGCCCGGCGGTGGTGGGACTGCCGAAGCGCAGCGGCTCGTCGCGGCGGTTGGTGACCGCACTGGTCCAGGTCAGCGCCCAGGAGCCCGCCCCGGGATCGACGTCGTGCACCTCGATGCGGCGCTCCTCGTCCGCCCACAGATCACCGTCGTACGGATGCCACGTGAGGCGCTCGGCGATGACCGCACGACCACCGTCCGAGGCCACCTCGTCGAACGTGATGTGCGTCATCGACCCGACGCGCTCCGGGAGTTCGAGATATCCCTTTCCGGGAACGTATGTGTTGCCGCCCCACAGGTTCTGGCCGGAGAGGTGCGAGGCCGTCATCTGGAGACCCTTGTGCCAGCGGTGGTCGTTGGGCCGGTAGTCCGTGACGACGTTGTCGGCCAGCGTCCTGAGCGGATGGAGATACGGCTTCGGGGACTCCCAGGCGGCCTCGGGCCGGTAGACGTAGCTCAACAGCTCCACGCCGCTGGTGACTTCACTGACGGTGATGCGCTCCCCGTGCGTGTGGATGAGGCGCAGGCCACCCTCCGAGGACGTGGTCACGCCGGCACCTCCTGGCCCAGGGACACCTCGGGAACCACAGGCGCCCAGCCGGGCGCGCCGCCGTGCAGAGCCGCGTAGTACGGATCCCCCGGGCCGATCTCCCCCGCGCGGACGGTCGTGTCCGTGAACGCGGACTTGTAGAGCGCGGTGATCAGCTCCAGGCTGGTCCGCCCGTCGGCGCCGCTGCTGCGCGGCCGCTCCCCGGCGCGCATGCTCGCGACCAGCTCCCGCAGCTGAGCGAGATGCGAACTCGGAACGTCCGCGCCGAAGTCCCGCCAGGCCGCGGCATCGGCGTCCGGCACATCCGGAGCCGGAGTGATGCGCCAGTTGTCGTTGCTGTGCCCGTACAGGTGCGTGAGCTCGACGGTCGCGCGTTCGCAGTCGATGCGGATGCGGCTCACCTCGTCGGGGCTCAGGACGCTGTTGACGACGGTGGCCATCGCGCCGCTCGCGAAGCGGACGAGGGCGGTCGAGACGTCCTCCGTCTCCACTTCGTGCACCAGGCGCCCCGCCATCGCCCGCACCTCGCTCCACGGCCCCAGCAGGTCGAGCAGCAGGTCCATCTGGTGGATGCCGTGCCCCATCGCGGGCCCGCCGCCCTCGGTCGCCCAGCGTCCGCGCCAGGGCACGGCATAGTAGCCGGCGTTGCGGTACCAAGTGGTCTGGCAGTGCGCGACCAGCGGACGGCCCATGGCCTTCTCGGCGATCAGACGCCGCACATGCCGGGCGCCCGAGCCGAAGCGGTGCTGGAAGACGATCGACGCGTACGGGCCCCCGTCCCTCCCCTCCTCCGCCTCGACGGCGTCGAAGTCGGCCAGCGTCGGGACGGGCGGCTTCTCGCACCACACCCAGGCGCCGGCGCGCAGCGCGGCGACGGTCTGCTCGCGATGCAGGGTCGGCGGGGTGCAGATGGCGACCAGGTCGGGCCGCTGCTCCTCGAGCATCCGGACCAGATCGGTGTACGCGTGCGGGATGCCCGCCTCGGCGCAGAACTCCCGGACCGGGCCCTCGGCGATGTCGACCGCGGCGACGATCTCCGTCTCGCCCTCCTCGGCGAGCCGCGCCAGCGCCGGGTAGTGGCTCCCGCGCGCGATGGCGCCGGCACCGATGAGGGCGGCCCGGATGCGGCGGCCCTCGAACGCGGCCGCGGGGCGGTTCGGGGAGGTCTCGGGGCTGGTTGCGGTGCGGGTTGTGCTCATGTACGTGATCAGCGCTCCATCGGACGTGACGTCAGACGTTGGCCAACGCATGATGACACCGAGCGGACCTGGCGGCAGCAAGCGCTTTCTCTCCTGCTGCAACGTATGCGGCGGTCCAGCGGCCGGTCAACACCTTGGTCACACCATGGACAGCGTGGCGTGCACACCGGGCATGGCGGCCTCGCTCACACCCTGCGCACGGTTGCCGCGCGCACCGGGCATGGCGGCCTCGGTCACACCCTGCGCACGGTTGCCGCGCGCACCGGGGCACGGCCGCCCGCGTACCGCTGCGAAACCCCTGTGGCCGGGCTGTCACAGACGGACGCTACGCTGCCCTCGACACCCGTGATCACCCGAACGGCGGCACGGCGTGCCCGTCGCCCCTCCCACCATCGGCACTTGGACCACGTAACTTCATGTCTTGGTTTGAATCCCTCATCCTCGGACTCGTCCAGGGGCTGACCGAGTTCCTTCCCGTCTCCTCCAGCGCCCATCTGCGTCTGACCGCGGCGTTCGCGAGCTGGGACGACCCGGGCGCGGCCTTCACCGCGATCACCCAGCTCGGCACGGAGGCCGCGGTCCTGATCTACTTCCGCAAGGACGTGGGACGGATTCTCGCGGCATGGTTCCGCTCCCTCACGAACAAGGCGATGCGACGGGACCACGACGCGCAGATGGGGTGGCTGGTGATCGTCGGCTCCATACCGATCGGTGTGCTCGGGGTGACGCTCAAGGACCAGATCGAGGGGCCCTTCCGCGATCTTCGGGTCACCGCGACGATGCTGATCGTGATGGGTGTGGTCATCGGTATCGCCGACCGGCTCGCGGCACGCGACGAGACGGGCGGGAAGCACCGGGCGGCCAAGCAGCGCAAGACGCTTGAGGACCTGAACGCCAAGGACGGCCTGCTGTACGGCCTCTGCCAGGCGATGGCACTGGTCCCCGGAGTCTCCCGGTCCGGCGCGACCATCAGCGGCGGCCTGTTCATGGGGTACACCCGCGAGGCGGCGGCCCGTTACTCCTTCCTCCTCGCCATGCCGGCCGTCCTCGCCTCCGGCACCTTCGAGCTCAAGGACGCCGCCGAGGAGGGGCACATCTCCTGGGGCCCGACGATCTTCGCCACGGTGATCGCGTTCGCGGTCGGCTACGCCGTCATCGCGTGGTTCATGAAGTTCATCTCGCACAAGAGCTTCATGCCGTTCGTCTGGTACCGGATCGCGCTCGGCATCGTCATCATCGCGCTGGTGGCGACGGGCGGACTGAGCCCGCACGCGGCGGAGTCGTCGGGCTGACGGCTCACACCCCAGGCGCCCCCGGCTCCTCTGCCGTCCTGGGCAGGGCAAGCGCCCAGGGTTCCTCCTCGATCCGCGCCCCGGTGGCGACGTACGCGATCGTCCGGTACCAGCCCGCGAGGACCAGCAGCTCCAGGACCTCCTGTTCGTCGAGATGCTCGCGCAGTCCGCTCCACACCGCGTCGCTCACGCGCGCGGTGGCGTGCAGTTCGTCGGCGGCGCGGAGCAGAGCTGTCTGCCGGGGGGACCAGGCCGGGTCTTCGGGTGCGCCGGTCGCGGTGAGGGTGACCTGTTCCGGGGTGAGACCGGCCGTCTCCGCGTACGTCGCCATGTGGACGCCCCACTCGTACGCGCACCCGGAGCGGGCGGTGACGCGGGCGATCACCAACTCGCGGTCGGCGTCGCCCAGTCGGCCGTGCACAAGGAGGCCCGCGCCCAACGCCCGCATGCGCGAGGCCAGTTCGGGGTGGCGCTCCAGGACCCTGAACAGCATCAGGGGCTCATGCGCGACGCCGGGCGGCATCCACCGGTGCAACGCGCGGTCGGTCTCGGGCTCGTAGGGCGGCGCGACGCCGTCGATGCGCTGTTCCATGTCCCTCAGCCTTGCGCTTCGGAAATCGAAGCGCAAGAGTGAGATGAGCACTTCCGCCGAGGCGTCGGCCACTCCCGGTGAGACGGTCGGCAACTCCAACCGAGGCATCTGCAGCTGCCGCCCAAACGTCAGCCGCTACCCCCAGACGTCAGCAACTCCTACCGACAGGTAGTCACTTGGGCACGACACCCGAACCGGATCGCACCACCGCCGACATCACGATGGCGGGCACCCCCACCCCCGGCCGCCCGGTGCGCGGTTCGGCCACCGGCCGTCCCGTCATGGCGGCCCTGGACCTCCTCGGCCGACGCTGGACGCTGCGGGTGATCTGGGAACTCCACCGCAGCGGCGCCCCGATCGGCTTCCGCGACCTCCAGCGCCGCTGCGACGACATGTCCTCCAGCGTCCTGTCCACCCGCCTCAGGGAACTCCGAGAGGCGGGCATCGCCGCGCCGACAGCCCAGTCGGCCTGGCATCTCACCCCGCTCGGCGAGGACTTGGTGACCGCGATGGGGCCCCTGCTGGAGTGGTCCCGCGCCTGGGCCGAGCGAGAGTGAGCGCGGGGCCCGGACCGGGACAGCAGCGCACGAACGGCGCCTCGACGGCCCCCCGAAAGTCCAGCGACAGCAGGCCTCCGGCCTGGCCATACTCCCCTCCATGGCCTTGACCCAGCAGTTCGCCCGCGCCTGTCCGCTGTACCTGGCGCAGTGTCGCGAGTCGGCCCTGGACTCGCCCGGTGCCGCCCCAGGTTGGGCGGGGCCTCCTTTGGTACTGCCGCAGGACGTCCGCCCATCCTCATCTGGTCGATGTGCTCGAGCGGGCGTTGTCCGGCGACCCCGGAGGCGACATCGGCTTCCTCGACCACGACGAGGTGTACGACCGCATCACCGACCCGCCCGGTCTGCTGGCTCCCGCCGCGGTCGACGAGATCACCCGCGCCCTCGTCGACGTGGACATCGACCACGTCCTCGCGGACCTGCCGGAGTCTGCGGAAGCCGCGGCCTCCGTCGTCGGTTTCGAAGGGTTTCGCGGCGACGTACGGGCGTACCTGGTCGAGCACTTCCTCGCACTGTGCGCCTTCTTCCGCGGCGCACAACTGCGCGGTCAGTGCGTGGTCGTCTGGATCGACTGAGCCCGGCCGACGCGGTGCTCGGTGGACAGCGCGTCGGATTGCCCGCCCGCCGTGACGAAGCACATACGGCATGAGTAGCCGCCCGGTAGCGCACTGTCAGTCCTTGCCCCTAGGCTTGTGCGCATGTCCCCCGATTTCACTCCCTCTGGTTCCGTGCGGTCTGCTGCCGCGTTAAACGAGCAGATCCGCGCCCTGTGGATGCGCGCGGGCGGCTCGCTGTCCGCCCAGGAGCGGGCGGAGTACGAACTGCTGGTCGTGAAGTGGGCAGAAGCGATACGGGGAGAGGTCGTCGAGGCGGCATGAGCGCCGCGGAGTGAGTGCCGACCGGGCCTGACCGCCGACCGGTCGAAGCCGGCGCATCTGCACGGCAGCCGGGCAGTTGAGGCCGATGCATCTCCACGACAGCCGGCCGGCCGAAGCCGGCGCGTCTTCATGGAAGTCGGCCGGCCGAAGCCGGCACGTCCCACCGACAGCCCGCCAGTTGAGGCCGGCACACCCGCGCTTGGGCCGCCAGCCGCCGAGCGGCGCCCCGTCACCGCCCCCGGACACCCGAAGCACAGCCTCCGTCGTGTACGACGAGTCGGCGACATCAACCACGTGATAGCGGCGGCGATTTCCTCGGCCTGGCCGAGGCGGCGGAGCGGAACCGAGGCGGCGGCACGCCCGGCGCGGCCCGGGCCGCCCGGCTCAAAACCCCTCCCGCCTCCCAAGCAAACGATCTACCCTGCTGCTCAATGCCTTGAGCCGGGGCGGATGGCTCGGACGAAGCTTCTGAGCCGGCGGGGACCTGCTCGCGCTCAACAATCAAACGGGTGGGGAAAACAGTGGTTCGCCAATCACGGGTCGGCATGGCCGTTGCCATGCTCATGACCTTCTTTCCGCTCCCCGCATGCGGGTCCGGGCAGGGCCCCCGGGAGGGCGCAGCGGCGGAAGAGACCAGGACGGCTGGTGCACAGGCCAAACCGTTGAGCAAGGCGGACCTGGAGCGGGCGACGATCACGGACACGGATCTCGGCGGCTACGAAGTCAATCGGATCCTGGCTGCTCCCTCCGCGTCTCACAGAACGGCGGATCCTGCCGAATGCACGCCCGTGGTTCAGGCACTGGGCGGAAGCAGCGGCTTCACAGCCACCGCACGCACCGGCCGGATGATTTCCTCGAAGCAGCACGGCCCCGGGGCATCCATGATCCTGTCGTCACACAGCGCCGGGGATGCCGCGCGGGTGATCGACGCATTCCGCACGGCCGCCAAGCGGTGCGAGACCTTCAAAGACATCCGGGCGGACTTCCGCTACGGCGATGCCGAACTCCAGCCCGACCCCGGCTACGGCGATGAATCCGTATCCCTGCGGCTCACACAGCTCGCGGCGGACAGCGAGGACGAGGAGCCCATCCGGGTTCCGTTCGCGGTGGTGGCCGTTCGGCAAGGGACGACGGTCGCCATGTTCTACGAGTTCAACCTCCCCGCAGGGCCAAGGGGCAAGGATCCCGCCGTCGTACCGGAAGCGATCATCAGGGCACAACTGAACAAGCTCAGCAAGCTGACGGTTTCCAAGTGACCGCGGTCGAGCACTGGCCTGGAGCTTCGCGGCGTACGACAGGGAGACCCATGTCAAGCAGTGTTCACAGCCCTTTCGGCGAAGCACGCGTGTCGCCCTCCATCACCCCCACTGACGTCCGTTAGGCTCGCGCCGCCACACAGGTTCCGATCTTCACGGAGGGCAGGACGGCGGGGATCAATCGCGAGCGCGTCGTCAGAACGCTGACGTTCTGGCTGCGTCCAGCCTTCGCATTGCGGGTCCTCAACCGGTTTCAGAAGATCGCGGGTTTCGACCGCTCGATGGCCCTGGCCTCCAGCGCTCTGACCGCACTGATCCCCCTCGCGATCCTCAGCGGCGAGGTCCTGAGCACCTTCGTGCACTACGACGCCGCGGAGCGGATCATCAGGCGCTACAGCCTCACCGGAGCAGGCGCCGAGGCGGTCAACTCCCTCTTCTCCCCCGCCGAGAACACGAGTGCGACCGTGGGCATCTTCGGGGTCGTGTTCCTGACGATCTCGGCGCTGAGCTTCGCGCGAGCCTCGCAGCGGCTCTTCGAACAGACATGGGAACTCAAGCCCCTCAGCGTGCGCAACACGCGCAACGGCTTGTGGTGGATCCTCACCCTCGGTGGCTACGCAGTGGTCACCGGGTGGCTCTCCGCGGTTCTCGACGGGGGTGGGCCAGGCCTGGCGGCGTCGGTGTGCAAGGTACCGGTGACCGCCGTGTTCCTCGTCTGGACCGGCTGGATCCTGTCGGCGAAGCGGATCATCTGGCCCGACCTGATCCCATTCGGCGTCACCGCGGCCGTTCTGACGGCAGCCTATTCGGTGGGCGCAACCATTTACCTGCCGCGTCTTTTCAACTCCTCCGCCTCACGGTACGGGGTCGTCGGCGCCGTCTTCGCGATGATCTCGGCCCTCTTCGGAGCCATGCTCGTCATCGTCGCATCGGCGGCACTGGGACGAGAAGTACGAGACGAGCTCAGCCGGATCCGTCAGGGCCACCGCCCTTCCGACCATGAGGTCCGGCGACAGTGGGACAGCCTGGTCGAGCAGACACGGTCACGCTGGCGCACGGCACGGGAACAGGTCTCTCACCATCGGATCAAGGACTCGGACCAGTGACTCGTTCACAGACCCTTCTGGCTCTGTCAGAGGTCACAACCCAATAGCCGGGTATCCCACGGGACGTCGACATGAGCACCCCGCAGTCACAGCAGGACGGCGCGACAGACGCCGCCAAAGAGCCCACCATGGATATGAAGTCCGTGGTCACCGTCATCCCGGTCGCCGACCTGGTCCTCGACATCGAACCGAGCCCGCGCCGAACTGATCAGCAAGGGTGTTGAGGTGAGCGAGGTCTTTCACCACGTCTACGACGCCGACGACCGAGAACGGGTGGATGGCACCGTTCCTGGGTGTCGCAGCTACGCCGCATTCGCCTCGTTCAGCGACTCAGACGGCAATGGACGGCTGCCGCAAGAGGTCCAGGTGCGACAACCCGGAGGGTGAAAGGTCCCGTACGGCCAAGGAGGTTTCACCATGGACGTCCCCACGTTGACAGAACTTCTGCGTGAGACCGAGGAGCACCACGGCCCGTACGAGGCGACAGCTCCCGAGCACCACTGGGCGGATTGGTATGCCGCGTACATCGTCGCCCGTGAGCACGGCCGGACTCCCGACGAGGCTGCCGACGACGCCGCGCTTCACATGGAAGCACTGCGGCGTTGAAGGGCGTCTAGGACGTCGTCGTCATCGGTGGAGGGCCTCCGGGCAGGCGTGATCACGCCGGCGCGGGCGGATCCGTGGCCAATTCGTCCGCGTGCTCGCCCGTGACCAGGTAGACCACGCGGCGGGCCACCGAGACGGCATGGTCGGCGAAACGCTCGTAATACCGGCCGACCAACGTGACGTCCACGGCTGTTTCCACGCCGTGCAGCCACCGGTCGTCCATCAGGTGCTCAAAGATCATGCGGTGCAGCTCGTCCATACGGTCGTCGTCCTTCTCCAGCCGCAGCGCGGCGTCGACGTCCTGGGTGATGAGCACTTCGGCGGCCTGCGCCATCAGACGCTGCGCAAGCTGGCCCATCTCCAAAATGGTGCGCCGCAGATCGCGCGGGACCGCACGTTCGGGATAGCGAAGCCGGGCCAGTTTGGCCACGTGCTGGGCCAGATCACCACAGCGCTCCAGATCCGCGCTCATACGCAGCGAGGTGACCACGATGCGCAGATCCGTGGCGACCGGTTGCTGCCGCGCCAGCACCGCGATCGCCCGGTTCTCCAAATCCCGTTGCAGATCATCGACCTTTTCATCGGCCGAGATCACACTCTCCGCGAGCCGCAGATCCGCATCCATCAGAGCGCTGGTGGCCCGGCCCATGGCAGAACCGACCAGGTGCGCCATCTCCACCAGCCCGTCACTGATCGACGCCAGCTCCTCGTGATAAGCCGACCGCATTGGGTCCTCACCCTTCAGTCCTACCGCAGCCAGTCTCCGCCCAGTGTCAGCCTCATGTGGCCCGCCGGAACTGCCGTCTCGGGTCCCGTCAAGTCGGCGCCTCCTTCGGTGCCTGTGACGTCCGCTCGGCCCAGACGGTCTTTCCCTGCTCCCAGTAGCGGGTACCCCACTGGTCCGCGAGGCTCACGACGTTCATGAGCACGTCACCGTCGGGCATTCGAAAACACCTCCGCTTTCATCCCCCGGCCCGCTTGCCCGGAGCGCTACACCGATCGGCGCAGGGCGCCTCTGCACCAATTCAAGCGCGCGGCAGTCCACCGGCAACCCGACCGGCTTCCGCCAAGCCCTGCGTGGTGGAGGGGCACATCGACGGGTCGGCGGCCAGAGCCCAGGGTCGCCCGACACCTCGGATCGTTCACGGGCGACAGCGCCCACCGGGCGACCCCGTCGAGGCCGCCGAATATCAGCCGCCGAATATCACCGCACGGCCCTTGGCGTGGCACGCTCCGTGGCCAACACTGAGCCGATGACGCAGCGTGTGGAGCTCGCGACCGTGATGGACCGGTTCGCCGTGGATGGACTTGTCACCGACTACGCGGTGGCGGTGGACGACGGCGACTGGGAGGCGTACCGGGCGCTGTTCGCGCCGGACGGGCGCGCGGACTATCGCTCGGCCGGTGGCATCGAGGGGGACGCCGACCAGGTGGCGGGATGGCTCGCCCAGAGCATGGAGCTGTTCCCGATGCGCCAGCATTTGATCGTCAACCGGCGCGTCCGGTTCGGGATTCTCGAGCAGGACACGGGCGATACGGCCCGGGTCCAGGCGGACTACATCAATCCGATGCGGTTCGCGGGACACGACGGCGGATCCACCGCGCCCGACTTCGTGTGCGGCGGCCGCTACGCCTTCGGGCTGCTGCGTACGGTCGACGGCTGGCGGCTGCGCCACGTGGCCGTCCAGGAGAAGTGGCGCCGCACCCCGCAGACACTTCAGGAACCGGCGGCCACCTGAGCGGACCCGCTGCCCCGTGGCGCCCGCCACAAAAGCGGGCCCCTGCCCCACGGCACCCGCCACAAAAGCGGGCCCCTGCCCCACGGCACCCGCCACCTATGCGGGCCCGGCCCACGACACCTGCCACCAGAGCGGCCCCCTTGCCGACCACACTCACCACCAGAGCGGACCCGCCGATGCCCCCTGTCGGAGATCGTCCCCGACGCGCACACTGGAGGCACGCACCTGGGGAGGGAGGCGCTGCATGAAGAGGCCCGACCAATGGCTCGCCTCTCCTTGGCGGCGCGGGATCATCGCCGCGCTGGCGGGCGCGCTGCCCGTGTTCGCCTTTCCCGCCCCGTCCTGGTGGTGGTTCGCGTACATCGCGCTCGTTCCCTGGATCCTGCTGGCCCGCTCGGCCCCGACCGGCAGGCGGGCCGCGTACGACGGCTGGCTCGGCGGGCTGGGCTTCATGCTCGCCGTGCACCACTGGCTGCTGCCCAGCCTGCATGTGTTCACGGTGGTCATAGCGGCCCTGCTCGGTGCGCTGTGGGCCCCGTGGGGCTGGCTCGTCCGGCGGTTCCTCTCCGGGGTGCCCTCGGCGGGACGGATCGGCGCCGCTCTCGTCGTGCTGCCGTCGGGGTGGCTGGTGGTCGAACTGGCCCGGTCCTGGCAGGGCTTGGGCGGCCCGTGGGGCCTGCTCGGGTCGAGCCAGTGGCAGGTGGAGCCCGCGCTGCGGCTGGCCTCGGTCGGCGGGGTGTGGCTGCTCAGCTTCCTGGTGGTGGCGGTCAATGTCGCCGTCGCCGTACTGGTCGCGGTGCGCGAGTCCCGTATGCCCGCCTTGGCAGGACTGCTCGCGACGGCCGCCGCGACCTCGGCGGCGTGGGTGTGGTCGCCGCGCCCCGATGTGGACGGCCGGGTCCGGATCGCCGTCGTACAGCCCGGGATCGTCGAAGGCATGGGCAGCCCGGCCAAGCGGTTCGCGCGCGAGGAGGCGCTCACCCGTACGCTCGCCGGGCAGAACGTCGACCTGGTCGTCTGGGGTGAGAGCAGCGTCGGCTTCGATCTGGCCGGCCGCCCCGACCTGGCCAACCGGATCGCCGCGCTCTCCCGGCTCACCGGCGCCGACATCCTGGTGAACGTCGACGCGCGCCGCTCCGACCGGCCCGGCATCTACAAGAGTTCGGTCCTGGTGGGACCGCAGGGCCCGACCGGCGACCGCTACGACAAGATGCGGCTCGTGCCCTTCGGCGAGTACATACCCGCGCGCTCCCTGCTCGGCTGGGCGACCTCGGTGGGCAAGGCGGCGGGCGAGGACCGCAGGCGCGGCTCCGAGCAGGTGGTGATGAACGTGGGGCACGGGCTGCGCATCGGGCCCATGGTCTGCTTCGAGACGGCCTTCCCCGACATGAGCCGCCATCTCGCCCAGGACGGAGCCGGAGTGCTCCTCGCGCAGTCGTCGACATCGACTTTTCAGAAGAGCTGGGCACCCGAGCAGCACGCCTCCCTCGCCGCGCTGCGGGCCGCCGAGACCGGCCGCCCGATGGTGCACGCGACACTGACCGGCGTCTCCGCCGTCTACGGCCCGAGCGGTGAGCGCATCGGCTCCTGGCTCGGCACGGACGCGAGCACGACGATGGTGTACGAGGTGCCGCTGGCCCGGGGTGTCACGCCGTACGTCAGGTTCGGCGACTGGCCGGTGCACGCGGCCCTGCTGGTGTTGGCGGCGCTGTGCGCGACGGAAGGCGCCCGCGCGTTCAGAGCGCGGCGGCACGCTCCTGAACCGCACGTACCACCCGCTCGCACAGTTCATGAGTCGCGAGCGCGTCCCGCGCGCTGAGCACCTTGCCCGCACGCACCGCGTCGAGGAAGGCGATCGCCACCTGCTCGATACCGCGCTGCCGGGCCACCGGCACCCAGTCCCCGCGCCGCCGTACGGTCGGCTGCCCCTTGTGGTCGATCACCTCGGCGAGGTTGACCACCTGACGCTTGGTGTCCTGGCCCGAGACCTCGAGGATCTCCTCGTTCGAGCCGCTGAGCCGGTTCATCACGCCGAGCGCCGTGAAGCCGTCCCCGGCCAGTTGCAGCACGATGTGGTGCATCAGCCCGTTCTCGACGCGGGCCCGCACGGTCACGTCGTCGACCGGCCCCGGCACCAGGAACCGCAGGGTGTCGACGACATGGATGAAGTCGTCGAGGACCATCGTGCGCGGCGCCTCGGGCAGACCTATGCGGTTCTTCTGCATCAGGATCAGCTCACGCGGGTGATCGGCGCACTGCGCGTAGGCGGGCGCGTAACGCCGGTTGAAGCCGACGGCGAGACTGACGTTCCGTTCCTCCGCGAGCCGCACGAGCCGCTCGGAGTCGGCGAGTTCGTACGCGAGCGGCTTGTCGACGTACGTCGGTACGCCCGCCTCCAGCAGGCGGGTGACGATCTCGGGATGCGCGACGGTGGCGGCGTGCACGAACGCCGCGTCGAGATCCTGCGCGAGGAGCTCCGACAGGTCGGTGTGTCGCTGCGTCTCGGGAAGGTGAAGGCTGTCGGCGACCTGTCCGAGCGTCGCGGGCGTCCGCGTCTGCAGATGCAGCTCGACCCCCGGCTGGACGCCGAGCACCGGCAGATAGGCCTTCTGCGCGATGTCGCCGAGTCCGATACAGCCGACTTTCACAACAGCCCGCCTCTCGATGGTGCGCCGGTGACCGAGGCCGACCTGCTCTTCTGCCGGGGGTCCGGGGGGAGTCCCCCGGGAAGACACAGCACAGGGGTCTCCTCAAAGGGTGCGTTGCGGGTTCCTGACCTCGGGGGAAGCATACGGCTGCCCGGGCGGCCGCCAGTCGGCGATGCCGTCGAAGCTCCGCAGGAACAACGCGGGTCCGGCCTTGGACACCGCGGCGATCACGGTGTTGCGTACGGCGATGCCGGCGCGGTTGCTCATCATGTTGAGCCGGGCCACCTGGACGGCCTTCCGTACGATGGCGGTCGTACGGGGCTTGCGGTCCGCCGTGTAAGCGGCCAGGTCCGTCCCCTCCGGGCGCGCGTGATGGGCGAGCACGATCGCGTCCTCGATGGCCTGGTTGCCACCCTGCCCGAGGGTCGGCGGCATGGCGTGCGCGGCGTCGCCGAGCAGGGCGACCCGTCCGCCGTGGAAGGCGGGCAGCGGCTCGGCGATGTGGTGGACGTCGTGGCGCAGTACGTCCGCGGGGCCGGCCGCGTCGATCACGGCAGGGATCGGTTGGTGCCAGTCGCCGAACCGGCGCAGGAGCTCCTGCTTCTCGTCGTCGTCCGCTCGCTCCCCGGCGGGGGCCAAGGCCGCGCCGTACGCGTAGACCCTGCCGTCCTTGAGCGGTTGCGTCCCCCAGATCCGGCCCCTGCCCCAGGTCTCGTGTGCGGCGAAGCGCAGCTCCGGTGCCGGGATGACGATGCGCCACGTGGTGAAGCCCGAGTAGACGGGCCCGGGGTGCCGCGGGAAGAGCGCCTGCCGTAGGACGGAGTGGATGCCGTCGGCGCCGACTACCAGCTCGGCCTCCAGATGGCCGTCCGGGGTGCGGACCAGGGCGGGGCGCGTGCCGTTGCCGGGGTCGACCAGGGTCGCGGAGGCCGCCGTGCGCACGGTGCCCTCGGGGAGGCGGGCGGCCAGCCGGTCGATGAGTGCGGCCCGGTACAGGACCACGAGCGGGCCGCCGAAGCGGTCGGCGAGGGCGGCGGCGCTGGTGCGGGACACCCAGCGGCCGTCCGGGGTGCGCATCCCGCCGTCGCCCTGCCAGGCGGCGAGCTCCCGCATCTCGTCGCCCACCCCGATCACGTCGAGCGCGCGCAGGGCATTGGGGGCGAGGGAGATGCCGGCGCCGACCGGGGCGAGCGAGGGGGAGCGTTCCAGGACGGTGACCCGCCAGCCGCGCCGGTGCAGCGCCACCGCCGAGGTGAGACCTCCGATGCCGCCTCCCACGACGACGGCACGGGGTGCCGGGGCGTGCACCTGCGACTGCGCCTCCGCCTGTTGTGCCATGACTCCTCCTCGTCCCCCAAGGGGTCACCGTGGGCGTGCGACGACCGAACCCACTCCGGCTGCCACACATGTCCGAACCCACCTCGGTCACTACAGCTGTAGTAACCGGCCATCTCGACCGTACTACACATGTAGTGCTACGGGTAGGTTGACCCCATGCCCGTACGCAGCGCCGGTGCGTCCCGCGCCGAACTCATCGCCGACACCGCCCTCGACCTGCTCGCCGAGCGCGGTATGCGTGGTCTCACCCACCGCGCGGTCGACGAGGCGGCGGGACTCCCCCAGGGTTCGACCTCGAACCAGGCGCGTACCCGGCTCGCCCTGCTGGAGACCGCCGTACGCAGGCTCGCGGAGCGCGAGGCACAGGTGCTGACGCCCGACGAGATGCCGGATCCACGGGGCGGGCTCGACGGGCTGGCCGACGGGCTCGCGCTCGCCCTGCACCGGTATCTGACGCGCCATCGCGAACTGCTCGTCGCCCGCTATGAGCTGGCCCTGGAGGCCACCCGGCGGCCGGAGTTGCGGGAGTTCTTCGACGCGGCGGGGCAGCGCTTCCGGGATCCGCTGAACGCGCTGGTCACGGCGGCGGGGTCACGCGATCCCGCCCGGCATGTCCTGTCGCTGGTCGCGTGGTGCGACGGGCTGATGTTCTCGTGCGTGGCCGGTTCGTTCCACGACTCCGTGCCGAGCGTCGACGAACTGCGGGAAAGCTTCCGAGAGCTGTTGAGGGGGATGCTGACGCCATGACGACGGAGCGGACCGAACCCGTCACGAACGCCGATGAGCGGTCCGTGCAGGTGAGGCACGCACCACGGCGCCGGCGAGTTGGTGAGGCACGCGCCACGGTGACTGCGGAGGTCGAGACACTCGGTGCCGGGTCATCCTGCTGACGGCGACACCCACCGCAGGAGCGGAAGGATCACCCATGTGGAGCAACCTCCGCTTGTCCGCTCCCCAACGAAGGCCTGACCCAGCAGAGTTGAGCGGGTGCATCGAACGACGACGACCGCAGCGCTCCTGGCCACCGTGGCTGTCACCGCCCTCGCCGGCTGTGTGACCGTCCAGCGATCGCCCGCCTCCGGCCGGCCACCTGCGCCGTCCCGGCCCGACGCGTCACGTCCGGACGGCAAGGCCGAGCCGCAGATCGTGCAGGCACCGGCGCGGGAGGCGCTGGAGCTCGTCGGGCCGTCCCGCAAGCCCTCACCGAGCGCGGCGACACCGCGCCGTACGGCTCCCGCGCCGCCTGCCGCGGCACCGGCGATCCCCCCACGCCGCCCCCGTCCCGCCCCGCGTCCCGAGCCACGGCGGCCCGAGCCCCGCGTCGCCGTCCCGCCCGCAGCCCCCGATGTGCCGCAGAACACGGACGTGTGTGCCCTGGGCAGGAAGTACGGGGGCTGGCAGGCGGACAGCCCGGAGGCGACCATCTGCAAGGGGGCATACGGGCAATGACGGGGGCGGCGCCCTTCATCAGCAGGTGCGTGGCCGCAAGGACGCGCCACGGGTGCCGACGTGCGACCGGTTCCTCCACGGATCGGAGGCAGCCGGGACGCGCACGCTAGGGCCGCTGTCTCGGCGGCCCCAGCGTCTCGCCTCCGGGCCCGCCGAGGCGGTCGGGTCCGCTGTCCTCCCCCGATGGCCCGGCGCCGTCGAGCCGCAGCTCCAGACGGCCGATCGCGGCACGGACACCGTGCCCGTAACTGTCGTCCCCGAGGGCGCCGACCGCGCCGCGGGCCCGGCGCAGATGGGTCCGGGCGGCCTCGGAGCGGCCGAGTTTCACATAGTCGGCGGCCAGGTTCAGATGCAGCGACGGGTAGAACGCGCGCACCGCGAGCGACTGGTGGTGCTCGGCGACCCGCCCGTCGCTGAGCTCCTCGGCCGCCGACAATGCCCGTAGGTCCCAGGCGAGTTCGTCCGAGGGATCGTCCTGCGTGTCGGCCATGTAGTGCGCCAGCGTGCAGCGGTGCAGGGCGTCGCCGTCCTCGCCGATCTCCGCCCACAGGTCCAGGAAGCGGCCCCGTGCCTCCTCGCGATCACCGCCGTGGTGCAGCATGACGACCTGCCCGATCCGGGTCATCATGGCGTCCGGCGCCGCCTGCTCCTGTTGCTCCGCCACCGCGTCCTCCAGGCTCGTCGCTGTCCCTCACGACGCTAGCCCGAGGCACCGACAATCACGCTCAGGCGCCCCCGTGCACCGCTGGGCCAGGCCGGTGACGGTCCGGCCCAGCGGCTCCGGTGTCAGCCCAGGTCCGGGATCTGCCAATCGATGGGGTCGTGGCCCTGCCGGGCCACCGCCTCGTTGATCTGCGTGAACGGACGGGAACCGAAGAACTTCTTCGCGGACAGCGGCGAGGGGTGCGCCCCCTTCACCACCACGTGACGCTCCTCGTCGATCAGCGGGAGCTTCTTCTGCGCGTAGTTGCCCCACAGCACGAAGACGGCCGGGTCGGGCCGGTCGGCCACGGCGCGGATCACCGCGTCCGTGAACTTCTCCCAGCCCTTGCCCTTGTGCGAGTTGGCCTCGCCGGAGCGCACGGTCAGCACCGCGTTCAGCAGCAGCACACCCTGCTCGGCCCACGGCATCAGATAGCCGTTGTCCGGGATCGAGGTGCCCAGCTCCTCCTTCATCTCCTTGTAGATGTTGCGGAGCGAAGGCGGGGTCTTCACGCCCGGGCGGACCGAGAAGCACAGGCCGTGCCCCTGGCCCTCGCCGTGATACGGGTCCTGGCCGAGGACGAGCACCTTCACCCGCTCGTACGGCGTCGCGTCGAGCGCGGCGAAGACCTCCTCCCGCGGAGGGTAGACGGGACCCTTCGCGCGCTCCTCCTCGACGAACTCGGTGAGTTCCTTGAAGTAGGGCTGCTGCAGCTCCTCGCCCAGGACGCCGCGCCAGGACTCGGGCAGCATGGCGATATCGGTCACGTCAACTTCCTCCGATGTGCGGTCACTTCCAGACCACAGAACCTACCGTCGGCCACTGACAATCGGCTCCGGCCCCGCTCCCGCACCACTGGTCCAGCCGGTCCGGCCGTGCGCTACCAGCTGGTCTTGCGGTGCAGCTCCCACATCGTCATGATCGTCGACGGGTCAAGGGCCCGCTCGCCGCCCGAGATGTCCTCGCTCGCGGCCACATACTGCTTGCCCTGCCACAGCGGCAGCAGCCGGGCGTCGTCGACGAGGATCTGCTGGGCCTCCTCGAACTCCTTCACCACGGCGCCTCGGTCGCTCTGGCGGCGCGACTCCGGCAGCAGGGTGTTCGTGATCCGCGGGGCCGCATAGGGCGTACCGAGGGCGTTCTGATCGCCCACGAAGGGCGCGATGAAGTTCTCGGCGTCCGGGAAATCGGGGAACCAGCCACGCCCGAACACCGGGTACTCGCCCTTGCGGTAGCCCGCCTCGTACGTCTTCCAGGGGCGGCTCTTCAGCGTGACGCGGAACAGGCCGGAGCCCTCGAGCTGGCTCTTGAGCTCCCGGAACTCCGGAGCGGTCTCGGAGCCGTAGCGGTCGGTCGTGTACCAGAGCGTGAGCGGGACGGGCTCCTTGATGCCCGCCTCCAGGAGGATCTTGCGGGCCTTGGAGGAACTGGGCTGCCCGTAGTCATCGAAAAAGCCGGTGCTGTGACCGATCAGGCCCGCGGGGACCATGGAGTACAACGGGTCCACGGTGTCCTTGTAGACGTTGTGCGCGACGGCCGGCCGGTCGACGACCTGGGCGATCGCCTTGCGGACCGCGGGCTTCCCGGCCCACGGGTCCTTCGGGTTGAACACCAGGTAGCTGATCTCGGTGCCGGCGCCTTCGAGGAGCTGGATGCCCTTCTGGGAGTCGCGCCCCTGGAGCTCGACGATGTCCGAGGCGGCGAGCCCGCGGTAGGTGACGTCGATCTTCTTGTCCCTGAGCGCTTCGACCATCTGGGCCGAGCCCGGGAAGTAGCGGATGGTGACCGCGTCGTTCTTGCGCTGGGCGAAACCGTCGTAGTGGTCGTTCCTGACCAGTTCGGCCTTCTTGCCCTCCTCGTAGGACTGGAGGCTGTACGGCCCGGACCCGAAGACCCTGCCGTCGGTGCGCAGGGCGTCGGCGGGGTAGTCGTCGGGGTCGACGATCGACATGGCGGGCGTGGCCAGGACGAACGGGAAGGTGGCGTCCGGCTTGTTCAGGTGGAAGACGATCTCCCGGTCGCCCAGCGCCTGGACCCGGTCGAGGCTGCCGAGCAGGCCCGCCGGACCGCCGCGTACCGCGATCTTCTTGATCCGGTCGATGGAGTACTTGACGGCCCGGGCGTCGAGCGTGTCCCCGTCGGAGAACTTCATGTCCGGGCGGAGTTCGCAGCGGTACGTGCGATTGGATCTGTCCGTGAACCCGCAGCTCTTGGCCGCGTCGGGCTGGGGCGTGACCGCGCCGTTGGGATAGCTCAGCAGCGTCTGGTAGATGTTGCGGAACAGCTCCCAGGAGCCGTCCCAGGAGGCGGCCGGGTCCAGCGTGCTGGGAGCGCTGGTGGTGCCCACAACGATCGGTCCCTTGTCGTCGGACGATCCCGAGGAGAGGACGCCACACCCGGCCACCAGGGTTATGGACGTGGCCGCCGCCAGCTGCCGCAGACATCGGTTCCGGTTGAACACGCGCACGCTCCTCGATCTGCCGTACCAAGGGTCGGCAGACCATACCGCAGTGCCCTGCCGGTGGAACCACGTTCCCGGCAGGGCACTTGATCAGCACGGATGTGACTACGTTGTCAGACTTCTGTGAACCCGTCGCGGAAGCCTTGGGCGAAGTCGATCTCGGTCGACGCCGTCGTAGTTTTTGTCAACTCTCCCTAACGCGCGGGCTACTCGACTCCGGCGTTCAGGAACATGCCGCCGTCCACAACGAGCGTCTGGCCGGTGACCCAGTCCGACTGCTGCGAGGTGAGGAACGCGGCGGCGCCCCCGATGTCGGAGGGCACGCCGAGCCGGCCGAGCGGGTAGGCCGCGGCCGCCTCCGCCTCGCGACCCTCGTACAAGGCCGCGGCGAACTTGGTCTTCACCACGGCGGGCGCGATGGCGTTGACCCGCACCTTGGGCGCGAACTCGTGCGCCAGCTGGACGGTCAGGTTGATCATTGCGGCCTTGCTGATGCCGTACGCGCCGATGAACGGCGAGGGGGCGAGGCCCGCGACGGAGGCGATGTTGACGATCGCGCCGCCGTTCTCGCTCTGCCAGGCCTTCCAGGTCTGCTGGGCGAAGCCGAGCGCCGAGACGACGTTGGTCTCGAAGACCTTGCGCGCCACATTGAGGTCCAGCTCGGCGATCGGCCCGAACACCGGGTTCGTACCGGCGTTGTTGACCAGGTAGTCGACGCGCCCGAAGGCCTCCATGGTGCGCTCGACGGCGATGGCCTGGTGGGCCTCGTCGTGGGCCTTGCCGGCGACGCCGATGACGCGGTCGGAGCCGAGGGCCTCGACGGCCTCCTTCAGCGCGTCCTCGTTGCGGCCGGTGATGCAGACCCGATCGCCGCGGGCTACCAGGGCCTCCGCGATGCCGTAGCCGATGCCGCGGCTCGCGCCCGTGATGAGCGCGACCTTGCCCGAGAGTTCGGGAAGTGTGGTCATGTTCGTTTCCCCCGGCCTTAGTTGAGCGGCCCGCCGGCCACGTACAGGACCTGGCCGGAGACGAATCCGGCGGCCTCGCCGGTGAAGAAGGCGATCGCGTTGGCGATGTCGTCGGGGTTGCCGACGCGCTGCACGGGGATCTGGGTGGCGGCGGCTGCCTGGAACTCCTCGAAGCCCATGCCGACGCGGGCCGCGGTCGCCGCGGTCATGTCGGTGACGATGAAGCCGGGCGCGACGGCGTTCGCGGTGACGCCAAACTTGCCGAGCTCGAACGCGAGCGTCTTGGTGAAGCCCTGCAGACCGGCCTTGGCCGCGGAGTAGTTCACCTGGCCGCGGTTGCCGAGCGCCGAGGACGAGGACAGGTTGACGATCCGGCCGAACTTGGCGTCCACCATGTACTTCTGAACGGCTCGCGTCATCAGGAAGGAGCCGCGCAGGTGCACGTTCATGACCGTGTCCCAGTCGGACGCGCTCATCTTGAAGAGCAGGTTGTCGCGGAGCACGCCCGCGTTGTTCACCAGGATCGTCGGCGCACCGAGCTCCTCGGCGATCCGCGCGATGGCGGCCTCGACCTGGGCCTCGTCGGAGACGTCGCAGCCGACGGCGATGGCCTTGCCACCGGCGGCGGTGATCTTCTCCACGGTGTCCTTGCACGCGGCCTCGTCGAGGTCGATCACCGCGACGGCGCGGCCCTCCGCGGCCAGTCGTACGGCGGTCGCGGCGCCGATGCCGCGCGCGGCACCGGTGACTACGGCGACGCGCTGCTCAGTGGTGGACATTGCTGGTTCTCCTCGCCCTTGGAAAAGCCTGTCGGAAGGCCTGTGGGAAAGCCCGTCTCGGCAACCTTGGCACCCTCACGGACACCTCGGCGGTCCTGCAAAGCCTGCGGCTCACGGTACGCCACTCCAGTGAGCGACCGCTTAGTACCTTCAGCAGACGTGACGCTAGAAGCCCTGGCACCCGGTGTCAACGGCACACCGCGTGCGTGTGATCCATTACCTGACCAGCAGGTCGAGCAACCGCTCCGCCTCGGCAGCCGGATCGGCGGTGAGTCCGGTGTGCACGGGCCCCGGCTGGACGACCGTCGAGCGCGGCGCGATCAGCCAGCGAAAACGCCTCCCGGCGTCATCGCGTGCCGCCTGACCAGCGGCTTCTCCTCCGGTACAGACCCCTTCGACGGCGCGCAGCGCGGCCCGTACGCCCGCCACGTCCGCCTCCGGGTCCAGCGCCCGCAGCTTGGTCTCGTCCAGATGTGTCCGCGCCGCGACGAAGGACTTGGCCCGGCAGTACACCAGCACGCCCGCGTTGAAGCACTCGCCGCGCTCGACCCGCGGCACGACACGCAGCAGCGCGTACTCGAAGATGTCCCGCTCGCTCACTTGGCCCCCTCGATGCCCTTGATGCGCTCGTGGATGACGGCGGCGCGCGCCAGGAGCGGCTGCGCGTAGGCGCGGCGCAGCGCGTCGGTCGAGTCGAAGCCGGGCTCGTCGGCCAGCCACTCCTCGGGGATCTCGGCGGTCACCTCGGCGAGCAGTTCCTCGGTGACCAGCGGCGCCAGCTCGGCGGCGGCCGAGGCGATGTCCGGCCCGAAGGGCGCGAGCGCGTGGTCGGAGACGTCGTACGGCTTGGCGGCGGAGGCCCCCGCCCCGGGCCAGTGGTGGTGCCAGATCATGGTGGCGCCGTGGTCGATGAGCCACAGCTCGCCGCTGCGGACCAGCATGTTGGGGTTGCGCCAGGAGCGGTCGACGTTGTTGACGAGCGCGTCGAACCAGACGATCCGGCCGGCCTCCTCGGGGCTCACGCCGAAAGCGAGTGAATCGAAGCCGATCGCGCGGGAGAGGAAGTCCATCCCGAGGTTCAGCCCGCCGCTCGACTTCAGCAGCTCCTGGACTTCCTGGTCCGGCTCGCCGAGTCCCAGGACCGGATCCAGGTCGATCGTCACCAGACCGGGTACGCGCAGGCCGAGCCGGCGGGCGAGTTCACCGCAGACGACCTCCGCCACGAGCGTTTTGCGCCCCTGTCCGGCGCCGCTGAACTTCATGACATAGGTCCCGAGATCGTCGGCCTCGACGAGCCCCGGCAGCGAGCCGCCCTCACGCAGGGGCGTGATGTAGCGGGTCGCGATGACTTCCTTGAGCATCGCCCCAGGCTACTGGGGTGGCCGCGTCCGACGGATGCGGCCCGTGGGCGCCCGCCACGGCCGGATCCCGACGGACGTGCTGTCGACCTGCTGTCGATTTGGCCAAGAAGTCACCAACCCCCTGAACAGGGCACAGGGGCAGGCCGTACTCCTGTACGGATCAGCATCACGTTCGTTGAAGGGAAAGTCAGCATGACCAGCGAATCGCTTCAGCCCGTCTCGGCTCCGGCCCGCCGCACCGTCGTGGCGGCGGTCGGCGCGGCGGGGCTCGCCGTCGCGCTGACCGCGTGCGGGTCGGACGACAAGAAGTCGTCCGGTTCCACCGAGGTGAGCGGGGGCGGCTCCGGAGGCGGCGACAACGCCGAGGCCGGGAACGCCGGCGCCACCGTCCTCGCCAAGACCACCGACATCCCGGAGGGCGGCGGCAAGGTCTTCGCCGACCAGGGGGTGGTGGTCACCCAGCCGACCGCGGGGACGTTCAAGGCCTTCTCCTCCAAGTGCACCCACCAGGGCTGCGCCGTGAAGGGCATCTCGAACGGCGTGATCAACTGCCCTTGCCACGGCAGCCAGTTCTCCGCCACCGACGGCAGCGTGAAGAAGGGGCCCGCGACGACCGCCCTGGCCGCCGCCAAGATCACCGTCGACGGCGAGTCGATCAAGCTGGCCTGATCCCTGGGGACTTCAGCGGTCGGGCTCGCGTGACCCCTGGGAACTTCAGCGGCGCGGTCGCTTGAAGCAGGCCAGCACGTCGTCGGTCGAGGCGATGGTGGCGACCAGGGCGAGCGTGTTGCGGATCATCGCGGGGGTGTAGTCGGAGGGCACCCCCGCGATGGCGTCCGCGGGGACGACGGCGGTGTAGCCGCGGTTCACGGCGTCGAACACGGCATTGGGGATGGCCACGTTGGCCGAGACACCGGTCACCACGAGGGTGCGGCAGCCCACGTTGCGCAGCAGTGGATCGACGTCGGTGCCCGCGATCGGCGAAAGGCCGTGCAGCCGGCGTACGACGAAGTCCTCCTCGGCGACCTCGATGGGCGGCGCGATCCGCACGGCAGTGGTCCCCGTCAGCTGCCGCACGGGCAGCCGCTCGGCCGCGCGGAACAGCCGGGCGTTGCGGCTCGCGCCCCGGCCGTCCGGCCGCCGCTCGGCGATCGCGTGGATGACCTGGACCCCACTTTCGTGCGCGGCGGCCACCAGCCGGGCGACATTGGCGAGCGCCCCCGACGACCGTGCCTCCTTGGCGAGTTCGGGCAGCGCGCTGTCCTGGCCCACGACACCCTGCTGGCACTCCACGGTGAGCAGCACCGTAGTGGCGGGGTCGAGGAGTTCACTGAGCTGTTCGTACGACGGCATGGCTCCCCTTGTCGTCGGAGGTCGCAGCGGGCGAGCGTAACGACCATTGCGTGGGGACGGAAGACGGCCCATGCTCTTTCTGACGTGATGTCAGAGGATCTCTGTCGGCTCGGACGAGGCCGACGTGGAAGAAGAGGGGACCGCATGGCCGTCACTCAGCGCAGGGGCCGGAAGATCATGATGACTCCCGGCGAACTGGACGAGTTCCTCACCACCCAGCGCACCTGCCGCGTCGCGACCGTGTCGAAGGACGGCGCCCCGCATGTGAGCGCCCTCTGGTTCGCCTGGGACGGGACCTCGTTGTGGCTGTACTCCGTGGTGCGCAGCAAGCGCTGGACGGAGCTGCGGCGCGATCCGCGCGTCGCCGTGGTGATCGACTCGGGCGAGGAGTACGGGGACCTGCGCGGCGTCGAGCTGTCCGGCACGGTGGAGTTCGTGGGGGAGGTCCCGCGCACCGGGGAGCTGCGCGCCGAACTCGACGTCCCGGAGACCCTGTTCGCGCGCAAGAACTTCGGCCTGGAGGAGATGCCGCACGACGGCCGCCACGCCTGGGCGCGGCTGACTCCGGAGGCGATCGCTTCGTGGGACTTCCGGAAACTGCCTCCTCAGTAGCGCACTTGCCGCAGTAGTTCACTCGGCTCGGTGGCTCACCGGGCTCCGCGACTCAGCCGACTCTGCGGCTCACTCGACGCCCTCCCCGGCCCTGCGCAAGGCGTCCACCGCCGCCCTGATCGAAGGCCGACGGTCGGCGTCGGCCCGCCATACGACGTAGACATGGCGCCGTACACGCTGTCGCACCGGCACCGTGACGACTCCCTCGGGCATCGGATGGCGCCCGAGCAGCGGAGCCACGCACACCCCGAGCCCCGCGGCGACCAGGCCGAGTTGGGTGTGCGTCTCCGCCGCGCGGTGCCCGATGTGCGGTTCGATGCCCTTGGAGCGCAGCGTGAACATCAGCCACTCGTGGCAGAACTCGCCCTCGCCCCAGGTGATCCATTCGTCGTCGGCGAAATCACCGAGATCCACCTCGTCACGGTCCGCGAGCCGGTGCCCGACCGGCATCGCGACATCGGCCGGGTCGTCGAGGATCGACGCCTTGACCAGGCCGTCGGGCAGCGGCATCGGCTTGTTGTACCAGTCGAGCACGACCGCCAGGTCGAGATCGCCGCGCACGACCCCGGCAACCCCGGCCTCCGGCTCCAGCTCGCAGGAGCGCACCCGCAGTCCGGGGTGATCGGCACGCAGAGCGGCGAGCGCGGCCGGAAACAGACCGCGCGCGGCGGTCGGGAACGCCGACAGCCGCAACTCACCCACCACCTGACCGCGCTGGGCCTCCAGGTCGGACTGGGCGAGCTCGACCTGGGACAGGATCCGCGCGGCATGGTCGGCGAGCAGCCGCCCGGCGTCGGTGAGGCGCACCCCCCGGCCGTTCTTGGCGAGCAGCTGCTGCCCGACCTCGCGCTCCAGCTTGGACATCTGCTGGGAGACGGCCGACGTCGTCACGTGCAGCCCCTCGGCCGCGCCGCTCACCGAACCGTGCCGGGCGAGGGCGTCGAGGGTGCGCAGGCGCTCCAGATTCAACATATAAGCAATACTACGAGATATCGCTCGACAAATCTCGCTTGTGCTAAGAGATCGTCGTGCTTCATCGTTACGTCCATGAGCACCGTCACGAGCCGTCACACCCCCGCCGCCACGACCACGACCCCGCACCGCCGCACCCCTCTCGACTGGCGGATCCGCTTCGGCGCACTCTCCCTGATCTGGGGCTTCAGCTTTCTGCTCATCAAGGTCGGCACGGAGGGCTACGCACCGTTCCAAGTGACCTTCGGGCGGCTGCTGTTCGGGACCGCGGTGCTCGCGGCGGCGATGGCGGTGAAGCGGGAGCGGCTGCCGCGCGGGGCGCGCACCTGGGGGCATCTCGCGGTCGCGGCCTTCCTGCTGAACGCGCTGCCGTTCTCGCTCTTCGCCTACTCCGAGCTGACCATCCCGTCCACGCTCGCGGGCATCTGCAACGCGACCTCGCCGCTGTGGGGCATGGCCCTGTCCCTGGTCGCCCTCTTCGAGGACCGGCCCACCCGACTCAGGGTCGCCGGTCTCGGCATCGGCTTCATCGGCGTGCTGACGGTCCTCGGCGTCTGGCAGGGCTTCCACGGCCTGGACGCCACGGGCACGGCGATGGCCCTGCTGGCCTCGCTGAGCTACCCGATCGGCTGGATCTACGTCCGCCGCACGCTGGCCGGCACCGGTCACTCGCACCTGTCGATGACCGGCGCCCAGCTGCTGCTGGCCACCGCTCAACTGGCTTTCGTGACTCCGCTGTTCACCACGCTGCCGAGCCACTTCCCGATCACGCCGCTGCTCGCGATCGCCGCCCTGGGAGCCCTCGGCACGGGCGTGGCCATGCTCATCCAGTACGGCATCGTCGCGGAGGTCGGCCCGACGACCGCTCAGATGGTCACGTACTTCATCCCGGTGATAGCCACCGCCGCGGGCGTCGCGATCCTCGGCGAGTCGCTGACCTGGTCGACTCCGGTCGGCGCGGTGATCGTCCTCGCGGGCGCGGCGCTCACCCAGGCGAAGACGCGCCGCTGACTCACACGTAACGACGTGCGGGCGCCGGGCCGACAGCGGAGGCGACGGCGTCCGCCAGCGGCTCGATGTCGTCCGGCGTGAGCGTCGAGACAGTGATCCGGACGGCGGGCGGCCCACTCATCCGAAAGCGCGCTCCGGGCGCGACGGCCCAGCCCGCGTGCAGCAATCGCGCGACCGCCCCCGTCTCGTCCGGGACCGGGATCCACACGTTCATCCCGCTGCGCCCGTACGCCTCGACGCCGCGCTCCTTCAGGGCGTGGATCAGCGCGTCGCGGCGCCGCCCGTACGCCGCCGCCACGGCGCCGACGTCCACCGCACCGGACGTCCACAGGTGGACGACGGCCCGCTGGAGCAGATGGCTCACCCAGCCGGGCCCGAGCCTCTGCCGCCCGTGCACATGGTCGACGGTGGCCGGGTCACCGGTGAGGACGGCGAGCCGCAGGTCGGGACCGTACGCCTTGGCGACGGAGCGCACCAGAGCCCAGCTGTGTGTGACCCCGGCGAGGGGATGCAGAGGCAGGTCGACGATCCGATGCCCGTGGTCGTCCTCGATGAGCAGGGTCTCCGGGTACGCCTTGAGCACGGACCGCAGGGCACGCGCGCGCGTGGCGCTCACCGCGGCGCCGGTGGGGTTCTGCGCCCGGTCGGTGACGATCAGGGCCCGGGCTCCGGCCTCCAGCGCACGTCGTACGTCGTCGGGGAGCGGGCCCTCGTCGTCGACACCGACGCCCACCGTGCGCAGCCCGAGTGCCGGGGCGAGGTCGAGCAGGCTGCCCCAGCCGGGGTCCTCGACGGCGACGGCGTCCCCGGGTTTGAGATGGACCGCGAGGACGCGCTCAATGGCGTCGAGCGATCCGGAGGTGACGACGACGGGTCCGTCGGGCACACCGTCCGCGTCGAGGTCGGCGCGCGCGAGCCGCTCCAACTCCGGTGCGACGGCGGCCTCCCCGTACATCACGGGCTCGCGGTCCGACCGCTCGGCGGCCGCCGCGAACGCCTCGGCGAGAGTGGGCAGCAGCGCGCGATCGGGGTTGCCGTCGGCCACGTCCCGCACCCCCTCCGGCACCTCGACCCGGATGTACTCGCGTCCTGTCGTGGCCGGCTTGGAGCGCACCCGGCTGCCCCGGCGGCCCGCGGTCTCGATCACCCCCCGCTCACGCAGCGTGCGATAGGCGGCGGCGACCGTATTCGGATTCACCCCCAGCCGCTCGGCCAACTCCCGCATCGGCGGCAGCAGTTGACCCGGCTCCAGGTCTCCCGCCCCCACCGCACGCTCGACGCTCGCGGCAATCTCGGCTGCGCGACGCCCTTCGATCCGATACTCTCCTAGCACAAAGAAGATTATGCACTAGTGCAATGGAGAACGCAATGCCGGAGACGAGCACCCAGCCGGTGATGAGCACGCAGCCCGGGACGACGCAGCCCGCTGCCTACGCCCCGACCGACCGCACCGTCCCCACCCGCTCCAAGGACCGCGCCGCCTACGACCGCGAGATGGTGCACGCGATACTCGACGAGGGATACGTCTGCCATCTCGGCTTCGTCCGCGACGGTGCGCCGGTCGTCCTGCCCACGCTGTACGGACGCGTCGGTGAGCGCCTCTATGTACACGGCTCGACGGGTTCGCGCCCGCTGCGGATGACCGGCCAGGCCGATCCCGGGCTGCCGGTCTGCCTGACCGTGACCCATGTCGACGGCCTGGTCCTGGCCCGCTCGGCCTTCCACCACTCGATCAACTACCGCTCAGTGGTGGTGCACGGCGTCGCCCACCAGGTGACGGACCCGGACGAGAAGCGCGAGGCCCTGGACGCGCTGGTCGACCATGTCGTGCCCGGCCGCGCGCACGACTCGCGCCCCGCCAACGCCAAGGAACTCGCCGCCACCGCCGTGATCCGCCTCGACCTGAACGAGGTCTCCGCGAAGCTGCGCACCGGCGGCCCGAACGACGAGCCCGAGGACCTCTCGCTCCCCCACTGGACCGGAGTCCTCCCACTGACCAAGGGATACGGTGCCCCGATCCCCGCCGACGACCTGGCACCCGGCATCGAGCTCCCCGACTATCTGGCCACCCTGTGAGGCTGATCCCCCGGGGGCAACCGAGCCCACGGGCACAGGAGGGGCTGAAGTTTTCAGCCCCTCCTGCCCTCTTCAACCCGTCCGGCTTTTGAGGACGAAGCCGTCGAGGCCGAAGCGGGGACCTGGGGGCGACACCCCCATGGGCAGGGCGGCGGGGGCGAATGCCTCCTGCCTGAGTGAGCTCAAGGGTGCAGTCCTGAGCGAGCCCGCCCCCGCTCCTCAGACGAGCACCGTTTCCTTCTCGGATGCCGTGCGCCCGCCGACCCGCGCGCCCCGCGCTTCCGCCAGCGCGAGCCCCGCGACCGAGCCCAGCATCAGCAAGGTGCCGGCGAGGGTTGCCGCGGTCAGCCGTTCACCGAGCAGCCAAACGGCCAGCGCGGCCGCGCTCACCGGCTCCAAGAGCATGATCACGGAGACGGTGGCGGAACGGACGACCGCCGCGCCCGCGAAGAACAAGGCGTAGGCCAGAGCCGTGGGGATCGCGGCGATGTACGCCAACAGGGCCAGGACGTGCGCCGGTTGGGCGGCGTGCGGGACCAGCCCCTCGGCCAGACCGAGCGGCAGCAGACAGACGGTGGTGACGGCGAACGCCCACGCCGTCGTGCCCGACCCGTCGGCTCCGCCGTCGCGCCCCCACCACCGGGTGAGCAGTGTCATCGTGCAGTACCCGGCCGCGGACACGACCGCGAGCACGACGCCCCAGGGGCGCACGGTCGCACCGCCGCCGCCCAGGACCAGGACCCCGAGCCCGGCGAGCGCCCCGGCGACGGCGGCGCCCCCGCCGCGCCCGAGCCGCTCCCCCATGGTCAGCCGCGCGCCGAGAGCGATGAACACGGGCCCCGCGCCCAGGGTGACGACGGTCGCCACCGCGAGGCCGGTCGCCTCGACGGCCGCGAAGTAGGCGGTCTGGAAGACGGCGAGCCCAAAGCCCGTGACGCCGATCCGCAGGGCCTTGCGACCGAGCGGCTCACTGACGGCGGGCGCGACTCGCCGACGGCGCCGCAGCCGCATGGCGAGCAGCAGCACGAGTCCGCCCGCGCAGCGCCAGAAGGAGAGGGCGATGGGCCCGATGTCACTGGCCCGGTAGACCAGTGCCGCGGCCGCGCCCGCG